>CAVTIX010000001.1:0-78327 GCA_963734725.1 uncultured Actinomycetes bacterium
TGGCAAGCTTGCGTTGACCAGACTCAACTTCACTACTAACAAGGACTACTCATGGCACGTGCGGTAGGGATCGACCTCGGGACGACCAACTCCGTTGTCGCTGTCCTCGAAGGCGGCGAGCCCACAGTTATCGCCAACGCGGAAGGCTCGCGGACCACTCCGTCGGTGGTCGCGTTCGCCAAGAACGGCGAGGTGCTCGTCGGCGAGGTCGCCAAGCGGCAGGCGGTGACCAACGTCAACCGGACGATCCGCTCGGTGAAGCGGCAGATGGGCACCGACTGGAGCGTCAAGATCGACGACAAGAAGTTCACCGCCCAGCAGATCAGCGCGTTCATCCTGCAGAAGCTGAAGAGGGACGCCGAGTCGTACCTGGGCGAGACGATCACCGACGCGGTGGTCACCGTGCCCGCGTACTTCAGCGACGCGCAGCGCCAGGCCACCAAGGAGGCCGGCCAGATCGCCGGGCTGAACGTACTCCGCATCATCAACGAGCCCACCTCCGCGGCGCTGGCGTATCACCTGGAGAAGGAGAACGAGGCCACCATCCTCGTCTTCGACCTCGGCGGCGGCACCTTCGACGTGTCCCTGCTCGAAGTCGGTGAGGGCGTGGTCGAGGTGAAGGCCACCAGCGGCGACAACCACCTCGGCGGTGACGACTGGGACCAGCGGATCGTGGACTGGCTGGTGCAGGACTTCAAGAACGGCTACGGCACCGACCTGTCCAAGGACAAGATGGCGCTGCAGCGGCTGCGCGAGTCCGCGGAGAAGGCGAAGATCGAGCTGTCCGGCTCCGCCGAGACGCAGATCAACCTGCCCTACATCACCCACTCCGAGCAGGGCCCGCTGCACCTGGACGCCAAGCTCACCCGGGCGGAGTTCCAGAAGATGACCTCCGACCTGCTGGACCGGTGCAAGGCGCCGTTCAAGCAGGTGATCGCGGACGCCGGGGTCAAGCTGACCGATATCCACCACGTGGTGCTCGTCGGCGGTTCGACGCGGATGCCCGCCGTGGTGGACCTGGTCAAGGAGCTGACCGGCGGCAAGGAGCCCAACAAGGGCGTGAACCCGGACGAGGTCGTCGCGGTCGGCGCCTGCCTGCAGGCCGGCGTGCTCAGGGGCGAGGTCAAGGACGTCTTGCTGCTCGATGTGACCCCGCTGTCGCTGGGCATCGAGACCAAGGGCGGGATCTTCACCAAGCTCATCGAGCGGAACACCACCATCCCGACCAAGCGCTCGGAGATCTTCACCACCGCGGACGACAACCAGCCGTCGGTGCAGATCCAGGTGTTCCAGGGTGAGCGCGAGATCGCCGCGTACAACAAGAAGCTCGGCATGTTCGAGCTGGCCGGCATCGCTCCCGCCCCGCGCGGCATCCCGCAGATCGAGGTGGCCTTCGACATCGACGCCAACGGCATCGTGAACGTCTCGGCCAAGGACCTCGGCACCGGCAAGGAGCAGCGGGTGACCATCAGCGGCGGATCCGCCCTGGGCAAGGACGAGATCAACCGGATGATGGCCGAGGCGGAGAAGTTCGCCGAGGAGGACGCCCGGCGCCGCGATGAGGCGGAGACGCGCAACCGCGCCGACACGCTCGCCTACCAGACCGAGAAGTTTGTCGCCGAGAACGCCGAGAAGATCCCCGAGGACATCAAGGCCGAGGTGGAGTCGGCGATCGCCGACCTCAAGAAGGCGCTCGAGGGCACCGACATCGACGCGATCAAGGAAGCCACCGAGAAGGCGGCCCAGGTCAGCCAGAAGATGGGCACCGCCATCTACGCGCAGTCCCAGGCGGCCAGCGCCGCCGCGGGCGAGCAGACGGCTGACGCGACCGCCGAGCAGCAGGACGACGAGGTCGTCGAGGCTGAGATCGTCAACGAGGAGAAGCCTCGCGAAGAAGGTGGCGCCGCCTAATGAGCTCACCTGAGGAGACCAACGCAGGACCGGTGATCCGCGACCTCAGGCGCATCGACCCACGCACGGGGCAGGTCAGAAACCCCGGGGGGGATGCGCCGGGGACCGCGGCACGCGGGTCCGGCAAGCCCGGCCGGCCGGGCAGGCACTCGGAGTCCGAGCCTGGCGCGGAGCCCGCCGGCCCGCGGGCCGGCGGGCTCGCCCGAGGCAGCGGGCCCCGGCGCGGGCCCGGCGCCTGGCGGGGCCGGCCCGGCGGCGACGCCGGGCGGCCCCGTGGAGGCCGAGCAGGAGCTTGCCACCAAGCTCGCCGAGCGCACCGCTGACCTGCAGCGAGTGAGCGCGGAATACGCCAACTACCGCAAGCGGGTCAACCGGGACCGGCTGGTGGTACGCGAGCAGGCGCTCGCCAACGTGCTGGTCGCGCTGCTGCCGGTGCTCGACGACATCGGCCGGGCCCAGGAGCACGGAGAACTGGTCGGCGGCTTTGAGAAGGTCGCCCAGTCGCTGGAGTCGATCGTGACCAAGCTAGGCCTGGCCGCATTCGGCAACGAGGGCGAGCCGTTCGACCCGAACGTGCACGAGGCGGTGTCGCTCATCCAGTCCGCTGGAGTGACCGAGCCGACCTGCATCCAGATCCTGCAGCCCGGCTACAAGGTCGGCGATCGGATCGTCCGGCCTGCCCGGGTGATCGTCGCCGAGCCCGACGACGCGGGACCCGACGCCGTCGGGGCGGACCGGCCGGACGAGGCCGGCCTGCCCAGCGGACCGGACGAGGCCGGGCCACAGGAGAACCGTGAGGACGAAGACTGACGCCTGGAGATACCAATGAGCACTAGGGACTTCCTCGAGAAGGACTATTACAAGGCTCTTGGCGTCTCCAAGACCGCGACCGCGGACGAGATCAAGAAGTCGTACCGCAAGCTCGCCCGCAAGTACCACCCCGACGCCAACAAAGGCGACCCCAAGGCGGAGGAGCGGTTCAAGGAGATCTCCGAGGCGTACAACGTCTTGTCCGACGCTAAGCAGCGCAAAGAGTACGACGACGCCCGCTCCCTGTTCGGGAGCGGGGGCTTCCGGCCACCGGGGCAGGGCGGCCCGGGCGGCTTCCAGTTCGACCTGGGCGACCTGTTCGGCGGCGCGGGCGGCGGCGACACCACCGCCTCCGGCGGCCGGCTCGGCGACCTGCTGGGCGGGATGTTCGGCGGCGGGGGACGCGCTGGCGCCCAGACGCGCCCGCGCCGCGGGACGGACATCGAGACCGAGGCCACGCTGTCGTTCAACGACGCCATCGACGGCGCCACGGTGTCGCTGCGGCTGACCGGTGAGGGAGCGTGCCCGACCTGCCACGGCACCGGGGCGAAGTCAGGGACGGTGCCCCGGGTGTGTCCCACCTGCCAGGGCACCGGCCAGTCCAGCAGGAACCTGGGCAGCTTCGCGTTCTCCGAGCCGTGCAAGGAGTGCCGCGGCCGGGGCCTGGTCGTCAACGACCCCTGCCCGTCGTGTTCGGGCAGTGGCCGCGCGATGAGCAGCCGGACGATCCAGGCCCGCATCCCAGCGGGCGTGGCGGACGGGCAGCGGATCCGGCTCCGGGGCAAGGGCGCTCCGGGCGAGCGCGGCGGCCCGGCGGGCGACCTGTACGTACGGGTGCACGTCACGCCGCACCCGGTCTTCGGGCGGTCCGGCGACAACGTCACCGTGACCGTGCCGGTCACCTTCACCGAGGCAGCGCTCGGGGCCGAGATCAAGGTCCCGTCGCTGCACGGAGTCCTGGTGAGCGTCCGGATCCCCGCCGGGACGCCGAGCGGCCGCACCTTCCGGGTGCGGGGCAAGGGCGCCCGGCGCAAGGACGGGACGACCGGCGACCTGCTGGTCACAGTGGCGGTTCAGGTGCCGCAGAACCTGAACGGCGCCGCGCGGCAGGCGCTTGAGTCCTTCCGCGACGCGACGGCCAGCGCGGATCCGCGCGATGACCTCCTGCGAAGGGCACGGCAGACATGACGGGGAGGCGGTGAGGAATGAGCACGAACCCGTTTGAGGTGTCGGACGAGACCCCGGTGTACGTGATCTCGGTGGCGGCCGAACTGTCCGGCCTGCACCCGCAGACCCTGCGTGCTTATGACCGGCTCGGGCTGGTCTCCCCCGGCCGCTCGGCCGGGCGGGGCCGGCGCTACTCGCTGCGCGACGTCGTGCTGCTGCGCGAGGTGCAGCGGCTGTCCCAGGAGGAAGGCGTCAACCTGTCCGGCATCAAGCAGATCCTCGAACTCGGGGCCGAGCTGGAACGCGCCCGCCGCCTGCTCGCCGAGATGACCACGGAGATGGCCCAGCTCCGTGCCGAACTGGAGTCAACCCGCGCGGTCGCCGCCAGGCTGGCCGGCCTGGTGCGCAACCGCGCGGCCGGCGCCCAGCTGGTCCCGGTGCGGAATGTCCGCACCGGGTCCCGCCCGGGCGCCAGCGCGTCGCCGGCGGCCGGGGAACAGCAGGGTGCGCCCGGCGCCGCGGACACCGCTCATCTCTAGGTGGCCACACCGGCCACGGGCACGTTTGGCAAGACCCCACGTACTGAAGAAAGCAGCTGATGGAAGACAAACTCACCCGCAGAAGCCGGGAGGCGCTCTCCGACGCCGTGCGGCGGGCCACCGCGGAGGGCAACCCGCACGTCGAGGCGCTGCACCTGCTGGCGGCGCTGATCGAGCAGGACGGCGGCACGGCGGCGCCACTGCTCCGCGCGGTGAACGCGGACCCCGCCGCCATCCTCACCGAGGCCAAGGACCAGCTCGCCAGGCTGCCCAAGATCGCCGGCGCCACGGCCAGCCCGCCGGACATGTCCCGCCCGGTGCTGAGCACGCTGGCCACCGCGGCCAAGCGGGCGCGTGAACTGCAGGACGAGTACGTCTCGACCGAGCACCTGCTGGTCGGGCTCGCCGCGGACGGCGGCCAGGCGGCGACCATGCTGCGCAAGCACGGCGCCACGCCCCAGGTGCTGCTTGAGGCGTTCGAGAAGGTACGCGGCAGCGCCCGGGTCACCTCTGAGGACCCGGAGGAAACGTACAAGGCGCTGGAGAAGTTCGGGATCGACCTGACCCAGCGGGCCCGCGACGGCGAACTGGACCCGGTCATCGGCCGCGACGCCGAGATCCGGCGGGTGATCCAGGTCCTGTCCCGCCGTACCAAGAACAACCCGGTCCTCATCGGCGAGCCGGGGGTCGGCAAGACCGCCGTCGTCGAGGGCCTGGCGCAGCGGATCGTGGCGGGTGACGTGCCCGAGTCGCTGCGCGGCAAGCGCCTGGTCGCGCTCGACCTGGGCGCGATGGTCGCGGGCGCGAAGTACCGCGGCGAGTTCGAGGAGCGCCTCAAGGCGGTGCTGAACGAGATCAAGGCCAGCGAGGGCCAGGTCATCACGTTCATCGACGAGCTGCACACGGTGGTGGGCGCGGGCGCGGCCGAGGGCGCCATGGACGCGGGCAACATGCTCAAGCCCATGCTGGCCCGCGGCGAGCTGCGCATGGTCGGCGCGACCACCCTGGACGAGTACCGGCAGCGAATCGAGAAGGACCCGGCGCTGGAGCGCCGCTTCCAGCAGGTCTTCGTCGGCGAGCCGTCGGCCGAGGACACCATCGCGATCCTGCGCGGCCTGAAGGGCCGCTACGAGGCGCACCACCAGGTGCAGATCTCCGATGCGGCGCTGGTCGCCGCGGCGACCCTGTCCGACCGGTACATCTCCGGCCGCTTCCTCCCGGACAAGGCCATCGACCTGGTGGACGAATCCGCATCCCGGCTGCGGATGGAGATCGACTCGCGCCCGGTGGAGATCGACGAGCTCCAGCGGACCGTGGACCGGATGAAGATGCAGGAGATGGCGCTGGAGCGGGAGGCGGACCCGGCCAGCAAGGACCGGCTGGAGCGGCTCCGCGCCGACCTCGCCGACCGGCAGGAGCAGCTCACCGCGCTGCTGGCCCGCTGGGAGCGGGAGAAGGCCGGCCTCAACCGGGTCGGCGAGCTGAAGAAGCGCCTCGATGACCTGCGGGTCGAGGTCGAGCGCGCGCAGCGGGACGGCAACCTGGAAGAGTGGGCGCGGCTGGAGAACGGTGAGATCAAGACCGTCGAGGCCGAGCTTGAGCAGGCCACTGCCGCGGCTCGCGCGGACGAGAGCACGGCCGTCACGGCCGGGGACGCGGCGCCCATGGTCAAGGAGGAGGTCGGGCCGGACGACGTGGCGGATGTCGTGTCCTCCTGGACCGGCATCCCGGCGGGCCGCCTGCTCGAAGGCGAGACCGGCAAGCTGCTCCGGATGGAGAGCGAACTTGGCAAGCGCCTGGTCGGCCAGGCCAGGGCGGTCCAGGCCGTGTCCGACGCGGTACGCAGGTCCCGGGCGGGCATTTCCGACCCGGACCGGCCGACCGGTTCGTTCCTGTTCCTCGGGCCCACCGGGGTCGGCAAGACCGAGCTGGCCAAAGCGCTCGCCGAGTTCCTCTTCGACGACGAGCGCGCCGTGGTCCGCATCGATATGAGCGAGTACAGCGAGAAGCACTCGGTGGCCCGGCTCGTGGGCGCGCCGCCCGGCTACGTGGGTTACGAGGCTGGCGGCCAGCTCACCGAGGCCGTTCGGCGCCGGCCATACTGCGTGATCTTGCTGGACGAGGTGGAAAAGGCCCACCAGGAGGTCTTCGACATCCTGCTCCAGGTGCTGGATGACGGCAGGCTCACCGACGGCCAGGGCCGGACCGTGGACTTCCGCAACACGATCCTGATCCTCACCTCGAACCTGGGGTCCTCGGAGCTCGCGAACCAGTCCCTGGGTGAGGCCGCGAAGCGGGAAACCGTGATGGCCGTGGTCCGGGCGACGTTCAAGCCGGAATTCCTGAACCGCCTCGACGACATCATCCTGTTCGACCCGTTGTCCACCGAGGAACTCGCGGAGATCGTGGACCTGCAGGTGGCCGCCCTGGGCCGCCGGCTTGCCGGGCGGCGGCTCACGCTGGACGTGACCCCGGCCGCGCGGGAGTGGCTGGCCCTGACCGGGTTCGACCCGGTGTTCGGCGCACGCCCGCTACGCAGGCTGGTTCAGTCGGCCATCGGCGACCAGCTGGCCCGGGCGCTGCTCGCGGGTGAGATCGTGGACGGCGACGTGGTCCGGGTAGACCGGGATCCCGACGCCGACACGCTCACGGTGACGGCGGAACGCCGGCAGCCAGCGGAGTCGGCCAGCAACTGATCGCCTCGCCCGGCTGCCATCACCGGCAAATAAAGCGGCGGGCCCTGCACCCGCAGGGCCCGCCGTTTTGGCATTCGGGAATCCGGTCAGCGCAGCCGATCAAGCAGCCGGTCGTAGTCGTCGTCGGGCAGGCCGAGATCGTTGCGGATCCGGAATCGCAGGCTCAGCAGCAGGCGCAGTTCGTTCTCGTCGCCCGGCACTTGCGTGACGAGGCCGAGCGGCGGAACCTCGCTGCCTTGGCCGACCGGGCCCGGGGTCCGGCCGAGGCACAGCTCGACGCCGGCGTTCGCCCAGCCGAGCGCGCCTACCAGGTCGGATTGCTCGACAAGCAATTCCGCTAGCAGGTCGCACATTCGCGCGTCTCGCGGCGTCTGGGCGCCGAGCTCGCCGACGTAGGCCTCGGCCTCCGCGTCCCGGCCCAGCTGGAAAAGGGCGCGGGCCAGCGGGATTCGCGGATCCACCGAGGCCCGGCCGCCATCGGCGATGGCGCGCATGAAATCGTTCACCGCCGCGGCCGGGTCGTCGGCGAGCAGCCACTGCTCGCCCGCCCGGATGTAGGCCTCGGACCGGGCCATCGCCGCGGTCTGCGTGCCGGTATCCGCAAGCCTGGTCATCTCTTGTGCCGCGGCCCGGTGCTCACCGCTGCACGCGGCATCGAACTCGATCGCGTCGAATGTCTCGGGGCTCAGCGCAACCACGTTAGGGACGTACCCATCTGAAGTCTCCAGCAACGTGTCTGGACAGCCATTGGACGATAACAAAACGGGTCAATGGCGAACCCTTTCCAGTGCGTCCCAGAAACCGCGCCGCAAGGCATGCCGCACCTCGTCGTGCAACAGCGAGTCAATAGGCAGAGAAGAATCCTGCAGCAGCCTGGCTTCCAGGTCGGACGGCATCCGGGGCTTGCGCGCCAGCACCGCCTCCAGCCAGAGCGCCGGCGCGTCCCGCGCCACGGCCTGGCCGAAGCTGAAGCCCTCCCCGTGGGCTGCCTGCACCGCGTCGGTCAGCGCGACCGCGACCGGTTGCGGCACGTACGGCGCGGTCACCCCGGCGCCGGGGTGGGCCGGCGCCGCCCGGAACTGCCTGGCCCGCTGGTCCGTGGGTCCGCTGGGCGCCCGCCCGGGCATATCGGCCGGGTAACCGCGGGGCTGCTGGGGCGGCTGGAGCGGCTGCACCGGGGGAGCGGCCGGCGCCGCGCCGGGTGGCCCGCCGAGCGCGGGGCCGGGAGGCGCACCGGCCGTGGGCGGCCGGGGAGTGGCCGCGGCCTGCCTGGCCGCCGCCACGTCGGGCGCCTGGCCGCGGAATCCGGGCTGGTCCGGTGCTGCCGGAGGCGCCGCTGGCGGCGGTGGGGCCGCCTGGTAAGCGGGCCTGGCCTGGCCCGGCGGCGGTACGGCGTGGACCGGCGGCAGCGCAGGTTGACCCGGCACAGGCTGGCGCCGCGGTGGGGCCGGCTGGCCCGGCGCGGGCTGGCCCGGCGGCGGTGACGGCTGCCCGGGCGCGAGCTGCTGTGGCGGTGGCGCGTGTTGCGCGTGCTGGCCTGGAATCGTGGGCGCCGAGCTGGGCTGTGGTGACGGCAGCCCGGCGTGTTGCCCGCCGACCCGGGTCCGCTGCGGCAGCGGACCCGGGGCCGGGAGGGGCGCGTGCGTCAGCGTCTGCTCCTGCGGCAACTGGCCCGGCGGCGGGCCCGGCTGGCTGCCCGCCGCTGGCTGGGCCGCCGTTCCCGGCTGGGCCGCCACTCCCGGCTGGGGCGCCACTCCCGGCTGGGGCGGCAGCGTGGGGTAGTCACCGATGTCACGCGAATAGGGTGTCCCGGCGGGCGCGGCGCCGGGCGCCGGGCCCGGCGGCGCCGCAATCCCCGGAGACGGGGCGGGTGGCCGGGGGGCAGGCGGAGGCGGGGCGGGTGGCCGCGAGGCAGGCGGAGGCGGGGCAGGTGGCCGCGAGGCAGACGGGGGCGGGGCGGGCGGGGGCGCGGCCGCCAGGCCCGGCCCGCCGGGAGCGAGGCTGGTCACGCCGTTTTCGCCGGGACGCGGCTGGCCCGTGCCCAGCGGCCCGGAAGCATTGGCCGCCGCCGGTGGCGGGCTGCTCGCGGGGTGCGCCGCCCGCCGGTACTCGGCGATCTCCGCGCCGGTGTAGATCGCGGGCGGGGCGGCGTGCGAGCCCGGCGGCTGCGCCTGCGGCTGGCCGATCACGCCGGGCCGCCCGTGACCGTTGGCGGGCGTGCGGCTCGGGTAGGCCGCCTGCCGTTCTTCTTCGCTTACCGGCTCGGCGCCGACCACGAGTTCCACCGACGGGCGCAGGTGTGCCGCACCGATCGCGACGATGTCGTCGCATTCCTGGCGCAGCGCGGCCGAGGCGGTCCAGCCGGCCGCGCCGATGTGCACCAGGACCACCCGGATGCCGAGATCCTGCACGTCGGCGATCACCTGGGCGAGGTCTTCATCCGCGCTCACCACCAGCGCATCGCTGATCGCCCGGTTGCGGGCCAGGGTGGTCAGGTCGCGGTGGATCTCGCTTTCCACCCCCTCGCGGCGGCCGGGCCGCATCCGGCCGAGCCGCAGCTTGACGCCGGGCAGGTCGGCAAGGGTGTTGTCCTCGTCGCTGTGGCGGCCTTCCGCCGGGGCCTCATACCAGTAGCAGCGCAGCAGCGGCAGGCCAGTGTGTTCGCGCGCCACGCCCATGAGAACCTGGAGCACACCCGCATAGTCCCAGGAAACGGACTCCCGGTTGCGTGTGCCGTGAACGGCCATCGCGCCATCTCCTAGCACGTAGCCCGCATCCACGAACAGCGCGCAACGATCCACGCGACACCCGCCCTTCTGTCCAGGCGAGACGTTACCAGCGGAAGGCCGGCCTCCGTGATGGATCGCGCACAGATCGCGGGCGCCCGCCCCGCCTGCGGCCAGGCCTGCCGCTGGGGAGCGGAAACATCCGCTGCCGCCGAAGGCGTCGCGGCGAGCGCCGGGCAGCGGGCAGGATTGGTGATTATGCGACTGCTTGTGCTCGGCGGAACACAGTTCCTCGGACGCGCGATCGTGGACGAAGCGTGCAGCCGTGGCTACGACGTGACAACGTTCTCCCGTGGCCGGTCCGGCCACCCCCGTCCGGGCGCCGAACCGCTGCGCGGAGACCGCACGAACCCCGGTGACCTGAGCCAGCTCGCGCGGCGCGAATGGGACGCGGTGATCGATACCTCCGTGCTCGCCCCGGCGCACGTGCTGGCATCGGCCCAGGCGCTCGCCGACCACGCCAGGCACTACACCTACATGTCCACGATCTCGGTGTACGCGAACCATCCCGCGGAGGGCGTCACCGAGGCCTCGCCCGTTCTGGACTGCCCAGCCGATGCCACCGGCGCCGTGGACAGCCTCGGGTACGGGGAAGCCAAGGCCGGCTCGGAACGCGCCGTCGGCGCCGCCTTCCCGGGCAGGAGCCTCATCGTCCGGCCCGGCCTGATCGTCGGGCCGCACGAGAACGTCCGGTGGCTGACGTGGTGGCTGGAGCGGGTCGCCCGCGGCGGGACGATCCTCGCCCCCGGCGGACCGGGCAAGCGGGTCAGGATGACTGACGTCCGCGACCTGGCGGCCTGGGTGGTGGACAACACCCGGCGCAGCCTGCCCGCGACCATCAACGTGCCCGGGGCAGGAACCACGTTCGGCGCGCTGCTGGCCGATTGCCTGCGCCTGGCCAGCGCCGACGGCGACCTCCACGCGGAACTTCGCTGGGTAGCGGACGGTGACCTGCTGGCTGCCGGGGTGAGCCCGTGGACCGAACTGCCGATGTGGGCGCCGGACATCCCCGAGTTCGCGGGTGTCTGGGAGATGACGGGCGACCGCGCCCGCCGCACCGGCATGCGGTACCGGCCGCTCAGCGACACGGTGCACGACACGTGGCTCTGGCTGAAGCACGAGGTCGCCGCCGGACGGGCGCCCGACCCGGGCGCCAGCCCGCTGTCGCTCGGCCTGGACCCGGGCCGGGAACGTGAAGTCCTCGCCAGGACCGGCTGATCCGAACCCGTTAGCCTAGCCAGTGGGCGCCGCAGCCGCCGGGCCGAACGCCGCATAAGGCGCCCCAGGCGCCGTTGCGGTGTGCCGGCGGCGAGGACCAGCCTCCCGAAGCCAGGGAGGCCCCCCAGGGCCGGGCGCCCGCGAGGGAGGCAACGACACTGAGCGACCGCGACGATCTGCTGAAAGTGATCAACGGCAAGGCCGTGGTCCGCGGTGACTTCGGGCTGTCTTCGGGGCAGCGCGCGTCCTGGTACATCGACCTGCGGCGGGTCCTGCTCAGCGGCGCGAGCGCCGCCCTGGCGGGCCGGGTGATGCTCGCGGTCACGGCCGACCTCGGCTACGACGCCGTCGGTGGCCTGACCCTGGGCGCAGACCCGGTTGCGGCGGCGATGATGCACGCCGCCTTCGTTCAGGGCAAAAATCTGGATGCCTTCGTGGTCAGGAAGTCAGAAAAGGCACACGGGCTGCAGCGGCGGATCGAAGGCCCAGACGTCGCCGGGCGCCGGGTGCTCGCGGTGGAGGACACCTCGACCACCGGCGCCTCCGTGCTTACCGCGGTCAACGCGCTGCGGGAGGCGGGCGCCGAGGTGGCCGGGGTGGCGGTGCTGGTGGACCGCGGCGCGCGGGCCGCGGTGACCGGGCGCGGGCTGGAGTTCCGCGCCGCCTACGCCGTCGGCGACCTGTGCTTGGGCTGATGCTCGCCGGGGGGCGCCCCGTCAGCGGCCGCCGCCTGCTCCCTGCGGACCTCCCTAAGCCGGTGCCAGACGAAGGCGGCGACGCCGATCACCGCCAGCGCCACGATGACGTACCCGGCCAGCGCGAGCCCGTGCGCCACCTTCTGCCACTGGGTGCCGACCGCGTACCCGACCAGGGTGATCACGGTGACCCAGACGGCGGTGCCGAGCAGGCTCAGCAGCGCGAACAGCATCAGCGGCACCTTGACGAAGCCGGCCACGATGGAGATGAACGTGCGCACCACCGGCAGCGCACGGCCCACCGGCACCGCCCACACCCCGCGGCCGACCATGAACCGCTCCGCGCGGTCGATGTCCGCCTGGGTGATCAGCAGGTAGCGGCCGAACTTGGCTACCAGGGGGCGCTCACCCACCCGGCCGATGCCGTAGGCGACCAGCGAGCCGGCCAGTTCCGCGATCGTCCCGATGATGATGATCGCGACGACGTTGAGCCGGCCCTCGCCAGCCAGCACCCCGGCGAAGCCGAAGGTGATCTCCGACGGGATCGGCACGCAGCAGGCTTCGAGGAAGCCGAAGAGGAAGACCGCCGCGTAGCCGGCGTGGATGATAAAGCTCTCCATGGGCAAAGTTCTACCAGGTAACGGGGCGTGGTATGGCCGCCATTGCCGTCCGGTGCCGTCTTCGTGGGATAAACGCTAGCCCGGGCGCCCACGCTCCGCCCCCGGCTGGGCGCCGGCTGCCCGGGTCATCGATACTGGACTCTGGCCACCAGACGGGAGCTGATCGTCATGCCAATCGCGACGCCGGAAATCTACGCCCAGATGCTCGACCGGGCCAAGGAGCACGGCTTCGCCTACCCGGCGATCAACGTGACATCGAGCCAAACGCTCAACGCCGCGCTGCGCGGGTTCGCCGACGCGGAGAGCGACGGAATCATCCAGGTGTCCACCGGCGGCGCCGACTACCTGTCCGGCTCGGGCGTCAAGGACATGGTCACCGGCTCGATCGCGCTGGCGCACTTCGCGCGGTCGGTGGCGGTGAAGTACCCGATGCACGTGGCGCTGCACACCGACCACTGCCCCAAGGACAAGCTCGACGGTTTCATGCGGCCGCTGGTGAAGCTGTCCCAGGAGCGCGTGGCGCGCGGTGAGGAGCCGTTGTTCCAGTCGCACATGTGGGACGGTTCCGCGGTGCCACTGGAGGAGAACCTGTCCATCGCGTCGGAGTTGCTCGACGAGTGCGCCAAGGCCCGCGTGATCATGGAAATGGAGATCGGCGTGGTCGGCGGCGAGGAAGACGGCGTCGTCGGGGAGATCAACGAAAAGCTCTACAGCACCCCGGCGGACGCGCTCGCCACCGCGGAGGCCATCGGCCTCGGCGAGCGGGGCCGGTACATCCTGGCCGCCACGTTCGGCAACGTCCACGGCGTGTACAAGCCGGGGCACGTGACGCTGCGGCCGAGTGTGCTGAAGGAGATCCAGGACGCGGTCGGCGCGAAGTACGGCAAGGACAAGCCGTTCGACCTGGTGTTCCACGGCGGGTCTGGGTCGGCGCTGGAGGAGATCCGCGAGGCGATCTCCTACGGGGTGGTCAAGATGAACGTAGACACCGACACCCAGTACGCCTTCACCCGGCCGATCGCGGGGCACATGTTCACCAACTACGACGGCGTGCTCAAGGTGGACGGCGACGTCGGCAGGAAGAACGACTACGATCCGCGCTCCTGGGGCAAGGCCGCCGAGGCGGCAATGGCCGCCCGCGTGCAGCACGCCTGCGAAGACCTGATGTCCGCGGGCAAGCGCATGACCTGACCTCCTGCCGCTGGCGGCGGTACCGCGGCACTCGCGCCGCCACCGGCGGACGCCAGGCTCGCGGCTGATCAGCGGGCAGCCCCGCGCCGGAACGCCGTCCTTATTCTTGCCAATACCTTGCCCGGTATGGGCGTGCGTTTCGCGTGATATCACGCGAAGTGGCACCTGCGTGGCCGCGGTAGGCGGCGGACATGGCACCCCGGCGGGGGCGGCGGGGCGGACGTGGCGCCCGTTGACCCGGCAACCGGGCAGGATGGTGCCATGGAAAACGGGAATCTCCTTGCCGGGCCGCCGCCCACGTACCTGCCTGAAGACCCGGCGGCCGAGGAACTGGAATACGGCGTCAGCCCCGCCGACGTCGCCGCTGCCCACCCGGCCTGCCTGGAGGCGTGGGCGGCGCTGGCCGACGACGCGATGGGCCGGGGCGAGACGGTTGCCTCCTACGCCTACGCGCGGGCCGGGTACCACCGGGGCCTGGACAAGCTGCGCCGCGCGGCCTGGCGCGGCCAGGGCCCGATCCCGTGGGAGCACGTGCCTAACCGGGGGTTCCTGCGCTCGCTGCACGCGCTGGGCCGAGCGGCCGCCGCCCTTGGCGAGCAGGATGAGGCCGAGCGCTGCCGCGCCTTTCTCCAGGACGCAAGCCCCCTGGCCGCCGCCGAATTGAACGGCGCCTGACGGCCCGCGCGGCCGCTCGGGTACCCTCAGGCTCCGCGGACGGGCTCAGCCAAGCCGCAGGCTCAGCCAAGCCGCAGGCTCAACGCCGGGAAGGGGCTGGTCACATGCCGGCCATCGTGCTGGTGGGTGCGCAGTGGGGTGACGAGGGCAAAGGCAAGGCGACCGACCTGCTCGGCGACCGCGTGGACTTCGTGGTCCGGTACCAGGGGGGCAACAACGCCGGGCACACGGTGGTCATCGGGGACGAGAGCTACGCGCTGCACCTGCTGCCCTCAGGGGTGCTGTCCCCGCGCGTGACCCCGGTGATCGGGAACGGCGTGGTGATCGACCCCGAGGTCCTGCTGGCGGAGATCGACGGCCTGGCCGAGCGCGGCATCTCCTGCGACCGCCTGCTGATCTCGGCCGGCGCGCACCTGATCATGCCGCACCACCGCGCGCTGGACCGGGTGACCGAGCGGTACCTCGGCAGCGCCCGGATCGGCACGACCGGCCGGGGCATCGGCCCGGCTTACGCGGACAAGGTGGCCAGGACCGGCATTCGCGTCCAGGACCTGTTCGACCCTGGGATCTTGCGGCAGAAGCTCGACCTGGTGCTCCGGGAGAAGAACCAGGTGCTCGCCAAGGTGTACAACCGCCGCGGGATCGACGCGGACGCGGTGACTGCGGAGTACGTCGGGTACGGGGAGAAGCTGCGCCGCTATGTGGCGGACACCTCGGCGGTCCTCAACCGCGCGCTCGACGAGGACAAACCGGTGCTGCTGGAAGGCGCCCAGGCGACGTTGCTCGACGTGGACCACGGCACCTACCCGTTCGTCACCTCCTCGTCCCCGACCGCGGGCGGCGCCTGTGCGGGCTCGGGAATCGGGCCGACCCGGATCACCACGGTGGTCGGCGTGGTCAAGGCGTACACGACCCGGGTCGGCGCCGGGCCGTTCCCCACCGAGTTGGACGGCGACCAGGGCGAGTGGCTGCGCAAGGCCGGCGGGGAGTACGGGGTGACCACTGGCCGGCCGCGCCGCTGCGGGTGGTTCGACGCGGTCATCGCCCGGTACGCCGCCCGGGTCAACGGGATCACCGACTTCTTCGTGACCAAGCTCGATGTGCTGTCCGGGCTGGAGCAGGTGCCGGTCTGCGTCGCCTACGACGTCGACGGGACCAGGCACACCGAGATGCCGATGACGCAGACCGAGTTCCACCACGCGGCGCCGGTGTATGAGTTCTTCGACGGGTGGTGGGAGGACCTGTCCGAGGCCAAGGAGTTCGACGAACTGCCGCGCAACGCGCGGGAGTACGTGCGGGCGCTGGAGGAAATGATCGGCGCCCCGGTGGCCGCGGTCGGCACCGGCCCGCGCCGTGACCAAACGCTGCAGCTACGGCCGCTGCTGGGCAGGTAGGCTCGCCGCGTGCGAGTCCTCCTCCTCGGCGCTGGAGGCCGTGAGCACGCGCTGGCGCGGGCGCTCGCCGCCGACCCCGCCGTCACCGGCGTGCACGCGGCGCCGGGCAACC
Source organism: uncultured Actinomycetes bacterium (assembly GCA_963734725.1). Lineage (GTDB taxonomy): Bacteria > Actinomycetota > Actinomycetes > Streptosporangiales > Streptosporangiaceae > DASXKD01. The sequence goes on from CAVTIX010000001.1 coordinate 15,815, forward strand.
CGGGCATCGCCGCGATCGCCACGGTGCACCCGGCCGATCTCGCCGACATCGGCGCTGTGCTCGACCTGGCTCGCTCGGTGGCCCCGGACCTGGTGGTCATCGGGCCGGAGGCGCCGCTGGTCGCCGGGCTGGCGGATGCGCTGCGAGGGTCTGGCCTGAGCTGTTTTGGGCCCAGCCGCCGGGCCGCCATGATCGAGGGTTCCAAGTCGTTCGCCAAGGAGGTCATGCGGGCGGGCGGCATTCCGACGGCACGCGCCCGCACTTGCACCAGCGAAGCTGAGGTGGCCGCGGCACTGGCCGAGTTCGGGCGGCCCTACGTGGTGAAGGCGGATGGCCTCGCGGCCGGCAAGGGCGTCGTGGTGACCGGCGACCTGGCCGCCGCGCGCGCGCATGCGCAGGCCGTGGGCAAGGTCGTCGTCGAGGAGTTCCTGGACGGCCCCGAGGTGTCGATGTTCGCGCTGGCCGACGGCGCCAGCGCGGTGCCGCTGCTGCTCGCGCAGGACTTCAAGCGGGCACACGACGGCGACGAGGGGCCAAACACCGGCGGCATGGGCGCGTACGCCCCGCTGCCCTGGGCGCCGCGGGGGCTGGCCACGGAACTGATGACCACGGTCATCGAGCCCGCGATCGCCGCGCTGCGCCGCCACGGCGCCCCCTACCGCGGCCTGCTCTACGCCGGCCTGGCGCTGACCAGCCGGGGGCCGCGGGTGGTGGAGTTCAACGCCAGATTCGGCGACCCGGAGACCCAGGTCGTGCTGGACCGGCTCGTCAGCCCGCTGGCCGGCGCGCTGGCCGCGGCCGCGTCCGGCTCGCTGTCCGGCGCCGCCCCGCTGGACTGGGCGCCCGGCGCCGCGGTCACGGTGGTCGTCGCGGCCGAGGGCTACCCGGTCTCGCCGGTGACCGGTGACGTCATCGAAGGTATTGATGATGCCGAACGAGTAGCCGGGGCCTATGTGCTCCACGCGGGCACGAGCACCGACCGGGGCGGACGGCTGGTCAGCACGGGTGGCAGGGTGCTCAACGTCGTTGGCAGCGGGCCGGACCTGGCGGCCGCGCGTGCCGTGGCCTACACGGCGGCGGCGCGGATTCAGATGCGGGGCGGCTGGTTCCGCAGCGACATCGCCGCCGAAGCCGCCCGGACCGCGTCCAGCCCGGCATGACCAGCCCGGGACCCGGTACACCGGACCCGGGCGGCGCAGCGGGCCCGGGCGGCGCGGCACGCCCAGGCGGCGCAGCGGGCCCGGGCGGCGCAGCGGGCCCGGGCGGCGCAGCGGACCCGGGCGGCGCAGCGGACCCGGGCGGCGCAGCGGACCCGGGCGGCGCAGCGGACCCGGGCGGCGCAGCGGACCCGGGCGGCGCAGCGGACCCGGGCGGCGTGGCAGGCCCAGGCGGCGCAGCGGACCCGCGCGGCGTGGCAGGCCCGGGCGGCATGGAGGGCCCCGGCGGCACGGAAGGCCCCGGCGGCGGGCTGACCCGCCCCGCCGAAGCCGCCAACTCCTCCAGCCCCAGTGAACCCGCCAGCACCATAGACATCACGGACCCCGACGCCCCGCTGCGGGTGACCACGCTGGAGCTGTTCTTCGACCTGGTCTTCGCGTTCACCCTCACCCAGCTCGCCTCCCTGCTGGAGCATCACCTCACGCTGGGCGGCGCTTTCGAGGTGCTGCTGGTGTTCGGGGTGCTGTGGTGGATGTACGGGGGATACGCGTGGCTGACCAACACCCGCGCTCCGACCCGCACCCCGGACCGGCTGCTGCTGCTCCTCGGCATGGCCGGCTTCCTGATCTGCGGCCTGGCGATCCCGCGCGGTTTCGGCCCCGGCGACACCGAGACCAGGGTCGCGCTCGGTGTCGGGTACCTGATCGTGGTCCTGGTGCACGGGGCGCTGTTCTACCGGGTCAACCGGAACATCGTGCGGGTCACGCCGTTCAACGTCAGCGCTGCGCTGCTGGTGATCGGCGCCGCGTTCGTTGCTTCCCCGGCCAGCTACCTGCTCTGGGCGGCTGCGGTGGCCATCCAGTGGCTGTCCCCGCTGATCATCCAGCCTGGTGGCCGGTTCGACTTCCGGCCCGCGCACTTCGCGGAGCGGCACGGGGCCCTGGTCATCGTGGCGCTCGGCGAGTCGGTCGCGGCGGTCGGCATCGGGGCCGCGCCGGCGGGCGTGACCTTCAACGTGGCCGTGGCCGCCGTCCTCGGCCTGGCCCTGTCCGCCGCGCTGTGGTGGACGTACTTCGGCGACGGCGACGACGAGCGGGCCGAGCAAGCCATGGCCGCCACGGACCGGTCGCGGCAGGCCGGCCTGGCGCTGGCCACCTACTACGCGCACATCCCGATCCTGCTCGGCGTGGTGACGCTGGCCGCCGGCGCCTCCCTGACCATCGGCAACCCCACCCGGCCGCATCCTGGCTGGGCGGCGGTCGCGGTGGCGGGCGGCGCCGCGCTGTTCCTGGCGGGCAGCGCCTGGTTCCGCCGGGCGCTGCGGATCGGGCCGATCGCGCTGCGGCTGGCCGGCGCCGGGTTCGCCCTGGCCACCGCCGCCATCGGGGCTGCGGTCAACGCCGAGGTGCAGCTTGCCGTCCTGCTGGCCGGGATCGTGGCGATGCTCGTGGCCGAGCGCTACGCCCGCGTGCGCCCCAGAGCCGCGGTCGGCGGTTAGGGCATTCCGCCTGCTACGACGGCATAGATCTACCGAGCGCGCCCTAAGGGACAATGGGCATGTGATCGAGCGCTACACACTGCCCGAGATGGGGCGGATCTGGAGCCAGGAGCACAAGTACGAGCTGTGGCGCCGGGTGGAGACCCTGGTGCTGGAGGCGCACGCCGACGCCGGGACGGCGCCGGCGGACGCGGTGGCGCCGGTGCGTGCCGCGCCAGCGCCGACCGCCGAGGCGGTGGCCGCCGCGGAGGCCGTGACCGACCACGACGTGATCGCGTTCCTCACCGCGTGGGCGGACAATACCGTGCCCCGGTCGGCCGCCGCCTGGGTGCACTTCGGCATGACGTCCTCCGACCTGCTGGACACGGCGCTCGCGGTCACCCTCACCGAGTCCACCGACCTGCTGATCACCCGCGCCACGGCCCTCGTCACAGCGCTGCGCGAGCACGCGCTCGCGCACCGGGGCACGATCCGGGCCGGGCGGACGCACGGCATCCATGCCGAACCGGACGTCTGGGGGCACCGGGTCGCCGACTTCGCGTTCGCCGTGGCGCGCTGCCGGGACCGGCTGCGGCGCGCCAGGGACGCGGTTGCGGTGGGAAAGCTGTCCGGGCCGGTCGGCACCTACTCCAACATCGGCCCCGCGATCGAGGCCCGGGTACTGCGCGAACTGGGGCTGAGGCCCGCTGACGTGGCCACGCAGGTGGTGTTCCGCGACGGGATCGCCGAGTGGGCGAGCGTGCTCGCCCTGCTCGCCACCGCCTGTGAGGCGATCGCCCTGGAGGTCCGGCACGGGCAGCGCACCGAGGTCGCCGAACTGGCCGAGGCGTTCTCGGCCGGCCAGAAAGGCTCCTCGGCCATGCCGCACAAGCGAAACCCGATCCGTTCCGAGCGGATCTGCGGCCTGGCCCGCGTCGTCCGCGGCTACGTGATCCCGGTGATGGAGGGCATGGCCCTGTGGCACGAACGTGACATTTCTCATTCCAGCGTCGAACGGGTGGCGCTGCCCGACGCGGCGATAGCGACCGACTACCTGCTGCACCTGACAACGGGCCTGATCGAGGGCCTGCGGGTGAACGCCGCAAGGATGCGGGCGAACCTGGAGTCCACCGGCGGCCTGATCTACACCTCCAGCGTCCTGCTCGACCTGGTCGAGGCAGGAATGTCCAGGGAGGACGCGTACGCGCTGGTCCAGGCCGCCGCCACGGTGAGCTGGGACACCGGCGCCAGCTTCCGGGAGGCGCTGCGGAAGGAGGCCGCCGCGGCCGGGCAGGCGCTGGACGAGGGCCGCCTGGATGAGATTTTCCGGCCGGAGCATTACGTGGAGCGGCTCGGGCCGGTTTTCGCCCGTCTGGCCAACCTCACCTGACCAAATGGCCAATTCTGGCGCACCCGTCTCACCTGCCACGATGGAGGCAAATCGGCGGACGGCGGGGCCATAGCATGACCGGGCCGGTAGCACGAGGGCCGGCGCGAACGCCAGGCCCGGGATGTCCGCAATGACCCGCATACCCCGGCGCCGGTGGGATACTGGACAGCGCGCACACGAGGCTGCCAGGTGTCCAGGCAGCTAGCGGAACCGCCCAGACAGGCGCGTCCCGACGATCACCAGGCCGCCCGCCTGCCCACTATGCAGCCAAGGAGCAGCTTGTCGATGACCGTTGGACCCGAGACGTGCTATCGAGTTCGAGGCGGCGCGCCGCTGCACGGAACTGTTTTCGTACAAGGCGCCAAGAACGCCGCGCTCAAGATGATCGCCGCCTCGCTGCTCGCGGCCGAAGGCCGGACGGTACTGCGGAACGTCCCGCCGATCGAGGACGTGCGCCGGGCCATCGAACTGGCGCAGGCCGTTGGCGCCGTGGTCAAGTTCCACGAGGCGGAGCGCACCCTGGTGGTGGACGCGTCCCAGCTGACCAGCCCGGTGCTGCCTGCTGAGATCGCGCGGCGCTTCCGCGGCTCGGTGCTGTTCGTGCCCGCGCTGCTGCACCGGCTCGGGGAAGCGGTCATCGAGGGCGTCGGCGGGTGCAACCTCGGCAGCCGCAGCCTCGACTTCCACTACCGCGGCTTCGCCCGGCTGGGCGCCACCGTGGACGGCACCGGCGACAAGATCTACATCAAGGCGGGCAGGATGCGCGGCGCGCACCTGTACCTGGACACGCCGTCGCACACCGGCACCGAGAACCTGATCATGGCCGCGTCCCTGTCCCCGGGCACCACGGTCATCGACAACACCGCCCTCGAGCCCGAAGTGCTGGACGTCATCGCGTTCCTGACCAAGATGGGGGCGAACATCAGCGGCGGCGGCACCGGGTTCATCAGGGTCCGTGGGGTGAGCGAGCTCACCGCGACCGAGCACACGGTGATGGCCGACCGGATCGACGCCGGCGTGTTCGCGATGGCCGCCGCCATCACCGGCGGGGAACTCAGCCTGGTCGGGGCCAACCTGGAACACTTCGGGGTGGTCCGGTGGAAGCTGGAGCAGATGGGCGTGGAGTTCGCCGCCAGCGGCGCGGTGATCCAGGTGCGGCGCGAGCGCGCGCTGCGCCCGATCAACGTGATCACCAGCCCGTACCCGGGGTTCGCGACCGACCTGCAGTCCCCCATCATGGCGCTGAGCTGCCTCGCCGAGGGCCCGAGCTACATCAGGGAGACGATCTACGACGGGCGGTACACCCTCGTCGGTGAACTCGCCAAGATGGGCGCGAAGGTCGAGGCGAACGGCGACAAGGTGGTCGTGCACGGCCCGTGCACGCTCAGGGGCACCAAGGTCGAGGCGCACGACCTGCGCACCGGGATCGCGCTGATCCTGGCCGGGCTCGGCGCTGAGGGGGAGGCCGTGGTCGCCCCCGGCTACCTGATCGACCGCGGGCATGCGGACGTCGCGGGGCGGCTGTCCGACCTCGGCGCCGACGTGCGCGTCGAAGAGAGCGCCTGACCAGGAAGCCCCGGCAAGTGCCGCGGCCCGTCCGGCATGCCCGGCGTGGCCAGGGCGGGCGCGGCGGGGTGCATCTCGGCTGATGACGGAAAAGCTGGGCGACGGCGCCTAGGCTGGGCCCGGCCCACGACGGGAAGGGCGCCGAAGCTGGCGGGCGGTACTGCCCGCCAGCGCCCCGGTCAGTGCCGACGAGGATAGGCCCTGGCCACGGCGAGGAAGGCGTCGTCAGCCTCCGGCGTCCCCACCGAGATGCGCGCGCCCTCGTCCCCGAACGGCCGGATGCTGATCCCGGCTTCCGCGCACACGGTGGCGAAGTCCTGGGTGTCGGGGCCAAGCCGGAGCCAGACGAAGTTGGCCTCGGTCGGCGGGACCGTCCAGCCCTGGGCCAGCAGTTCGTCGCGGACCCGGGCCCGTTCCTTCACCGCGAGGTCGACCCGCTCCATCAGCTCAGCCTCGGCCGCCAGGGAAGCGATCGCCGCGGTCTGGGCGAGAGCGTTGACGGTGAACGGGAGCATGGTCGTCCGCGCCGCGGCGGCGACGGGTTCCTGCCCGATCAGGTAACCGACCCTCAGCCCGGCCAGGCCGTAAGCCTTGGAGAAGGTGCGTAGTACCGCGACATTCGGGCGGCGGCGGCAGACGTCGATGCCGTTGGGCACGGCGGGGTCCCGGACATACTCCGCGTAGGCCTCGTCCAGCACCACCAGGCATTCCGGCGGCACCCGGTCCAGGAACTCCTCCAGTTCGGCCGCGTGCACGACCGTGCCGGTGGGGTTGTTCGGGTTGCACACGAAGATCGCCCGGGTCCGGGGAGTGACCGCCTCCGCCATCGCGGGCAGGTCGTGCCGCTCGTCCCGCAGCGGCACCCGCACATCGGCCGCACCGGTGAGCGGCACCAGGATCGGGTAGGCCTCAAACGATCTCCATGCGTACAGCACCTCGGCGCCCGGCTCCGCGGCGGCCGCCAGGAGCTGCTGAGCCACCCCGACCGAGCCGCAACCGAGCGCGATGTGCGAGACCGGGACGTCATGCCGCCGGGCGATCGCCTCGGTCAGCGCCACGGCGTGATTGTCCGGGTACCAGTTGATCTCCGCCGCGGCCGCGGCGATGGCCTCGGCCACCGAGGGCAGCGGGCTGAACGGGCACTCGTTCGAGGCGAGCTTGAACGACTGGCCCGCGGCGTTGGCGACCCGCTTGCCTGGCTTGTACGGGCTGAATTGACCGAGAACGGTGCGGAATTGGGGCGATCGGTCGGACACCGTTGTCCTCCGGCTGAACGGGCGGTTACGTCACTAGCAGTCTGCCACCGCGCGCCCGTGCATCAGCCGCCCTAAGCGCCTCAGCCGAGTCCCAGCGACTCGAGCGCCGTGCTGAACACGGCGAACATGTCCTGGGTGAACAGGACGAAACGGGCCTCCTCCAACTGGCTCGGCGTCCGGCTGACCGTGGTCAGCGCGATCCGCGCCGCGTCCCCGGCGGGCCAGCCGTAGATTCCCGCCGACACCGCAGGGAAAGCGACCACCTTGGCGCCAAGCTCATCGGCGACCCGCAGCGACTGTTCGTAGCAGGACGCGAGCACCGCGGACCGGTCGTCGCGCGCCGAGTACACCGGGCCCACGGTGTGGATCACCCAGCGGGCGCTGAGGTCACCGCCCGTGGTGGCGGCCGCCTGCCCGGCAGGCAGGCCGTCGCGGTAGCGGGATGCCCGCAGTTCATGGCATTCGGCGAGGATGACGGGGCCGCCGCGGCGGTGAATCGCCCCGTCCACGCCGCCGCCACCGAGCAGGGACGAGTTCGCGGCGTTGACGATGGCGTCGGCCTGCTCGCGGGTGATGTCGCCGAGCTTCAGCGTGATCTTCATGACATTGTCAGTTTCACTATGGTGGGCGGGTTCTCAGCCAGTATGCCGGGTGCGCACCCGGTGGCTGGACTCTTAGTGCGACCCCAGTTACTGATGGCGTTCCTACGTCTTGTTGACGGCTGGTAGGGCCGGGTCATTGCGTGGTGTCGATTGTCCTGGCGAGCGAGGCTGCGAGGGCGTGGAGTTCGATCCACAGCTGCGCCGTGATCGGCTGCGGCGGATTCTGGCGTTCCCGCGGCCGGTCACGGCGTCGCGCCGGTGCCGGCCAGAAGGGCCAGGATCTCGCCGACCGTGTGTTCCTGGCTGGTGGGCTCGAGGAGCGGGAGGTGCGCCTGGATCTGGTAGCGGTTGCGGCGTCCGTCTTTCTGTTTGACGACGTAGCCAGCCTCGGCCAGGTCGGTGACGATGCCGTAGGCGCTCCGCTCGGTGATGGCCGCCCTGGCCGCGATGTCGCGCAGCCGCATCTCCGGGTCGCGCGCGAGGAACAGCAGCACCCGGCCGTGGTTACTCAGGAACGTCCAGCTGCCCATACCCGAAAGACTACCACTTTTTCTAGAAAAAAATTGCTAGTTTTAGGTTGCTGACGTAGGTGGGAGGCAGGCGCCGGGGACCAGCCGCCGACGGCCATGTAGCCCCGGGGCCACTTGGCCCGGCCAGGAAACCCCAGCTCGTCACCCTTAAGAGTGATCTTGGCTTCTAGAAATATTTTGCTAGTTTCTCGTTACGTAGATAGGCTGAGGGCAGGCGCCGGGGACCAGCCGCCGAGGGCGGCCAGCGACCACGGCGCCATCTGAGAAGAGGTGTTGGTGATGGTTGCCCTAGTGGCCATCCTGGTGGTGCTCATCGTGGCCGGGCTCATCACGGCCGGGCGCTCGGTCAAGGTCGTGCAGCAGTACGAGCAGGGCATCATTTTCAGGTTCGGGAAGGTGCTGGGCCGGCCGCGCGGCGCCGGGCTGACCCTGATCCGGCCGGTCGGCGACCGGATGCAGAAGGTCAACATGCAGATCGTCGCCATGACCGTCCCGGCCCAGGACGGCATCACCAAAGACAACGTGACCGTGCGGGTCGACGCGGTGGTCTACTTCCGGGTCGTCGACCCGATCAAGGCGACCATCAACGTGCAGAACTACCTGTTCGCGGTCTCCCAGCAGGCGCAGACCTCACTGCGGTCGATCATCGGCCAGTCCGAGATGGACCAGCTGCTCTCCGAACGCGAGACGGTCAACCGGGAGCTGCGCCGGATCATCGACGAGCCCACCGAGGGCCCCTGGGGCATCCGGGTCGAGCGGGTGGAGATCAAGGACGTCTCGCTCCCCGAAAGCATGAAGCGGTCCATGTCCCGGCAGGCCGAGGCGGAACGGGAACGCCGAGCCCGGATCATCACCGCCGACGGCGAGTACCAGGCCTCCAAGCGGCTGGCCGCGGCCGCCAACGTCATGGCCCGCGACCCCGCCGCGCTGCAGCTAAGGCTGCTGCAGACCGTGGTCGAGGTCGCCGCCGAAAAGAACAGCACGCTGGTCATGCCGGTGCCGGTCGAGCTGCTCCGGTTCTTCGACAAGCTCACCCCCCCGGCGCCCGCGGGCGAGCCGAAGTCAGCCGCCGATTCCGCCTCACTCGCGGACTTCGGCGACGAGGATGTGGCCAAAGAAGAGGCAGAAATCGAAAGCGGAGCGCCGCTGCAGATACCCGAGGTCCCCCCGATCCCCACGCTGCCCATCCAGGCGGCCAACGGCAAGGTGGCCGCCGCCGCGCCGCGGCCGGACGCAACGGCCCGGCGCAACGGCGACGACACGGACCCGGGCGTGTAGGCCCAGCCCGCCTGACCTGCGGGACGTCGTCGCAGCCTGCGGCGGCGTCCCGGGCGTCCTGAGCGAACGCCCGGCAGCCTTCCGCCATGCTCCGGCCCGCGCGCCAGCCGCCCAGCAGGCAACCGCGAGCTTAAGCTCCAGGTCACCATCGGGCTCCGTGACACAGCAGCCCACGCGCCTGACGCCCCGGAACGGCCCAGTGAGCCGAATGGGAAATCTGCGCGGCGCCCCGACGCCGACGGCTCAGGATCAGGCGTGCCGATTCGGTGACTGGCCTACTTCGGAACGCGGGCGAGCGCTCGTTCGCTAAACCCGGTGATCGGCCGAACCCCGTTTCACCCCTTGTCTGCTCGCAGCTATGGAACTACGCTAACTGAACAGTTGAATGTTAAAGTTCTGGCGGCGCAGCGGGCTGCAGGCAGCCGCGTGCCGCCGCCCTGGAGCGAAAGGATGGCCCGATGGGCAGCTGGCAGCTCGATCCGTACCACACGCAGGTGGAGTTCTCCGCGCGGCACCTGGGGATGATGACGGTGCGCGGTCACTTCGCCGAGGTCGCCACCACCGCTGACATCGACCCGGAGCACCCGCAGAAGTCGTCGGTGGCGGTGACCATCCAGGCACGCAGTGTCCGCACCAACAACGAGGTGCGGGATAACGACCTGCGCTCGGAACACTTCCTGGACGTGGAGCACTACCCAGTGATCACCTTCACCAGCACCGCAGTGGAGGCAGCCGGGGAAGACCGGTACACGCTGACCGGCGACCTGACCATCAAGGGCAACACCCGGCCGGTGGCGCTGGAGGTGACCAACTACGGGGAGTTCAACGACCCTGGGATGATGGGGCACCGGATCGCCTACGGCGCCCGCACCAAGATCAACCGGCGCGACTTCGGGCTGACCTTCAACGCCGTGCTGGATGGCCGGCTAGTGGTCAGCGAAGAGATCCACATCACGATCGAGGGGGAGCTCGTCGAGCAGAAGGAAACCGCGGACAGCGCCAGCGACTGACGCCCGGCCAGGCCGGCCGGGAGCGGCGGTCAGGCTCACCGGGCGCGGTGGCTGCCGGGGGGGGCCCGGGTGTCCTGCGCTGGCGCCTGGGCCCTCCGTCCAACCGCCTGTGGTGGCGGCCCGGGTGTGTGAGGGTGTGGCCTTGGGATCACCGGGCGGCTGTTTATCCTGCTATGGGTGTTCCTTGAGCCGACATGAGGTGCCATCGGGTGCTTTCACGCGTGTAGACATGGGTGTACCGGCTTTTCGCGGTGATTTCGTGGCCCTGATAGCGGATGAGCATCTGGGTCCGCCCGATCACTACGGCGAGCGAGTTACGGTGCCGCACGGTGCGTTCTCCGGTGTATTGCCTTACGTCCGCGAACTGCAGCTCGCCTGAGCTGATCGCGCCGAGGAGATCTTCCCGGCGGGCGGCCTGGCCGCTCATGACGTCAACGATCACGAAGTCGTCGGCCAGTATCGTGGCGAGCGTTTGATGATCGGCGGCGAGCAGGGCGCTGAAGAACGATTCCTCGCAGGCGAGGACCTGGCCGGTGGGGGTGTCTGGGGCAGGGTCCATTGGTTGTGTCTCTTCCTGGACGGCAGGCCAGCCGGGGCGCTCCCGGCGAGTTTATGCCGCCGTCACGAGGGGCGGTGGCGCCTGCTGGCGGGGGGCTGGTGGCGCGGCGGGCGGCGGGCGCCCGGGTGGCGCTGGTGCTGCCGGGCGCCGGTGGTGGTGGTGGTGGTGGTTGCCGGAGGGCCCGGGGGTGATCGCCGCGGCGTCCCCGGGCCGCTGGGCCCGGCCCGGAGGCAGGCAGTCAGCGGACACGGGGCGCCTGGCGGTGTCAGTAGCCGTGGGCGGCCGGGGCGGCCGGGACCATGCCCGCTGAGGATGTTGCGATCGGGGTCAGGCCGGGGGTGGCCACGAAGAAGTTCTGGACGCCCTGGCCGGTCACCTGGCCGGGATGGTCGCTGGTGAAGGTGTACAGCAGGTGCCCGTTGTAGGCGACCTGGCGGCCGTGGGCGTCGTGGACCACGGTGAGCGTGCCGGGCGCCCCGGCGGCGGTGGGCGCGGCGGAGGTCAGCGGTGGCCACAGCGCGGCCACCCCCCCGGTGACCAGCGACGTCGCCGCGGTGTCGGGCCGGTAGAAGTACAGCGGCAGGCCGCCGGAGGTGACCAGGATGGTCTCGGTCTTGCCCGCGACGGCCGCGGACGCGGTGCGCACGGTCGCCGCCGTGGCGCGGTGGCCGGCGGTGGCGCTGCTGGCCGATGGGCCGCCTGCGGCGGCGGCGGCGGTGACGCCGCCGACGGCGGCCACGGCGGCCACGCCGAGGCCGGCGATGATGAGCTTGGGGTGTCGCATGGTTCGTTCCTTGTCAGGCTGGACGGGCAGCGGTAGTTCCGCTCTCAACTACCTACGGGTAGAAAGCTTTGCAGGTTCAACAGCGCCGGGCCGGCCGGGTGCGACATGCGTCACACTGCCTGAGCCAGGCCTGGACCGCCGCGCTCACCCACCGCCGCCTCACCAGCAACCGGTGGGAAATCCGTGAGATCGGCAGCGGGATGAACCGGTCTTCTCCGGTTTCCGCGCGGAAGATAGAGTGACGCCTGTGAACAGGCTGGGTGAGCTTGAGCGTGCCATCATGGACGTGCTCTGGGACAGCACGGAGCCGCTGACCGTCCGCCAGGTTGGCCTGCGCCTGACCAACCGTGACCTGGCGCACACGACGGTGATGACGGTTCTTGACCGGCTGGCGAAGAAGGGCTTTGCCCGCCGCCAGCGCGACGGCCGGGCCTGGCGCTACCAGGCGGCGGCGAACAGGGAGGCCTACGTCACCGAGCTTATGCTGCACGCCCTGGACCAGACCGGCGACAGGTCTGCCGCGCTCGCGAGCTTCGCCCGCCGGGTTTCCGATTCGGAAGCGGAAGTGCTGCGCCGGGCGCTGGAATCCATTGGAGAGCTCCCCCGGGGCTGACCGCGCGTGTATCCCCTCGTTCTTGTTCTCGCCGCCGTCGCCGGGGGCACGGTCCTAGGCGCGGCCGCGCTGGCGTCCGCGCGCTGGCCGTACCGCTCGCCCGGCGCGGCCATCCTGCTGTGGCAGGCACTCGGCCTGAGCTGGGGCCTGGCCGCGGTCGGGGCGCTCGCCGCGCTCGGCGCGGTCCCCGGGGAGCACGGGGTGGCCGGTGGGGCGTTGTCCGGGGGGGTCAGGGCGATCCGCTCCGCCGCGCTCGGGTTCGGCCAGCCGGCGCTGATCGCCGCGGCCCGGCTCGCCGTCCTCGCCGCCAGCGCCGCCCTGTTCGCGCTGCTGGTCTGGGTGCTGGTCGCGGCGTCCGCCGCGGTGCTCGTGGCCCGGCGCCGGCACCGGATCCTGCTCAGCCTGCTCGCCCACGGCGACCCCAAGGTCCCCGGCGCCCTGGTGGTGGACCACCCGGCGGCGGCCGCCTACTGCGTCCCGGGGCTGCGGTCCAGGATCGTGATCAGCGCGGGAACCCTGGACTTGCTGGACTCCGCCGAGCTCGCCGCGGTGCTCGCGCACGAACGGGCTCACCTGCGGGCGCGGCACGACCTGGTGCTGCTGCCGTTCAGCGCGCTGGGCCGCGCCTTCCCCCGGGCGCGGCTGGCGTGCCAGGCACACGCTACCGTCGCGCTGCTGGTCGAGATGCTCGCCGATGACCGGGCGCTGCGGCACCGCCCGGCCCGGGAGCTCGCCACCGCGCTGCTGCGGGTCGGGACGTCGGGGGCCGCCCTAGCACCCTCGGGCGCGCTCGCCGCCACGGGCGCCGCCGACGCCGAGGTAGCCGCCAGGGTGGCCCGGCTGCTTGCCCCGCAGGCGCGGCTGCCGCTGCACGTCCAGGCGCTGGTCTGCGGCGCCGCGGCGCTGCTGGTCGCCATCCCCGTGACGCTGCTGCTTTTCTCGTTCTAAACGACACCCGTGGTACCCGCCGCCCCAGCCCCCCGGTCGGGACGTAAAGCGCAGGCGCCAGCCCGCCGCTGGCCCGGAGATCAGTCGGAGACGCGGATGCGCAGGCGGCGGAAGCCCTTGCCCTTGTTCTCGATCTTCACGACCTCGATCCGGCCGATCTGGGTGGTCGCGGCGACGTGCGTGCCACCGTCGGCCTGTTGGTCCAGGCCCACGATGTCGATGATCCGGACCTCCTTCACCTCGGGCGGCACGAGGTTGGTGGCGGTGCGGATGATGTCGGGGATGGCGAACGCCTCGTCCCTGGGCAGGACCCGCACGTCGATGCGCCGCCCGGCCGCTACCTCGGTGTTACAGGCTGACTCGACGGTCTCGCGGAAGCCGGGCGGCACCTCCGGCAGGTTGAAGTCCATCCGCGCCACCAGCGGTTCCATGTTCCCGCCGGTGACCAGCGCGCCGAAGTCGCGGAACACCACGCCGCAGAGCACGTGCAGGCCGGAGTGTGTGCGCATCAGGGCGCTCCGCCTGGCATCGTCCAGCGCGCCGCGCACCGGGGTGCCCGGTGGCGGCAGCGGGTCGGCCTCGGCCGGGATCAGGTAGAGGTCATCGCCCTTGCGGGCGCCGACGATGCGGGTTTGCACCCCGCCCCACAACAGGACCCCGTGGTCAGGGGGCTGGCCCCCGCCGCCCGGGTAGTACGCCGACCTGTCGAGGACGATTCCCTCGGGGTCGCTGGCCAGTACCACCGCGTCCCATTCGCGCAGGGTCTGGTCGTCCAGTTCCAGGCGGTGCGTGCGCCACTGCGTCTCACTCACCCAGGAAGCCTACTGCTGGAGGGCGGGCGGGCGCGCTCATGCCCAGGCGGGCACCGAGCATGCCCTCACGCGGCAGCGGTCACCAGGGGCCGTACGGGCCGGAAGAACTGCTCCCGCCCTTGAACTCCCTGACCTTCGGCCGGACGTCGGTGAGGTAGATCGCCGCGGCGACGAAAGCGACGATCGGAAAGAGGCTGACCAGGTTAGGCCCGCCCAGCGTGCTGGACCACAAGCCGATCACAGCGGCCACGCCGAGGATCACCAGCCAGAGCGGCTTGGTCTGCTTGCCCGCGGCGGGGAACGCTTGGCCGGGACGGCGCACGGCGTCCACGAAGGCCCACACCTCGACGCACAGCGCCGCGATGGCAAGCACCTCGAAAAACCAGTAGAGCGGGGTGAGCGCTCCCGAAGTGACGAACACGGTTCCAGGTTATCCGGTCCGGGCGGGGGCCGGGCACGAGCGGGACATTCCTTTAGCAGGCATGCCCCGGCCCCCGGCGCCGGAGCGGCATGCTTAGCTGCTGGTCCCGGTGCGGGACGACGGCGCCTTGCCCTTGGGCTTGCCGTTGAGCTCGCGGTTGCTCTGCGCAGTAGTGCTCCGGCTCTGCGTGGTGCTCCGGCCCTGCGTGGTGCTCCGGCTCTGCGCGCTGCCCGGCCCCCCGTTCAGGGCCTTCTTGCCGTGCTCGGCCAGCTTGTCGTAGCCGTCAGCGGCCTTCGTGCGTGCCGTCTGCACGTACCCGTTCGCCCGGGACTGCGCCGTCTGCACGTACCCGTTCGCGTTGTTCCGCGCCGTCTGCACGTAACCGTTCGCCCGGGACTGCGCCGTCTGCGCGTACCCGTTCGCGCGGCCCGGCAGCGACTCCGGCGGGTTCTCCCTCGTCCACTGGACCAGCCGCCAAGGCAGTTCCTTGAGCGTCTGCGACGCGAGCACACCGGCGCCAGCCACCGCGTGCACGGGTTTGCTGCTGCTGAGCTTGCGCAGCTCGGCCTTCACATCGTCGATGTTGCGAACCATCGGTTTCCACCTCTCCTGGCCGCCGTTCGGGCGGCTTTTTCTATGCCGGCGACAAGCACCGGACGTCATCTGTCGTGATCCCGTCGTAGGCCCGGCTCAGCGCCGGACCCCCGGTCTGCCGGGTACCAGGCCGACCCGATCCCGGTTACTCCGGTACGGCCTTAGCGCCGCGGCGCAGGCTCGCCACGTCCGGGGCCATGCCGTCCTCCTGGCTGGCCTCGCCGTTCGGGCCAGGCTCGCCAGGCAGCATCCCGCTGGCCTCGATGCCAGCGGGTGCCGCGTCGGCGGCGGGCGCCGCGTCTTCGGCGGGCGCCGCGTCTTCGGCGGCGCGGGCCGCCAGTTCCCTGCGGAACGACTCGTAGATCTCCAGCAGCACCTGCTTCTGGCGCTCGGTGAGTTCCGGGTCGGCTAGCACCGCTGCCCGCACACCCGAGTCCGGTCGCCGGTCTTCCAGGATCCCCGCCTGCACGTAGAGCGCTTCAGCGGAGATCCGCAGGCCCTTGGCTATCTGCTGCAAGATCTCGGCGCTGGGCCTGCGCAGCCCGCGCTCGATCTGGCTGAGATACGGGTTGGACACCCCAGTCGCCGAGGCAAGCTGCCGCAGCGAGATCTTGGCCTGCTCTCGCTGCTGGCGGATGTACTCGCCGATGGTGCCTACGCTTACGGGACTCACACCCCCAGTGAATCAAACACTGCTTGCTATTGCAAACGCCCAGCAAGCACGCAGACGGCGGTAAGCCTTCGCCGTCACCCGGCCCCCCGCCCAGATCAGTCTTATCACGCGAAACGGCCGGTTCGCCGTCCGGTTTGTCATGGTTTGTGGAGCTGTTTCGCGTGATAAGGCGGGAAGTGGGGACCAGGGTTGGCCTTGGCGCTCAGGGCAAGCGGGGAACCACCTCACCGACGACTTCGCCGCCGCCGAGCACGGGGATGTTGGCGATGCGGTCCAGGGCGTCGCGGTCCACGCCTTCGGCCTGGTCTGCGCCGATGGCGTGCAGGAGCGCGACGGTGATCGCCGGAATGGCCCTGGGCGACCCGTCTTCCATCTTCACCGCCCCGGCCCGGCCATCGGCCAGGGCGAACGCCTGCACACCCTCCGCCCCGGACTTGACCAGCAGCCCGGGCACCGCCTCGTGGAGCTCACGTTCTGAGCGCCGTGTCCCCGACGTCCATGCCGGGTGGGCACGCACGGCATCGGCGACGCTGCGTTCTGCTGAATCGGGGTCGGCAAGCACCAGCGCGCGGAAAGCCCGCGCCAGACCGGTCAGGGAGATGGCGAATAGTGGGGCGCCGCAACCGTCGACCCCGGTCCCGGCGACGTCCTCGCCGGCCAGGCGCCCCAGGGCCGCCTTGATCTCGCGCTGCAGCGGATGATCCGGGTCACGGTAGGTTTCCGCCGGCCAGCCTGCCGCGACGCAGGTGGCGAGCATGGCCGCGTGCTTGCCCGAGCAGTTCATGTGGACCCGGTCCGGCCTGCCCCCCTCGCCGAGGAACCGCCACAGGGCGGGCTCGTCCATCGGCAGCGCAGGCGGGCACTGCAGCGCGTCCTCGGTCAGCCCGGCGCCCGCCAGGATCTTCCTGACCCCGGTGACGTGGAAGTCCTCGCCAGAGTGGCTCGCGCTTGCCAGGGCCAGCAACTCGCCCTCCACGGCCAGCCCGCAGGAGCGCATGGCGGCGGCCTGCATCGGCTTGTTGGAGGACCGGGGGAACATGGGAGCGGTGACCTCTCCCGCGCTGAAAAAAACCTCGTGCCCGTCAGCGCCGAGCACCACCGCCGAGCCACGGTGCCGGGACTCTTCGAACCCCGACCGGATCACCTCGGCGATGACCGGGATGTCAGCTACGGCCGCTCACCCCAAGCATGGCGCGCGCGTCGCCGGGCGACATGGGCGGCCGCTGGGCGAGGCCAGCTAGCGTGGCCGCGCGCTCCACCAGTTCCAGGTTGCCGGTCACCGGGCGGCCCCGGGCGAACGACACCGTGTCCTCCATGCCGACCCGCAGGTGGCCGCCCGCGGCGAGCGCGGCGAACATCACCGGCAACGCGGTCCGGCCGATACCCGTCGCCGACCAGGTCGCCCCTTCGGGCAGCGCGGAGACCGCCTGGGTCAGCGTGGCCGCGTCTCCCGGCATCCCCCCGGGCACGCCCATGACCAGGTCGCAGTGGACGTGGCCGCCGTGCGGGGCGCCGTGGCTGCCCAGCAGCCGGTGCAGCGTGGCGATGTGGCCGAAGTCGAACAGCTCGAACTCCGGTACCACGCCAAGCTCCTGCGTCCTTGCGTACAGGTCGCGGATGAAGGGGTAGGGGTTGTGGAACACGTCCTCGCCGAAGTTGACCGTGCCGCAGGTGAGCGAGCACGCGTCCGGGCCGGCGTCCAGGACCGCTAGCCGGTCGCCGAAGCTGTCGGTGACCGCGCCGCCGGTGGAAAGCTGGACGATGAGGTCGGTGCCTTCGCGCAGCGCCGCCACCGTGTCCCTGAGCCGGGAGGGGTCCAGGGTGGGTCGGGCCCCGGCGTCCCTGATATGCACGTGGACCACGGCCGCCCCGGCGGCCTGGCACTCCTTCGCGGTGGTCACCAGTTCGTCCAGGGTGACCGGGAGCGCGGGGACGATCGATTTCTCTGACTCGGCGCCGGTGGGCGCGACCGTGATCAGGGTGGCTGCGGCGGACGGGTTGCTACTCATGATCAGAGCATGCCTACTTTCGCTCGCTCGCGTCCATTCTGAGGCGAATGCCCATTCGGTTTCCGGCGTGTGCCACGCCTGGCGGCGGCGTCATGCCGGGGGACGCGACTGGGTGGCGGCCGGGGTGGCGGCGAGGTGACGGCGGGTGAAGTCGAGCGCCTCGGTGAGGTCGGAGATCCGGGCCTCCCGCGTGGTGGCCCGGCGGGTGTTGACCTCAAGCACCACCATGCCCGGGTAGCCGTCGGCGGCGAGCTTCTCCAGCAGCGGCGCGCACGGCTGGGTTCCCCGCCCGGGCACCAGGTGCTCGTCCCGGTTGGGCACCCCGGTGCCGTCGGCCAGGTGCACGTGGACAAGCCGGTCGCCTAGCTGCTCGGCCATGGCGAAGGCGTCGGAGCCGGACGCGGCCGTGTGCGACAGGTCCAGGGTGACGTGCGGGCTGTCCATCAGCAGCGGGTTCCAGTGCGGGGCGTAGGCGGCAAGTTCCGCGCCCCCGGCGCGCAGCGGGTACATGTTCTCCACCGCGAAGACGATGTCGGACTCCTCGCGCATCCGCGCCAGCCCTTCGGTGAAGTCCTTTGCGTAGTCCCGCTGCCAGCGGAACGGCGGGTGCACCACGACGACCTTGGCGCCCAGTGCCTGCGCCATCTCCTTGGACCGGACCAGCTTGCCCCACGGCTCGTAGCCCCACACCCGCTGGGTGACCAGCAGGCAGGGCGCATGCAGCGCCAGCACGGGCACGCTGTGGTAGTCGGCCAGCCGCCGCAGGGCTTCGGTGTCCTGGCTCACGGCGTCGGCGGAAACCATGACCTCGAGGCCGTCATAGCCGAGGCGCGCCGCCAACTCGAACGCATCAGCCACCCGTTCCGGGAAGACCGAGGCGGTGGACAGCGCGATTAGCGGCCTACCGGACCTGGTGCGCAGGCTCAACATTGCTCCTTCCCCCCAGCGGCCTGCCTGGGGCACCTTTGCGTGGCCAGCTTATGCGCCCGCCCGGTGCGGGCGTTCCTGCGCCCGGCGCGCGCCGTGTGTCCGACCCTGCCACTACCGTGCGAGCCATGGGTAATTCCTCCGCCGCGCAGCTGTACCGGTGCGCCGAATGCGGATGGCGCACCACCAAGTGGTCCGGGCGCTGCGGCGGCTGCCAGGCCTGGGGAACCGTGGAACAGGCGGCGGTCCCCGCGACGCGCACCCGGCTGTCCGCGCGCGCCACGGACCGGCTGGCCCCGGCGCGCGCGGTGCCGATCACCAAGGTTGACGCCCGGGCCGCCAGCGCGCGGCCGACCGGCCTGGGCGAACTCGACCGGGTGCTGGGCGGCGGCCTGGTCCCCGGGGCCGTGGTCCTGCTGGCGGGGGAGCCCGGGGTGGGCAAGTCCACGCTGCTGCTGGAGGCGGGCGCGCTGGTTTCCAGGACCGGCCCGGTGCTGTACGTCACCGGCGAGGAGTCGGCGGCCCAGGTGCGGTTGCGCGCGGACCGGATCGGCGCCGTGGGAGACAACCTCTACATCGCCGCGGAGACGGAGCTGTCGGCGGTGCTGGCCCAGGTGGAGGCGGTCCAGCCGGAACTGCTGATCGTTGACTCGGTGCAGACGATCGTCGCGCCCGGCGTTGAGGGCACCCCCGGCGGGGTGACCCAGATCCGTGAGGTCACCTCCGCCCTGATGGCCGTGGCCAAGCAGCAGTCGCTGAGCACGGTGCTGGTCGGGCACGTCACCAAGGACGGCGCGATCGCCGGGCCACGGGCGCTGGAGCACCTGGTGGACGTGGTGCTGCACTTCGAGGGCGACCGGCACGCGCAGCTCCGGATGGTGCGGGCGCTGAAGAACAGGTTCGGCCCCACCGACGAGGTCGGCTGCTTCGAGCTTGGCGAGGCCGGGTTGGCCGGGCTGGCCGATCCGAGCGGGCTGTTCATCTCCCAGCACGGCAGTCACGTGCCGGGCACCTGCCTGACCGTCACGCTGGAGGGCCGCCGGCCGCTCATCGCGGAGGTGCAGACGCTGGTGGCGCCGTCCGCGGCGCCGGAGATCCCGCCGCGGCGGGTGACGGCCGGCCTGGACTCGGCCCGCGTGGCCATGGTGATCGCGGTGTTGCAGCGCCGGGCCGATGTGAAGCTGGGCAGGCAGGACGTGTTCGCGGCCACGATCGGCGGGGTCCGGCTGGCCGAGCCCGCGGTGGACCTGGCGGTCGCTCTCGCGCTGGCCAGCGCGGCCGCGGACCTGAGCGTGGCCGGCCCGGTGGTGGCGGTCGGCGAGGTCGGGCTGGCCGGCGAGGTGCGGCGGGTTCCCGGGGTTGCCCGGAGGATCGCCGAAGCGCAGCGGCTGGGGTTCCGGCGGGCCATCGTTCCGGCCGGATGGGCGTCCGAGCGCGGCGGGCCAGAGGACCCTGACGGACGCGGCACGGCTGCCAGGGCACTGACCAGCGTGCGGGACGTCACCTCGGTCCGGGAGCTCACCTCAGTCCGGGAGGTCACCTCGGTCCGGGAGGCGATCGCGGCGGCACTGGGCGGCGGCTGACCCTGCCTGACGTTGGGCGGCGGCTGACCCGGCACGGCACTGGCGGCTGGCCGGGGACGGACGGCTGTTGCGGGCTGCGGCGGCTGACCCTGCCTGGCGTTGGGCGGCGGCTGACCCGGCACGGCACTGGCGGCTGGCCGGGGACAGACGGCTGTTGCGGGCTGCGGCGACTGACGTGGCCTGGCGTTGGGCGGCGGCTGGCCCGGCCTGGCGTTGGGCAGCGGCTGACCCTGCCTAGCGTTGGGCGGCTGACCCGGGACTGGGCTGACGCGGCCTTGGGCGGCCGATTGGCTTGGCTGGGGGACGCGAGTGGCTGTGCGACAATCGGCGGTGTCATGGAGGACGGGCGGGCTGCGGCCATCCTGAGCTGGTACGCCTCGCATGCGCGCGACCTGCCCTGGCGCAGGCCGGATGCGGGCCCGTGGGCGGTCCTGGTCAGCGAGATCATGCTGCAGCAGACCCCGGTGTCCCGGGTCCTCCCCGCCTACGAGGCCTGGCTGGCCCAGTGGCCGACGCCGTCTGCGCTAGCGGCGGCATCTCCGGCCGACGCGGTCCGCCAGTGGGACCGGCTGGGCTACCCGCGCCGGGCGATCAGGCTGCACGCCGCGGCCCGGGTGATCACCGAACGGCACGGCGGCGTGGTCCCGGACTCGATGGACGCGCTGCTGGCCCTGCCTGGCGTGGGGTCTTACACCGCGGCGGCGGTGGCGAGCTTCGCGTTCGGGCAGCGCCACGCGGTCCTCGACACCAATGTCCGCCGGGTATTGGCCCGCCTCATGCGCGGCAGCTTGCGGCCGCCGCCCAGCCCGACGGCGATGGAGGTCAGGCTGGCCGAGTCCCTGCTCCCGGCGGAACCTGGCCTGGCGCCGCGATGGTCGGTCGCGGTCATGGAGTTGGGCGCGCTGATCTGTACCGCGGAACGGCCAAGGTGCCCGGAATGCCCGGTGGTCAGTGGCTGCGCCTGGCACCGGGCGGGGCAGCCCGGCGACGACCCGGATCTGGGGCGGCGCCGCAGCCAGGGCTACGAGGGCACCGACCGGCAATGCCGGGGGCGGTTGCTCGCCGTGCTACGGGACGCGCACGGGCCCGTCCCGGCCGTCCGGCTCGATGCTGCCTGGCCGGATGAGATCCAGCGTGCCCGCTCGCTGGCCAGCCTGGTGGCCGACGGCCTCGCCGAGTCGCTCCCCGGCGGGCGCTACGCCCTCCCCCGCTAACCGCTGCGCCGCCCGCTAACCGCTGCGCCGCCCGGGCTCACCGCTGCGCCCCTCCCAGCTGACCGCGGCGAACGGCAACTGGCCCGGGCCGGTTTCCCGGTCCGGGCCAGTTGCTACGACGAGCCGGCTGTCACGCGGTGCCGGGCCCGCTGGCCGGCTGCTGCTTGGCGGCGGCGCCACTCTCCACCTCGGCCAGCGGCTCGTCCGGCACCGACTCGGGCTTCGGCACGCCCTTGAACGTGAACTGTGCCTCCTCGCCCTCGCCCTCGACATCGACGATGACGATCTGGCCGGCCTTCAGCTCGCCGAACAGGATCTTCTCCGACAGGGTGTCCTCCATCGCCCGCTGGATGGTCCGGCGCAGCGGCCTGGCGCCGAGCACCGGGTCGTAGCCGCGCTCGGCGAGCAGGGCCTTGGCGGTCGGCCGCAGCTCCAGGCCCATGTCCCGGTCCTTGAGCCGCTCGTCGACCTTGGCGATCATCAGGTCCACGATCTCGACGATCTCGTCCTGGGTCAGCTGATGGAAGACGACCACGTCGTCCACGCGGTTGAGGAACTCGGGCCGGAAGTGCTGCTTGAGCTCCTCCTGCACCTTGTTCTTCATCCGCTCGTAGGTGCCGGCCGCGTCACCCTCCCGGGTGAAGCCCATCCGGAGGCCCTTGGAGATGTCCCTGGTGCCCAGGTTGGTCGTCATGATGATCACGGTGTTCTTGAAGTCCACCGTCCGGCCTTGGGCGTCGGTGAGCCGCCCGTCTTCCAGGATCTGGAGCAGGGAGTTGAAGATGTCCTGGTGGGCCTTTTCGATCTCGTCGAACAAGACCACGGAGAACGGCTTCCGGCGCACCTTCTCAGTCAGCTGGCCGCCCTCCTCATACCCGACGTATCCGGGCGGGGAGCCGAACAGCCGCGACACCGTGTGCTTTTCCATGTACTCGCTCATGTCGAGCTGGATCAGCGAGTCTTCGTCGCCGAACAGGAACTCGGCCAGGGTCTTGGACAGCTCGGTCTTCCCGACCCCGGAAGGGCCGGCGAAGATGAACGACCCGCCGGGGCGCTTGGGGTCCTTCAGCCCGGCCCGGGTCCGCCGGATCGCCTGCGAGAGCGCCTTGATCGCGTCGTTTTGCCCGATGACCCGCTTGTGCAGTTCGCCTTCCATCCGCAGCAGCCGCTGCGACTCCTCTTCGGTGAGCTTGAACACCGGGATGCCGGTGGCGGTGGCGAGCACCTCAGCGATGAGTTCCTCGTTCACCTCGGCGACGACGTCCATGTCGCCGTCTTTCCACTCCTTCTCCCGCGCGTCCTTGGCGGAGATGAGCTGCTTCTCCTTGTCCCGCAGGGCTGCGGCCTTCTCGAAGTCCTGGGAGTCGATGGCCGACTCTTTGTCCCGCCGCACCTGGGCGATCTTCTCGTCGAACTCCCGCAGGTCCGGCGGCGCGGTCATCCGGCGGATCCGCATCCGGGACCCCGCCTCGTCGATCAGGTCGATCGCCTTATCCGGCAGGAACCTGTCGCTGATGTAGCGGTCCGCAAGCTGCGCGGCGGCGACCAGGGCGCTGTCGGTGATGGAGACCCGGTGATGGGCCTCGTACCGGTCGCGGAGGCCCTTCAGGATCTCGATCGTGTGCGAGATCGTGGGCTCGGCCACCTGGATGGGCTGGAACCTGCGCTCCAGCGCGGCGTCCTTCTCCAGGTGCTTGCGGTACTCATCCAGCGTGGTGGCGCCGATCGTCTGCAGCTCACCCCGGGCCAGCATCGGCTTCAGGATCGAGGCCGCGTCGATAGCGCCCTCGGCCGCCCCGGCGCCGACCAGAGTGTGCAGCTCGTCGATGAACAAGATGATGTCCCCGCGGGTCCTGATCTCCTTGAGCACCTTCTTCAGCCGCTCCTCGAAGTCACCGCGGTACCGAGACCCCGCGACCAGCGCGCCGAGGTCGAGGGTGTAGAGCTGCTTGTCCTTGAGGGTCTCGGGCACCTCGCTCTTCACGATCTTCTGCGCCAGGCCCTCCACCACGGCGGTCTTGCCCACGCCGGGCTCCCCGACCAGCACCGGGTTGTTCTTGGTGCGCCGGGAGAGCACCTGCATGACCCGCTCGATTTCCTTCTCCCGGCCGATCACCGGGTCGAGCTTGCCCTCGCGGGCCGCCTGGGTGAGGTTGCGGCCGAACTGGTCGAGCACCAGGGAGGTGGAGGGGGCCGACTCCGAGGGGGCGCCGGAGGCGGCGGGCTCCTTGCCCTGATAGCCGTGCAGCAGCTGGATCACCTGCTGGCGCACCCGGTTCAGGTCCGCGCCCAGCTTCACCAGGACCTGGGCGGCCACACCCTCACCCTCGCGGATGAGGCCGAGCAGGATGTGCTCGGTGCCGATGTAGTTGTGGCCAAGCTGCAGCGCTTCGCGCAGCGACAGCTCAAGCACCTTCTTGGCGCGCGGGGTGAACGGGATGTGCCCCGACGGCGCCTGCTGGCCCTGGCCGATGATCTCCTCGACCTGCTGCCGCACCGCTTCCAGGCTGATCCCCAGCGACTCCAGGGCCTTGGCCGCGACGCCCTCGCCCTCGTGGATCAGGCCGAGCAGGATGTGCTCGGTGCCGATGTAGTTGTGGTTGAGCATCCTGGCTTCTTCTTGCGCCAGGACCACAACCCTCCGCGCCCGGTCGGTGAACCTCTCGAACATCTCGTTGCTCCCTCACACAAGCGGCCGGGGAGGCCCCGATGTCCGGCCCCTGTCCTTCCGCATGGTAGCCCCATGCCTAGACGACGCTGCGCACGATAGGTCGCACATAGAACGTTCCCAGGCAGGGGGGCGTTCATCCTCATCCAACCCGGTCCAGAAGGTGACTGTTCCCTGCTACGCCCGAAGCGAACGCCGCGGTAGCAATGAGATGGCGCCAGAAGTGGCGGGTCGCGGCTTGTTTCGGTAAGGGCCGGGGATCGTGATGTCAGGGGGGCAGGGGAGGCGCGGGCAACGAGAACGGGGCTGCGGGCAACGAGAACGGGGCTAAGGCCCGCATGCGGCAGGGGCGGGAGGCAAATATGGCCGCCCGCCCGCAGTCCGTCTGCGGGCCACCCCGGTCAACTCAGTGTGAAGACTCGTACTCAGCAATGATCGCCGCCGGAATACGGCCGCGCTCGCTGACCTTGTGGCCGCGCTGCTTCGCCCATGCCCTAATTTCCGAACTGCGCTCGCGGCCCGGCCCGCTACGTGAGCGGCGGCGACGGCCGCCGCCGCCACCGGCGACACGACGGGCGTGCTCAACGTACTTGCCGAACTTCTCGCGCAGATCCTTGGCATGTGTGGCGCATACATCGATCTCATAGGCAGTGCCGTCAAAAGCGAACGGAACCGTCTCGGTTCCCTCGACCTCACCGTCGTGGGGAAGGTCACACACGACCGTCACCACCGTCTTCTGTGCCATGGGGCCAGCCCTTCTGCTGGGGACAGTTAATAGGCTGAGGAACAATATACCAAGCCAGTTGTGTTTAGCAATTCAAGTCAAGAACATTCAGCCACTGCAAGTTGCTCATCACGGCAAGCACTTGAAGCAGGGAGCGCGATTGGTGTAACTCTCCGTAATCGATTGCCGAAGGGCCAGCAAACGAGCAGAACCTTCTATCGGCATCCGACCTATCGGCTGTTCGGGCTGATGCGGCCTATACCTTATGCTGGTCCGTGGATGGGCCGTGCGTTGTATCACCGGGATCGGCATTCGAAGCGCTGTCCCGAATATCGGCCTCATCGCCCTCTTCCGCCTCGCGGCCCCGGGGGCCCAACTGCCGGCGCAAGAACATGGCAAGCCCGAACAGGAACGCTGCCGCCATGATCAGCGGCGGCGCCAGCGCCTCCAGATCAGCGATCATGCCGGCGGCTCCTCTTTCGCTGCTCCGATGCCTCTCCTGGCATTGTTACTCATGACCGGACGTGGTGCGGCACAGGCCCTCAGTCCCCCATAGGCTGCCCCCGCCGCGACACGCGCTAGACAGGGTCCGGGCCCGACCCACGCGCGGGTGACCGACCAGGCAGCGCCGGACGGCTGCGCCGGACAGGCATCACATGGCAGGATCAGGCGGCGTGTTCCACGCGGACCTGCATATCCACTCGCGGTTCTCCCGCGCCTGCAGCAAGAACGCCGAGATTCCGCATCTTGCCTGGTGGGCGGCCCGGAAAGGGGTCACCGTGGTGGGCACCGGCGATTTCACCCATCCCGCGTGGGCGATCCAGCTCGCCGAGTCACTGGTTCCCGCGGAGCCAGGCTTGTTCCGGCTGCGGCCCGAGCTGGCGTCCCGGCTCAGCCGCACGCTGCCACCAAGCTGCCCGGCAGAAATCCGTTTCCTGCTATCCACCGAGATCTCCACCATTTACAAGCGCGACGGCGCGACGAGGAAGGTCCACCACCTGCTCTACGCCCCGACGTTCGACGCCGCCGGCGCCATCACCGCGGCGCTGGCCAAGGTGGGCAACCTGGCTTCCGATGGCCGGCCAATCCTTGGCCTGGACTCCCGCCACCTCTTGGAAATTACGCTGAACGCAGGGCCGGGGTGCTTCCTCATTCCAGCCCACATCTGGACACCGTGGTTCGCCGTTCTTGGGTCGAAGTCAGGGTTCGATGCGGTACCCGACTGTTACCTCGACCTAGCCGAACATGTCTTCGCCGTGGAGACGGGGCTCTCCTCTGACCCGCCGATGAACTGGATTTGCTCCGCACTTGACCACTACCGGCTTGTGAGCAACTCCGATGCGCATTCGCCGCCCATGATCGGCCGGGAAGCAACGACGTTCAGCACAGCACCGGACTACTTTGCGATGTTGCGTGCGTTGCGTACCGGCCAGGGGCTTGCCGGAACGCTGAACTTCTTTCCCGAAGGCGGCCGTTACCACCTAGATGGTCATCGCAAGTGCGGAGTGCGGCTCTTCCCCGCGGAGAGTGTGCGCCATGCGGGTATGTGTCCGAAATGCGGGAAGCCGCTCACGATTGGTGTGCTGCACCGGGTAGCGGAACTCGCGGACCGCCCGGAAGGGCACCGGCCGCCCGGGGCAGCGGCATCAGCCAACCTGGTATCGCTGCCCGAGATCATCGGCGAGATCCGTGGCGCCGGCCGGCGGAGCAAGCGGGTCGCCTTGGAAGTGGACCGTTTGGTCGCGGCGCTCGGCCCGGAATTGCGCATTCTCTGTGACGCCGACATCGCCGAAATCCGCCGCGCCGCGGGCGGTTTGGTCGCTGAGGCGATCGCCAGGCTCCGCCACGGCGAGGTGATCAAGGAAGCGGGTTACGACGGGGAGTACGGGGTGATCCGGCTGTTCCGCCCGGAGGAACTGGCCGGAACGGAGGCGCTCTTCGATGTCCCGGCGCCGGTGGCCAGCGGGCAAGAGTTGTCCGACGTGCCGGAGGCCAGCGGGCAGGAGCTGTCCGATATCGCGGCCCCGGCGGCTTGCGGGGAGGAGTCGTCCGCGCCGGAGGCCAGCGGGGAGGGCTTGTTCGATGTTCTGGCGCCGGTTGCTTGGCGTGAGGATGGGGGGCCCGGCGGGCTGCTGGCTGGCCTGGACCCCGGCCAGCGGGAAGCGGCGCTGGCCGCGGGGCCGCTGATGATCCTCGCGGGACCCGGGACAGGCAAGACGCGCACGCTAACCCGCCGGATCGCCATCCTGGTCGCCGAGCGCGGCGTCGCGCCAGAGGCTTGCCTGGCGCTCACCTTCACCCGCCGCGCGGCAGCGGAGATGCGCGAGCGGCTCGCCGCGCTGCTACCCGGCCAGGCCCGCCGGCTGATGATCACCACCTTTCACGGGCTCGGTCTGGCGATCCTCCGCGAGCACGGCGAACGAGCCGGCCTGGAGCCCGGCTTCACCGTGGCCGACGACCGGGCCAGGCTGGCGGTCGCGGTGACGGAGGCCGGGTCGGCGGCCGCGGGGCGGCGCCTGCTCGCCGAGGCATCCCGCGACCCCGCCGTGGCGGGCGAGTTCGCCGGGCTGCTCGCTTCGCGCGGCATGGTGGACTTCGACGGCCTGATCAGCCTCACGCTGGCGCTGCTGCAGGAGGCGCCGGACCTGGCGGCGGCGCTGCGGGCGCGGTGGCGCTCCATCAGCGTGGACGAGTACCAGGACACCGACGCCGACCAGTACGCGCTGCTGCGGTTGCTGGCGGGCGAGGGCAGCGGGCTGGCCGTGATCGGCGACCCGGATCAGGCGATCTACGGCTTCCGTGGCGCGGATGTGGGTTACTTCCTGAACTTCGGGCGGGACTACCCGGGGGCCAGGACCGTCGCGCTGACCCGCAACTACCGGTCATCGCCGGTCATCGTGTCCGGCGCGATGCAGGCCGTGGCGCCGACGACTCTAGTGCCGGACCGGCGGCTGAGCGCCGTGGCCGATGAAGGGGGAAGGGGGAGGCGGCCGGGCACTGCGGCCGCCAGCCGGATCACCGTCCATGCGGCCGCCACCGAGCAGGCCGAGGCGGCGTGGATCGCGAAGGCCATTGACCGGCTGCTGGGCGGGGCGTCGTTCCATTCGCTGGACAGCGGCCGGGCCGAGGGGCACGCCGGCGGGAAACTGGCCCTGGCCGACATGGCCGTGCTGTACCGCACCGACGCGCAGGCCACAGCCCTCGGCCAGGCATTGACCCGGGCCGGCCTGCCGTTCCAGAAGCGGTCACACGACCTGCTCAGCCGGCGGGCCGCCGTCCCCGACATCTTGCGGGAGATGCGGGACCTCCCCGCGGGCGAGCCCGGCCTGGCCGTGTCCGCGCGGCTGAAGGCCGCCGTGCACGGGCTCGCCGCCCGCGCCCAAGCCGGGCAGCGCGCGGCCGTCCGGGCTGCCGCGGTGGACGCGCTGGCGGCCGGGGAAGTGCTCGCCCCGCTGGCCGACCGGTGCGGTGCGGACTTCGACCGGTTCCTGACCGAGATTGCCCTCGGCGCCGAGGCCGACGCCATGGACCCGCGCGCCGACGCGGTCACGCTGCTGACCATGCACGCCGCCAAGGGCCTGGAGTTCAGCGTGGTCTTCGTGGCCGGGTGCGAGCGGGGCCTGGTGCCGCTCTGGCTGCCTGGCAGCGATCCGGGCGCCCCCGACCTCGCCGAGGAGCGCCGGTTGCTTTTCGTCGCGATGACGCGCGCCAGGACGCATCTGTTCCTCACCTACGCAGCCCGCCGCCGCAAGCATGCGTCGGTGACCGATACCGGCCCCTCGCCATTCCTCGCCTCGATCGGCCCGCGGCTCCTGGACCGTCCCGAGGCGCCTCCGCGCCCCCGCCGACTCATGGCGGCCCAGCCCCGGCTGCTGTGACGCCGAAGGGGGGCAAGGGCCGGGCAGGCAGGTCCCCGCTTACCTGGATCCCCTAAGGGACCCGCATGTTCAGACCGGGCCACCCACCACCCCGCGCTATGCAAAGATTCACTCATTCCCGGTTGGTGGCCCCCGCAAGCCTCATTACCTTGCGGTGCCCGCAACCACGCTGCTCGCCTCCCCGGCTGCACGGCCCGCAGGCCTGCGCGAGCGGCGGTTCGCTGAGGAAAGGAGACCGGGTGGAGCACTTGCGTCCCCGCAAGTACGTACCAAGTGGTCCACGAATGGCGCCCCGCAGGTCCGGCCGGGCCTGGGGGCGGGCGGCTACCGTGATCGGCGCAGCCGCACTGTTCAGCCTCGTCCTGCCCGGCGGCATCGGGGGCGCCGCGCCGGGCCAGCCCGCGCCCAGCCTGAAGGATCTGGTAGCGCGGGCCCGGGTGCTGTCCAACCAGATCAACAGCCTGAACGAGCAGTACAACGGGCTGCGGATCCAGCTCAGCCAAGCGCACACCCAGGCCAAGGTCGCTGCACAGACCTACCACCAGGATCTTCTCCGGCTCGGGGCCGGGAAGCTCGCCGTGGGCCAGCTCGCGGCGCAGAGTTACATGAACGGCGGCTTGGCCACCCCGCTGGAACTGCTGACCACCAGCACTCCGGAGACGCTGATCAGCCGGGCCGCGTTCCTGCAGGTGCTGCAGCAGCAGAACGGCGACCAGGTCAGCCAGATCGCCCAGGGCGTGGCCGCCGCCCAGCGGGCGCAGGAAAGCGCCGAGCAGCAGGCCAAGCGGGCCAAGCAGCTCACCGCGCAGATGGCCGAAAAGCAGCGCCAGGCGCAAGCCAAGATCAACCTCTTGAACAGCTCCGTGTTCAAGAAGGCCATGCAGGTCTTCAACCGGACCGGCAACTACCCCAACATCCAGATCCCGACCGCCAACACGATCGGCGCGCAGGCGCTGCGCTGGGCGCTAAGAGTGCGCGGCTCCCCCTACGTCTGGGGTGCCGCGGGCCCGCATGCTTTCGACTGCTCCGGCCTGGTCAGGTGGGCTTACGGCAAGGTCGGCATCAGCCTCCCGCACTTCACCGGCGACCAGTGGAACATGGGCGTCCACGTCGGCCGCAACCAGCTTCAGCCCGGTGACCTGGTGTTTTTCTACCCGGACGTCGGCCACGTGGGACTGTACATTGGCAACGGCCTGATGGTGGACGCGCCCGACTTCGGCGAGGACGTGCAGGTCCAGCCGGTCATGTGGGCCTACTACGTGGGCGCCGTCCGGATCGTGGGCTGAATCCCGGCGGCGCGCTGCGCTACCAGGATGGTCGCAAGTGCGCTGGCCTTCAAAGGTCGCGTTAGGCGGGATCTCCGCCCGTCACGGCGCAATGGAAGTCAATCCGGCCGGACCATCGGGAACAGGATCGTCTCCCTGATGGTCTCGCCGGTGAACATGATCAGCATCCGGTCGATGCCCATGCCCATGCCACCTGTCGGCGGCATGCCGTACTCCAGCGCCTGCAGGAACTCCTCATCGACGACCATCGCCTCGGGGTCACCCCCGGCGGCGAGCAGCGACTGCGCGGTCAGCCTGGCCCGCTCCTCGACCGGGTCGATCAGCTCGGAGTAGCCGGTGCCTAGTTCGGTGCCGAACGCCACCAGGTCCCATCGTTCGGCCAGCCGGGGATCCTCGCGGTGGGCCCGGGTCAGCGGGGACACCTCGACCGGGAAGTCCCGGTAGAAGGTCGGCATCACGGTGCGCCGTTCCACCAGCCGCTCGTACATCTCCAGCAGGACCTGGCCCCGGTTCCACTTGGGCTCGGCGGGCACGCCCGCGCGCTCGCACAACGTCCGCAACTGCTGCTCGCCGGTGTCCGGGGTCACCTCTTCGCCCAGAGCCTCGGATACCGCGCCGTGCACGCTCTTGACCGGCCAGTCGCCGGCGATGTCGGCCTCGATCCCGTCCACCCGGTGCAGCTGGGTGCCGCCAAGCGCGTCCTTGGCGGCCCGCTGGATCAGCTCCCGGGTGAGCGTGGCCACGGTCATGTAGTCGCCGTAGGCCTCATAGGCCTCCAGCATGGTGAACTCCGGGTTGTGCGTGGCGTCCACGCCCTCGTTCCGGAAGTTGCGCCCGATCTCGTAGACCTTCTCGATGCCGCCGACCACCAGCCGCTTGAGGTACAGCTCCAGCGCGATTCGCAGGTAGAGGTCCAGGTCGTAGGCGTTGATATGGGTGCGGAACGGCCGGGCGTTCGCGCCTCCGTGCACCCGCTGCAGGATGGGCGTCTCGGCCTCGATGAACCCGCGGTCGTGGAGCTCCTCACGCAACGCCCGCGTCACCGCTGCCCGCAGCTCGGCCATCCGGCGTGCGTTCGGGTTGACGATCAGGTCTACATAACGCTGCCGGACCCGCGACTCTGGGTCCGTCAGCCCATGGTGTTTGTCGGGAAGCGGCCGAAGGGCCTTGGCCGTGATCGCGAACCGGTCGGCCAGCACCGACAGCTCGCCGCGCCGGGACGAAATGACCTCACCTTCCACGCCGATGTGGTCCCCGAGATCCACGTCCCGCTTCCAGGCCGCGAGCGCGTCCTCGCCGACCCGGTCCGCCGAGATCATCACCTGGATGTCGCCGGTGCCGTCGCGGATGGTCGCGAAGCACAGCTTCCCCGCGATCCGGGACAGCATCACCCGGCCGGTCACCCCCACGTGCTCGCCGGTGAAAGTGTCCGCCGCCAGGTCCGGGTACGTGTCCCGCACCTCCTTGATCGTGTGGGTCCGGGGGAAGGTCACCGGGTATGGGTCGGCGCCTTCGGCGAGCAGCCGCTCGCGCTTGCCCAGCCGGACCCGGACCTGCTCGGGGATCTCGGCCGAGTGCTGGTGGTCATCCACACCGGCGAGGCTACCGGGGCGGCGGCACGGCCAGGACAGATTTTCGGCGCGGATCAGCGGCCCGGAGCATGCCCCGCAGATCATTCAGCCTGCTGCGCGGCCGCCGGACGGGCGCCTCGCTGCGTTGTCGTCGTCGCCCATAGTTCCGCTATGGGCTCCTCCCCCGCCTTGCGACCCCCCGCCCGCCTCCCCCGTCCCCCTTCACGGCGGCCGCTCGCGACGGCATGCATCTACGGGACACGCCCCCGAATATTGCGCTCGAACACCAGGCGCAGGCCGATCAGCGTCAGCCAGGGCTCGTGCGCGTCGATCACGCTGATCTCGCTGAGCACGAGCGGGGCCAGCCCGCCGGTCGCGATGACGGTCACCGACTCGGGGTCCTCGGGCGCCAGTTCCGCGACCATCCGCCGGGCAATGCCCTCGACCTGGCCGGCGAAACCGTAGATGATCCCGGACTGGAGCGCCTCGACCGTATTCTTGCCGATCACGTGCGGCGGCCGGGCCAGCTCGACCTTGAGCAACTGCGCGGCCCGGCGGGAGAGGGCGTCCACGGAGATCTCGATCCCCGGCGCCAGGGCGCCGCCGACGAACTCGCCGCGGCTGCTGACGGCGTCGAAGTTGGTAGACGTGCCGAAGTCCACCACCAGCGCGGGGCCGCCGTAAAGGTGCATCGCGGCGACCGTGTTCATGATCCGGTCGCTGCCCACTTCCTTTGGGTTGTCCATCCGCACCGAGACGCCGGTGCGCACCCCGGGCTCCACAATCAGCGCGGGGACGTCGCCGTAGTAGCGCTGGCACATCTCGCGCATCTCATGCAGCACCGAAGGCACGGTCGAGCACAACGCGATCCCGTCGATGTCCGGGTCCTTGAGCACCGGGCTCAGCCCGATTAGGCCCTGCAGCACCACGGCGAGCTCGTCGGCAGTGCGGGCCGGGTCGGTGGCGATACGCCAGTGCTCGACGACCTCCTCGCCCTCGAACACCCCCAGCACCATGTTGGTGTTGCCCACGTCAATCGTCAGCAGCACTGGCCCTCCCTCCCCGCCGCGAACTGGCCCAGCAACCCTCACCGGCGCCCACAACTTCGTGATCATGATTTAGGGGGTGTGATAGCGCCACCCAAGTCATGATCACGTTAGCTAGGGGCGGGGTCATGAGTTAGCCCGGCCGAGGGTCAGCTGGGTGTTGTCGATCAGGCGGGTCGCCCCCGCCCGGGCGGCCACGAGCAGCAGCGCGTCCCCGGCGAAACCGGGCTTCACGGGGGTGAACGTATCCGGGTCGACCAGGGCCAGATAGTCCAGGACCAGCGGCGGGTCGCCCCCGGCCGCCACGTCCAGCACGCGCTGCGCGGCCGCAAGCACCGCTTCCGGTCCGGATCCGGCCTCCTGACGGCCGGCGTTCAGGGCGCGAGGCAGCGCCAGCGCGGTCGCCCGCTCAGCCGGGGACAGGTAAACATTCCGGCTGGAAACGGCCAGGCCATCGGGGTCCCGCACGGTCGACACCCCGGCGATCTCGACCGGCAGGCACAGGTCACCGGTCATCCGCCGGACCAGGGCAAGCTGCTGTGCGTCCTTCTCGCCGAACACCGCGACCTGCGGCCCCACGAGCTGGAACAGCTTGAGCACGACGGTGAGCACCCCGGTGAAGAACCCCGGCCGCGACGCGCCCTCGAGCACCTGCCCCATCGGGCCTGGATCCACGGTGACAAGCTGCTCCCTGGGGTACATCTGGGCATCGCCGGGCGCGAACACCAGCGCCACCCCTTCTCGGGCGCAGATCTCCAGGTCGGCGTCCAGGTCGCGGGGGTACCGGTCGAGATCCTCACCGGCCCCGAACTGCAGCGGGTTGACGAACACCGAGACCACGACACTTCCGTTTGGCCGCGAAATCTCAGCGGCGCGGCGGAGCAGCGCGATGTGACCGTCGTGGAGCGCACCCATGGTCGGCACCAGCACGACGGGAGAGCCGAGCAGCTTGCGCGCGGCGGAGATGCCGAGCCTGGTGCGGGCGAGGACGGGCGTCACCGTGGCGCCCCGGCGAGGACTTCGAGCAGGCGCTGAGCGTCGGGCGGTGGCAGCAGGCCCGCGGCGAGCGCCCGGTCGGCGGTGAGCCTGGCCAGCGCGACGTAGGCGCGCAGGGCCTCCGGTGAGGCGTCCTGCAGCGCCCGCACGTGGGCGGCCACGGTGTCGGAGTCGGCCCGGGCGACCGGCCCGGTCAGCCCCGCGTCGCCGAGCACCAGCGCGTTGTCCAGCGCGGCGGTCAGCAGCGGCCGGAGCATCCGCGCGGGATCTGGCACGCCGGCCATGCCGAGCAGTTCGGCGGCCTGTACCACCAGGGTGACCAGGTGGTTGGCCCCGCTGGCCAGGGCCGCGTGGTAGAGCCCACGGCGGTCCTCTTCGATGAAGACCGGCTCGCCGCCCATCTCGATGACCAGCGCCTCCGCGACCGGGCGCAGCGCGACGGGCGCGGTGACCCCGAAGCTGATCCCGGACAGCCGGTTGATGTCGTCCGGGCGGCCCGCGAACGTCATGACCGGGTGCAGGGCCAGCGGCAGCGCGCCCCGGCGGGTCGTCGAGTCGAGCACGCCGACCCCGTACCGGCCGCTGGTGTGGGCGAGGATGCGGCCCTCCACCGGGGCCTCGGTGGCGGCCAGCCCGTTCACCAGCCCTGGCAGCGCATCGTCGGGCACCGTCAGCAGCACCAGGTCGGCGTCGGCGAGGACTGCCGACGGGCGGCGGACCGGCACGCCGGGCAGCATCGCGGCGGCGCGGCGGACCGACGCGTCGGACACGGCGGTGACCGCGACGAGCTGGTGCCCGGCCCGGGCCAGGGCGGCGCCGAGCACGACGCCGACCTTGCCTGCCCCGATCACGCCCACGCGGAGCCGGGCGGGATGCGATGGGCTCGGGTCCACCGGGCTCGGCATGATTTCGTTCCCTCTCGGTCCAGTCCTCACGCGTGGCCGGTGAACGGGCCCCAGCGACAGGTCCGTGGGCGCCAGACGGCAACGCTCAGCATATCCACGGCGCCTTCCCGGCCCCGCGGCCGCGCGCCGCGGGGCGCGTCCGGAAGATCCGTGGCGGCAGGAGATCCGCGAGGGACAGCCTAGGCTCGACGGTGTGTGGATGACCTGGCGAGAGGCCATGCATGCCGCGCTCTACGGCCCCGGCGGGTTCTACGCCAGGGGCGAGCCGCCTGCCCGTCATTTCCGAACCTCCGTGCACGTGTCTCCAAGCTACGCCGCAGCGATCTGGGAACTGCTCTGCCAGGTCGATGCCAGGCTCGGCCATCCGGAGCGGATCGACCTGGTGGACGTCGGGGCCGGCCGGGGCGAACTGCTGGAACAAATCCTGGCCGCCGCGGAGCAGGGCACCGCGGCGGAATCGGGAGGTACGGAGGCCAGCGGGGCGCCCGGGATCGGCAGTATTCCCAGGGCCGACGGGGCACCCGGGACCGACGGGGCGCCCGGGGCCAGCAGCGCTGCCGGGGCCGGCGGCGCGCCCAGGGCCGGCGGCGCTCCCGGGGCCAGCGGCGCTCCCGGGGCCAGCAGCGCTCCCGGGACCGGCGGCGCTCCCGGGACCGGCGCGGCTCCCGGTGCCGGCGGCGCTCGCGGCGCCAGCGGGGCGCCGGGGCTGGCCAGGCGGATCGCCGCCTGCGCGGTCGAGGTCGCGCCGCGGCCGGCCGGGCTCGACCCTCGGATCGGCTGGCAGCCGGCACCGTCGGCTGGCATCACCGGGCTGGTCATCGCCAGCGAATGGCTCGACAACGTCCCGCTGGACGTAGTGGAGCTCACCGCGGCGGGACCGGCCGTAGTCCAGGTGGACCCGGCCACCGGCGCCGAGCGGCCCGGTGGGCCGCCCGACCCGGGAGACCTGGCCTGGATTCGTGCCTGGTGGCCGCTGGTGGCGTGCGGCGACCGCGCCGAGGTGGGCCGCACCCGGTGTGAGGCGTGGGCGGGGGTAATCCGCCGGATCGACCGTGGTGTCGCGGTCGCCGCCGACTACGGGCACGTCAAGGCGGCCCGGCCGGCCTGGGGGACGCTGACCGGCTACCTGGAGGGCCGGGCGGTGGCCGCGCTCCCGGACACATCCCGTGACATCACGGCCCACGTGGCCCTGGACGCCTGTGCCGCAGCAGGCACGGCCGCGGGCGCAGGCGAGAGCGTGCTCACCACGCAACGGGCGGCGCTGCGGGGGCTGGGCCTGACCGCGCGGCGGCCGTCACTGGCGCTCGCGGGCGCCGACCCGGAGCGTTACGCGCGGGCGCTGTGCCAGGCGTCGGTGAACGCGGAGCTGATGGACGCCGATGGGCTGGGCGGGTTCGGCTGGCTGGTCCAGGCGGTCGGGACGGGCCTGCCCGCCCCGCTGGCGCAGCTTGCCGCCCCGGCAAGGACGTGACTGTGGTCGTTGTGACAACGCCTACAAACATGCTGTGCGCTGGGGCTTCGGTCACGTGGCAGCATGGGCGCATGCGCGAGCGCGACGCCCCCGGGGCATCCGGCCGGGGCCGCCAGGTGGCGGCGGTCACCGGCGCCTGGCTGCCCGGGACCGCACCGGCCGGGCCGGGCACCGAGCTAGCAGGGGCGGGCGGGACGGCCCGGGCGCCAGGCGGGCCGGAGTTTCTCATCAACCTGGGGCCCGCCCATCCGTCGGCACACGGGATGCTCCGGCTCCGGCTCATGGTGGACGGCGACCAGATCACGGCGGCCGAACCGGAGATCGGGTTCATGCACCGCGGCGCGGAGAAGTTGTTCGAGGCACGCGACTACCGCCAGATCATCGTGCTGGCCAACCGGCATGACTGGCTGGGCGCCTTCGCCAGCGAACTGGGCGTGGTGCTCGCCGCCGAGCGGCTGGCGGGGATCGAGGTGCCGCCCAGGGCCGTCTGGGCCCGCACGATGCTAGCCGAGCTGAACCGGGCGCTGAGCCACCTCGCGTTCTTGAGCGCCTACCCGCCGGAGATCGCGGCGGGGCCGGGAGCGGGCGAGCTCCGGGATGCGGAGCAGGGAGCCGGCGAGCTCCGGGAGACGGAGCAGGGAGCCGGCAAGCTCCGGGAGACGGAGCGGGGAGCCGCCGAGCGGGGAGCGGACGAGCCGGGGGAGGCGGCGCCGAGCCGGGCCGCAGTTGCCGGAGAAGACGGTGACGAGGCGGTCGCAGCCGGGGCGCAGGCCGCGTTCCGGGCCCGCGAGGCCATCCAGTCGGTCATGGAGGAGATCTCGGGCGGCCGGATGCACTACATGTTCAACCGGGTCGGCGGTCTCAAGGAAGAGATCCCGGCCGGCTGGCTGGACCGGGCCTGCCGTGCCATCGACGACGTGCGCGCGGCGCTGCCGGTGATCGGGGCTCCGGTGGCGCACGACCGGTTCCGCGCGCGTACCGGGGGCGTGGGGGTGCTGACCCCGGCCCAGGTGCGGCAGTACGGAGTGAGCGGGCCCGCGGCGCGGGCCTGCGGGGTGGATTTCGACCTGCGCCGCGACGAGCCCTACCTCGCCTACAGCGAGCTGGCCGGCGTGCTTCGGGTGCCCACCGGGACGGCGGGCGACTGCCTGGCCCGATTCGAGTGCCTGCGCGACCAGCTCGCGGTGTCGCTAGACCTGGCCCAGGAATGCGCCGTGCGACTCTCCAGGCTGCCCCAGGGGCCGCTGAGCGCCCGGTTGCCCAAGGTGTTCAAGGTGCCTGAGGGGCACGCCTACGCGTGGACCGAGGGCCCGCTCGGGCTGAGCGGTTACTACCTGGTGTCCCGGGGGGGCAAGACGCCGTGGCGGCTCAAACTGAGGTCGGCCTCGTTCAGCAACATGGCGGTGCTGCCAGAGGTGCTGCCCGGGCACCGGGTCGCCGACCTAGCCGTGATCCTGGGATCAATGTTCTTCATCGTGGGTGACATGGACAGTTGACGCGCTCCCCAGCCTGAAGGCTGGGGATTCGGCCTGTGCCACGCATGCGGCACTTCTGTGACTTCCTGCTTCACCGCAGACCGCCAGGGGCAGACCCTGGTCTTACACCCGCTCCACAGGCTTTACCCCTTACAGGGACGTTCCCGCCCGCCCGGCGGTACCTGACAGCAGTAACTTTGATGCCCGCGGGTGCCGAAGTCCAGGCGACACGCCGGGCGACGCTCACCACCGGCCTGAAGGCCGGCGCACTGCGTCGCATTCTGGTAGCGCTGGCTGGGCTAGCGCGCCGCGCCGGACTGCGGCGGCGTCCTGGGCTCGGCGCCCTGGTCCCGGCCGGTCGGCACGCGGCAGCCGTATTCCAGGTACAGGGCGGCCGCGACGAGCAGCGCCGCCGCGACGAGCGTGGCACCCGAGGTGAACGCGTCGGACCGGTAGGCCGACGACTTGTCCACGGCCCCGGCTACGTAGATCAGGAAGCCGACGGCCAGTCCGCCGATGAACGCCCCCGCCAGCGAACTGGCCTTCGCCAGCGCGGCCAGCCTGGCCACCGCGATCGGCGGGATCGGGGTGCCACGGCCGCGC
This sequence comes from uncultured Actinomycetes bacterium, assembly GCA_963734725.1. Lineage (GTDB taxonomy): Bacteria > Actinomycetota > Actinomycetes > Streptosporangiales > Streptosporangiaceae > DASXKD01. The sequence goes on from CAVTIX010000001.1 coordinate 53,842, forward strand.
AGCCGGGCCCGCACGCTCCGCCCGCAGATCGCCTCGGCGATCGCCAGCAGCGCCAGCGCCGGCACCCCGCTCCACGGCAGCAGCGGCAGGGACGTGTACACCAGGTGGAGCAGGAGCCACGTCCCGATCGCGCAGACCGCCGCGGTCAGCACCAGGGTGCGCGCCCGGGTCGGCCTCATCGGGATCTCACCGTCACCGGTCTGGCCCGGTGACCGTCATGCGGGTGGCTGGAGCACGGCGCCCTCCAGCCGGGCAACCCCGGTCGTGCCCAGCGCCTCCAGCAGGTCCGCCACCTTGCCCCAGCCCGGAAGCTCGGCGTCGGGGTCGGTGTCGTGCCACGGGGCGAGGACGAACGCGCGCTCGTGGGCGCGGGGGTGCGGCAGCATCAACCCGGGACTTTCACTCACCTCGTCACCGTAGACGATGAGATCCAGGTCCAGCGTCCGCGGGCCCCAGCGCTCCCCGCGCTCCCGGCCAAACGCGTCTTCCAGGCTGTGACAACGCTCCAGCACGGCCCGTGCGGGCAGGGTGGTCTCCCCGATCGCCACGGCGTTGAGGTAGTCCGGCTGCTCCGGGCCGCCGACCGGGGCGGTCTCGTACACCGGGGACACGGCCACGAAGGCAAGCCGGGGGGTGTCGAACAGCCCGTCCAGCCCGCCCTGCAGGTAGTCCAGCCGGTCACCGAGGTTGCTGCCCATGGCGATGACCACGCTCGTTTTCACGTGGGCCGCCCTGGGCTGGCTGACGGCCGTTCCCGCCGGATGATCACGGCAACGTCGTCGAATGGATGCGCGATGGGCGCCTGCGGCTTGTGGACAGTAATTTCGGCCTCCGCTACCAGGGGTTCGGACAGGCAGCCGGCCGCGAGGCGCTCGGCCAGCGTCTCGATCAACCGGACCGGCGGTTCCCCGGCCAACCGCACCAGCCGGTTCGCGAGGGCGCCGTAGTCGATGGTCTTGGACAGGTCGTCGCCGGCCGCCGCGGCCCTGGTGTCCAGCCACAGCACCGCGTCGATCACGAATTCCTGGCCGTCGCGCCGCTCGGCGTCGAACACGCCATGCCGGGCGAAGGCGCGCAGCCCGCGCAGCTCAATGCGGTCCAACGTCACGTCACGGCCTCCAGCGCCGCGGCCCGCCAGGCTTCGGCGACACGCACCGCGTCGGAGTTGCCGGGCACCTCGTGCACCCGGGAGCACCAGGCGCCGGCGGCAGCCGCGAGGGCGGTCACCGCGACCGTGGCGTCGTCACAGCCGGTGAAGGGCCGGGGGGTGCCGTCCGGGGCGGCCAGCAGCCTGCCCAGGAAGCGCTTGCGGGACGCCCCGACGAGCACCGGGAACTCCTGCCCGGCGCCGTCCAGGGTGGACAGCCGGGACAGGTTCACCAGCAGCGCCCAGTTGTGCTCCGGCTGCTTGGCGAAACCAAGCCCGGGGTCGACCACGATCATCGACGGATCCACGCCCCCGGCGACCACCGCATCGACCCGGCGCCGCAGTTCCTCGCAGACCTCCGTGACGACGTCGGCGTAGACGGCCCGGTCCTGCATTCGATGGCTGTGCCCGCGCCAGTGCATGACCACGTACGGCACGCCCGCCCCGGCCACCAGGCGCGGCATATCCGGGTCGGCCAGCCCGCCGCTGACGTCGTTGACCAGCCTGGCACCGGCGTCCAGGGCCGCTTGGGCCACCTCGGCCCGCATGGTGTCCACGCTGACTGGCACGTTCTCCCGGGTCAGGCCCGTGATCACCGGGATCACCCGGCGCAGCTCCTCGTCGGCCGGTATCCGCTGGGCACCGGGCCGGGTGGACTCCCCGCCCACGTCCACGATGTCGGCGCCCTGCGCGGCGAGCTGCCGGCCACGGCCGATCGCCGCGTCCGCCCCGAACCACGCCCCGCCGTCGGAGAACGAGTCGGGGGTGACGTTCACCACCCCCATGATCAGGCACCGGCCCGGATCGGGGAGGCCGGGCGGGCCCGGGCCGCGCCGCATGCCGGCCAGCCAGCCAGCACCGGGCGGCGCCCCGGGGGGCGTGCCGCTTGTCACAGGGGTCACCTTAGAGCACCTGGCAGCAGAACGGCTGGGCGCTCTGGCCCGCACAAGGCGACATTGACCGGGTTCGGAGGCGGAACGGCCCAGCCGGGCGCCCGGGTCAGCAAGCTGGCGGGCGCCGGGGCGGGCGGCGCAACGGCCGCGCCAGGCTGGTGAGCCCCAGCCGGCGGGCGATCCGGCGCACCTCCACCGTGGGCCAGACCAGGAACGCTTCGGCTTCCAGAGCGGCGATGGCGACCCGGGGCGCGTCCCTGGTCCCGGAGAACACGAAGAAGCGCGGCGCCCACAGCGGGCAGAACTTGGCGTTGAACTTGTACAGCGACTCGATCTGGAACCAGCGGGAGGCGAACAGCAGGATGCCCCGGCAGGCGCGCAGCACCGGCCCGGCGCCGATCCGCTCGCCTCGGGCCAGCGTCGAGCGGAACACCGCGAAGTTGAGCGACACCCGCTTGACGCCGAGTTCCTGGGCCGCCTTGATCGTCTCCACGATGAGGAAGTCGTTGACGCCTGGCTGCGCGGTCCGTTCCCGGCGCATGAGGTCCAGGGAGAGGCCGTCGGAACCCCACGGGACAAAGTGCAGCAGGCCGCGCAGCACCCCGTCCTCCGTGGCGGTGGCGATTACGCAATCCGCGTCGCCGGGCCCGCCGACGCGGCCCAGGGCCATCGAGAACCCCCGCTCGGTGGGGCTGCCCCGCCAGGAGTCGGCCCGGCGGACCAGCCGCTCGACCTCCTCGGGCGGCACCTCGGAGAGCCGCCGGACCTGCGCCTCGTACCCCTGCCGGCAGACCCGGGCGGCCATCTGCCGCACGTTGCGCATCTGCCTGCCCTGGAGGCTGAAACTGGCCACCTCCACGATGGCCTCGTCGCCAAGCTCCAGGGCGGTCAGGTTCCCCTCGCGGCACCAGATTTCCGCGCCGAGTTCGCTGCAGCCCATCACCGCCGGGGCCCAGGCGTGCCGGGCCGCCTCGTCGAGGAACGCATGGATCGCGCCCGGCCACGCCTCGGGGTCCCCGATCGGGTCGCCGCTGGCCAGCATGACGCCGGAAACCACGCGGTACCCGACGCAGGACTTGCCGGTGGCCGACCAGATGACGCTCTTGTCGTTGCGGAGGGTGAAGTAGCCGAGCGAGTCCCGGTGCCCGTGCTTGCGCAGCAGTTCCCGTATCTCCTGGTCATCCTGGTGGGTGAGCCTGGCTCTCTGCTTGGCCGGGCGCAGGAACATGTACCCGGTGACCAGCAGCGTGAACACGCCCAGCGAACTGGTCAGGATGTTGAAGAAGTCACTCCTGCCCTCGGGCACGAACTGGACCGGGCCGGACACGCCAACCAGGCCGTAGGTCGTGTGCACGATGCGCTGCCACACCGAGTAGTTGTGGGCGAGGTTGTGCGCCAGCAGCATGTAGGTCAGGCCGATGGCCACGTCCGCGATCAGCAGGCACACGAAGACGCGCACGGCGAGCCAGCGGGTGCGCGGTTCGCCCACCGCGTAGAACTCGTCCCGGTAGAACAGCAGGCCCGCCAGCAGGATCGCGGACACCACCCCGGGGGCCAGATAGGGCGCGTGAACTAGGTGAATGAGGACACTGAAGGCAAGCAACAGGCAGGTCGCCTGCCATGCCCGCCGTTTTCTCCGCCGCAGGCCATGGGAGAGCATCAACAGCAGCAACCCGATGATCACGTCCGCGGTAAAGGTGACATTTGTCAGGACGCCGGGCACGAACGGCGTGATCCGGTGCAGCCGGTCCACCAGTTCCAGGCTGGGAATGACCGCGCTCACCACATCGGCGAGCCCGATCAGCAAGGCGAGCCAGCCTGCGGTGATGGGCACCCAGCGACGGTTCTGCCTGCGGTCGGGCCCACGGCCCGGCTGCGGCCTGAGGTGTTCCGCCCAGTCGCCGATGGCAGGCAGGGCGCTCGGCTCGGCCGCTTCAGACATCTGCGTAAGGCCCTGCGTCACGGGGAATCAGCGTAGCCGGGCCGGGGCATTTCATGGGTAATCTCCTGGTATTCGCAAAGTACCCATGGACGCGCCACTTCCGTTCGTGGCTGGGGTCTCTTCTCGGCTTTTGTTGCAGGGCGGGCTTGCCGTGCCCGCCCGGGAAACGTTGCTAGCCGCCGCCGGCCGGTGTGCCAGCCGCCGCGGGACGAGGGCGCCGGCGCGCCGGGTCAGGTGCGGGGCTGCAGCAGCAGGCTCATGGCCTCCGCCCGGGTGCTGGCATTGTCCCTGATGCTGCCCCGCACCGCAGAGGTGACCGTCTTCGCCCCCGGCTTGCGCACCCCGCGCATCGACATGCACAGGTGCTCCGCCTCGATCACCACCAGCGCTCCGCGCGGCTCCAGCACGCGCATCAGCGCGTCGGCGATCTGGCTGGTCATCCGCTCCTGGACCTGCGGCCGCCGGGCGTAGACGTCCACCAGCCTGGCCAGCTTGGACAGCCCGGTGATCTGGCCCTTCTCGTTCGGTATGTAGGCCACGTGAGCACGGCCGAAGAACGGGACCAGGTGGTGCTCGCAGGTGCTGTATACCTCGATGTCGCGGACCAGGATCAGCTCGTCGTGGTCGGCGTCGAACACCGTGCCCAGCACGTCCTCCGGGTCCTGGGACAGCCCGGAGAACTGTTCCGCGTAGGCGCGGGCGACCCGCGCCGGGGTGTCCGCCAGCCCATCCCGGTCCGGGTCCTCGCCGATGGCGGCCAGGATTTCCCGTACCGCCCGCTCGATCCGCGGGCGGTCGATCGGCTCGCTCAAAGCGGTTCGCCGGGCAGGGCGTCATCGCTGCCGAACGGAGGCAGCGTGGGCGGGGCCGAGTTGCCGAGGCTGCCCGTGCCGCCGGACTGGCCGTTGCCCGCGGCGGGCAGGTCCTGCCCGTCCGGGGCGGCGGTCAGGGCGAGCTCCTTCGGCGTCAGCACCGGCGGCCGGTCCGAGGGCAGCCGTTTGCCGTACCCGGTGTAGGAGCCGCGGGACGGGCGGGTCTGGATCGGCGCGAAGATCCGGAGCACCTCTTCCCTGCTCAACGTCTCCTTGTCCATGAGCTGCAGGACCAGATCGTCGAGCACCTCGCGGTAGGTGACCAGGATCTCCCAGGCCTCGTCGTGCGCGGCCTCGATGAGGCGCCGCACCTCTTCGTCGATCGTGGACGCGATCTCTTCGGAGTAGTCCCTGCTGTGCGACATGTCCCGGCCGAGGAACGGCTCGCCGTCACCGGTGCCGAACTTGCGGGCGCCCAGCCGCTCGCTCATCCCGTACTCGGTCACCATGCCGCGGGCGATCTGGCTGGCCTTGTCGATGTCGTTGGCGGCGCCCGTGGTGGGCTCGTGGAACACCAGCTCCTCCGCGGTGCGCCCACCCAGCAGCATGGCGAGCTGGTCCATCATCTCCGACCGGGTGATGAGGAACTTGTCCTCCTGCGGCGCCGAGGCGGTGTAGCCGAGGGCGCGGCCGCGGGGGATGATGGTGATCTTGTGCACCGGGTCGGCGTTCGGCAGCGCGTGGCCGACCAGGGCGTGCCCGCCCTCGTGGTAGGCGATGAGCTTGCGCTCCCTCTCCGACAGCAGCACGCTCTTGCGCTCGGGGCCCGCCATCACCCGGTCGATCGACTCTTCCAGCGCCGCCATGGTGATCTTCGTTCCGTTGGCCCGCGCGGTCAGCAGGGCGGCCTCGTTGATCACGTTGGCCAGGTCCGCGCCGGTGAAACCGGCGGTCCGGCGTGCGATCAGGTCGAGCTCCACGCCGTCGGCGAACGGCTTGCCGCGGGCGTGCACCCGCAGGATGCCCTTGCGCCCGGCGAGGTCGGGCTGCGCGACGACGATCTGCCGGTCGAACCGGCCGGGCCGCAGCAGCGCCGGGTCGAGGATGTCGGGCCGGTTGGTGGCCGCGATGACGATGACCCCGCCCTTGACGTCGAACCCGTCCAGCTCGACCAGCAGCTGGTTGAGCGTCTGCTCGCGCTCGTCGTGGCCGCCGCCGAACCCGGCGCCGCGGTGCCGGCCGACCGCGTCGATCTCGTCCACGAACACGATCGCGGGCGCGTTCGCCTTGGCCTGCTCGAACAGGTCGCGCACCCGGGAGGCGCCGACGCCGACGAACATTTCCACGAAGTCGGACCCGGAGATCGAGTAGAACGGGACCCCGGCCTCCCCGGCCACGGCCCGGGCGAGCAGCGTCTTGCCCGTTCCCGGCGGCCCGTACAGCAGGACGCCCTTGGGGATCTTGGCGCCGATCGCCTGGAACTTGCCCGGGGTCTGCAGGAACTCCTTGATCTCCTGGAGTTCCTCGATGGCCTCATCGGCCCCGGCCACGTCGCCGAAGGTGGTCTTCGGGGTGTCCTTGGTGATCAGCTTGGCCTTGGACTTCCCGAAGTTCATCACCCGGGAGCCGCCGCCCTGCATCTGGTTGAGCAGGAAGAAGAAGATCAAGATGATCAGGATGTACGGCAGGAAGCTGAAGATCACGCCGATGACGGTGTTGCCGCTGGGCACCTGGACGTTGTAGCCGCCCTTCGGGGGCTTCTTCTGCAGTTGGTCGGCAATCTGCTGGCCCTGGTTGCCGACCCAGCTCGCCTGCAGCCGCTTGTCGTTCGTCGTGACGATCTCGATCGTCTGGTTCTTGTCGATCAGGGTCGCCGACTGGACTTCGCCCCGGTTGATGTATCCGACAACCGTGGACGTCGAGGCCGGCGTGTACGACTCGCCGCGGTTCGCGTAGGCGAACACGATGAAGAACAGCAGCAGCATCACGAGGACCGCGACGAACGGCCCGCGGAAGTAACGCTTGAGATCCATTGATCAACGACCCCGCCTGCTCCGGGCGGGTCCCTCCTGACCAGCTTCTGTTACCCGCCGACCTCCGGCGGGCCTGTCCTGTGTCCCAGTGACCATGCCGGCTTCCTTAGTCATTCCCCGGTAAAGGTGCGGGTTAGTTGACGTTACACCGCGCCCGGGACTCCTCGGGCAGCCACGCCACCCCAGGTTTCCCGGCGGTCCTCTCCCTCGCATCAACGCTCCCCATCGCTGACCGTGTTCCCCTCTCCTACCCTCTGTGTTCTGGCTCAGCCAGCCGGCGCCCTGCCGGCCTCTCACGGTCCCGCCGTAGACGTGCGGCGCCAGGGTGCCGATGAACGGCAGGTTCCGGTACCGCTCCGCGTAGTCGAGCCCGTACCCGACCACGAATTCGTTCGCGATGTCGAAGCCGATGTAGGCCACATCGACGTCCATCAGCGCCGCCGCCGGCTTGCGGAGCAGGACGCACAGGCGCAGCGAGGCCGGCTGGCGCGAGCGCAGGTTGCCCACCAGCCAGGAGAGGGTCAGGCCGGAGTTGACGATGTCCTCCACGATCAGCACATGCCTGCCGGATATGTCGGTGTCGAGGTCTTTCAGGATGCGCACCACGCCGGAGGACCGGGTGCCGGACCCGTAGGAGGAGACAGCCATCCAGTCCATCTCCACCGGCAGCCGCATGGCCCGGGCCAGATCAGCCATGATCATGACCGCGCCCTTGAGCACCCCGACCAGCAGGAGGTCGTGCCCGGCGTAGTCGGCGTCGAGCTCGGCGGCCAGTTCGGCCACCCGCGCCTGCAGCCGGCCGGCCGGGATCAGAATCTCCTTGAGGTCGGCGCCCACGTCAGTCGCGTCCAACCGGGCCCTCCGATGCGCCTAGGGCATGTCCCATAGATCATCCAGCCTGCTGCGCGACCACCGGACGGGCGCCTCGCTGCGTTGTCGTCGCCGCCAATAGTTCCACTATTGGCTCCTCCTCCGCCGTGCGATCCCCCACCCGCCTCCCCATCCTGCTTCACGGCGGCCGCTCGCGACGGCATAGATCTACGGGACACGCCCTGGTCGGGCCGGCTCGCTGGGGTGACCGGCGATGAAAAGCAGTCTGCCACGCTGCCGCTGGCCCCGGACACCGCCGGGCAGATCTGCCCAGCGCTGCCCGTGCCAGGAGGTGACCAGGGCGTCCAGAGCGCCAATGTGGCTAGCGGTGAGCGCGCCGGGCGGGCAGCCGGCGTCGATCGCGGCAAGCCGCAGCACCCGGGTCCTGATCGCGGCTGGCAGGCCGGCCAGCAGGTCCGCCCGCCAGCCGCCGTCCGTCTCACGCACCCGTTCCGCCTGCTTGGCGGCGAGGTCCTCCAGCACCTCGGCGTCGGCCTGGAGTTGGCGGGCGCTGCGGGCCAGGGCCTCGGTAACGCCGGGGCCCAGCGCGCCTTCCAGGGCGGGCAGCGCCTGGCGACGCACCCGCACCCGGGCGAAGGCCAGATCCACGTTCTGCGGGTCATCCCAGGGCCGCAGGCCAAGCGCCTCGCACGCGGCCCGCAACGTGGCCCGGCCGACCCCGAGCAGCGGCCGGCGGTAGGGCCCGCGGCGCGGCGGCATGCCCGCCAGCGACCTGGTCCCGGACCCGCGGGCCAGGCCGAGCAGGACGCTCTCCGCCTGGTCGTCGCGGCTGTGCGCGAGCAGGACCGTTGCCGCGCCGGTGCGGTGCGCGGCTTCGGCCAGCGCCGCGTACCGGGCGGTCCGCGCCGCCGCTTCCGGGCCGCCGTTCCCCGGCCCGGGCGGCACGGCGACGCGCAGGCACGCCACGGGTTCCAGGCCCAGACCGGCAAGGACCCGGGTCACCTCGGCGGCCCGGTTCGCCGAGCCGGGCTGGAGCCCGTGGTCCACGGTGACGCCGCCCGCGCGCAACCCGCACCGCGGGCCCTCGTGTGCCAGGGCGGCGGCCAGGGCCAGCGAATCGGCCCCGCCCGAGCAGGCGGCCAGCACCAGATCGCCCTCGGCGAACTCCCCCAGGCACCGGCGTACGGCGGAACGAACCTCCGCGACGGCGGGAGGGGGGCCCATCAGGCCTGCAGCCTCAGCCGCTGCCCGCGGCCAGGGCCGGGCCCGCGCCGCCCGCGCCCCCGACCCGCTCGAGCCACAGGTGCGGGTCGGTCAGTTCCGCGGCGGTTGGCAGGGTCTCCGGTGAGGTCCAGACCCGGTTGAAGACCTCCATCCCGCCCTCACGCACCACCGTCTGGACGAAGCGCGACCCCTGGGCGTACTGCTTCATCTTCAGGTCGATGCCCAGGATCCGGCGGATCGTCTGTTCCACCCGGCCCGCCCCGGACCGCCGGGCGTTGAACCGGGCCCTGATCTGGGCCACCGTGGGCACCACCTGCGGGCCTACGGCGTCCATGACGTAGTCGCCGTGCCCCTCGACCAGCGTCATCACGCAGGTCAGCCGCTCCAGGACCTCCCGCTGGCGCGGGGTCTGGATGGCCTCGATGAGGCTGTCGCCGTGCCCGTTGCCCCGGACTGCCCCGGCCACCGCGTCCGCGGCGGACCTGAGCCTGCCCAGGATCGTCGCCGGGTCGAGGTCGGAGGCCAGCAGGAAGTCGGTCATCTGCTCCTGCACGTACCCGCGCAGCCAGCCCACCGACGTGAACTGGGTGCGGTGGGTCTCCTCGTGCAGGCACACCCAGCGGCGGAAGTCATGCGGGTCGACGTCGAGTTCGCGCTCGACCATGAGGATGTTCGGCGCGACCAGGGTCAGCCGCCCGGCAGGCGCGGCGTCCTCGGGCACCTCCGGGTCGGGCGGCAAGAACAGCTCGTACTGGCCGAGGACCCGGCCCGCGAGGTAGGCGAGGATAAGCCCGGCCTGCATGCCGGTGACCCGGGACCCCAGCGCGGTCACCACGGAGCCGGGCGGCGGGACCCGCCCCTGCTCCCGCAGGTGGTCCACCAGCGGGTCGAGAACCACGCGGAAGCCGTTGACGTTGGCGCGGATCCAGCCCGGCCGGTCCACGACGGCCACCCGCCCGATTTCCTCCGCGCTGGACATCCCGGTGACCTGCCGCACCGGCTCGGCGACCGCCGCAGCAAGCTCGTGCAGTTCGCTGACCACCGCCCTCGCCTCGGCGAGGCTGACTTGTGGGCCAGGTCTCACCCACCGCACACCGGTGGAAATAGCCAGTTCCCAGTCGATCATCTGTCCGCTGCTCACGACTACACGGTACGACGCCGGGCCGGCTCCTGGGGACGCGGCCATGCCCGTAGGCTCACCCTCAACGGCAGCCGCAGCCCGCGAGCGCCGTCGCCATCGCGTCGATCGTGCCCGCCGCGCTGGCCAGTTCGCTGCCCTTGGCGATCTGGTCGGCCATGAACGCGAAGGCCAGGACGTGGCCGCTGGCGTCGGTGGTGATTCCGGACAGGCTCACCACCTTGCTCAGGTTGCCGGTCTTGGCCCGGACCATGCCCAGCGCGGGCGGCCCGAAGCCGCCGAACACGCTTTGCCCGGGGGCGAGGGTGCCGGAGAACCCCGCCACCGGCATGCCGGTGATGGCGGCCCGCAGCGCGGCCGGCCTGGCCGCCGCCCGCCGGACCACGGCGGCCAGCGCAGCCGGAGTGAGGAGGTCCCGCGGGGACAGGCCGCTGCCATCTACCAGGTGCACGCCGTGCCGGACACCGAGCCTGCCCAGCACCGCGGTCACCGCCGCGGCGGCGCCGCTGAACGAGGCCGGCCGCCCGGTGCGCAGCGCGACCTGGCGGGCCAGGTCTTCCGCGATCACGTTATTGCTCTCCCGCAGCATCCAGCCGACGATCTCGGCCAGGGCCGGCGAGCGGACGGCCGCGACCGGGACGGCGTGCCGCGGCTGCCGGTGGCCACGGGCTGCCCGGCCACGTGGATGCCATCGCGGCGGAGCAGGCCCGCGAAGGCGCTTGCCGCTCCGGTGGCCGGCGCGTAGGACCGGGGCCGGAAGTTGCTCGGGTCGTCGGCGTCCTGCGGCCCCCCGGACCGGGTCAGCCGGCCCTGGTCCACCTCCAGCGCGGTGATCGGCGTGACGTTGCCCGTGCTGATGTAGCCGGAGGTCCACCCCGGGGCGAGGGACGGCCCGGTGAACAACGAGGTGTCGTAGGCCAGCCGCACGGTGCGCACGTGGCGCGCGGACAGCCAGCGGGCGGTGGCGGCGGCCAGCGCCGCGAGCGTGGCGGGCTGCGGGTAGTCCGAGCGCGGCGGGTTCCCGGCCGCGAGCGTCGGGTCTCCCCCGCCCACCAGGGTCAGCGAGCCGGGCCTGGTCCCGGCGACCACCCGGGTGGTGAAACGCGCCGAGGGGCCGAGCGTGCTCAGCGCCGCCACCGAGGTCAGCAGCTTCGCGTTGGAGGCGGGCACGAACGGCGACCCGGCCTGCCGGGAGAACAGCAGCTCACCGGTGGCCAGGTCGGTGACCACCGCGCCGACGTGCCGCCCCAGCGGTTGCGCGCCGATCAGCGGCGCGAGCAGGGCAGCCAGCCGCTTCCGGCTGGGCAGCGGCCTGCCGAGCCGGCTGGGGACAGCACGGCCCCGGGCGCCGCGACCTCGGCGCCGGCCACCCGCGGCACCTGCCACAGGGCCAGCCGACCGGGCAGCAGGCCGGCGACTGCCACGCCCGCTCCCAGGGTAAACACGTTGAGCATCGCGAGCGCGGCCAGCGCGGTGACGGTGGAACGGTTCGTCACCACCTGTCCTCTCGCGAGATGCTTGACGCGGGTCACATCATTGTCGCGCCGAGGGAGGCGGGAAGTGGAGTTCGACGTCATCATCGAAATTCCCAAAGGCCAGCGCAACAAGTACGAGATGGATCACGTTACCGGCCGGATCCGGCTCGACCGGATGCTCTTCACCTCCACCCGGTACCCGTCAGATTACGGCTTCATCGAGGACACTCTCGCCGACGACGGCGATCCGCTGGACGCCTTGGTGCTGCTGGAGGAGCCGACGTTCCCCGGGTGCGTGATCCGCTGCCGGGCGATCGGCATGTACCGGATGCGGGACGAGAAGGGCGCGGACGACAAGGTGCTTTGCGTGGCGGCGACCGACCCGCGGATGGCCTACCTGCAGGACATCGAGAATGTTCCGGCCTATGACCGGCTGGAGATCCAGCACTTCTTCGAGGTGTACAAGGCCCTGGAGCCCGGCAAGAGCACCGAGGGCTTCTCCTGGGCCGACCGGGAGGCGGCGGAGGCGGAGATCGAGGATTGCCGGCGCCGTGCGGTAAGCCACGAGCATCCAACCTGAGCGGTGCTCGCGCGCTGTCCGGCCAATGCGCGACACTGGACTCCAGGGACGTGCCAAGGAGGGTCCCGTGGCTGAATCAGACGATGTGCTCGGCCGGGCGCCGCTGTTCGAGGCGCTCGACGAGGAGGGCACGAAGGCGCTGCGGGCTGGGGTTCACGACGTGACGCTGGGCCGGGGAGACCGGCTGTTCGACGAAGGCGACGCGGGCGACCGGCTGTATGTGGTGCTCGAAGGCAAGATCAAGCTGACCAGGACTGCCCCGGACGGCAGGGAGAACCTGCTCAGCGTGCTCGGCCCCGGTGAGATGTTCGGCGAGCTGTCGCTGTTCGACCCGCGGCCCCGCACCTCCAGCGCCGTCGCGGTGACCGACGCCCACCTCGCCGGGCTCGGCCATGACTACCTGCGCCACTGGCTGACCGGGCGGCCGGACGTCGCCATGCACCTGCTGCGTGCCCTGGCACAGCGGCTGCGCCGCACCAACGACGTCATGGCCGACCTGGTGTTCACCGACGTGCCGGGGCGCGTGGCCAAGGCGCTGCTGGACCTGGCGGACCGGTTCGGGGAAGAACAGGACGGCGGGCTTGAGGTGCACCACGACCTCACCCAGGAGGAGCTGGCGCAGCTCGTCGGCGCGTCCAGGGAAACCGTGAACAAGGCCCTGGCGGACTTCTCCGCCCGGGGGTGGCTCCAGTTGCACGCGAAGTCGGTGCTGATCCTGGACCGTGACCGTCTCGCCCGCCGGGCGCGGTAGGAGGGTCCGGAGAAAAGGCTGCGGAGCCGCATTAGCCCCCGACGTCAGCGGCGGGCTCGCGTCTGCTGGCGCGCTCGCCTTGGCGTCGGTCCCTTTCGTTACGGAAGAACGCCGGGCGGGAGCGCGCCTTGGTCCGCCAGGTACTGGAGCGCGGCGCGGACGGAAAAAGCGGCGAACGGCCAGAGGGCGCGGTCTACGTCGGCGTAGACGCGCGCGGCGATCTGGTCCGTGGTGCGGTCACCTGCCTCCAGCGCGGCCGCTACCTCAGCCAGTCTTTCGTGGCGATGGGTTATGTAGTGGTCGAGCGTGGCTGCGGGATTGCTGAGCACCGGGCCGTGCCCGGGGAGCAGCGTGGTCAGCTCGGCCCGGTCGGTGAGCTGCCTTAGGCGGTCCAGGGAGGCGAGGTAGTCGGTGAGGTTGCCGTCGTCCGCTATGACGGTGGTGCCGCGGCCCAGCACGGTGTCGCCGGTGAGCAGGGCGTGGTCGGCGGGCAGGTGCAGGCAGACGGAGTCGGCGGAGTGGCCCGGGGTGGCGACGACGTGGATCTCGCAGCCCGCGGCGGTGATCGTGTCCCCGGGGGCCAGGCCCTCGTCGCCGAGCCGGTAGGCGGGATCGGCGGCGCGGACGGGGGCGCCGGTGAGCGCGGCGAACGTGGCGGCGCCGGCGGAGTGGTCGGCGTGGGAGTGGGTGAGCAGGATCTCGGCGACCCGCTGCCCGGCGGCGGCAACCTGGTCGCGGACGCGGTGGAGGTGGCCATCGTGGCCGGGGCCCGGATCGAGGACCACCGCCCGGGGCGACCCGGGTTCGGCGAGGATCCAGGTGTTGGTCCCGTCCAGGGTCATCGGCGAGGGGTTGGGGGCGAGGACGCAGCGCGCCCGCGTGGTCCCCGTGCCGTCGATCACAGCGCCAGCGATCACAGCGGGTACTCCACGCTGTCGGGGACGGTCAGCCACGCGGCGCCCTCGGCGACCATCACCTCGGGGATCAGCGCGGTCATCCGCCGCCGCGCGGCCAGCGCGGCGGCGACGGTGCCGCACGCCCGCAGCTCTCCCAGCGTGACGGCGGTGGGCGGGAAGAGCGCGATCTCCCTGCGCCCCGCTGCCTCCAGCGCCGGTCCCGGCGCCAGCCAGGCGGTCTCGTCCGCCTCCCCGCTGACGTCCCGCGCGATCTGCCCGGGCGGCAGGGCGGCGGCGAAGAACCTCGTGTCGTAGCGCCGTTCCTCGGTCACCGGGGTGATCCACCGGGCCCACGGCCGGAGCAGGTCACTGCGGAGCACCAGGCCCCGCCGGTGCAGCAACTGGGCGAGGGAGAGCGAGCCGGCCAGCAGTTGCCTGCGGTCCTCCTCCCACCCCTCGTCCTCGGCCGCGGCCAGCACCGTCCCGGCGTCCGGCCCGGCGAGCAGCACCCCGCACTCCTCGAACGTCTCGCGCACCGCGGCGCAGACCAGGGTCCGGGCCAGTTCGGCGGGGGCGCCCAGCAGCCGGCCCCACTCGGCGGCGTCCGGGCCCGACCACGCGATGCCGGCGTCGTCGTCGGAGGCGTCCACGGAGCCGCCGGGGAACACGTACGCCCCGGCCGCGAACGCCATCGAGGACCGGCGGCGGAGCATGTAGACCTGCAGACCTGGCCCGGCAAAGGCATCGGTTTCCGCGTGGCCGCCCAGGCCCGGGCGGAGCAACATGACCGTGGCCGCATCGCGCGGCGTCACCGGGGCCACGTTGCCGTCCAGCACCTCACGGGCCCGCGCCGCGAAATGCGGTGGGAGCCGGATGGCAGCCCGGCGGCCAGCAGGCGGTTCAGTCACTGACCTCTACGATCAGTTCGATCTCCACCGGCGCGTCGAACGGCAGGACCGAGGCGCCGACCGCGCTGCGGGCGTGCCGGCCGGCCTCACCGAACACTTCGAGCAGGAGTTCGCTGGCCCCGTTGACGACCTGCGGCTGGCCAGTGAAGCCGGGGTCGCTGGCCACGAAACCCGTCATCTTCACTACCTGGGTCACCGCGGACAGGCCGCCGGCCACCGATGCGACGGCGGCAAGCGCGTTCAGCGCGGCGGTCCGGGCCAGGGCCGCCGCCTCGGCCGCGGTTACCTGGGCGCCCACCTTCCCGGTCAGCAGCAGCTTCCCGTCCAGCATCGGCAGCTGGCCGGCCGTGTACACGTAGCGGCCGGTGCGCACCGCGGGCACGTAGGCAGCGAGCGGGGCCGGCGCGGCCGGCAGTTCCAGTCCGAGCGCCGCGAGCCTCGCCTCCGGGGACTCGCTCATCTCATGGCCTCCCTCGCGGGCGCTTCGCTGGCTTCGGGAGGCTGTCCTCGCCGCCGGGACACCGCAACGGCGCCTGGGGCTGCGTCGTGCCGGAGGCGCGCCGGCTAGCACTGTGCGGCGTTCGGCCCGGCGGCTGCGGCGTGCTGGCAGCGCCCGGCGCGGAGGCGTCCCTCATTCTTTCGGCCGTTTCAGGTACGCGACGAGTTGCTCGGGGTTGGGCCCTGGCACCACGGCGACCAGCTCCCAGCCGTCGTCGCCCCAGTTGTCCAGGATCTGCTTGGTGGCGTGCACCAGCAGGGGCACGGTCGCGTACTCCCACTTAGTCATTCGCGGTAGGGGCGCAGCAGCCCGCAGGCCGGATCCCCAACCTCCTCTCGGTCCACAGCGGAGCTTCCCGGGCAGTGATCAAGCTAGCCGACAGCCTACGGCCGCGCGATCTTTCGCGGGATGGCTTGGGCATGCCGTACCCGCGAACCACGGGAACTACGGCACGCCCGGCGCCGAAGCCCAGCGCTCAGGGCGCCCCGGCGCCGGTGGTCACGGCGCCCTGGCCGGAAGAGTTACGCGGCTTCCGTGGTGTCGGGTCCGGGCTTGGGCGGCGGGAGTTCGCCGGGCCGGTCTCCCTCGGGCAGCGGCGGGATCTCGGGGTCGGCAAGCTCGGTCTCGGACGGCGGCGCCAGCTCCGGCGGCGCCTCGACGCCACTGATCTCCCGCTCCGCCTCGGCCACCTCAGCGTCACCAGTGTCGGCCAGGGAGGGGCCGACCTCGGTCCGCTCCGCGGGCGTCATCTTCTCGAAGAACCGCAGCAGCTCCACCGGGACCGGCATGACCAGGGTGCTGTTGCGTTCCGAGGCGACCTCGACGACCGTTTGCAGCAGCCGGAGCTGGAGCGCGGCCGGGTCCCTGGCCATGACGTTGGCCGCGGCGGCCAGCCGCTTGGACGCCTGGTACTCGCCGTCGGCGGTGATGATCCTGGCGCGGCGCTCACGCTCTGCCTCCGCCTGCCGCGACATGGACCGCTTCATGCCCTCGGGCAGGTTCACGTCCTTGATCTCCACCCGCTCGACCCGGACGCCCCAGGGTCCTTCGGTGGGCTCGTCGATGATCCGCCGCAGCTCGCGGTTGACCGTCTCACGTTCGGCGAGCAGCTGGTCCATCTCGGACTGGCCGATGATCGACCGGAGGGAGGTCTGCGCCTGCTGGGACACCGCGAACATGTAGTTCTGCACGTTGATGACGGCCTTGATCGGATCCACCACGCGGAAGTACACGACAGCGTCCACCCGCACG
The DNA here is from genome assembly GCA_963734725.1 of uncultured Actinomycetes bacterium. Classification (GTDB taxonomy): domain Bacteria; phylum Actinomycetota; class Actinomycetes; order Streptosporangiales; family Streptosporangiaceae; genus DASXKD01. The sequence goes on from CAVTIX010000001.1 coordinate 70,222, forward strand.
CTGACGTTGTCCCTGGTGATTCCCTCCTGGGCGGGAACCGCCATTGCGATGATCTGCATGTTGACCTTCTGCAGCTTGTCGCCGACGGGCCTGATGATGGTCAGCCCCGGTCCCCGGGTTTCCGGCAGGACCTTGCCGAACCGGAAGATAAGCCCGCGCTCGTATTGCTGCACCACCCGTAGCGAACGGCCAACCAGGGTCAACCCGGTCACGACGAGGACGATAAGGACCACAAGGAGCGCTGCGAGCATGGGAAACACCCCTTCTCTGCCGCTGCGCGCGGCCAAGGCGGCCGCCTTTTGTGTGATCCAGCCTAGTGACAATCCCGGCGCACGCCAGCGCGGTCGGCCTGAGCCGCGCCAGCGCCGCCGACAGGCGCTTTGGGCGCAACGCGACGGCCGGAGCGGAGCGGGAGCGACGATAGCCTGATGCCGGTGAGAGCTCGTGACAGCGACTGGGAAGGCGTGCGGCTGCACGTCGTCACCGGCAAGGGCGGCACCGGCAAGACGACGGTAGCCGGCGCGCTGGCCCTTGCCCTGGCGTCCCACGGCGGCCGGGTCCTGCTCATGGAGGTGGAAGGCCGGCAGGGGATCGCCCAGCTGTTCGACTGCCCGCCACTGCCCTACGGCGAGCGGAAGGTGGCGGTGGCGCCGGGCACCCGGACAGCGGCCGGCGGCGATGTGTACGCGCTCGCCGCCGACCCGGAGTCGGCGCTGGTCGAGTACCTAGAGATGTTCTACAACCTGCGGCACGCCGGCCGGACCCTCACCAGGCTGGGCATCGTCAACTTCGCTACCACGATCGCGCCCGGTCTGCGCGACGTGCTGCTGACCGGCAAGGCCGCCGAGGCTACCCGGCGCCGCAAGTCTGGGCAGCGCATCTACGACGCTGTGGTCATGGACGCGCCGCCGACCGGGCGGATCGGCCGCTTCCTCAACGTCGCGAGCGAGGTGTCCGGGCTGGCCAAGATGGGACCGATCCGGGGCCATGCCGACACCGTGCAGAGCGTGATCCGCTCGCCGGAAACCGCGGTGCACTTCGTCACGGTGTTGGAAGAGATGCCGGTGCAGGAGACGCTGGACGGGATCGCGGAGCTGCGCGGGCTGGCCCAGGGCGGGCTCCAGCTGGGCGGGGTGATGATCAATATGGTGCGCCCCACCGGGCTCACCGACGATCAGCTCGCGGCCGCCGCCCGGGGCGGTCTGGACCGGCACGAGCTGGCGGTGGGCCTTAAATCGGCCGGGATCGAGAATGCGGGCGGCGCTGAAGGGGCCGACGTAGTGGACGTCCTCGCGGAGGAGCTCGGCGAGCACGCCACGCAGGTGCTGAACCAGCGTGAGCACCGGGGCATGCTGACCCGCGCGGGCCAGCCCTGCTACGACCTCCCGCTGCTCACCGACCGGGTAGACCTGGCCGGGCTGTACCGGCTTGCGGCGGCCCTGCGGGATCAGGGGGCCGCGTGAACGAGTGGATGGCGGCGCGGGCGCCGGGGGACGGCGACGTGAGCGGGAGGCCAGAGTGAGCGCGGAAAAGAAGGCGCCGCCGCGGCTGGACGCCGACCGCCTGCTCGACGACCCGCGCACCCGGATCATCGTGTGCTGTGGCTCGGGCGGGGTGGGAAAGACCACGACCGCGGCCGCGCTGGGCCTGCGCGCCGCCGAGCGCGGGCGGCACGTGGTGGTGATCACCGTCGACCCGGCCCGCAGGCTCGCCCAGTCCATGGGCCTGTCCAGCCTGGACAACACGCCGAAGCCGGTGCCGCTGCCTGAGGCCGGCGCCGCGGCGGGGGGCGCCCTGCACGCCATGATGCTGGACATGAAGCGCACGTTCGACGAGATCGTCGAGGCGCACGCCGAGCCCGGCCGGTCCGGGCAGATCCTGGCCAACCCCTTCTACCAGTCGCTGTCCTCGAGCTTCGCCGGGACGCAGGAGTACATGGCGATGGAGAAGCTGGGCCAGTTGCGGCGGAGCGAGCAGTGGGACCTGATCGTGGTGGACACGCCGCCGAGCCGGTCGGCGCTCGACTTCCTCGATGCCCCGCAGCGTCTGTCCCGGTTCCTGGACGGCCGGCTCCTCAAGCTGCTCACCGCGCCCACCAGGACCGGGGGGCGGGCCTACCTGAAGGTGGTCAACGCGGGCTTCGGCATGATCACCGGAATCCTCACGAAGGTGCTCGGCGCGCAGATGCTGCGCGACGTCCAGACGTTCATCGCGGCCCTGGACACCATGTTCGGCGGGTTCCGCGAACGGGCCGATGACACCTACCGGCTGCTGCAGACGCCAGGCACCGCGTTCCTGGTCGTGGCGACCCCAGAGCCGGACGCGCTCCGGGAGGCCTCGTACTTCGTGGAACGGCTGTCGGAGGACCGGATGCCGCTGGCGGGCCTGATCCTCAACCGCGTGCACCGGTCCCCGGCCACGCGGCTGTCGGCGGCCCGCAGCCTGGCCGCCGCCGAGGCCCTGGTGCCGGCCGGCGCCGCCGCGGAGCACGCGTACTCGGCGGGCGGCAACGACGGCGCGGGCGCACTAGCCGACGTGACACGGTACCCGCTGGCCGTGGCGGCGCTCCGGCTGCACGCCGAGCGGATGCAGTTGATCGCCTCGGAACGGCGGCTGGCCCAGGGCTTCACCGCGGCACACCCCGGCGTGCCGGTGGCGAGGGTGATCGCCCAGCCGGAAGACGTGCACGACCTGGCCGGGCTCAAGGCGATCGGCGAAAGCCTCAGCACCGACTAGCTGGCTCGCCCACGCCTTCTTCATGAAGCGACGAGCTGGGTGTCCTCGGCGGTGCGCTCGTAGGCGTTCCTGGCGTGCTCAAGCAGCTCTCGCCAGGAGGTCACGTCGGGACGGCGGCGAAGCAGGGCCCGGCGCTCGCGTTCGGTCATGCCGCCCCAGACACCGAACTCGATCCGGTTGTCGAGAGCGTCCGCGAGGCACTCGGTACGGACGACGCAGCCACGGCAGATCAGCTTGGCCCGGTTCTGCGCCGCCCCCTGAACGAACAGTTCGTCAGGGTCCGTTTCCTTGCACGCGGCGCGGGCGGTCCAGTCAGCGATCCACATGTGGTCCCACTCCTCCTGATCGTCACGCCCTCGGGGGGGTCGTCACGCCGGGTGGCGTTTCGTCAGTGATCCAGGCCCGGCCGCGGGGGCCGGCGCCTGTTGCATGTTGCGAAAACGTAACTTACGCAAACTCCGGGGCCGGGCGCTAGACCCCGTTCGGTCCATTTCCGAGATAGCCCACATGGGCCATACCGCGCACAGTCAGTAGTCCCTAGCCCAACGACGAGTAGTTTCTGCAGGATAACGGCCTGCGGGTGGTCCGTTTTGGAGGAGAGCTGATGACCGTGGCTACCCGGATCAGCCGCCAAGAGCTACCCGCATGAGACGCCGGGCGTACTCTGAATCGGTGCGGACACCAAGGTTCATAGCTGAAAACAAGCTTCTCGGCAAAGCCAGCGTGGTTGTCCGGCTGATCGTGGCTGCGGCCGTCGGCGGCGCCCTGGTGGCCGGTCTCGCCCTGCCCGCCGTGGGCGCGATCGGCACGATAGTTCGCGACGGATCCACCAAGTTCAACACCCTGGACACCCCGGAGCTCCACCAGCTTCCGGTCCGCTCGGCCATCCTCGACCGGAACGGCAAGGTGCTCGCCTACTACTACCCGCGCGGCATCGACCGGGTTCCGGTGGACTATTCGCAGATTTCCCCCGACATGCGGCAGGCCATCGTCGCGATCGAGGATTCCCGCTTCTACCAGCACGGCGCGATCGACTTCCGCGGCACCGTCCGCGCGCTGGTCTACAACCTGGAGCACAAAGCCGTCCAGGGTGGCTCCACGCTGGCCCAGCAGTACGTGAAGAACGTGGAGATCCTGTCCTCGCCGAACCCGGATAAGGCGTTCGCGAGCGCCACCGCGGACACGATCGGCCGCAAGATCCGCGAACTGCGCATGGCGGTCCAGGTCGAGCACACCATGTCCAAGAACGACATCCTTGCCGGCTACCTGAACGCCGCGTTCTTCGGTAACCAGTCCTACGGCGTGCAGGTCGCCGCGCAGCGCTACTTCAGCACCTCGGCGGCCAAGCTCACGCTGGCGCAGGCGGCCATGCTGGCGGGCATCGTCGAGAACCCGAGCCAGTACAACCCGCTGGGCACCAAAGCGGACGTCACGGCCACGTTGAAGCGGCGGAACGTCGTGCTCGCCCGGATGGCCCAGCTGCATTACATATCCACGGCCACGGCCGAGGCCGCCGGGAACCAGCCGCTGCGCCTGAAGGCGTCGCTGCCCCAGTCCGGGTGCACCAGCAGGTCGGCGACGTACGCGGCGTACATGTGTGACTACGTGGTCGCCGTCATCAAGCACGACACGGCCTACCGGCAGGTCTGGAACCGGCTCAACGGCCTCGGCGGGCTGACCATCACGACCACGCTCGATCCGCGGGACCAGCGCGCGGCGAACCACGCGGTCAACTACGTGCTGCCGGCGCCACCGTCCGGGGTCAACCCGGGGAAGAACGCCGACACCGAGGTTCTCATCCAGCCAGGGACCGGAAAGGTCCGCGCGATCGCGATCGACCGGCCGTACGGCACCGGACGCCACCAGAACACCGTCGACTACGCGGTCGGACGCCAGTACAACGGTGGCCAGGGCGTGCAAATCGGATCGACCGGCAAGGTCTACGTCATGGTGACCGCGCTGCTGCAGGGCATACCGTTCGGGTACTCGAAGACGGTGCCTGCCTCGACGCAAGTCTCCGGCTACACCAACTGCAAGGGCCAGCCGGTGGGCCAGTTCTTGCCCAACGGCCAACTGGGATGGCAGGTACACAACGACGAGAGCGAGCCGGGGGGGCACTTCTCGCTCTACACCGGGACGACCGAATCGATCAACGTGTTCTTCGCCTACCTGGAACAGAAGGTCGGCCTGTGCGACACGGTCAAGACCGCCGCGCGGATGGGCCTGACCTGGGCGGACGGCACGTCGCTGCTCAAGCCCGACCGCAGGTCTGGGAACCCCCTGAGCGCGGACAACATCCCATCCTTCACGCTCGGCGCGGTGTCCGTCACACCGATGGCGGTGGCCGCGGCCGACGCGACCCTGCCGGCCCGCGGCATCTTCTGCAGCCCGATCGCCATCACCAAGATCGTCACGACGACGGGCCAGCGGCTGCCGGTGGAATCGGCCAACTGCCGCCGCGTGCTTCCGCGAGAGATCGCGGACGCGGGCAACTACATCCTCCAGGGCGACCTCAACGGCCATGGAACGGCGACGGCGGACAACATTCCCCGGCCTGCCGCCGCCAAGACCGGGACAGCGGACAACTACATGTCCGCGTTCTTCATCGGCTACACGCCGGACCTGCTCGGGGCGGTCTGGGTGGGCAACCCGACCGACCCCAAGCTCCACCCCATGCAGGGCACGGGCTCCTGCTACCGGTCCCCAACCGGGCTGTACTGCCCAGGGTTCATGTACGGCTCGATGGCACCCGGCAACACCTGGCAGAGGACATTCCTGCACGCCGCGCTGGCCAACCCGCCGCGCAACTTCGTGTCGGTTCCGCAGTCGAGCCCGCTGTGGTCGTTGGGCGACGGCATCGTGTCGCCCACGCCGCCGTCGCACCACCACCACCACCCAGCGGCGGCGGCGGGGGTGGCGGCGGCGGGGGCGGCGGTGGCGGCGGCGGTGGCCACCACCATCACCACGGCGGCGGCGGGGGTGGCGGCGGCAACCAGTAGGCTGCACGCTGGCGTCGACCGGCTACTCTTAGTGGCAAACCACTAACGCGGCGGGGTTCCGCGGGCTGGTAGCAGCCGCTTCGGGATTCGGAAAGGCCCGCCGCCCTATCGTCGGCTAGCCCTGGAGCCTGCGGCGGACCTCGGCGGCTACCCGGCCGCCCTGGGCGCGGCCGGCGACCTGCGGCGTGAGCACCTTCATGACCTGGCCCATATCGCGCGGGGCGCTCGCCCCGGTCTCCTCGATGGCGGCCGTCACCAGCTCGCCTAGTTCGGCGTCGCTGAGCTGAGCGGGCAGGTAGGCGTCTAGGACCGCGCCCTCCGCCCGTTCCGCCTCGGCCTGCTCGTCCCGCCCAGCCGCCGCGAAGGCGTCGGCGGCCTCGCGGCGCCGCTTCGCTTCCCGGGTGAGCACGGTGAGGATCTCGTCGTCGCTGAGTTCTCGCGCGGTGGCCCCCGCGACCTCCTCCTTGGTCACCGAGGTGAGCGCCATCCGCAGGGTACGGACGGTGACCTCGTCTCGCGCCTTCATGGCAGCGGTCAGGTCGCTGCGGAGCCGGTCCTTCAGTGCAGCCATGGCATCCATCTTGCCCCGACGGCGGCGCCGCCGCCGCCCACAGCCGAAGGAAGCCACCGCACACAGTGCCGTTGACCTGGCCATACGGCTCCGCCCGAGGCCCGCAGCCAGGGCGGGCCAGCCGCGCTCCGGCGCCACCAGGCCGGCCACCATGGCACCATGGTTGGATGCGAGGCCCCCTGCGTGCCCTCACCCTCGCCGCCGTGGCCGGCGGTGCGGCATTCGGCTACGCCAGCATCGTGGAGCGGAACTGGTTCGCCCTGCGCCGGGCCGACGTTCCGGTCCTCCCCGCGGGATCGGAACCGGTGCGGTTGCTTCACTTGTCCGATATCCACCTGACCCCCGGGCGGCACCGGCTGCTGTCGTGGCTCCGTTCCCTGGACGCGCTGGCCCCGGATCTCGTCGTGAACACCGGGGACTCGATCGCGCACGCACGGTCCGTTCAGCCGCTGCTTGACGCGCTTGGCCCGCTGCTAGACCGGCCGGGCGTATTCGTCTACGGCTCGAACGACCTTTACTCGCCCGTGCCCGGGAACCCGTTGCTCTACCTGTGGGACACCTCGGCGAAGAGGAACCATCGACACGTCCCCGACCTGCCGTGGGCCGAGCTCGGGGCGGGCATGGCCGCGGCCGGGTGGCTGGACGCGAACAACGCGCGCGGCCGGGTCAAGGCCGGCGGCCTCGACATCGAGGTCGGCGGGGTGCACGACTCACACATCCGCCGCGCCCACTACGAGGACATCGCCGGGCCCACCGATCCCACGGCTGACCTGCGGCTAGGCGTCATGCATTCGCCAGAACCGGCCATCATGGACCAGTTCGCGGCCGACGGTTATGACCTGCTGCTGGCCGGGCACACCCACGGCGGCCAGGTCTGCGTGCCTGGCTACGGGCCCCTGGTCACCAATTGCGGCATCGAGCCCGCACGGGCCAGCGGGCTGCACCGGCATCCCGCCGAGGGCAGCCCGGACCGGTCGTGGCTGCACGTGTCCGCCGGGCTCGGGACCTCACCCTGGGCGCCGTTCCGGTTCGCCTGCCGGCCGGAGGCGGCCCTGCTCACGCTGGTTCCCCGCATCGGCTAGACTTCCGGGGGTTCCCCGGGCCAGCGCGTTCGGGAGTTCTATGCCGTTCAGGCGGCGGGGTGTGGCGCAGCTTGGCAGCGCGCTTCGTTCGGGACGAAGAGGCCGCCGGTTCAAATCCGGCCACCCCGACCAGGTAGTTAAGTTATTTCGAATACTCATGCAGTGGCGTGATAGCTGTTGAGTGACCAATTGAGTGACTACCGCTCTTCGTTGTCCTCATCGCAGTCCTGGAGGAACAAGAAGCGTTGCCCGACCAGCCGCAGCAGCCACCACGCCCTGATCCCACATTCTGGCGCGCAGGTGAGCCCGGCTGGAGAGGCCGCAGAGAGTCCGGTCGCGGAGAGTCCGGGGTGCGACACGGCGGACCTCGCGGCCGCGCTGAACGCACAAAGTGATCATCCGCGAGGCTCTGCGTCCAGGCCACTCTCGCGTTGCTTATTCCGGTCCTTCCAGCGGCGCACCGGAATCGGGTGGCCACCAGATGCCATGACCTCGAGCATGGTCACGGTAGTCCCCGGACTGGTGGGTGTCGCTGCCCTGTCTTCAGCGGCCCGATCCCTGTCCTGCTCGACCATGTCACCGATGACTGTGTCAACGGTCCATGGACTGAGGTCGAGGGCCATAGCGACGTACTGGGAGAGCGTCTCAGGCCAGGTGATGGGTGGCGTGTACTCGCCGGGCTCGATCCGTATGGCTGGGGGCCCGCCCGGGTCGTCGG
>CAVTIX010000002.1:0-80280 GCA_963734725.1 uncultured Actinomycetes bacterium
GCCGTGCCGGAGGCGCGCCAGCTAGCACCGTGCGACGTTCGGCCCGGCGCGTCCGGTGAGCGCCCGGCGCTTCGCAGAGCGGTTCTCACTGGCGCGTCCTCCTAGAAGCCCAGGTAGTGCTGGCGGAGTGCCTCGTCGGCCGCGAGCACGGCCGCATCCTCGGCGGCGACCACCCGGCCGACGTTGAGCACAACGCCGGTGTCGGCGATGGCCAGGGCGCTGCGGGCGTTCTGCTCGACCAGCACCACGGTCAGCCCCGACTCGTCCCGCAGCCGCTGGATCAGGTTCATGACCTGGGCGACGATCCTGGGCGCAAGTCCCAGCGACGGCTCGTCCAGCAGCAGCACCTTCGGGCTGGCCATCAGGGCGCGCGCGATCACCAGGATCTGCCGCTCGCCGCCGGACAGTGTCGCCGCGCTGCGGTGACGCGCCGAGGCCAGCACGGGGAAGCGCCGGTAGGCATCGGCGAGCGCGGCGGTGCGCCCCGCCGACCCGTGCCGCCACAGGCCGCCGACGCGCAGGTTCTCCTCGACGGTCAGTTCGGTGATCACCGCCTGGCCCTCCGGCACGTGCGCGACCCCGGCCCGGACGATCTCCTCCGGGGGTCGCCGGGTGAGGTCGGCGCCGTCCAGCGCCACCCGGCCCTTCCTGGCCCGGACCAGCCCGCTGATGGTGGCCAGCAGGGTGGTCTTGCCCGCCCCGTTCGCGCCGAGCACCGCGGTGATCGTGCCGGGCCGGGCGGTGATCGACACGTCCTGGAGCGCGATCACCCCGCCGTAGCCGGCTTCCACGTGCTCGACCGCCAGGGCCGCCGCCTGGCTAGCCATGTGGCGCCTCCGCGCCCGGCTCCTCCGCGCCCGGCTCCTCCGCGCCCGGCTCCTCCGCGCCGGGCATCCGCACGCCCTGCCCCTCCGCGCCTTGCCCCTCCGCGCCTGGCTCCTCCGCGCCAGGCTCCTCCACGCCGAGGTAGGCGGTGGTGACCGCGGGGTCGGCCTGGACCTGCTGTGGCGGGCCGAAGGCGATCAGCTTGCCGAAGTCGAGGACGGCGATGCTGTCGCATACCGACATCATCAGGTCCATGCGGTGCTCCACCACCACGACGCAGGCGTCGGCGGCGAGCTGTGAGATCAGGTCCCCAAGCTCGGGAAGCTCCCCTTCGGTCAGGCCGCTGGCCGGCTCGTCGAGCAGCAGCAGCCGGGGTTCCGCGACCAGGGCGCGGGCCAGCGCGACCCGCTTGCGGTGCGCGAAGGAAAGCTGGCCGGGCAGGCGGTCGGCCATGCCGGGCACGCCCGCCCGGTCCAGCGCCGCCGATGCCTTGTCTCGCAGCGCGCCCTCGTCACGGTCGGACCGGCCCACGCCGGCCACCCCGGACCAGAACCCGGCCCGGGCATGGCGGGTGCCCCCGACCATGACGTTTTCCAGCACCGTCAGCCCGGGGAACAGCCCGACGCCTTGCAGCGTGCGGGCGATGCCCAGAGAGGCCAGCCGGTGCGGCCGCAGCCTGGTCAGGTCCGCGCCGTCGAACCGTAGCCGCCCGCTGTCGGGCTGGACGAAACCACAGAGCACGTTCAGCAGGGTTGTCTTGCCGGCCCCGTTCGGCCCGATGATGCCGGTGACCTTCCGTGGCGCGGCGGTGAGCGACACGCCATCCAGCGCAGTCAGGCCGGCGAAACGCACCGTGACGTCGCTGACCTCCAGCGCGCCCGCCTGGCCGCTAAGCGCTGCCGTTGGCACCGGAATATCTGAACTGCTATTCATCACGCATGTCCTGCTCATGTAGCAGATGAACGGCAATGATGAACCACAATTCAAGGCCAGGCGGGGGCACTAGACAAGACCCAATCGGATTCGTAGCCGAACCGATACCGGGCGCCCCCAGGTTTGCGCGCGAAGCCCCGCTGACCGAGGATCGCAACGTGGGACAAGTGGAGCCGTCATCCGAGAATGCTGCCGTCGCGGGCGCCGCGCCGCCGTGGGCGCGGGGGGTGCGGAAGGTCACCGCACTGACCGGGGCGGGAATCTCGACCGACTCCGGGATACCCGATTTCCGAGGGCCGCAGGGGGTGTGGACGCGCAACCCGGGTGCTCAGCAGTTGTCCACCTACCAGGCCTATGTGAGCGACCCGGCGGTGCGGCGCCGGTCGTGGCAGGCGCGGCGCAATAACCCGGCCTGGACGGCGGCGCCGAATGCGGCGCACGCCGCGCTGGCGGAGCTGGCCTGCTCCCGCATCGACACCCAGGTCATCACGCAGAACATCGACGGGCTGCACCAGAAGGCGGGCACGCCCGCGGAGCGGGTGATCGAGGTGCACGGGTCCATGTTCAGCGTGGTGTGCGTGTCGTGCGGCGACCGCTCGCCGATGGCGCGCGCGCTGGCCCGGGTTAACGCGGGAGAGGAGGACCCGCTCTGCACGCGGTGCGGCGGCATCCTGAAGTCCGCGACGGTCATGTTCGGCCAGCGGCTCGATCCGGTGGTCTTCGCCCGGGCCGAGCGGGCGGCACTGGACTGCGACGTGTTTCTCGCGATCGGCACCAAGCTGAGCGTTGAGCCCGCCGCCTCCCTGTGCGGGCTCGCCGCCGGCGCGGGCGCCGCGCTGGTGATCGTCAATGCGGATCCCACCCAGTACGACGAGCTGGCCGCCGGGGTCATCCGGGCGCCGATCGGCACCGCGGTGCCGCGGATCGCGCGGCAGCTGCTGGGCTGAGGCGGCGCTCAGACGTTCGTCCCGGCCGCGCGGGCCCGGCGCAACCCCTGGAGCGCGTGCTCGACCAAGGCAATGAGGGCGTCCCTGGCTGAGGAGCGCTGGCGGGCGTCGCAGACCAGGATGGGGACGTCGGGATCCAGGTCCAGCGCCGACCTGACGTCCTCGGGGTGGTAGCGCAGAGCGCCCTCGAAGAGCCAGTTGACCGCGCCTCTCCCGGGCTGCGGTCGTACGCCTCAGAGCCGCCGAAGGCCATCGGCCACCTCTCTCAAGATTCGCGGGTCGGGCAACCGGGCGGGCAGTGTCGGGTGGTGCACGTGGATCAGCGACCGCTCGCGGAGGTCGGCCAGCAGGACCTGCACCACGCCCACGGGCAGGTCCAGGTCCGCGGCGAGGTCGGCCACCGAGGCCGTACGGACCGCACACGCCAAGTCATGGGTATGGCCTCAGAGGAGAGTGAGAACGGAGTTGCGACGACGACCTTACTGAAGAGAGTCGGTACCCCCATGGCGGCACTGAGGCTAACAGGACCTGCCTGTTCAGAAGGGGTAAACGAGATCCTTTGTGACTAGTGATGCAAATTTCGTCACCGAATGTCGCCCATTGCGAAGAATGACCAAGCTGGCATTGCGTCTCCGGGCAGATACGCAGCGAGCACGCAAACGATATCGGCGCTGCCCGCGGCCTGGGGCTGTCGGCACCCCGGGCACCGGCGCCGCGTGCAGCCGTTCTGGCAGCCATTCGCAAGGTGACGTGGGAACGCGGCTGCCGCGCGCAGGCGCTGGCCTGGGGCGAGCCAAACCGGGTAGCTGGCCGGGGTGTCGTCCTGCACCGTTTTCTTCATCGGCAGCAGCGCCGTGGCGGGCGCCCTCACCGGGCCGGGGAGAATCTGGCAGCCGCCGCGTTGCTCGCATCCTGCCCTGTCAACGCGCTAAGGTCCCGAATGCCGCATAGTCGGCAAACCGGGCCGGGGAGACGGGAGAACCATGATGAGACGGTGGTGGCTGGCCGGTGCAGCATGCACGCTGATGCTCGCCGGCGCGCCGGCGATTGCTGGGAGCCAGGCCCTCGCGGCGCCCGCGCACGGTGCGCGTGATCATCTGACCGGCGCGACACAGACCGGGCCCAACGTGCTGCTCGTATGCAACGGGAGCACAAAGCCGTGCCCGCCAGGCCCGCCAGGGTCGATATTCGGGACCGTGCAGGGCGCGGTCAACGCGGCCAAATCCGGCGACTGGATCCTGATCTGGCCCGGCGTCTACCACGAGAAGAGCGCCCGGTGGCCCACGGCCGGCGTCTGGATCCAGAAGCCAAACCTGCACATCCGCGGGCTGAACCGGAACGGTGTCATCATCGACGGCAGCAACGGGACCGCCAGCAAGCCCTGCCCGTCGGCGCCCGCGTTCCAGGACTTGGGCGGCGGGGCCGGCCGTGACGGCATCGTCGTCTGGAAGGCCAGCGGGGTCACCATCCAGAACCTCACCGTCTGCGACTACCTGGCCGGGACCGGCGGGCATGGCAACGAGATCTGGTGGAACGGCGGCGACGGCAGCGGCAAGATCGGCATGGGCTCGTACCGCGGCGCCTACCTGAGCGCCACCTCGATGTACGGGCCGTCCAACGTGCACAGCAAGCACCTGGCCCAGTACGGGATCTTCGTCAGCAACGCGCGGGGCCCCGGCGTGATCGCGCGGTCCTACGCGAGCAACATGGCCGACGCGGCCTACTACATCGGCGCGTGTCAGCGGGTGTGCCATGCCACGATGGTCCGGGACACCGGCACGAACTCCAACCTTGGCTACTCCGGCACGAACGCCGGCGGCCCGCTGGTCATCAAGGACTCGGTGTTCAGCAACAACCGCGCCGGGATCGTGCCGAACTCGCTGAACAACGACGACGCCCCGCCGCCGCAGAGCGGCGCGTGCCCGGGCGGCGCCAAGTCTCTGCTTCTTCATCGAGCACAACGTGATCAAGAACAACAACAACCCGAACGTGCCGACCTCCGGGCTCGCCGGGGCCATAGGCACAGGTGTGGAGATTTCCGGCGGCGCGTACGACACGGTGGTCGACAACCTGATCATCCACAACGGCTCGTGGGGCGTCGTCACGCACGACTTCCCGGACACCGAGAAGCCGCCGCCGGGGGTGCACTGCCAGGGCGGCATTCAGGTTTCCCCGCATCTGTGCGACTTCCCGGCGCACGGCAACCGGGTGCACGGCAACTTCTTCTCCGATGACGGGTTCTTCGGCAACGCCACCAACAGCGACCTGGCGACCGTGGGGCTGCTGCCCACCTCCGCGACCCCGCGGAACTGCTTCTACGGCAACCGCGACGCGGCTGGCCGGGTGACCTCGGAGCCGAAGAACATCCAGGCCTCCTCGGTGGACGGTCCGCCGTGCGGGAAGGTGGGAACCGGCCTGGACCTCGCCCTGGTGGGCCAGCTCGAATGCGCCGCCGAGTTCGCGGCCTGCACCGCGGGGGAGCACTATCCGAAGCAGACCAAGATCAGCATCCTGCCGCTGCCGGTGCTGCCGACGATGCCCGACCCGTGCACAGGCGTCCCGGTCAACCCCTTCTGCTCAGCCCGCTCATAGATTCGATTCATAACGAGGCGCCGGCCCTGACCGGTGCGGAGATAAGGGCCGTCCGGTGGGGCGCCTGGACGCGGACAGAACTCCGCGTCCGGGCGCCCCACCCCGGTAGGTTGATCCGTCAGCGCGGGGATTCCCAGGTCATGTCGATCTGGTGCCCGGTCGCGATCCAGCCGGCCCGGTGGAAGGCGGCCGCCATCGGGACGTTGCCCAGGTCGGTGCTCGCCCTGATGAACGGCACGTCCTGGGCGGCGAGCACCCGGGTGCCCTCAGCGAGGATCTCGGCGATGTACCCGTGGCCGCGGTAGGCCGGGACCACGCCGAGGTAGGCAATGATCGCGCTGTAGTCGTTGTGCGCGGGGATGACGAACCCGACGGGCTCGCCGCCGGGCAGTTCGGCGATCTTCCACCAGTCCCGCGGGCTGGTATAGCGCGCGAGCTCCTCGTGGTACTGCTTGGCCGCCGCGTCGCGCGGCGACATCCGGGTCAGGTCGTCTCGGTCGTGCGCGTCCAGGGTGCCGTGGATCACCTCGGTCATCAGCGCGAGCAGCTCAACGGGATCGGTCACCGGCCGGAAGGACAGCCGCCCCGTTGGCGCGGCAACCGGGGCGCCCGGCCGCCACTCCAGGCGCAGCCGCTCGACGAACATCCGCGCGCCGGTCTGCGCCGCGGCCGCCATCCGGTCCTCGGTGGGCTGCCGGGTGGCCGATGCCTCGCGCCAGTCAGGGGCCACGAAGCGGAGGTAGTACGGGGGCCGGGTTCCTTCTGGGACCACCTCGGCCATGGCGGTGTTCAGCAGGCGCGCCGCGATGTCCACGGTTTCCGGACGGCCGGAGTCATCGAGGTCGAGGATGTCCAGGGCATCCGGGTGCTCGTTGCCGGGCCTGGCCCACCACCCGGCCCTGGCAGCCAGGCGGCCGTCGCGCAGGGCGATCCACAGCCACCCCGGCCGCCGCCGGCCATCGCGCAGGTCGCCCGCCAGTTCCTCGCTGAACTGGTGCGGGAACCGGTTGAACAGGTCAAGCTCGTCCGGCCCGGTGATCGGCCGGATGGTCAGGTCATTGCGATGCGAGGTCAAGGCGTCTCCTCTGCGGTGGCGCCCCGCCCGCCCGGAGTCAGGCCTGGCCAGCTCCGGGGGAGGGCAGGAACGCGGTGATTACGGCGTCCATGGCATCGCCCTCCTTTCTTCCGCTGGCCCCGCTGGCACGGCTGCCGCTGGGACCAGAGGCTAGACGGCTGGCGTATCGCATGCAAAGAGGTTTTCCTGTGGTCGTCCGGCCGCGGGCCGGAACCGGCGGGGAATGGGATACTGGCCAGGTGACGCCGGAGGACCTTGCCCACCTGCGCCGGGCGCGCGACCTGATGGACCGCGAGTACGCCAAGCCGCTGGACGTGCCGACGATGGCGCGGCAGGCGCTGATGTCACCGTCGCACTTCTCCCGGCAGTTCCGCGCCGCGTACGGCGAGACCCCGTACACCTACCTGATGACCCGGCGGATCGAGCGGGCCATGGCGCTGCTGCGCCGCGGCGACCTTTCGGTGACCGACGTGTGCATGGAGGTCGGCTGTACCTCGCTCGGGTCGTTCAGCGCCCGGTTCACCGAGGTAGTGGGGGAGACCCCGAGCGCCTACCGGGCCCGGCGCCACGACGCGACCGCGGTGATCCCGGCGTGCGTCGCCAAGGCCTGGACCAGACCGAGCAGGATCAAAGAAGCGCAGGCCAGTCGGCCTGCGTAACGTCGGTGGCATGGATATCAAGATCTCACACAGCTTCATCACCGTCGACGATCAAGAGAAGGCGCTGGCCTTTTACCGCGACGCCCTCGGGCTCGTGGTCAACACTGACGCACCGCTCGGCCCGTACCGCTGGCTGACCGTGTCCGCGCCGGAAAATCCCGGCATGGAGATCGTGCTCGCCACCCCGGACATGGGCCACGGACCCGACGACACCGAGGCGCTGCGGATGCTGCTCGCCAAGGGCGCGCTGAACGGGGTGCTGTTCACCACCGACAACTGCGACGCGTTCTTCGAACGGGTCCGCGCCACCGGGGCCGAGGTGCTCCAGGAGCCGATCGACCAGCCTTACGGGGTCCGGGACTGCGCGTTCCGCGACCCAGCCGGCAACCACGTGCGGATCGGGTCGCCGATTTCGCAGCCCTCCTGAGCAGCGTGCCACTACCTTGACGGGTGCGGGGGTGACCGGGAACCCGGTCACCCCCGCTTAGCCATGCCCACCGGGATCAGCTGCCGAGCCCGCGCCTCCGGTGACCGACCCCTCCCCGTTAGCCTTGCGTGAACTGTCTTTCATGAATTAGTGTTCATGAAAGGTATGGAGTTGGCGGCTTAGGGAGGCGCGATGTCACCTAGGAAGCCCGCCGTGTTGCGTGATGACAGCGGCCAGAACCTGCGCGACTACCTGATCGCCACCGCTGCCCGGCTGATCGACCAGCGGGGCAGCGCCGGCCTGGCGGTCCGGGACATCGCGCGCGAGGCCCAGGTCGCCGACGGTGTGCTCTACAACTACTTCGAGGACAAGGAAGACCTGCTCGTCCACGCTCTGCTCGCCCACGTCGGCAACGTGATGAACAGCGCGCCGCAACTGCTGCCGCCGCCGGGGGAAGGCACGGTCGCGGAGAACCTGCGGGCGTTCGTCGACGGCGGCATCGCGACCCTGCTCCGGGTCACGCCCGCGTTCGCCGGCCTGATCGCACAGCCGAAGGTCCTCGCCCGGTTCCATGCGATGGTCGGCGGGGACCCGGCGTTCGACCCGGCCTCGGCGGACGACGGCGAAGCCGGGCGGGACGACGGCCGCGGGCTGCCTGACCTGGTGACCGCCTACCTGCGCGGCGAGCAGCGCCTCGGCCGGATCCGCGCCGGCGTAGACATCGATGCCGCCGCGGCGCTGGTCGTCGGCGCGATGCACGGGCAGATCCTGCCCAGGGTGTTGTTCACGCCACCGGGAAGCCCGGTCACCATCCCGCCCGGCCTGGGCGCGCGGCTCGCGGACATCGTGCTGGACGGCATCGCACCGCAGCCGCGGCGGTCACCGCGGGACGGCGGCGCCTGACCCGGTTCCGTGATCTCGAGATTGGGTGGCCCATAGCGCCGCCAAGGTCATGATCACGAACGTTACAGCGGGGCCGGGTCAGCGGCCGCCGGCGGGTTCCAGCAGGAACACCGGGATCTCGCGGGAGGTCTTCTGCTGGTACTCGGCGTAGGGCGGGTAGGCGGCCACCGCCCGCTCCCACCACTGCGCCCGCTCGTCGCCGGTGACCTCCCGGGCGATCATGTCCATGCTGTCCGCGCCGTCCTGAAGCTGCACCGCGGGGTTCGCCCGGAAGTTGTAATACCACTGCGGATGGGTGGGGGAACCGCCCTGCGACGCAACGGCCGCGTACCGGCCGGCATGCTCGACCCGCATCACCGGGGTCTTGCGCAGCTTGCCGCTGCGTACCCCGCGGTTGGTGATGATCACCACGGGCAGGCCGGTGTCGCGCAGCGTCGTGCCCTGCGTCCCGCCCGAACCTTCGTAGAGTTGCACCTGCTCCCGGACCCAGGACCGCGGGCTCGGTTCGTAGTCATCCTCAACTGGCATGCGGCTAGTCAAGCACCCGGGCGCGGCAGGGTCGCCAGGGGGCCTGGGCCACTGAGCCGCGCGTCGGGGCACGGCGGCGGCCAGCGGCAGCGTGAGAACATGGATTCGCCGGTCGGCAGCCCAGCGGGCGATCCGATGGGCGCCATGGCGGACAGAGGGGAGACGGTCCATGACCGCGCTGGCCCTGGCCGAGTGGGCGGCCAGCCTGCGGCCGGACCCCGCCGACCTGGAACTGGCCGACCGATCGCTGCGGGACACCGTCGCGGTCGCGCTCGCCGCGTCCCGCCACCCGGTCACCCGGCTGGCGGCCGGGCTCCCCGGCGGCGCGCGGTGGGCCGTGGCGGCGCACGTGCTCGACTTCGACGACCTGCACATGGAGTTGACCACGCACATCAGCGCCCTGTGCGTGCCGGCCGCGCTCGCCACCGGCGGCGGTGCCCGTGGCTATCTCGCGGCTGCTGGGGTCATGGCTCGGCTCGGCACGGCGCTGGGCTGGCTGCACTACTCGGCGGGCTGGCACGCGACCTGCACCGCGGGCGCGCCGGCCTGCGCGGCGGGGGCGGCGGTCGCGCTGGGCCTCGATCCGGAGCGGATCGCCACCGCAATCGCGCTGGCGATTCCCGGCGCGGGCGGGGTGCAACGGGCCTTCGGCACCGACGCCAAGTCGCTGCAGGCCGGGTTCGCGGTCGACGCCGGGATCCGTGCAGCGCTGCTCGCCAAAGCGGGCGCGCAGGCGGACTTGTCGGCGATGGACGCGTGGATGTCCCTGGTCGGCGGGGA
Organism: uncultured Actinomycetes bacterium; assembly: GCA_963734725.1. Lineage (GTDB taxonomy): Bacteria > Actinomycetota > Actinomycetes > Streptosporangiales > Streptosporangiaceae > DASXKD01. Next base: position 9,670 of record CAVTIX010000002.1, read on the forward strand.
TCCGGGCGCGGTGGACCTGGCCGGCCCGGCGGTCCCAGGCGGGCTGGCCATCAAGATCTATCCCTGCTGCTACGCGCTGCAGCGCCCGATCAGCGCCTTGGCCGAACTGGCCGGCGGCCTCGACCCTGGCTCGGTGCGCCGCATCGTCCTGCGCACGCCGGAAGCCACCGTGGCCCCGCTCATCCACCACCGGCCGGACACCGGGCTGCAAGGCAAGTTCAGCCTCGAGTACGCGGCCGCCGCCGCGCTGCTCGACCGGCATCCGGGCTTCGCCAGCTTCACCGACGAAGCGGTCCGCCGCCCGGCGGCGCGCAGGCTGGCCGGCCTGGTGGAAACCGAGCTGTCGCCGGGCGGATCCGGGCTGCTGGACGGAGAACTAGCGGCCGAGGTCCACGCCGGTGCCGAAGTGCTCCAGATCAAGCAGCAGTTCCCGCCGGGAGCGCCGCAGCGGCCGCCGGCCGCGGGGGAGCTGCACGCCAAGCTCAGCGACTGCGTGGCTGGGCTGGACGCCGATCCGTCCTCGTGGACCTGGGACAGCGCCGCCGGGGTGCTGGCGCGGTTCCTGCCCGCGGGCGGCGGCCGGTGAGCCCGGGCCGGGCGCTGCCGCTGGCCGGCCTCAGCGTCGTCGCCCTGGAACAGGCCGTGGCCGCGCCGTTCGCCACCCGCCAGCTCGCCGACCTCGGGGCGCGGGTGATCAAGGTCGAGCGCCCGGGTTCCGGGGACTTCGCCCGCAGTTTCGACACCACGGTCCGCGGCCAGGCGAGCTACTTCGTCTGGCTGAACCGCGGCAAGGAGAGCATCGAGCTCGACGTCAAGAGCGCCGACGGGATGGCCGTGCTGGCCGCGCTGCTCGGCCGCGCCGACGTCCTGGTGCAGAACCTGGCGCCGGGAGCGGCCGGGCGCCTGGGGCTGGGCGCCGCTGAGCTGCGCAGCCGCCATCCGCGCCTGATCATCTGCTCGATCACCGGTTACGGCGGCGACGGCCCCTACCGGCACAAGAAGGCCTACGACCTGCTGGTGCAGTGTGAGGCGGGGCTGCTCTCGGTCACCGGCACCCCGGAGGAGCCGGCCAAGGCCGGGATCTCCGTCGCGGACATCGCCGCCGGGATGTACGCCTATTCCGGCGTGCTGACCGCGCTGTTCGAACGAGAGCGGACCGGCCAGGGGTCCAGCATCGAGGTCGCGATGCTGGACGCGCTGGGCGAATGGATGACGCAGCCGGTCTACTACAGCGTCTACGGCGGCGAGCCGGCCCGGCGCACTGGGGCCAGGCACGCGTCCATCTCCCCGTACGGGCCGTACTACGCCGCCGGCGGGGAACAGCTGTTCCTCGGCCTGCAGAACGACCGGGAGTGGGTGATCTTGTGCGAGAAGATCCTGCACCGGCCGGATCTGGTCAGCGACAGCCGGTTCCGCACCAACCCCGGCCGGGTCGCCCATGACGCGGAGCTGACCGGGTTCCTCGAAGACGCGTTCCGCGCCATCCCGGCCGACCAGCTTGCCGCCGCGCTGGACGAGGCGGGCATCGCCTGCGCGCGGCTGCGCTCACCGGAGGAGTTCGCCGCGCACCCCCAGCTTGCAGCCCGGGACCGGTGGCGCGAGGTGGGCACGCCGGGCGGCCCGATCCGGGCGCTGCTCCCGCCGGTAAGCATCGACGGCCGCGAGGCGGCCATGGGCGACGTTCCGGCGCTCGGCCAGCACACCGCGGCGATCCGCGCCGAGCTGGGTTTCCCGCCCGACGGCGCGGAGGCTTAGCCAGGCAGGCTGACCTGGCCGTGCTCATGGGAAGGGGAGTGGTTGCGGCAACCACAAAAGAATGTGGGCGCTGCCACAACGACCACAAGCGAAGGCGTCAGCGGGGCGGCTGGTGCGCCGTGCCGAAGGCGGACCGCCATCCCGGCCGGCCCCGCACTTCGGTCAGCCACGGCGGTTCGGCCCCGGCGCGGGTGCACGCCAGGGACGCGGCCTCGGCGGCCGCCTGGAGCGCTTCCCGCACCGGGCCGTGCCGGTGCAGGTCGGCGCGGGTCAGCCCGTTACTGCACCACCAGGCCAGGAACGCCCCGCCGAACGCGTCTCCCGCGCCGACGGTGTCCACCACCTGGACCTCGGGCACCTCAGCGGTCAGTTCCCCGTCGCGCAGCAGGGCCCGCGCCGGGCGGGGGCCGTCGGTCATCAGCACGAGCGCGGGCCCCTGGCCGAGCAGGGCGGCGGCCGCGGCGGGCGCCGGCACGTTCGGCTCGAGGTACGCGAGGTCTTCCGAGCTGATCTTGACCACGTCGGCCCGGCGCAGGATCCGGGACAACCGGGCCAGGTACGCTTCCCGGTCGCCGATCACCTCCGGGCGGACGTTGGGGTCGATCATCAGCAACGCGCCCGGCGGCAGGTCGCTGCCGACCACGCGGTCGATGCTGGTGGCAATGGGCTCCATGACCAGGCCCAGGCCGCCGGCATACAGGGCGGTCAGGCCGCCGGGGAGCGCCGCGGCGAGTGCCGGGTACTCCAGCGCCGGGGCGGAGGTGCCGTCCAGATAGAAGCGGAACCGCGGGGATCCGGCTGGATCGAGGTCGACGACGGCGAGGGTGGTGGGGGCGTCCGTCAGCCCGGGCACGGCCAGCGTCACGCCGTCGGCCTCCAGGCTGGCCTGTAGCTGGCGGCCGAAGCGGTCCGCGGACAGGCGGCCCAGGAAGGCGACCGCCAGGCCGAGCCGGCCGATGGCCCGGGCGGTGTTGAACGGGCCGCCGCCGAGCCGCGGAGTGATGCAGCCGTCGGAGTCGGTGATGAGGTCGATCAGCACCTCGCCGGTGACCGCTATCATCCGCCGGGCCCGCAACCGGTCATGGATCCTCCGTCGGTAGGGGGCGCGGGGCCGGGTTCCGCGCCGCAGGCGCCTGCTGGGCGGTCCGGAGGGTTCCGGCGCGTTCAGTCCCGCGGTGAGCCCGGGCTCACGAGCGCTGGCGCCACTGCGGCTTGCGCTTCTCCAGGAAGGCGCGCATGCCCTCGCGCGCGTCCGGAAGCTGGCTGGTGGCGGCCATCACCTCGACGGCGTAGGCGTACGCCTTGGCTTGGTCCAGGTCGATCTGCGCGTACAGCGCCTGCTTGCCGATGCCCTTGCTCTCGGCCGAGCCGCGGGTCACCCGCTCCAGCAGGTCCCAGGCCGCGGAGTCGAGCCGCGCGGCGGGGACGACCTGGTTGACCAGGCCCCAGTCCAGCGCGGTCGGCGCGTCGATGACGTCGCCGGACAAAGCCAGCTCGGCGGCGCGCTTGCGGCCGACGTTGCGGGCGATCGCCACCATCGGGGTGTGGCAGAACCAGCCGCCCTTGCCGCCGGGCGCCGCAAAGCCCGCGTCCTCGCTCGCCACGGCGAGGTCCGCGCTGGCGACGAGCTGGCAGCCGGCCGCGGTGGCCAGGCCGTGCACCCGGGCCACGACGGGCTGGGGCACCTGCTGGATCAGCGTCATCAGCTCGGTGCAGGTAACCAGCAGGGCACGGACCTCGGACAGGTCGGCTTCGACGACGTCGGCGAAGTCGTGCCCGGAGCAGAACACCGGGCCGTTGCCGGCCAGCACGATGCCCAGCGCGTCGCTGTCGCCCAGTTCGCTGAACGCCCGGATCAGCTCGCGCATGTGATCCTGCGACAGCGCATTGCGCCGCTGCGGCCGGTTCATCGTGACGGTGGCGAAATCGCCGGACCGCTCCACCAGTATGTGCTCGAACCCCATCGCGACTCCTTCTCCCCTCTCCCGCAGCCTACGCTGGCCCGCGCCGGTACGGCCCAGCCCAGCGTCGCCCCACCCAGCGGCGGTTGCCCGGGCGGGTCCGCGCCTGTACGGCCCGGCCCCGGGTGGCGATACTGCTGTGATGGCCAGGCGCCGCGTGCCGTACGGTGATCTGGCCGGGCGCGGGCTGTCGAGAACCGGATGTGAGCATGCACTTCACCGCAGACCATGAGGCGTTCCGCGAGGCGGCACGGGGCGTGCTGGAACGCGAGGTCGTGCCGCACGCGCAGGAGTGGGAAGAGGCCGGCGCCTTCCCCGCGCACCGGCTGTTCAAGGCGCTCGGCGCCGCCGGGCTGCTGGGCCTGGAGTACGACCCGGCCTACGGCGGCCAGGGGGCCGACCACTCCTACACGGTGATCCTCGGCGAGGAGCTCGGCCGGATGGGCTGCGCCGGGGTGGCGATGGCCATCGCCGTGCAGAACGACATGGCCACCCCCTCGCTGCACAGCCACGGCGCCCATGAGCTGAAGCAGCGCTACCTGGCCCCGGCGCTGCGCGGCGAGATGGTCGCCGCGATCGCCGTCACCGAGCCCGACGCCGGCTCCGACGTGGCGGGCCTGCGGACCCGGGCAGAACGCGGCGGCGACGACTGGGTCATCAACGGGTCCAAGCTGTACATCACCAACGGCGCCCAGGCGGACTGGCTGTGCCTGCTCGTCCGGACCTCGGGCGAGGGCGGCTACCGGGGGATGTCGCAGATCGTGTTCCCGACGGACACCGCCGGGTTCTCGGTCAGCCGCACGCTGCGCAAGCTCGGCAACAAGTGCTCGGACACCGCCGAGTTGTCCTTTACCGACGCCCGGGTGCCGGTGGCCAACACGATCGGTGAGATCGGCCGGGGCTTCCAGCAGCAGATGGCCCAGTTCCAGAACGAGCGGATGATCGCCGCGTACACGGCCGTGGGCGCGATGGACCGCGCCCTGTCCCTGACGGCCGCCTACCTGCGCGACCGGCAGACGTTCGGCCGCCCGCTGCTGTCCCGGCAGTATGTGCAGTTCCGGCTGGCCGAGCTGGCGGCCGAGGTGGACACGCTGCGGCACTACAACTACGCCTGCGCCGAGGCGTACATCAGGGGCGAGGACACGACCAGGTTCGCCACGATCGCCAAGCTCAAGGCCGGGCGGCTGCAGCGGGAGATCGCCGACACCTGCCTGCAGCTGCACGGCGGGTTCGGCTACATGGAGGAGAGCTGGGTGTCCCGCTACTTCCGGGACAGCCGCCTGCTGTCCATCGGCGGCGGGTCCGACGAGGTGATGCTGCAGATCCTGGCCCGCCTCGACGGCTATACCGGGTCAGGCCATGTCTCGTAGACCTCCAGCCTGCTGCGCGGCCGCCGGACGGGCGGCTCGCGGCGTTGTCGTCGTCGCCCATAGCTCCGCTATGGACTACTCGTCCGCCCTGCGATCCCCCACCCGCCTCCCCATCCCCCTCCATGCAGCCGCTCGCGACGGCATAGATCCACGAGACACGGCCTAACGATGCCCGCACCAGTCCTGCCCACCGCCATCGACCCGGCCGGCGGGGCGTTCCGCGCGAACGCCGACGGGATGCTCGGCCTGCTCGGCGAGATCGGCGGCCTGCTCCAGCAGGCGTCGCTCGGCGGCGGGGAACGGGCGATCGAGCGCCACCGGCACCGCGGCAAGCTGCTCATCCGGGAACGCATCGCGCTGCTGCTCGACCCGGACAGCCCGTTCCTGGAGATCAGCCCGCTGGCCGGCTACCAGACCAACTACCACGTCGGCGGCGGCATGGTGCTGGGCATCGGCGTGGTCGAGGGCACCGAGTGCGTGATCATCGGCAACGACCCCACCGACCTCGGCGGGGCCATGACCATGGTCAGCATCCGCAAGCTGATGCGCGCGCTGGAGATCGCCAGGGACAACCGGATGCCGTACCTCCAGTTCGTCGAGTCGGCCGGCGGCGACCTGCGCGGCGGCGGGTCCGGCGAGGACCCCGACGCGGCGATGCGGCGCAACCTCACCCACTTCGCCGAGAGCGGCCGGATGTTCCACGACATCACCGAACTGTCCGCCCGCGGCGTTCCCACCATCTCGGTGGTGTTCGGCAGTTCCACCGCGGGCGGGGCCTACCAGCCGGGCCTGGCCGACTACAACATCTTCGTCCGCGGCGGCGCCAAGGTCTTCCTCGGCGGCCCGCCGCTGGTGAAGGTCGCCACCGGTGAGGAGTCCGGCGACGAGGAGCTCGGCGGCGCGCAGATGCACGCCACCGACAGCGGCCTGGCCGACTACCTGGCCGACGACGAGCGCCACGCGATCCGGATAGCCCGCGACGTGGTGGCCCACCTGCACTGGCGCAAGCAGGGGCCGGGGCCGGTCACCGCGGCGCCGGAACCGCCGCGGCACGACCCGGAGGAACTGCTCGGGCTGATGCCATTGGACCTGCGCGCCGCGGTGGACGCCCGGGAGATCATCGCGCGCGTGGTCGATGGCAGCCGTTTCGAAGAGTTCAAGATGCAATACGGACCGACGCTGGTGACCGGGTGGGCCCACGTGCACGGGTTTCCCGTGGGCATCCTCGCCAACAACGGGGTGCTGTTCTCCGACTCGTCCCAGAAGGCGGCGCAGTTCATCCAGCTGTGCAACCAGACCAGCACCCCGCTGGTGTTCCTCCAGCACATCACCGGTTACATGGTCGGCCGCGACTACGAGCGGGGCGGGATCGTCAAGCACGGCAGCCAGATGATCAACGCCCTGTCCAACTCGACGGTCCCGCATGTCACGGTCATCCTCGGCGCCAGCTACGGCGCGGGGAACTATGGGATGGGCGGGCGGGCGTTCGACACCCGGTTCGTGTTCCTATGGCCCACCGCGAAGATCGCAATCATGGGCCCGAAACAGATGGCCGGGGTGATGTCGATCGTCCGCCGCGAGCGGGCGGCCCGCCGCGGCGAAGAGGTGAACGAGGAGACCGAGGCCGCCATCACCGCGGCGGTGGAGCACTACGCCGAGGCCGGGTCGCTGGCCCTGTACGCCACCGGCCGGGTTGCCGACGACGGGATCATCGACCCCAGGGACACCCGGACGGTGATCGCCATGGCGCTGTCCGCGTGCCACAGCGCCCCGGTGCAGGGGGCCAGCGGGTACGGGGTGTTCCGGCTGTGATCACGACGCTGCTCGTCGCGAACCGGGGCGAGATAGCCCGCCGCGTCATCAGGACCGCCGTGGCGATGGGCATCAGGACCGTCGCTGTCCACGCCGACCCGGACGCCGAGGCGCCGTTCGTCGCCGAGGCGGACCGGGCCGTAGCGCTGCCGGGGCGCACCGCCGCGCAGACCTACCTGAACATCGGCGCCCTGCTGGACGCGGCTGCCGCCGCAGGCGCCGACGCCGTCCACCCCGGCTACGGGTTCCTGTCCGAGCGCGCCGACTTCGCCCGGGCGGTCGCCGGCGCCGGGCTGACGTGGGTCGGGCCGCCGGCCGAGGTCATCGAGGCAATGGGGGACAAGCTGGCCGCCAAGCGGCTGCTGGCTGAGGTGGGCGTGCCCGTGCTGGAGTCCTGGGAGGTGACCGGGGATGCGCTGCCCGACCTGACCGGCGTCCCGCTGCCGCTGATCGTGAAGGCCGCCGCGGGCGGCGGCGGCAAAGGGATGCGCGTCGTCGGGGCCCGGCCCGCCGCGGCGGGCGGCGCGGCTTCGGATAATACGACCTCGTACAGCACGACATCGGACAGCGCCGGGGACTGGCGGGAGTTGGCCGAGGCGGTTGCGGCGGCCCAGCGCGAGGCGATGGCCGCGTTCGGCGACGGCGCGGTGTTCCTGGAGCGGTACATCGCCGGCGCGCGGCACGTGGAGATCCAGGTCCTCGCGGACAGCCACGGCGGGCTGGTGCACTGCTTCGAGCGGGAATGCTCGATCCAGCGCCGGCACCAGAAGGTCATCGAGGAGTGCCCCTCGCCGGCCGTGGACGCGGGCCTGCGGGACCGGATGGGCGCGGCCGCGCTGGCCGCCGCCAAGGCGGTCGGGTACCTGGGCGCGGGGACCGTCGAGTTCGTGCTGGCGCCATCGGGGGACTTCTGGTTCCTCGAGGTGAACACCCGGCTCCAGGTGGAGCACCCGGTCACCGAGGCGGTCACCGGCGTGGACCTGGTCCGCGAGCAGCTTCTCGTGGCGCAGGGCCTGCCGCTGTCGGTCACCCAGGACGGCCTGACGATGACCGGCCACGCGATCGAGGCCCGGCTCTACGCCGAGGACCCCGCCGCCGGGTTCCTGCCGGCCACCGGGACCATGCTGGACTGGCGCCCGGCGGCGGCCCCGCCGTGCCGCTGGGACTCCGGGGTGGCGGCGGGCGGCGTGGTGGGGGTCGAGTTCGACCCGATGCTGGCCAAGGTCATCGCGCACGCGCCGGCCCGCGGCGAAGCCGCGCTCGCCCTGGCCCTGGCGCTGCAGCGCAGCCGGATCCGGGGCGTGACCACTAACCGGGACTTCCTGGTCGCCGCGCTGCGCCACCCGGACTTCCTGGCCGGCCGCACCACGACCTCGTTCATCGAGGACACCGGGGTGGCGCGGGCCCGCCAGCCGTCACCGGGCGAACTGCGCGCCGCGGCGACCGGGGCGGCGCTCGCCGCCCAGGCGGCCAGACGGGCCGCCGCGCCGGTGCTGGCCACGTTGCCCAGCGGCTGGCGCAACACCGTGATGCCACCGGAGCGGGCCGAGTTCCGGCATGGCCAGGACACCGTGCTGGTCAGCTACGCGCGGCGGCGTGATGGCCGGTTCGACGTCACGGTCACCGGGGCAGCCCCGGATGCGGACGGTGACCCGGGATCCGGGGAGCCCGTGACCGTCCACCACGTCGGCGACGGCTGGATCGACTTCTCCCGCGGCGGGCGCCGGCACCGGTTGCACGTGCTCGCGGCCGGGGACCGGGTGTGGGTCCAGGGCCCGGACGGCGACCTCGCGCTCACCGCGGTGCCCCGGTTCCCCGAGGCCGGGCACGGCGAGCAGGTGGCCGGCGGCCTGGTCGCCCCGATGCCCGGCACGGTGCTCGCGGTGCACGCGGCAGCCGGGGACGCCGTCGCCGCGGGCCAGTTGCTCATGATCGTGGAGGCCATGAAGATGGAGCACCGGATCACCGCGCCGCGAGCCGGGACGCTGCGCGAGGTCCGCGCCCGGCCGGGTGACCAGGTCAGCGGTGGCGACCTGCTCGCCGTGATCGACGAGGCGCAATGAGCCGCAGCTTGACCGACTCCGGTCAGCCACAGGACACGCCTCCCGAAGCCAGCGAAGCGCCCGCGAGGGAGGCAGGAAAATGACTGCCACGGCGCTTCTCATCGCCAACTGCAGCGGGTTCTACGGCGACCGGCTGGCCGCCGCGCGGGAGATGGTCGAGGGCGGGCCGATCGATGTGCTGACCGGCGACTGGCTGGCCGAGCTGACGATGCTGGTGCTGGCCAAGAACATGTCCCGGGACAACGGCGCCGGGTACGCCCGGACCTTCGTCACCCAGATGGAACAGGTCATGGGGCGGTGCCTGGACCGGGGGATCAAGGTGGTGTCGAACGCCGGCGGGCTGACCCCGGATCGGTGCGCCGAGGCGGTCGCCGGCGTCGCGGCCAAGCTCGGGCTGAACCCGGTCATCGCGTACGTCGAGGGCGACAACCTGATGCCCCGGCTGGCCGAACTGCGCGCGGCCGGGGAGAGCTTCGCCAACATGGACACCGGTGAGCCGCTCGGCGACCGCCCGGTGCTGACCGCGAACGCCTACCTGGGCGGGTGGGGCATCGCCGAGGCCCTGGCGCGCGGCGCGGACATCGTGATCACCGGCCGGGTCACCGACGCGGCGCTGGCGCTGGGCCCGGCCGCGTGGCATCACGGCTGGCGGCGCGACGACTGGGACGCCCTGGCCGGCGCTGTGGTGGCCGGGCATGTGATCGAGTGCGGGGCGCAGGCCACCGGCGGCAACTTTGCGTTCTTCACCGAGGTGCCCGGGCTCGAGCACCCCGGCTTCCCGATCGCCGAGGTTGCCGCCGACGGTACCTCGGTAATCACCAAGCACCCGGGGCAAGGCGGAATGGTGTCGGTGGACACGGTCACCGCCCAGCTGATGTACGAGATCGGCGGGTTGGCGTACCTCAACCCCGACGTCATCGCCCGGTTCGACAGCATCCGCCTGGCCGCCGACGGCCCGGACCGGGTGCGGATCTCCGGGGTCCGCGGCGACTCCCCGCCGGACGCCGCGAAGGTCGCGCTGAACTACCAGGGCGGCTGGCGGTCCACGCTGACCCTGTACCTCACCGGGCTGGACATCGAGGAGAAGGCAGCCCTGGTCGAGCGGGCGCTGTGGGCGGGCATCCCCGGCGGACGGGGCTCGTTCGACGACGCCGAGGTCACCCTGCTGCGCACCGACAAGCCGGACCCGGCGACGAACGCCGAGGCGATGGCCCAGCTGCGGATCACCGTCAAGCACTCCGACGAGCGGGCCGTGGGACGGGCCTTCTCCGCCCGGGTCACCGAGCTCGCGCTGGCCTCGTACCCGGGCATGTTCGCGGACGGCCTGGTCAGTGGGGCCCGCGCGTACGGCGTGTACTGGCCGACGACGGTTCCGGCGGCCCTGGTATCTCAGCAAATATTCATTGACGGGGAGCGGACGGTCGTCGAGCCGACCCTGCCGCCGCAGCCGCCGGTGGTGGCGGAGGTGCCGGCGGTCGCGGTCGCAGCCGGGCCGGCTGGCGGGGCGACGGTGCGGGCGCCGCTGGGCCGGGTGGCGGGTGCGCGCTCGGGCGACAAGGGCGGCAACGCCAACCTGGGGGTTTGGGCGCGCACCGACGCGGCCTACGCGTGGCTGGCCGGCTTCCTGACCACCGGCAGGCTGAAGGAGCTGCTGCCGGAGACCGCGCCGCTGCCGGTGCAGCGGCACGAGTTCCCCCGCCTGCGCGCGTTCAACTTCGTCATCGAGGGACTGCTCGGCGAGGGCGTGGCGGCGAGCAGCAGGCTGGACCCGCAGGCCAAGAGCCTCGGCGAATGGCTGCGCGCCCGGGTCGTGGACATCCCGGCCGGGTTGCTGCCATGATCCTGGCGCCCCGTCAGCTCGGCTGGTAGACGAGTGGACCGTCCGCATTTCATGATCGCGGACGATTCCCTGCGTTTTCCGCGGCCTGCGGGGTGATCGTCCGTGATCATGAAAGTACCGGCGGTGGAGGGGCCATATCTCCGGAGCGGCCGTAGTAGCGCCGCTGGCGGGGCTGGTGGGACTGATGGGCGGAAAGGTGAGTTTCGTGAGCGATGAGGCGCCGGTGCGCTACGTGGTGAGCGGCGCGATGGCGACGCTGACCATGGACCAGCAGCACAACCGCAACGCCCTGACGCCGGCCCTGATGAGCGGGCTCAGCCGGGGCCTGGAAGCAGCCCTCGCGGACGAAGCCGTCGGGGTCGTCGTGCTGACCAATGCCGGGCCAGCGTTCTGCGCGGGCGCCGACCTGTCCGGCGGCGTCCCGGCCGTCACGGGCGGGGGCAAGCGGCGCGGGGCGCGCCGCGACGGTCTTGCCGACCTGCTGGCCGCCATTCAGGACTCGACCAAGCCGGTGGTGGCGCGGATCGCCGGGCACTGCGTGGCCGGCGGGATCGGCCTGGCGGCTGCCTGCGACATCTCGATCGCCGACGACGCGGCGCGGTTCGGGTTCACCGAGGTCCGGATCGGGGTCGCGCCGGCCATCATCTCGGTCGTCTGCCTGCCCAAGCTGCGCCGCGCAGACGCGCTGGAGCTGTTCTTGTCCGGGGAGCGGATCAGCGCCGCCCGGGCCGCCGAGATGGGCCTGATCACCAGGGCGGTGCCCGCGGCGGACCTCGACGCCGAGGTCGCGACGGTGGTGGCCAGGCTGCTGGCCGGCGGCCCGTCGGCGCTGGCCGCGGCGAAGCGCCTGGTCTACACGATCCCCGGAATGGACCGGGACGCGGCGTTCACCCGGGCCACCGAAGTCTCCCAGGCGCTGTTCGCCTCGGCTGAGGCGGCCGAGGGGATGGCCGCGTTCCGGGAGAAACGGCGCCCGTCCTGGGCCCCGCCGCCCGGCGCATCCTGACCGCCGGTCCGCTCAGAAACCGCCTGACCTGCGCCGTTCCGTGCCAGAAAAATTCTCTGCAGAGGTGTCCATCTCGGCCGCTGGGCTTCGTCGTGGGGGTGAGAAGACGATCCCGGGCCGTTCCCGGGCCATGATCGAGGAGGACGCAATGAACCCGAACTTCAACTACGCGATCGTCGCCGAGCGGATGCAGACCCTCCAGGCCAAGGCGGAGGCGACCCGCGCGCGGCACGCGGCCCGGAACCAGCGCGGCACGGCCCGCGCCCGGCTGGCCCGCCGCCCTCGCCGGTGGCTGGCGTTCGCCCCGGCCGGCTCGGGCCGGTAGCACCCGGGCCCCACAACGCAGAATCATGACAGTGGAGGAACCATGAAGTACATGATGCTGGTCTGCGCCGACGAGGCCACCGAGCTGAGCCCCGAGGAGGCCGGGCAGATCGAGCGGGCGGCCACTGCCTGGGTCGGGGAGATGGCCCGCCGGGGGATCCGGCTGACGGGTCAGCGGCTGCGGCCGGTCAGCGACGCCACCACTATTCAGGTGCGCGGCGGTGAGGTCATGATCGCCGACGGCCCGTTCGCCGAGACCAAGGAACAGATCGCCGGGTACGACATCATCGACTGCGCCGACCTGGACGAGGCTATCGAGGTCGCGTCCAGGCACCCGGTCGCCACGTTCGGGAAGATCGAGGTGAGGCCGTTCTGGGTGGAGTGAGCCCGGAGATCAGCGAGGCTGTCGCCGAGGCGTTCCGGCAGGAGTGGGGCCGCGTCGTGGCCGCCCTGATCGGGATGACCGGCGACTGGGACCTGGCCGAGGAGTGTGCCCAGGACGCCTTCGCGCAGGCCATGAAGACCTGGACGCGCGACGGTGTCCCGCGCCGCCCGGGCGCGTGGCTGACCACGGTGGCGCGCAACCGCGCGCTGGACCGGCTCCGCCGCGGCGCCACCGAGACCGCCAGGCTGAGAGAGGCGGCCACCTTGTCGCTGCCCAGCGATCCTGACTCAGGCGGTGACGACAGCGGCATCACCGACGACCGGCTCCGGCTGATCTTCACCTGCTGCCACCCGGCCCTGGCGCTGGAGGCCCGGGTTGCCCTGACGCTGCGCACGCTCGCCGGGCTGACCACCGCGGAGATCGCGCGGGCCTTCATGGTCAGCGAGGAGACCATGGCCAAGCGCCTGGTCCGGGCCAAGCACAAGATCCGCGACGCGAAGATCCCGTACCGGGTCCCGCCGGCGCACCTGCTGCCGGATCGCACGGCGGGGGTCCTAGCCGTGCTGTACCTGCTGTTCAACGAGGGCTACTCGGCCAGCGCGGGCGCCGATCTGGTGCGCCAGGGACTTTGCGCGGAGGCCATCCGGCTGGCCCGGGCGCTGAGCCAGCTCATGCCCGACGAGCCCGAGGCGCAGGGCCTGCTGGCGCTGATGTTTTTCCACGACGCCAGGCGCGCCACCCGGACCGACACCGCCGGCGACCTGGTGCGGCTGGAAGATCAGGACCGCTCCCGCTGGGACCGGGGCGAGATCGAGGAGGGGACCAGGGTGCTGGACGCCGCGCTGCGGCGCGGTCGGCCGGGCGCCTACCAGGTGCAGGCGGCCATCGCCGCGTGCCACGCCACCGCCGCCGACGCGGCGGACACCGACTGGGCCGAGATCGCCGCGCTCTACGGTGAGCTTGCCCGGCTGGTGCCCTCGCCGGTGGTGGAGCTGAACCGCGCGGTCGCGGTGGCCATGGCCGACGGCCCGGCCGCCGGGCTGGCCCTGGTGCGCGCGCTGGAAGAGTCCGGCGAGCTGACGGGATACCACCTGCTGCCCGCCACCCGGGCCGACCTGCTGCTGCGCCTCGGCCGGCGGCCCGAAGCCGCCGCCGGATTCGCCGAAGCGCTGGACCTGGCCGCCACCGACGCCGAGCGCAGGTTCCTCACCAGGCGTCTCGCCGAAGCCACCGCCCCGGATTAGCGCCTAGGTGCTGCAACGGCACTTGGATGAGGGCCGCGCGCAGGTTCGGCCAGGAGGCCGACATCAGGGGTCAGAGCCCACTCTAGCTTCGGACAGTAAACCTGACATCACTGGTCACGGCCGTCGGCCAATTTCATGGCGTTCGTTTCTCAGCGGGCCGGCAATGACTCGACCTATGCCACGGTGGCCGCGCCAGGAAGCGGCGGACGTGGACCGCGTGGCGGACGCGCTCGCCAACGCCGGGCTGCCCTGCCTGATCTTGCGGCAGGAGGACGAGTTGTTCGTCCTGCTCCACGACGACGACCGGGCCCGCGCTGCGCTGACCGGCGCCCTGGACGCCACCGTCGGGCTGAGCCGCCCGTTCCCCGCCGCCGCGCCGCTGGCCGTGGCCAGGCGGGAGGCCCTGTGGGCGCTCGACCGGGCCGCGGAGGCCGGCCGGGACGTCGTCAGTTACGGCGACGACCGGACCGAGCGGTGGCTGACCAGCGATTCCGCCGACCTGCGCGCTGGCCGAGCAGGTGCTCGGCGCCGTGATCGACTACGACGCAGCGCACGCGGGCGACCTGGTCACGTCGGTGCGCGTCTGGCTGGAGCACGACCGGCAGACCGACCGCGCCGCCCAGGCGCTGCACATCCACCCGAATACGCTGCTCTACCGGGTACGCCGGTTCGAGCAGATCAGCGGGCACTCCCTCACGTCGACCGAGTCCCTGGCCGAGGTCTGGCTGGCCCTGCGGGCGACGGCTGCGGTCCCCGACGCCGCGAACCGTCCCGCCCAGCTTTAGGCTGCCAAGATGCATAACGACTGGCGGTCGCTGGCCCGGGCACGCGCTGGCCCGTGCACGCGCCGGCCCGGGCACGCGGTGACCCCTTCGCCGGCGACCTGGCTTGGGCCGGGGCCCACGGTTACGCCGGCCAGGACCAGGCCGTAAGGAGCAGCGATGAGCACACCCGATGGGCCCCGGCCGCCGTTCGTGCCGGACGATTTCGCCGTCCCGCGCGAACTGGTCGCCGGCGAGTTCCGCCTGGAACCCCTCGGCCCGCAGCACAACGCGCGCGACTACGAGGCGTGGACCTCGAGCATGGAGCACATCGGGGCCACGCCGGGGTTCGCGGGGTGGGGGTGGCCCAAGCCGATGACGCCCGACGACAACCTGGGCGACTTGCGGCGGCACGCCGAGGACTTCGCGGCGCGCAGGGGGTTCACGTACACGGTGCTGGCCGATGGCGACCGGGTCGTGGGGTGCGTGTACATCTACCCGGCGGAGGACGGCGCGCCGGGCGCCGCCGACGTGCGCTCCTGGGTCCGCGCAGACCGGGCGGAGCTGGACGTGCCGCTCCACGACGCAGTGTCGGCGTGGCTGGCGGAAGCCTGGCCGGTCACGGTCGTGCGTTATGCCGACAGGTGACCGTGGGTGGCCCGCGCCAGCCGTGCGGTGGGGGCCGCGCCCGCAATGCTTCGCTGGCTTGGCAGTCGTGGGCGTGCGGCGGCGTGGTCTGGCCCGAGGCGCGCTGGGTTGCGGGCTGAGGGAGGCCACGCTACGCCAGCTGCGCACAGGGGCGCGGACCCTGGGGCGCAACCCACCCACCTCCCGGTCTCCACTCTCCCGCTCGCCTCACCTCCGCCCTCCGCCCGGCTTACCTGACGCCCACCCCGCTCGACTTTGGGCGAAGGGGTTGACAAAGGTAGTGAGTGGTTACTAACTTAGGGGCATGGCCACGACGACCGGGGTGCGGATGTCCGCAGCGGAGCGCCGCGAGATGGTGCTCGAGGCGGCGGTCGCCGAGTTCGCCCGCCACGGCATGGCGGGCACCTCGACCGAGGACGTGGCCCGGCGCGCCGGGATCAGCCAGCCGTACCTGTTCCGGTTGTTCCCGACGAAGAAGGGGCTGTTCCTGGCCCTGGTGGAGCGGTGCTATCTGCGGATCGAGGAGGCGTTCATTGCGGCGGCGGGGGATAAGACCGGCGAGGCGGCGCTCGAGGCGATGGGCGATGAGTACGAGCGGCTGCTGGATGACCGGACGCTGCTCCTGCTCCAGATGCACGCCTACGCCGCTAGCGAGGACCCCGAGATCCGCGCCGCGACCCGCGCCGGGTTCAAGCGGCTGTGGACCCTGGTGGAGCGGGTGTCCGGGCTGCCCTTCCACCGGGTCGTCCAGTTTTTCGCGATGGGCATGCTGCTGAATGTGGCCGCGGCCATGGACCTGCCCGCCGTCGATGAGCGGTGGACCAGCTGGTGCCCGAAGGTAGGCAACCAATGACCGGCGCCGTCCCGGGCGCCGCGCAAGCCCAATTTTTTTTCACCTTGCAAGTTAGTGACTACTCACTTCTATAGGGAGCAGGAGATGAACTCGAAAAACCGGAGCATCTGGGCCTTCGTGATCACTTCGGTCGCGCTGTTCATGGCTTCGCTGGACAACCTCGTGGTCACGACCGCGCTGCCCTCGATCCGGGACCACCTGCACGCCTCGCTCGAAGGGCTGCAGTGGACGGTCAACGCGTACACGCTGACGTTCGCCGTGCTGCTGCTCACCGGCGCCACGCTCGGCGAGCGGTACGGCCGCCGCCGGCTGTTCGTCATAGGGCTTGGCATCTTCACCGTGGGCTCGGCCGCCGCCGCGATCGCCCCCGGCATCGGCACGCTGATCGCGGCGCGGGCGGTGCAGGGCGTCGGGGCGGCCATCCTGGTCCCGCTGACGCTCACCCTGCTGTCCGCCGCGGTGTCGCCCGCCCGTCGCGGGCTGGCCCTGGGGGCCTGGGGCGCGGTCGGCGGGCTGGCCATCGCTATCGGCCCGCTGGTCGGCGGGGCTGTCGTGGAAGGCGCGTCCTGGCAGTGGATCTTCTGGCTGAACGTGCCCATCGGCATCGCGCTGCTGCCGTTCGCCCGGGCACGGCTGACCGAGAGCCGAGGGGCCGCGTCCCGGCTGGACCTGCCCGGCGTGATCCTGGCGAGCCTGGGCCTGCTCGGCATCGTGCTCGGCGTGGTGCGCGGCAACGACCACGGCTGGACCAGCATCACCGTGCTGCCGCCGATGGTGATCGGCGCCCTGCTCGTTGCGGCGTTCCTGGTCTGGGAGACGCGGGCCCCCGAGCCCATGCTCCCGCTGCGGCTGTTCCGCAGCCGGGGGTTCACCGTGACCAACGTAGCTTCGATGCTGATGTTCTTCGGGATGTTCGGCTCGATCTTCCTGCTGGCGCAGTTCCTGCAGGTCGTCCAGGGCTACAGCCCGCTGGAGGCCGGAATCCGCACGCTGCCGTGGACCGCCATGCCGGTGCTCGTCGCGCCGATCGCGGGCTCGCTGTCGGACCGGATCGGCGGCCGGCCGCTGCTGGTCATCGGGCTCGCCCTGCAGGCGATCGGGCTTGGCTGGCTGGCCGCGGTCACCACCCCGACCGTGGCCTACGCGGCCCTGGTGCCCGCGTTCGTGGTCTCCGGCGTCGGCATGTCGCTGTTCTTCGCGCCCGTCGCCAATGTGGTGCTCGGCTCGGTGCGGCGCGAGGAAGAGGGCATCGCCTCCGGCGCGAACAACGCCATCCGTGAGCTGGGCGGAGTATTCGGGGTCGCGGTGCTCGGCGCGGTGTTCTCCACACGGGGCGGGTACACCAGCGGGGCCGCGTTCGTCACCGGCCTCACCTCGGCGGTCTGGGTGGGCGCTGCGGTCGTCGCCGTCGCCGCCGTGGTGGCCCTGGCCCTGCCCCGGATGCGCCGGGCGGGCGCCACGGCCATCGCCACCGATGCCGCTACCGCCGATGCCCGCGCCGAGGCCACCGTCGCCGGCTCTGCCGCCAGTGTGGCCGCTGCCGAGGGCGAGTCGGCGCCCGCGCTGGCATCGGCCCGGTAAGCCGGGATCGTTTCCGCTGCGCAGGTGGGCCCCCCGCTACGGCGGGGGCCCACCTGCGTGCGGCCGGCCGCAGCGACGACCTGACCGACATCGTCGCCTCGCTGGCCGGCGACGTGCCCGCCGGAGAGTTACCCGGTGGTCGCGCCCCGGCCGGCGACATCCACAACAGCCCGGTTTCACGGCGACCAACCGGGATCAGCCCATGGCAGAGCCGGTGACGCTCCGCAAGGGTTGGCGGTCAGCCCGCGACAACCGCCCAGAGGACCTTTCCGCTGGAGTTCTCCGGCGCGTAACAGCCCCACTCGGCGCTCAGCGACCCGACCAGCAGCAGCCCGCGCCCGCTGTCCGCCTCGGGTTCCACGGGCTGGGGCTCCGGCGGCTGGTCGCTTCCGTCCCAGACCTGGATGACCAGGCGGTACTCGTCTGCGGACAGCCACACGCGTACCGGAGGGGTGCCTGGCGCCCAGTTGCCAGCGAATTGACTGTCCGTGATCCCTGCGGAGGCCTGCACCGCGTTGGTCACCAGTTCGGAGACGACCACCGCGGCGGTGTGGGCCAGAGCGCCCAGATCCCACTCCCAGAGCACCAGCATGGTGTGCAGCCTGGCGCAGGGCGCTGCGGTCACAAGCGATCCCAGCTCCAGGTAGGACTGGTGCGGCCACGCGACGTCCTGGGCGTCTTGCGGCCCGGTCTCCTCCTGCCCCGGCTCGGCGCCGTAGCCGGCGTGGCTCGTCACAGACTCAGGCACCGGCTGGGTAGGTCCGGTGCCCTGGTCCGAAACGGCCGCGCTCATCATGGGGGAGAACGTCATCTTTCTTACCTTTCGAGGCAATGTTGCCAGGTCGCTCACATTGCCCGTGTCTGTCACGTTCCCACCGTCCAAGTGATCCAATCACGTTCCGCAACCGCCACTGTCGCCAGGCCTGCCCCTGAAGCGCGCTTGCGTATCGCCAGACCGCGCCGTCGCACGGCTTGTTAGCGCCAGGTTAGGCAATCACCGCTCATGGAAATGACGCGCGCCCGCGTCCGGCGGCTTGACAGATGAGCTAGGTAGATTGCTAGAGTACTAGGACTCTAGTTAAATGAAATCGAGGCGCGGTGATCGAATTCCACCTGGATGCCAGGTCTGGCGTCGCGCCGTACCTGCAACTGATCCACCAGGTACGGCAGGCGCTGCGGCTCGGCCTGTTGCGCGAGGGGGACCAGCTCCCGACGGTCAAGGAGGTGGTCGCGCGGCTGGCCATCAACCCCAACACCGTGCTGAAGGCCTACCGGCAGCTGGAGTACGAAGGCTTGGCGGCGGCCCGCCCGGGGATTGGCACATTCGTGACCGCGACCCTGAACGGCGGGTCCCTCGCCGAGTATCAGCCTTTGCGCAGCGACCTGCGGAAGTGGCTCGCCAAGGCGCGCCGGGCCGGGCTGGACGACGAGAGCATCGAGGCCCTCTTCCAGACCACCTTTCGGTCCGCCGATGAGGAGGGCATAGCATGACCGCAGTTCTGGAGGCCCGCGGCCTGGGCAAGCGGTACGGGCGGAGGCAGGCGCTGGCCGACTGCACGCTGAGCATTCCGGCCGGGCGGGTAGCCGGGCTGGTCGGCCCGAACGGGGCCGGGAAGACGACCTTGCTGCACCTGGCCACCGGCCTGATCGCGCCGACGTCGGGGACGATCGAGGTGCTGGGGGGCCGCCCGGCGAGCAGCCCGGCGCAGCTCGCCCGGGTGGGCTTCGTCGCGCAGGACACCCCCGCCTACGCCGCGCTCTCCGTGGCCGATCACCTGCGCATGGGGGAGCGGATGAACCCCGGCTGGGACGCCGGGCTGGCGCGGGACCGGATCGCCGGGCTCGGTCTTGATTTCGGCCAGAAAGCAGGCAAGCTGTCTGGGGGGCAGCGCGCCCAGCTCGCGCTGACCCTTGCCGTAGCCAAGCGGCCCGAGTTGCTGCTCCTGGATGAGCCGGTGGCCAGCCTCGACCCGCTGGCCCGCCGCGAGTTCCTCCAGGGCCTCATGGAGTTCACCGCCGACCAGCGGGTCAGCGTGGTGCTGTCCTCGCATCTGGTGGCCGACCTGGAACGGGTCTGCGACTACCTGATCGTGCTGGTCGCCTCCCGGGTGCGGGTGGCCGGTGAGGTGGATGCGCTGCTGGCCGCCCACCGCCTGCTCACCGGCCCGCGCCGGGATCGCGCGGCGCTCCCGGGTGACTGGGAGGTCATCTCGGCCAGTCACACCGACCGGCAGAGCACGCTGCTGATCCGCACCGAAGCCCCGGTCCACGACCCCGCCTGGACTATCACCCAGGTGAGCCTGGAGGACATGGTGCTCGGCTACATGAGCCAGGCCGCGGGTCGCGGCCATGGCCGCAAGCCACTGCTGGAGGTAGCGCGATGACGTGGCTGACCTGGCGTCAGTTCCGCGCTCAGGCCATCGTGGCGGCCGCGGCCCTGGCCGTGCTAGCGATCGCCTTGGCGGTCACCGGCCCGCACCTGGCTGGCCTCTACGCCAGCAGTGGCTTGGCGACCTGCCAGGCGCACGGCAACTGCGAGAGGCTCATCACGGCCTTCATGGATCAGGTGAAGGCCAGCACGCCCGACGGACTGCTTTTCGGCCTTTGCGTCGGGCTGCTGCTGGCCGCGCCGGGTCTCATCGGCGTGTTCTGGGGAGCGCCGCTGGTCACCCGGGAGATCGAGGCTGGCACGTTCCGGCTGGCCTGGAACCAGAGCGTCACCCGGGCCCGCTGGCTGGCCGTCAAACTAGGCCTGATCAGCCTGGCCAGCATGGCTGCCACCGGGCTGCTCAGCCTCATGGTGAGCTGGTGGGCCAGCCCGCTCGACCAGGTCACCGGCCTGCCCGCCGGGCGTGGCGGGACACCCGGCCTCGACCGCTTCGCGCCGGTGCTGTTCGCCTCGCGCGGCATCACCCCCATCGCATACGCCGCATTCGCCTTCGCGCTCGGAGTCACCGTGGGGGTGCTCATCCGCCGTACCGTGCCCGCGATGGCGGTCACCCTCGCCGTGTTCGCCGCCGTTCAGATCGTCATGCCGCTATGGGTCCGCCCGCACTTCATCCCGCCGTCGCACGCTGCCACGGCGCTTGATCCGGCCGCCATCACCTTCGTGAACACGAGCGGTAACGGCCATTTCATGAAGGTGGGCGCCGCGGTTGACCTGCCGGGCGCCTGGGTCCTGGCCGACCAGACGTTGACGCCGGGGGGCCACGTGTTCACCGGCCCGGCCCCGGCGGCCTGCATGAGCAACACGGCGCCGTTCAGCGAATGCGAAGCCGCGCTCGGCCGACTGGACCTGCGGCAACTGGTGACTTATCAGCCGGCCAGCCGATACTGGGCCTTCCAGTGGTACGAGACGGGAATCTTCCTGGTCCTGGCCGGCGCCCTCTGCGGATACTGCGCCTGGGTGATCCGCCGCCGCGGCCCGTGAGCGCGCTCGGGTCATCGGGAGGGCAGGCGCTTCGGCGGGCATGCGGCACCGATCGCAGTCCGGCTCAGCGGCTGCGTTCTCGCCGATCACGGCCCGGATCGCGCTGTGGTAAGGCCTCGGCGTGCGGCCTGCGGAATTAGCGGATGCGCAATGACCTAAAGAGTATGTATGTTCCGATTGTGAGGGCCGCTGGGGTCGGCCCGCCAGTCTGCGACACCCGGGCGGCGCTTCTCAGCGGGCAAAGGAGCAACCGTGACCGAGACCCTGCCTCCACCGCTCTTCGACCCGTTCGCGCCCGGCTTCACCGACGATCCGTATCCGCAGTACGCGGTGATGCGCGCGCAGGCGCCGGTGTACCAGCACCCGTTCGGGTTCTGGCTGCTCACCGGTTATGAAGGCGTTTCCTGGCTGCTGCGGGCCGGCCTGTCCGTCGAGGACGAGAACCTGGCTCCGGACAGCCTGCTGCGGCAGATGCGCGAGGCGACGTACGGCAAGGTGGCGCCGCGGGAAAGCGGGTGGTCCATGCTCGACCGGGACCCGCCGGACCACACCAGGCTGCGCAGGCTGGTGTCGAAGGCGTTCACCCCGCGGGCCATCCAGGCGCTGCGGCCGCGGATCACCGAACTGGTTGACGAGATGCTCGGCGCCATGGCCGCCGAGCGCCGGGTGGACCTGGTTGACGCGCTCGCGTTCCCGCTGCCGTTCAGCGTGATCGCCGAGATGCTCGGCGCGCCGCCCGCCGACCACGACCGGGTCCGGCAGCTCACCGGCACGGTGGTGCGCTCGCTGGAACCCGTCGCGGATCCCGTGCTGGGCAAAGCGATCATCGCCGCCGATGAGGAGATGAGGCAGATCGCGGCGGAAATGATCGCGTGGAAGCGGGCTAACCCGGCCGACGACCTGCTCACCGCGCTGATCCACGCCGAGGACGACGGGGACGTGCTCGACGACGAGGAGTTGAAGGCCCAGACGCTGCTGCTCTACATCGCCGGGCACGAGACCACCGTCAACCTGATCGCGGGCGGGACCCTCGCGCTGCTCCGCCACCCCGATCAGCTCGCGTTGCTGCGCCGGGATCCCAGCCTGGTCCCGAATGCGGTCGAGGAACTGCTCCGCTACGACAGCCCGGTCCAGGCGAGCAGGCGGATCACCCTGGAACCGGTCACCGTGGGCGGCGCTACGATCCCCGCGGGCGCGTTCGTCATGGCGAGCCTGAGCTCGGCCAACCGGGACGAGAGCTTCTGGGGGCCGGACGCCGACGGGCTGGACCTGCGCCGGGAGAACGCACGGCAGCATGTGTCCTTCGGCGCGGGGCCACACCATTGCCTGGGCGCGTCGCTGGCGCGGCTGGAGGCCTGCATCGCCTTCGAGCGGCTCACTGCCCGGTTCCCGGATCTGGCGCTCGACGGGGATGTGGTGTGGAACGGCCGGATCAACCTCCGCGGTCCGGCCCACCTTCCGGTGTCAGTGGGCTGACACCGAGCCTTTATCGCGTTCGGCATGCCGGCGTCGCGGGGGTTAGCGGCTGGCGGCGGTCGGCGGCGGTGCCGAGGTCACCGAGCGCTGGCGAGGATCAGCGCGCCCGGACCCGCTGAACGGGAGCGCCGGCCCGCCGGAGTTTGGCCGAGGGCGCGCCCGGTCAGTGCTGAACGCGGCTATCGTTGAGGACCGGCCGGGGCGCAGGCAGCTCACGCGCGAAAGGCTGATCTATGAGCGATCCCACCGTGCTGATGACCGGCCGCGGTTCGCGCCGGCGGAGGCGACGCGGGAAGCGCCGGATCATCATCGTGATAGTGGTGTCCGTGCTGGTGCTCGCGCTGGCCGCGGGCGGCGCGGGCTACCTGCTGCTGCGTACCGTGGGCAGCCCGCAGCAGACCGCGGCGACCTACCTGCAGGCCTGGCAAGAAGGCGACTACCCGGCCATGGGCAAGGTCAGCGTGGGGGTACCGCCAGGCGGGCTGGGCGGGCCGCTGCAGGAGGCGGCGGCCCAGCTTGGCATGCGCCACATCCACCTGGTGCTAGGCCAGGTGACACCGAACGGCGGCGCCGCGTCGGCGCGGTTCACCGCGAGCGCCGATCTTGCCAGCGGACACGTGTGGACCTATCGGGGGCAACTCGCATTGGTGCAGCGGGACCGGCGCTGGTGGGTCAACTGGACCCCCGCGGCCATCTACCCGGGGCTGCGGGCCGGCCAGCGGTTCGTGCTGAGCGCGGTGTGGCCAGCCCGCGGGCAGGTGCTCGGGGCCGACGGCGCTGTGCTCAGCTCGCCACAGGCGATCGCCCAGTCCGGGTCCCTCTCGCTGCTCACCGGTGATGTGGTCGCCGCCACGGCCGCGCAGGCCAAGGCGCTCGGCGCCCCGTACCAGAAGGGTGACCTGATCGGCGATGGCGGGATCGAGCAGGCCTATCAGGCCCGGCTGGCGGGACAGCCTGCGCTGGTCATCCGGATCAAGGGCCCGGGGAAGAAGGTGGATGCGACGGCCGTGCGGTTCCCGGCGACCCCGGGCCGGTCCGTGCAGACCAGCATCGACATGCGGTATCAGCTCGCGGCCGCGCACGCCGTGGCAGCCGCGGCGACGACCAAGCAGATCGACATGGTGGTGCTCCAGCCCTCCACCGGCCGGGTCCTGGCCGTGATCGAGCGGCCCGGGGGATTCGACCGCGCCCTCCAGGGCATCTTCCCGCCCGGGTCCACCTTCAAGATCGTCACGGCGTCGGCGCTGACCACGAAGGGCCTGCGTCCCTCCACCACCGTGCAGTGCCCGCCCACGGTGGACATTGGCGGCCGGACCTTCCACAACTTCGACAACGAGCACCTGGGCGCCACGAGCCTGCTGAACGCCTTCGCCGTGTCGTGCAACACCACCTTCGCCATGCTCGCCTCGCAGCACCTGACCGGCGCCGCGCTGCGCTCGATGGCCGAGGAGTTCGGGTTCAACCAGAAACCTGCCCTGGGCATCCCCGCCGTGCTCGGCCGGTTCAGCACACCGCACCAGCCGGTGGACCTGGCGGCCGCCGCCTTCGGGCAGGGCACCGACCTGGTCACCCCGCTCAGCCAGGCGTCGGAGGCGGCGGCGATCGAGGACGGCGCCTGGCGGCCGCCGCAACTCGTGCTCGATCCCGCGGCGCCGCAGACCGCCCAGCCGCACAAGCTCAACCCGGCCCTGCTGGACTCGCTGCGGCCGATGATGCGGGCGGTGGTCACCCGCGGCACCGCCGCCGGGGTCGGTTTCCCGCCCGGGGTCTATGGCAAGACCGGCACGGCCGAGTATGGTTCCGGCCCCAACCCGCCGTCGCACGCGTGGTTCATCGGATACCGCGGGGACCTGGCCTTCGCCGTGCTCGTGGAGGGCGGCGGCGTTGGGGCCGACGCCTCGGCGCCGATCGCCAACGCGTTCCTGCGCAAGGTCTGACCCCCTCAGCGTGCGCAAGGTCGGACCCCTCAGCGTGCACAAGGTCGGACCCCTCAGCGTGCACAAGGTCTGTCCCCTCAGCGCAGGGCCAGCGAGCTGCCTGACCGCGGCGGCCCGGGCAGCAACCTCATCCCGGGCGCGGGGGCGTCCGGCGCCTTATCGGGCGGCCGGGCTGACCCGGTCTGCGGGCTCCGTAGCGGCGGGGGCCAGCGGCAGGTGCACATCGAACTCCGAGCCGTGGCCAAAGGTGCTCCGGACGGTGACCGAGCCGTCGTGCGCCTCAGCGATCGCCTGCACGATAGCCAGCCCGAGCCCCAGGCCGCCGGACGGACGGCTGCGATGCGGTTCAGCCCGTGCGAACCGCTGGAAGATCCGCTGCAGGTCCGCATCCTGAATGCCGCAGCCGGAATCGGTCACGGCCAGCACCACGCCACCGTCCTCGAGGCGCGCGCTGACCTCGATGCGGTCGCCTTGTGTGGTGTGTGCCACGGCGTTTTCCAGCAGCGCGTCGAGCGCCACCGCGAGCCGGTCGCGGTCGCCGAGGACGGTCGTCTCGGCCACCGGGCCCAGCCGCCAGTGGCGGGGGGTGTGGCCCCACCGGTCCAGCGCGTCCACCACCACGGACTCGACCGGGACCGGCGTCAAGTGCAGGAAGTCCGGGCTCTCGGCCGAGGCCAGCAGCAGCAACCGGGTGGACAGCCGGCGCAGCCGCATCAGCTCGTCGGTGACCACCCGCGCGTCCTCGGCGACGACCGGGTTGGTGACCGCCTGCTCGATCAGCTCGGCATGGCCCAGTGCCACGGTGATCGGCGTGCCGAGTTCATGCGAGGCGTCCTGCAGGAACCGGCGCTGCTGTTTGAGCAGGCGCAGGTTCTCCTGGGAGACCCGCTGCACCTCTTCCATGGCGGCCAGCCGTTCCTCGGTGGCCGCCAGCCGCCGGCGCCCGTGCCAGACCATGACCAGGAACATCAGCGCGATCAGCGGGACTTCTGCCAGGTAGTCGGCGTCCTGCTGGCCCTTGAGCACCTGGACGCCGATGATGCCGCCGGTAGCGATGGTGACCGCGGCCAGCGTCAGTATGGTCGGCTGAATCCGCCACAGCCGGAAGCCGTAGATCACCGTCAGGCTCACCCAGATGGCGAGGAACGGGACGGTCTGCCACGCGGGCAACAGCCGCATCGCCAGCAGGTTGAGCGCGACGAAGGCAACCCACGCGAGGTCCACCCACGACGAGCGCCCCCAGGTGGATGCTTGCCGGGACCACTCGGCGGCTAGCTGCCGGCGCCGCCCGGCGTGGCTGGCGCCGACCACCACCGGGTGCGACGGCACGCGCCGGACAAAGCGCTGGACCGACACGTTCTCTCCCAACACGACCCGCGAGGGCCTCCTGCTCGAGGCCGCTTGTCGTCATCATCCTCCACCGGAAACATCCGGGCAGGCATAACGAAAGGCTGACAATCATGCGGCGCCGAGGTGGTCGCGCCAGGAGTGCCGTGGCACGAAGCCGAGCGCCTTGGCGGCCCGGCCGGTCGCCAGCAGGGACCCGAACTCGCCGACGTCGCAGGTGAGCGGCACACCGGGGAAGACCTCCTTGAGCAGGCTCTCCGACGATCGGTTCATCACCGTGTCCGCCGCGGCGATGATGTAGCTCACGCTGCCTTCCGCTGGCGCCTCCAGCGCCAGCCGGCACGCCGCCGCCGCGTCCCGCTCGTCGATGTAGCCCCACAGGTTCCACTTGCGCGCCTGCGGATCCGGCCAGTACGAGGGAAATCGCTCGTAGTCGGCCGGGCCGAGGATGTTGGAGAAACGCAGCCCGGTGAACGGGACGCCGGACCAGTCGGCGATGTGCCCGGCGATGGTCTCGCTGGCGACCTTGGACAGCGCGTAGGTCGTCGTCGGGTACGGGTAGTGGTCCTCGTCCACGGGGGCGTACCGGGGCGGGACCTCGAACGGCAGGCCCAGCGTCGTCTCGCTGGATGCCCAGACGACACGCTCCAGGCGCACCCGGGCCGCCGCCAGGAACACGTTGAAGTTCATGGTCATGTTGGCGTTGAAGGTGGTCGCCGGGGTGTGAATTTCCGGGGCCGGGATGTTGGCCAGATGCACGACGGCGTCGGTCCCGGCCAGCACCTCCACCGCCTGGCCATGGTCGGTCAGGTCGGCCAGCAGCACGCCGGCGCCGAGGTCATGCGGCGGCTTCACCTGGTCGGTGGCCACGACCTCATACCCGTGGGCGAGGAGTTCGGCGACGGTGACCCGGCCGGCCCGGCCGCTGGCGCCGGTGACGCAGATTCGCTTGGTCATATAGCCAGGATCGCAGAGCGCCCGGCACCGCAACCGCGGCTAGGCCTCCCGCTTGAGCTTGCGCCAGCCGCCGGCCCGGTTGTTCGCGATGATCTGCCGGAACATCGCGGTCAGCGCGGGCGCGTTGATGGCCTCGCCCCGCCGGATGGCCACCGTCCGGGCGGTGGAGTTCTCATGGCCGCCGGTGATGATCCCCTCCGGATCGGGGACGATGGCGCCGTCGTAGAGGAACACGTTCACGTGATCTTTGGCGGCCAGCAGCGCGCAGATGTTGCCCGCCAGCACGAAGTACGGCTGCCGGGTCCGCTTGATGGTCTCGGTGACCTCGTCGTCGGCGGCGTGGACCAGGTCGCGGACCTCCCGGCAGATGTCCTGCTGCCAGTCCGGCAGGGCATCGATATAGGCGTCAACGCGCGGGTCGGTCGCGTATGTCATGACACGCCCACCCTAGAACACCAGGTGATGAGGTTGCCGAAGGACTCCGCGACCGTGCCCGCACGGGCGCCGCCCGCACCTGTCACCATGGGTGCGCGAGCACATGAGGCGGCCCGGGAGGAGCCACGAGCAGCCAGCACGGTCACCCAGACGGCGAGCCTGGCGCGCCGGGGCCCGGCGCTGAACCGAGCAGCGAGGAGGAGCCGGACGCCCGGTTCACCCTCGCCAACGAGCGCACGTTCCTGGCCTGGAACCGGACCGCGCTGGCGCTGGTGGTGGCCGGGCTGGGAATCGTCCAGCTCCTGCCGCCGTTCCCGGGCGTCCCCTGGGGCCTGGCACGCCCTGGGCGTCCCGTTGATCGTGCTCGGCGCGGTTGTGTCCGTCACGGCGTATGTGGAATGGCGGCAGAACCAGACGGCGCTGCGTCGCAGCGCGCCGATGCCGCAGTCGGTGCTGCCCCGGATCCTGGTGGTCACCATCACCGGCGTAGCTGCCCTGTCCGCGGTGGTCCTGCTGGTCTCGGCGGTCCGGTAGGAGTGCCGCGGTGGCGCTACCCGAAGATCCCGAGGACCTGTCGCCCGGCACTGCGGCAGAGCGCACCAGGCTGGCCTGGGAACGGACCGCGATCGCGTTCGGCGCAGTCGGCCTGGTGATGCTCCGCGAAGAGCCCGTCGCTGGCGCGCTGGTGCTCGCGGCCACCCCGCTGATCTGGGCGCTGGGCCGCTATGTCAGCAGCGCGGCCCCGCCGCAGCAGCGGACACGTCGGCTGCTGCTGGTCACCGTGGCGGTCACCGGCGTGGCCGTCCTGGCGGTGGTCGCGGCGTTCATCGGCCACGGCCTGACCCGGTTCCGCTAGCACCCGTACCAGCGGCGCTGCGAAGCCGCATAATCGCGCGAGCCGTCGCCAAACCCATTCGGGCACCGGGCGCCCGCTCAGGCTTTCGCGCCCACTCCGGCGCGCCACACCGTTATTTGGCCGCAGTGTGGCCAGGGCTTCTACGGTTGGCTCATGGCGGTGAAGCTGGCGTTGGTCGTCCGGGCCGATCTTGGCATGGGGCGCGGCAAGATCGCTGCCCAGGTGGCGCACGCGGCGGTGGCCGCGGTGCTCGCCAACGGCGGCAGCCGTGACTTCGCGGCCTGGCTGGCCGAGGGGCAGCCCAAGGTGGTGCTCAAGGTCGCCTCGGCGGACCAACTGGCGGAGGTGGTTCGCGGCGCCGTCGCGGCTGGGCTGCCGGTTGAGCTGATCCGCGACGCGGGCCGCACGCAGGTCGAGCCGGGCACGGCGACCTGCTGCGCGATCGGGCCGGCGGACGGCGCCCGGGTTGACGCGCTCACCGGGGAGCTCTCCCTTCTCTGAGCGCCCGGGCCGGCGTGTTGCTCAGAGGATCGCGATGGGGTTGACCGGGGAGCCGGTCCCGCCGGGCAGCCGCAGCGGGGCGACGACGCACAGGAACGACCAGCGGCCCGCCGCTTCGCAGGCCGGCACCAGGTCCTCGAACTGCAGGTAGTCGAGCAGGTACATGCCGACCGCCTGGAGCGCGAGCACGTGCACCGGGAACGCGACGCCCTCGACCACGCTGGGGGCGGTGTCGCTGTTGCTGTCGCAGCCGAGCACCGCGACCTGGCGTTCGGCCAGGTATGTCACCACATCGGGGTGCAGCCCGGCGCGGGATTGCGCCACGTCCCATGGCCCGCGCTCGCGCCGCCGCCGGCGGTGCCCGACCCGGACGAAGAGCAGGTCGCCGGGGCCGACGCGGACCTGCTGGGCCGCCTCCGCCGCGGCCAGCTCCGCCGCGGTGACGTGATCGCCCGGTTCAAGCCAGGGGACGCCGCGCAGCCGGGGGACGTCCAGCAGCACACCACGCCCGACGATGCCGTTCCGCGCGTCGTCGATGGACAGCTCGCTGGCGCCCTGCGAGGTGACCGCGTCCGCGCTGACGCCGTTGTACAGCGTGCCGTCGAAGCTGACGTGGCACAGCGCGTCGATGTGGCTGTCCACGTCGCCGTGCACGTTCATCATGATCTGGTCCGCGGCGAACGACACCCCCGGCACATCGGACGGTTCGCCGGGCAGCCGCTTCATGTGGCGCGCGCCGGGCTCGGGATTGTCCGGTGCGCTGCTGGCCAGCGGGGCGGCGAGGGTGACCGTCCGCCCGAGCCGGACTTCGCCCCCGGCGGCGGCAAGCCGTTCCGGAGTGATGTGGTTGAGCGCGCCGCGGCGGTCGTCTGCGCCCCACGGGACCTGGCGGCGCAGCCGGTCGTGGAGTGCCTGGAAGCTGGCGGCAGACATCACGGAACCGCTCATCGAACGGAAGCTAGCACGCCCTGGTTCATCCCCCGGTGATCGGGTACCCGTCGTTAACGAGGACAGCCATGAGGCGCCTGATTGCGCGCCGCCACTCTGCCCGGGTGGCGGCGCGCTCCGGTGACTCCGCCTGACCGGCGCCCGTGGAACGGACCGGGGCCGCCGCCGTGCCTCGATCGCGGCATGGAGTCAGCGACCAGTCGGCTCGGGCACGACCGCGGCGCTCGCCGTGCCGGGGAAGGGCATCGGCCGGGCGACGGGTGCGGACGGGCTGGCCACCGCCTCGTCCAGGCTGGCGAGGGGTGCGGACGGGCTGGCCACCGCCTCGTCCAGGCTCTTGAAGATCGGGAAAAACCGGTCGATGCCGACGATCGAGAAAAGCCGCAGCACCGTGGGCGCGGTAATGACGAGCCGGACCTCCCCGCCGGCCGCCGTCGCCCGCTGGTGCGCGCGGACAAGCTGATGCAGGCCGGTCGAATCGCAGAACGCCGTCTCGCTCATGTCCACGACGAGGACCGCGTGTCCCTCATCAGCGCAGGCAAGAAGGAGTTGCCGCAACCCATCGGCATTGCTGACGTCTACCTCTACCGGCGCCGAGACCACCGGCAAGCCGTTCACCGCTTTGACGCCGTATTCCACCGCAGGCATGCCACCACCAGGACAGATCAACACAAAAGAAATCGCCTGCATGCGGGCCGCCGCGCCGTGCCGTGGAGCCCTTTGGGCGCGAACCAGCCCGCTGCGGCTGGTTCGTCAACCGCTTTCGTCATTGTAGTGCCTCTGAGGAGGACTTGAATAGCAACGGGGAGAAATTGAGTAGGTAGTGGCCAGCGGGAAGCATCCTCGCGCTGCCCTGACCCGCAGCAGCCAGCGGGTACCAGCAACGCTCAGCGGGTAAAGTTCGCCCGGTGAGCGAGACGGGCCGGCCGGTCTATAGCATCAGCGCTGTGGCGCGGATGCTGGGCATCCCCGTCGCCACGATCCGTACCTGGGAAGACCGATACGGCCTGGTGGTGCCCGAGCGGAACGCCAGCGGTCACCGGCTGTACCGCCGCGATCAGGTCGAGCAGCTCAAGTTCGTGCGGGCCAGCATCGCCGCCGGGATGAGCGCCGCCGACGCCCACCGCCTGCTCGCCGAGCAGGCTGGCTCGGCGCTGCGCACGCGCGCACGAACCGGCGGGTCCCGACTGCTCATCCTGCTCGCCGACCATGATCCCTACGCGGCGGAGTATGAAGAGTACTTCTTGCGGACCGAGGGGTTCGACGTTGACGTCGCGCGCACCGCCGACGAGGCCCGGGAGTCCTTCACTAAGTACTCACCGTCGGTGGCCGTCGTCGAGCTGCTCATCTCCGGTGGGGCCGGGCTGAGCCTGTGCCGTCACTTCAAAGAACACGGCGATGCCCTGGTCATCGCCGTGTCGGTGCTTGAGGCCCGGGACCGGGCGATCGAGGCAGGGGCCGACGCGTTCCTGCTGAAGCCGCTCGAGCCGTTGCCGCTCGTCTCTGCGGTTCGGGACCTCCTTGGGGAGAGCGCGTTTCTCCGCCCCGGGCCGGAGGCCGCGCGGTGACGGGCCGACTGCTCAGCGGTCACGAGCCCCTAGACATGGTGCTGGGCGGAGGGCTGCCCGAGAACGCGATCAGCCTTATTATGGGCCTGCCCGGGACCGGCAAGACGATCATCGCGCAGCAGTACGTCTTCCGGAACGCCCGGCCGGATCGCCCGGCGCTCTACTTCTCGACGGTCTCCGAGCCGCTGGAAAAGATTGTGCGGTTCGGCCAGAGCCTGGACTTCTTTGACGCGTCAGCGGTCGGCAGCTCCGTGTTCTATGAGGATCTCGGGGCGACGCTCAGCACCAGCGGGCTGGCGGGCGTCACCAAGCAGATCACCGTGGCGCTCCGGGAGCGTCAACCCGGGCTCATCGTGATCGACAGCTTCAAGGCGCTGCACGCCTTTGCGGACACGGGCAGTGAGTTCCGGAGGTTCCTGCATGAGCTCGCCGGACGGCTCAGCGCCTTCCCGGCCTCCTCGTTGTGGGTCGGTGAGTACGACGAGGCGGAGGCCGGGTCGCTGGCGGAGTTCGCCGTGGCCGACGCGATCGTGGGGCTGGCAGCCGAGCGGGTGGGCCAGCGGGAGATCCGGTTCTTGAGCGTGCGGAAGCTTCGGGGCAGCAGCTATCTGTCCGGTCAGCACGCCTACCGGCTCAGCGGCAGCGGCCTGCATCTGTTCCCGCGCCTTGCGGACCTGCGGATCGACGAGGCCTACCAGCTCGCTGACCTCCGGATGTCTTCGGGCATTCCGGTGCTCGACGAGCTGCTCGCGGACGGATACTGGCCGGGCGCGTCGACGCTGATCGCCGGGCCGACCGGGTCCGGCAAGACGCTCATGGGGCTGCACTTCATCTTCCACGGCGTCCGCCAGGGGGAGCCCGGAGTGATCGCCTCCTTGCAGGAGAACCGGACCCAGCTCCAGCGGATCGCCGGCGGTTTCGGCTGGTCAGTGACCGAACCGAAGGTCGAGGTCATGTACCGGTCACCGGTTGACATCTACATCGACGAATGGGTCTATGAGCTCATGCAGGTGGTGGACCGGACCGGGGCCCGGCGGGTGCTCGTCGACAGCCTCGCCGACCTGCGGCTGGCCGCGCCGGACGAGGTCAGGTTCCGCGAGTTCATCTACTCGATGGTGCAGCGCTTCTCCCGGCAGGGTGTGGGCCTCATGATGACTCTCGAGGTTCCTGATCTCTTCCGCTCCGAGCGGCTTTCCGATGGCGCCGTCTCGCACCTGTCGGACAACGTGGTCCTGCTGAACTACATCTACGAGCAGGACTCGATCAAGCGCGCCGTATCGGTCATCAAGTCCCGCGCCAGCTACCACGAGCCCGACGTGCGTCCTTTCGTCATCGGCCCCGACGGCATTGCGCTCGCGGACCGCCCTGCCCGGGAGGAGCTGGGCTGACCACGCGCAGGGCGGGGCGTCACGTGATCCTGCCCCCGGTCACGTGGGTTCGCACGCGGGCCCCCGCCAGGGCGGGGGAGAGACCGGCCGGCCGGGGATCGGCCAGGGCGCTCGGGTGCACCAGTGGCCGGTAGCCAGCTGTGATCGCGGCGACGATCGAGGGTGGCGTCAGCACCTCGACCCGGCCGGCGGGATCGGCTGGGGCTGGCGCGCCGTAGCCGTGGAAGGACCAGGGCCGCACCCGGCCGCCGATGAGCAGGCCGGGCTCGTCGCCGGCCCGGATCATGACGCCGTCAGGCAGTTCGGCGGCGGGGGCGAGGTAACTGAGCTTGCGCCGGAACCGGTCGGTGCGCTCCCGGTGCAGGGCCGTGTCCATCTCCGCTGCCCCGGGGCGCCGGGACAGGCGCCGGGCCGCGCGCCACGCCTTGGCGAAGTCGAGATAGTCTGCGCGGCGGCAGTATCCGCAGGGCCGGTGCCCGGCGGTGAGCGCGGTGGCCTCATCGAGGAAGAACAGCGCCGTCCATCGGCCCGGCGGCATAGGGTCGCGCTGCACGCCCTTGAAGTCCAGCAGACAGCAGATCCAAAGCTTCGACCGCCAGCGGCTGACACCGAGGGTGCGGCCCTGCCCGTGCAGGCAGCCGCGGTTGCCCATCATCAGGCCCCGGCTCGGGTCCGCGACGATCTCGCCGGAGGGGGTCACCCTGTTTTGCAGCGGCATAGGCGTATCCTCCGCGAGGGGTATGACACCTGGCATCCGGCGCGTGCTACATCTGGGTGCAGGCCGGCGGTGGAGTCGGCGAGAGGTGAGGAGGTCCGGCGCGATGCATGTGGTGGGCATGGTGTTGCATCCCCTCCGTGACTCCGCCGATGCGGTGGACGCGGTCCTGGGCTGGGCTAAACGCAAGGGCGCCGAGGTGCTGGGCATCGAGACGGAGATCCGCCGGCTGAACTGCGCCGCGACCGGGGTCACCGCTGCCGAACTCGGCAGGCGTTCCGACCTGGTGGTGAGCCTGGGCGGCGACGGCACGATGCTGCGGGCGCTGCGGCTGGCCGACGGTCATCGCGCCCCGGTGCTCGGGGTGAACCTGGGCAAGCTGGGCTTTCTTGCCGAGGTGGACGTGCCGGATGTGCCCGCAGCGCTGACCGCCATCGATGAGCAGGAGTTCACCGTCGAGCCGCGGCTGGCGGTGGACGCCATCCTCGGCGAGCAGGTGGTCACCGCGTTCAACGACGTCGCGCTGGTCCGGTTCCCAGGGCTGGCCACGGCGGCGGTCGCGGTCCTGGCGGCCGGGCACCCGTTCGTCAGTTACGCCGCCGACGCGGTTGTCGTGGCCACCCCCACCGGGTCCACCGCGTACAGCTTCTCCGCCGGCGG
The DNA here is from genome assembly GCA_963734725.1 of uncultured Actinomycetes bacterium. GTDB lineage: Bacteria > Actinomycetota > Actinomycetes > Streptosporangiales > Streptosporangiaceae > DASXKD01. Next base: position 43,491 of record CAVTIX010000002.1, read on the forward strand.
CCCGATCGTCAGCCCCGCGGTCGAGGCCCTGCTGGTCACCCCCGCCGCGCCACATTCGGCCTACAACCGCGGCCTGGTCCTGTCGATCCAGGACAGCCTGGCCCTGGAGGTCCTGCCCGCCAGCGGGCGGCTCGCGGTCGAGGTGGATGGGCAGGTCGCCGCGCATGTCGAACCCGGTGACCAGGTGGAGCTGCGGCCGCGCCCGGCTGCCGCCCACGTCGTCCGGCTGGGCCGTACCACGTTCTACGAACGCGCCCGGCGCAAGCTCCGCCTCGCCGACTCCGCGGAAGTCCCGGTCAACCTGCCCGGATGGGCAGACCACCGGGACTAACGGCCGGCCTCAGCCCGCCGCGCTCCCTCACATGCGGCGCATGCGCTGGAAGCGGCGGAGGTCGCTCTTGCCGGCCAGCAAGACCAGGCCGATGGCGATGGCCACGGCCAGCAGTGCCCACATCAGCCACTTCATCAGCGCCCCCTGTCGGTCGCTTGCGTCGTTGCACGATTTCGGTGCTGTATGACGACCTTACGGGTCGATGATCTTCTGGCGTCGGGCGGCCCCGGATCACGGTGAGCTGGGGAGCAGCACCTCGCTCCTGCGTCCCACGACGACGTTCCTGGCCGGCCGCCGCTGGAGCAGCGCGACACCGTTTCCCCAGGAATCACGGAATGTGAGATCTATGTTTGGGTAATTACAGATCCTATCCGCAGGGTTTGGCCACATTTCGGCCACAGACGTAGGTTATGGCCGACTCGTTTGGCTGTCCGGGCGGTTTGCGGTGACTGCCCGCAGCCGACGCCAGGGGCCTCCGCCGATTGAAAGCCTGGTACAGCTGCTGGCAAATGGCTCGGTGCCCGTCATCACGAAAGTACGACGGGCGCCGAGTGCGACATTCGCACCGCGCCGGGCGGGGTGATGCGTGCCCTTGGCCCCCGCTCCGGCCGCGCGGTCCGGCTGGCGGTGTTAGCCCGCCTTGGCCAAGGCCTTCAGCCGGGTGTACGCGCCGTTGAAGACGTCTTGGTCGCCGGGCAGCCTGCCACCGTTCGCGTACTGCCAGAAGGTGTAGAAACCCCAGCCTTTCGGCAGCCGCCCGCCGCCGCTGGCCGTGTAGTTAGCGATCCACAGCGGGTCCCACTGGCCGAAACGTGTCGCGTCCCCGGTGCATGCGTTCCACCAGTCGGTGGTGGTGTAGATCACCGGGTACACGTGCTCCTTGTAGGCGTACTCCTTTACGAAGTTCTGAATCCACATGATCATGTTGTGGTGCGTCAGCCCGTAGCACTCGCTGCCGTAGGGGTTGTACTCGATGTCGAGCGCGCCGGGCAGGGTCATCCCGTCGGAGGACCAGCCGCCACCGTGCTTGATGAAGTAATCGGCCTGGGATTGACCGCTGGAGTTGTTCGGGATAGCGAAATGGTAGGCCCCCCGGATAAGCTTCTTGCGGTACGGCCCGACATACTGGTTGTAGAAAACAGGATTCGTGTAGTAGTTGCCTTCGGTGGCCTTGGCGTAGGAGAAGTCAAGGTAGCGCGCCACCGACCCCCAATTGATGTTCCCCTGGTATGCGCTGACATCAATTCCGGGGAGTTGGGGCACGGCCGCGGCCGCAGCATTCGTGATGCGCGCCGTACGCGGCCACCGCGCATGAGCCGCGGTGACGGCGCCCATGGTGTCGGCTTTCGGGTGGGTGATCTTTTCCGGGCGGACCGGGGTCGGGGAAAACTTCGGCTTGGGCACCAGAACCTTCCGGCCCGTCGCGGTAGCCGCCCAGACCGGCCTATTGGCCACGCCGGCATGGCTCGCGCTTCTCGCGCCAGACGCCTGGCCATTCGCTTGGCCCCCAGTACTGATCATGCTTGGCATGATGATCCCGACTGCGAACACCGTGGTGACCGCGGCCAGAGGCTGGGGGCCGAAGAGCTTTGCGGGGTTCCGTAGCACTTCGCCTCCTCGTAGAACTCGGCTGCCGGTGCAGCCTCATGTAATCCGGGCGACATTCTGGCGCAGCGATATACCCGCACGCATACATGTTTGGAAATCTGGTGCCACTGTTACACCTGATGCTTCTGATGTCAAGAGAGAATATAGATAGAAGCCGAGGTATAGAGAGGTTCCGGAAACCGAAAATTCGGTGTTATCCGGACCAATTAGTCACCTATCTGTAATATCTGCCGCACACAGCGTGGGCAGCCGGATGAGCGCACCCGGCTGCGCGGATGGGCGCACCTGGAGGCGCGGATGGGCGCAGCCGCTAGCCCAGAGGGGCGCAACCCGGTGACCCGGATGGGCGCGCCGGGAGGCCCAAAGGGGCGCACCGGTGGCCCGGAGGAGCAGATCCGGTGGCACCCACGGCCGCGCGTCGACTACGCCCCACCGGCGCACGTCGCCGCGGTGCAGACCCGGCTGTATTCGTTCCACTTCACCAGCACGGGACGGGTCGGACGCGGGATTGGCGGCCAGCCGTGTCGATCGGGCCGAATGCCGTTCGTGTTGGGGGTGGAGGGGCCGCCGCCAGGCGCGGCCCGGTGAAGCGAGGAGGGCGTCATGGCTCAGCCAATGGTGCTGTTGAGTGGCTTGGGGATTCCGGAGTCGCCGCGGTGGCATGAGGGCCGCCTGTGGTTCTGCAACTGGATCGACCGGCAGGTCGTGGCCGTCGGTATGGACGGCACGGCGGAGGTGATATTGGCAAGGGACCCCGACAGCCATTCCATGGGTTATTCCATCGACTGGCTGCCCGACGGCAGGCTGCTGACCACCGGTGGCAAGATACGGCGGCAGGCGCCCGACGGATCGATGGTCGTCCTGGCCGAACAGCCTGCGAATGAGATCGTCGTGGACGGGCGGGGCAACGCATACATCAACGGCGCGGATTTCGACTTCGTCGGCGGGGGAGCGCCCAAGCCCGGCTACATCAAGCTCCTCACACCAGCCGGGGAACTGCGCCAGGTCGCGGACGACATCCAGTTCCCCAACGGCATGGTCATCACCCCGGACGACCGGACGCTGATCATCTCCGAGTCGTTCGCCGGGCGGCTCACCGCGTTCGACATCGACCCCGACGGTGGCCTGTCCGGTCGGCGGGTATTCGCTGAGCGCCTCGGCCCGGACGGCATCACCATGGACGCCGAAGGCGCGGTGTGGGCCGGGTCCGGCGGGTTCGGGGTGGCCCGGGTCGCCGAAGGCGGCGAGGTGCTGCAACGTGTCGAACTGCCCGAGAGCCGGGCCCCGTTTGCGGTGATGCTCGGCGGCCCGGACCGGCGGACCCTGTTCATCCTCACCGCCGAGTGGCGCCCTGCCGACGGCCACGTCGCCAACCTCGACCGGCTGACCAACGGGCCCCGTACCGGGGAGATCCTGGCCCTTCCCGTCGAGGTCCCGGGCGCCGGCCGGCCGTGAGTCCCGGCGCCTGCTGGCCATGAGCCCCGGCGCCCGGCGGCCGACAGCCCGGCGCCGGCGACCATAACGCGTCAGGCAGTCACTGGTAGGCCTTCGCCTGGATCCGGTACAGCTCGGAATACCGCCCGCCCCGGGCCATCAGTTCCTCGTGGCTGCCGACCTCCGCCACGCGCGCGCCGTCGAGGACCACGATGAGGTCGGCCATGCGGACCGTGCTGAACCGGTGCGACACGAGAATGGTCGTGCTCCCGCCCTGCCGGGCGTGCTGCGCCCTGCTGGCGTAGCGCTCGAACAGCTGATGCTCGGTCTCCGCGTCGAGCGCGGCCGTCGGTTCGTCCAGCGCCGCCACCAGCGGTTCGTCGCGCATGAAACCTCGGGCCAGGGCCAGCTTCTGCCACTGGCCGTGGGAGATGTTGACGCCGTCCTGCCAGGTCGGCCCTAGCTGCGTGCGCAGGCCCGTGGGCAGGGTCTCGACGACGTCCCGCGCGCCCGCTCGGTCCAGCGCGGTCGCGAGCGCCGGCTCGACGTCCATGCGAGGCAGGTCACCGAGGCCGATCGTCTGCCCGGCCTGGAACTCGAAGCGGAAGAAGTCCTGGAACGCCCCGGCCAGGCGGTCCCGCCATTGCGGCGCGTCGATGCGCGCCAGGTCCACCGCGTCGATCAGGATGCGGCCCGAGGTCGGAACGTAGAGCTTGGCCAGCAGCTTCACCAGTGTGGTCTTGCCGGCCCCGTTCTCGCCGACGATGGCTACCACGGACCCGGCCGGGAGGAACAGGTCGACATCGTGCAGAGCCGGCCGGTCCGAACCGGGATAGGTGAACGTGACGTGCTCGAACCGGATCCCCTGGGTAATGGCGGCCGGGGCGGGAAGGTCCGCGGCCAGGGCGGTGGCGCTGGCGTAGTCCTCCAGCCAGGCCAGCCGCTGCGATCCGTCCATCCAGATGCCGCGCAGGAAACCGATCTCGCTCACCGTGGCGCCGACATAGGCCGAAAGCCTGGCGCCGGCGGTCAGCACCAGGATGGCTGACGCCGCTGAGGCGTGCGGTCCGGCGGCGACGAGCACGATCGCCCCGACGTAGCCGAGCGCGAAGACCGCCCAACCGGCCGCGTACCAGGCGGAGGAACGCGTCCGGGCCGCGGCCAGCGGCACGTACCAGCGCTCCCACGATGCCCGGCGCCGCTCGGCCAGCGCCGGGCCGATGCCGAGCACGCGCAGCTCCTTGCCCGTCGCGGCGTTGGTTGACAGCGCGAACAGGTGCCGCGCCAGCCGGTCTGCCTGCGCGCCGCGCTCCTGGGCGGCGCGCTCGACGGCGGGGCGCCACGACGTGGCCGCCACGGTGGGGATCGCGAACAGGACCAGGGTGATCAGCACCGGGTTCACGCTGGCCAGCAGGACGACGGTGACGGCCAGGCGGAGGATCCAGCCCGCGGTGGAGAAGACCGACATGTACATGTGGTCGAGGGTGAAGATCTGCTCGCGCAGCACGGACAGCCGGTCCAGGTACTCAGGCCGTTCCTGGTGCGCGATCGTGGGAATGCCGGCCTGGAGCCGCGCCACGTGGGACTCCAGGGCGATGGTGACCTTGTCCCGGAAGCGCCGCTGGATCCGCGTGGACACGGTCGCCAGCAGCCAGGTCGCCACGGCGGAGACCGCCAGCGCCACGGCTGCGAACCAGAGCAGGCCAGGCTTGTGCTGGATCAGCCCTTCCCCGAGCAGCGTGAACCAGACCGCGAGCAAGGCGTCCGGCAACGCCGCGGCCAGGGCGAGGACGAACGACACGCCCATCAGCGCCGGCTCGTAGTGGAAGCCGAGGCGGCACAGCCGCCACATCGACGACAGCGCCGGCGGCAGCCGGTCCGGAGGCTCGGCGGGCGCCCGTGCGGCGCCCTGGGCGGGCGGCCCGCCCGATGCCTGCGCTGCGTCCTGGCCGGGCAGGTCAGGCAGTGGCGCCGGGTCAGCGGAGGACATCGAAGGTGACCTCCTCCTCGCCTTCCTCGGGCGTGCCCTCGGCGAACCGCTTCGCCTGCAGCGAGAACATCGTCCAGTACCGGCCGCGCAGCCCCATCAGCTCCTCGTGGCTGCCGAACTCGACGACGGCCCCGCCTTCCACGACCGCGATCCGGTCGACGTGCCGGACGGTGGAGAAGCGGTGCGAGATCAGGATCGTCGTGCAGGATCTCGTGGCCGCGAGAACCCGCTCGAAGATCTCCGCCTCGCCGCGGACGTCGAGCTGGGCCGTCGGCTCGTCGAGCAGCACCAGCCCGGCGCCGAGCCGCACCGCCGACAGCGCCCGGGCCAGGGCCACGCGCTGCCATTGCCCGCCGGACAGGTCGGTGCCACCGGAGTAGCCCTTGGCCAGCACCGTGTCCAGGCCGGCCAGCGCACCCGCACCGGCCTCGGCGAGCGCGGCGTTGATGGTGTCATCCAGCGCCCCGTTGACGACCTCGCCCGAGGCAGCGCCCCCGGTCTCCCGCGGGGCCACGTTCTCCCTGAGGGTCAGCTCGAAGCGGACGAAGTCCTGGAACACGGCCGTGACCCGCCGCCGCCAGGACTCCAGGTCCAGGTCCTGGAGATCGACCCCGTCGGCCTCGATGGCGCCGGACTGAGGGTCATACAGGCGGCACAGCAGCTTGGCCAGGGTGGTCTTGCCGGCCCCGTTCTGCCCAACGATGGCCAGCGAACTCCCGGCCGGGATCTCCAGGTCGAGCCCGTTGAGCACCAGGTGCGCCGGCGCCGCCGGGTAGGCGAACGTCACGTCCCGGAACCTGATGTGGTGCGCTGGCATGCCATCGGCCGGCCGGGTTCCCGGCGTGATCGTGCCGGCCCGGCCCATCGCGGCCTTGAGCCTGGCCACGGCCGCCACCGGCGCCGCGGCGCTGTCCAGCGCCCAGTTGAGCCCGCCGAACGCGATCATGGACGTGCCGATCGCCGCGGAGGCGTACGCGACAAGGGCGCCGAGGGCAAGACGGTGATCGAGCGCGGCGGAGGCGAGCGCCCACAGCACCAGCAGGTTGGCAGCCAGCACCAGCGCGAGGCTGGCGAGCACCGAGCGCTCCCGCATCCGCGTCGCCTCGTACTGGAGCCGGTGCAGCCGCCGCCGGCTGACCAGGAACCGCTCGAGCACCCAGTCCGGCAGGCCGAAGATCCGCAGCTCCTTGGCTGCGGGCGGGTCCACGGCCAGCCGGTAGGCGTAGTCGGCATCCCGCTGTGCCTGCCGCACCTCCTCGGTGTTGCGGTCCTTCCAGACACCGCTTTCGCGCAGCAGCCAGTGCGTCCCGAGCCACGCGCCGGCCAGCACCGGCGGCGCCCACCAGGCGAAGCCGAAGAGCACGCACGCCTGGGCAAGGCCGGCGACCATGTCCACCAGCCCCCCGGCGATGAAGTCCATCGACGCCGACAGCGGCGGCCCGGTCATCCCCCGGTCGAAGTCCCTGGCCGCCTGAAGGTCGGCGGCCAGCCCGGGATCCTCCAGGTGACCGATGCCGGGGACGGCCACGCACGCGCCGGTCAGCTCGTCATAGAGCCAGGCCGAGGTCCGGTCGCCGAGGTTGGCGGACAGCGCCGTATGCAGCGGGCCGAGGACTTGCAGCAGGATGAACAGGACGCCCACGATGATCAGGGGGACCGCGAGGCTGCCCTGGTGCTGGATCGCCCCGACCAGCACGCCGGTGGCGATGGAGAAACCGGCAGGCAAGAGGCCGCGGACCCCCAGCAGGGACCACCATCCGGCGGCCATCGGCCGGTCGGCGCGCCACAACGCGGCGGCGAGCTGCAGCTCCTGCCGTTCTCGAATCCGGCGCGGCACCGAGCGCGCTTGCGGTCCTTCTCCGGTCATGACTCCAGCCTGCCAAGCGGTGACGACATCTACTGGGTTTGTCGGCGGCTGCGCCTGGACTCCGTCACGGGGTCGGGCGGCTCGGTGCGTGTTCTCCCTGTCACCGATCAGAACCGGCCCCAGCGCTGCCGCCATCGTCATCACCCCGTAACGGCGCCCGGCGCCGGCCGAGGGACTCAGTGTGAGCGCAGCAGGTATGCGGAAAACTCCGAGGACCACACCTCGCCGTTGTCATCGATAAGGCCATAACGCCGCACCAGGGCCCCCTGCTCGATATCCACCTCGATTTCCAGGCCGGAGGCCAGCTTGACGAGTGGCGCCCAGAGCTCCTCCCGCCGCATGAAGTCTTCCAGCTTCTTGTAGTAGGACGCCAGGTCGGGCTGGATGACTCGCCCGATATCGGTGATTCCCAGTTCCAGCATGCGGCTGAAGGCCATCTCGGACAGGAAGGGATTGCCCGCCGCGTATTTCCATGCGACCTCGGCCGCGTCGCCCGCAAGCTCCGCGGTGCGGGAAGCCATCGCCCTGACCTGCTCATAGTCCATCGGGCGCAAATAGATCGAATCGCAAACGCCCGCGAAGGTCGACACGTCCGCAGCCTGCACCTCGATGCGATCGATCGGGGAACGGGCTACCGCCAGGGCCGCCATGGGGATCCGGTCCGGATAGTAGACGAGTTCCCGCAGCAGGTTGAGGAACTGACGGGCATCGGGGAAATACTTGATCTTGTCGAATTCGTCCAGGACGACTACCAGCTGGCCCCCCGATCTGCCCAGCCGCAAGAGCGCGTCACGGATCCTCCGGTACAGGTCGTGAATCGCGACCTCCTGGGCGCCGTTTTCGCTGCCTCCGGTGGTGAACGTCGTGTTCAACACCGTGTCCGGCGGGCAGATCGCCAGGATGTCCTGCAGCGCTTCGGCGCCGGAGCGAACCCCAGCGAGGCTGACCCAGCCGGTCCGGGTCCCCTCAGGCGCTTCTTTGAGGATCTCGTTGGCCAGCGACGACTTCCCCATGCGCGTCAAGCCGATGAGCGCAGCGCTGCTACAGGCCTCGTAAAGGCGCCGCCGGAGCGATGCGCGTTCTTGTTCGCGGCCGACAAACCGCTCATCCGACGCTATGGTCCCGTACCTGACAAAGGGATTAGGAGTGGTCATGGCACATTCCCGACATTATTGGCTCTCAGCCACTCAGCGAACAGCTGGACACGAATGCGCAGCTGCCCGCTTGCATCCTGCTCGAGCACCTCGCGGGCAAGGAGGTCGCGCACCAGCGCCGCATCCTCCTGCCCGACTTCTCGTGACGTGACCGACCGCGTCAGCGCGACGCGGGTCAGCAGCTCCAGGTACTTCTCCCTCGGCACCAGGGCAACCGACTCCCCGCCAGCGGTGATGAGCGGGTCGAACTTATCCATGGTCAGCGCCGAAGGCCCCGTCGTCAGGGTGACCAGGACATCGCCGACCACTGATTCGGTGATGAACGCCAGCCGGTTCCTGTTGAGGTGCTGGACCAGGCGGTCGCAGAAGATCTGCAGGTAAAAGGGGCTCCCGGCGGTCAGGCTGATCAGCCGGTCCAGGGATGCGCCTTTGTACCTTGACTCCCCGGAGATCCTGATCGGCTCCTCGGCGAGCGCGCGGGCTTCCTCCGCGCTGAGGTAGCTGATCCGCTCGTCGTGAGTGACGCCGAACTCGTTAGGATAGGCCTCCTTGAAGCGGGGCATCGTGTCCTGGCCGATCAGCACGGCATCGAATGTCCTGCTCTCAAGCAGCGATTTCCATTGCCGCATGAACGCGGGCGTGAGCAGCCCCTCGCGTATGTACTCGTAGACGTAGGTGAATTCGTCGATGAGGAAAATGGGCCGGACGTCGCGCCAGCCCTTCCGCGCCTGGATCAGGTGGGTGGAGGCGAGCACGCTGCGGCGGAAGCTTTCAATGGGTGAGGCTTCGACCTGGAAGTCCCGCGGCCAGTTGTGCTCGAGTACGTCGGTCATGTCAAAGTCATGCACGAGCCGCTCGTACAGCGCGTCGATGCAGGCCTGAACGAAGCTGCGCTCCGCCTTGGTGGTGTCGATGGTCCCCAGGCTGAGGTGGACGGCGAAGTTCGGCGGCCCGAGGCGTTTTGCCAGCTGCCGGAGCACCGAAGACTTCCCGGATCGTTTCTGCCCGTAGAGCACGAAACACTGGCCGAGCGGCCCGCTGGTGAGCTCGTGGTAAATGCGGTCGAGGAGCTCTTGGCGGCCGAAGAACATCTTCTGCTCCTCGACCGGGGTGCCGCCGGAATACCGGGTGTAGGGGTTGGTGACGCTCACAAATCCGCGGGCTGGCTCGAGCACGGCCACCACGGTCCGTGCGGGGCTTTCTGCGATCTGGCCGTTGGCGCCCCGGAACCGCAGGCCCAGGGACATCGTGACCTCGCCCATGCCCAGCGCCAGGTCCGAGACCTTCAGCCGCTGCACCAGCTCCCGGGTCTCACCCGGCCGCAGCGTCTGCAGAAACCCCGTCTGCCCGTACGCGCGCAGGCCGGGCGCGTTCTTGAGCAGCAGCTGGACGGCCTCCACCGGGGCATCCCCGGCGGGGAGCTCAACCATCATGGTCAGGAGGAAAGTCTGGTCATCTCCTATGTAGAAGCGCTCTTTGGAAGTGGCGCCGACAAAGTCAGGAGACGAGACGGCGCTGCGGACGTGCCGGGAGTGCTCGGTGTCCGCCACGTACGTGAGCTGGCGCAGCAGGGTGCGGAAATACGATGGCGGGCTCTGCCCCGAGCTGATCACCGAATCCAGCGCCGAGGTCGCCGCGGCGATATTCTGACGAGCCTGTTCGTAGACGGATTCATGGCGCTCGTAGTCGTTTTCCAGCAGTTGTTCGGCCACCACGTCGAGGGCTTCCGCGATGGAGCTTCTGAGCTGGCCCGACGGCCCTCTGCCGGCCTTTTCCATCAAGAGTCTCGTGCGAAGATCGAGGAGCAGCGCGGCGGAAACATCGCTGCCCTTCTCATTGATATACGTGGAATAAAATGACTCGGCATTCACCGGAGGGCTGCCGGTGACGTTGCCCGGGGGGCTCGCGGTCAGGTTCGCGCGGGGACCCGGGGTCACCGTCGGCGCCACAGGGGCGTGGGTGTCCGTTCGGGCTGGAGCGCGCTCGCTGCCGCGGAGGGGCTGGTCTGCGCCCGCGAGAGGGCGGGCCGAGAGGATGGCTCTGGGCGGGACGGTTAGCTGGCGGCCGTCATCCAGCTGGAGCACCAGCTGATCGGGCCGGACGGACAGGATTCGCGCTTTTCGCACCCAGCGCTGCGCACCCTGCAGCGTGATTTCGTACTCCGCGCCAGCTCTCAGGTTAAGACTCGTGGCCACGGCCCCCTCCGCCGGTGAGTGGCACACCACAGCCCACAGCCCGCGGGGGCCCATGGTCAGCTGGCCATTGTGAGTACGCAGTTTTGACATTACCTCGCGGCCCACTCGGGGTGCTATGCCTTACTGGCCGGCCCATCCAAGGATGCAGGCGGGGCTGCGTAGGCTTTGACGATGATGCAGCGGCCAGGTATGGGGGTTAGCCGGTGTGCGACCAGCGGGCCAATTATCGGCCGGGTCTCATGACGATTCTGATCGCAGCCCGGTGGGCGGCCTGCTGATGCTGTCAGGTGAGGCGATGCAACCGCTGTGGCCATGGCTGCACGTGTACGCCCTCAGTGCTGCCAGGCATGCCCAGGCAGCAAGATCACCCAATACCTGGACCATCGCGGCGTTCGTTGTCGCCGCGGTCGGTTCCGGCATCGTGGCATGGCAGGCCTGGGAAACGCACCGTACGACAAGCCTCAGCCAGAAGGCGCTGGACGCTTCCGCGGCGCTTGCCATTGACAGCGCGCGCAGCCGGCTGGACCAGGACGCGCCGCGGGTCGACGTGTACGTCGAGGGGGTGTCGATCCTCACCGCTGGTCTCGCGGACCTGCCCGGCGCTCAGATCGAGCCCGGCGCGCGATGGAACCTCAGCCAGGACGCCGCCAGATCGCTCCAGGTCCAGGCGCGGGTCAAGGTGAGGAACCTGATGGGCGACAGGACCACCCATCTGAAGGTCACCGGCCTGCACGACCCCGCCATGCACGCCGGCACCGAGGTCCTGCTCCTTCCCACGACGGAACGGATCTACTTCCTGACGGCCACGTTCACGCTGGGTCAATGGGCGGAGAACTGGGAGTCACACCGAGACGGCGAGCGTCCGCCCAATGTCGCGGAAGGCTGCGTCATATCCGGCGACGACAGGGACGAAGGAGTAGTTGACAGGTGGCCCTTGCGCCTGGCCGCCTGGCCGATCCAGCCGGACGGGGACTCAGACGGCACATGGCAGCTGGCGGCAGGAACGGCGGGCAAGGATTGGTTCATCATCGCAATGCGCCCGCTCCGCGAGCGCAGTTACTGGATCTCCCAGCGGAGAGGGATCCCGCTGCCGGATCTTCCCGAACGACAGGCCCCGGACCGTTGACGGCAGCTGCCTGCGCCGTTGGCGGCAGCTGCCCGCGCCGTTGACCGCAGCTGCCGGCGCCGTTGACCGCAGCCAATGTGAAAAAGAAGCGGCGAGCCATTGACACCGCGCCAAAACGCGGCGCTAACTGAAACCCACAAACCCCGCGTGGCTGCTGAGGCATGCCGTGCCTCCAGCTCGAATGGGGAACGTGATGACAGACCCGGAGGCCACCCGGCAGGGCCCGCCAGCTACGTCCGTCCCGGCCGCTCCCGGGCCCCTGGCCAGCGCGCAGAGCCCTGTCACCGATCATGAACCTGCTGTTGCCCAGGCTCCGGTCGATGCGCCCCCGCGCAGGCGGCGGCGATGGCCGCTGGTCACGCTCGTGGCCGTGATCGTGGTGGCTGCCCTGGCCGGTGGCCTGGTGGCCTGGGCCCCGTGGACCCAGCCGCCGGTGCTGCGCCCGGCCGGGCTGGCGGCTGGCCCCGCCACCGCCAACTCGATCTCGTTCCGCTGGGCGCGCCCGGCCACGGGCCCGCTGCCGGACAAGTACCTGATCCTGAGCGACGGCAGAGCCGCGGGGACGGTCGCCGGGACGGCTACGTCCTACCGGCAGGCAGGCCTGACCCCGGCTAGCACCTACCAGTACCGCGTGGTGGCGCTGCGGGGCGGTAAGCGGTCCCCCCAGTCCGCCGCTCTCGCGGTGAGTACCATCACCCCGCCCGTGTCCCAGGCACGCTTGCAGGGACTATGGAACATCTACTCTAAAACCATCCGCCACACGTCCCATGGCCGGAGCGGGACGCTGACCTGGGACTTCATCCCGTCGTGCGCGACCGGCGTCTGCGACGTGGTAGCGCACGTGAAGGACGGCAAGTACTCGTTCACGGTGACGCTGACCCCTACCGGTGGGGTGTACCGGGGGCGAACCGTAGCCAACTTCGGTCCCTGCGGGCCGCGTGGCAGTTCGATCCCCGACCCGGCAACGGTGAAGCTCCGGCTACGCGCCACCAATGCGGTGGGGGAGGGCCAGGCGTGGACTGCCATCTCAGTGACCGGCGCCATGGTCGGCAGTTACAAGTACGTCTCCTCCGCCACCTTCTATTGCCCCGCCTCCGGCTTCAAGGCCGCCCTCAGCGGAAACCCCAATTAGCTCGCTGACCGGATCAAGCCATAGCTCCGGTGACGTCACGACAGCAGGTCCGACGCTGCCTTCTCGATGCCGGCCTCGGATACCAGCACGTGGGCAGCGGCGTCGCCGAGCGGGATGAAGCTGTCCATGGCGGTGACCCGCGCGGCCCGGCCGCCGTAGCCAGCGTCGGCCAGCGCGGTGATCACGGCTTCCGAGACGCCGCCGGAGCGGCGGGTCTCGTCGACGACGAGGACCCGTCCGGTCGCGTCAGCCTCCCGCAGCAGGTCGCCGACGGGCAGCGGGGCCAGCCACCGCAGGTCCAGGACCCGCGCGCCGATCCCGGTCTCGGCCAGCCGCCTGGCCACCCGCAGCGACATCGGCACCCCGTTGCCGAAGGTCACCAGCGTGAGGTCCGAGCCATCGCCGTAGGTGCGGCCGCGGCCGATCGGCACGTGCGCGTCGGCCCATCGTTCGGGGGCGGGATACGGACACAGCCAGCCCCCATCGCCGGGCTCATACAGGTCGCGCGTGTGGTACAGGGCGATCGGCTCCAGGAAGACGCAGACCGAGCCGTCAACGTCGGCGGCAGCCAGGCAGGTCCGCAGCATCGCCGCCGCGTCGTCACCGCGGGCCGGCACGGCGACGACGAGGCCAGGGATGTCGCGCAGCACGGCGACCGCGTTGTCGTTGTGAAAGTGCCCACCGAAGCCCTTCTGGTAGGCCAGGCCCGCCACCCGCACCACCATGGGGTTGCGGAACTGCCCGATGGAGAAGAACTGCAGGCTGGCCGCCTCGCCGCGGAGCTGGTCCTCGGCGTTGTGCAGGTAGGCGAGGTACTGGATCTCCGGCACCGGAAGCAGTCCGGTGACTCCGGCGCCGAGCCCGAGCCCGAGGATCGACTGCTCATCGAGCAGCGTGTCGAACACCCGACCGGCGCCGAACCGGCGGGTCAGGCCGCGGGTGACTCCGTAGACCCCGCCTTTGCGCCCCACGTCCTCGCCGAACACCAGCAGGTGCGGGTACGACGCCAGCGCGTCGGCGAGAGCGCGGTTGATGCTGTCTGCGAGCGTGAGCTGTCCCGCAGCCTCGGGCGGCCGGTCGCCGAAGGCTCGCGCGCGCGCCTGGTCATCGCCGGCTTGCGCCGCGCGCCGTGCCACATGATCAGGATGGCGCGGCGCGAGCGGCGCGGCGATCTCCGCGCCGCTGGCCAGGCGCCTGTGCGTGACGGCGCCGTCGGCGAGGGCGCGGACCCGCGCGCGCATCGCCTCATAACGATCCACGACCTCGGCGGGGGTGAGCAGCCCCGCGCCGACGAGCAGTCGTGCGGCGCCGAGCAGCGGGTCGCGGTCGTGCTCCGCGGTGATCTCACCGGAGCTGCGGTAGCTCACCTCGGCGTCGGAACCGGCGTGCGCCATGAATCGCACGACGCTCACATGCAGGAACGCGGGCGCGCGCTTGGCGCGAACGTAGGCCGCTGCGGCGAGGGCAGCGTCATAACAGGCGGCGAGGTCGGCGCCATCAGCGAAGAAGTACCGCATCGGCGGCCGGCCGGAGTATGTCGCCGCGATCCAGCCGGCCGGCGTCCGGACGCTGATGCCCAGGCCGTTGTCTTCGCAGACGAACAGCACCGGCATCGGCAGTCCCTGGTAGGCGACCTGGCAGGCGGTGTTGATGGCGCCGGTCGCGGTCGAGTGGTTGGCCGAGGCGTCGCCGAAACTGGTCACCGCGATCGCATCGCCCGGCCACTGCGACGTCACGCCGAGCTTGCGGGCGCGGTCGATGGCAAAGGCGACACCGACCGCGCGCGGCAGGTGGGAGGCGATGGTCGACGTCTGCGGGATCACCGCGAGGCCAGCGTGGCCGAAGACTTTGTGCCTGCCGCCGGCGATCGGCTCGTCGGCCGCCGTTACCAGGCCGAGCAGGACGTCGCGCAGCGGGTCGGTGCCACCCACCTGGGCGGCGCGCGCGAGGTAGAACGCGCCGGAGCGGTAATGCAGCAGGGCCGGGTCCGTCGGGCGCAGGGCGGCCGCCACCGCCGCGTTGGCCTCGTGCCCCGACGACCCGATCGTGTAAAAGCCCTGGCCAGCCGCCCGCAGGTAGCGGGCGGCAAGGTCGAGATGGCGGTTGCCGAGCTGCGCGTCGAACAGCTCCAGCGCCAGGCCGCCGGTGAGCCGGCTGCCCGGCCGCACCGGCTCTGCCGGGTCAGCCGGGCGCGCCCGGGGGGCAGCGGCTTCCAGCGCCGTGGTCTTCACCAGGAAGTGCTGATCGAGCGCCTCCTCAGGCGATGGCCCGCCCATTCCCCCTCCCGGCGCGGGGGTCAATCGGCGAGCCGGAACGACTCGTCGGGGGTTAGCTCGGTGACATCCATCTGCGCCTTCTGCAACCGCCCTGAGTAGTCCCAGTTCATCGACTGCCACCGGGTGAACTGGTCGAGCACCCACACGCCCGACTGGCGCGACCCGTTGCCGGACTTGGCGTTGCCGCCGAACGGCAGGTGCGCTTCCGCGCCAGAGGTTGAGTTGTTGATGCTCACCATCCCAGCCGAGATGCCCCGGCGGAACGCGAAGACCTCGGCAGGCTCGTTCGTGTAGATCGACGATGACAGCCCATAGCCGGGGAGGTTGGCCAGCCGGATCGCCTCGCCCAGGTCGCGGTAGGTCGTGACGCCGACGATCGGGCCGAACGTCTCGTTGAGGAAGATCGCATCGTCCTCGCGCACACCGTCGACGATCACCGGGTGGTAGAAGATCCCGGCGTCCGGATCGCCCGTGAAGCCCTCTCGCGGGTTGGCAGCCGTGATCTGGCCGGTCGCAGTCGATCCCAGGACGCTGTGGTAGGGCTGGATCCAGCCGATGTAGTCCGCGAACCGCTGGGCGAACTTCTCATCCAGCATCGGGCCGTACACGACATCGCTGAACGGGTCGCCGACGGTGGCCTGCCGGGTCGCCTTGTCGAAACGCGCGATGAAATCGTCGTGGACGCTCTCGTGCACAATCACGGTTCCCAGGGACGTGCATCGCTGCCCGGCGGTGCCGAAGCCGGAGAACAGCGCCGCCTCCACCGCGAGGTCGAGGTCCGCGCTGGGCGTCACGACCATCGGGTTCTTCCCGCCCAGCTCCAGGCAGGCCGACTGAAGGTGCCGGCCGGTGAGCTCGCCGATCCGGGACCCGACCGCGCTGGACCCGGTAAAGCCGACCTTGTCGACCAGCCCCTCGTCCAGCGCCCGCTCCAGCCCGGCGAAGGTCGTCTCGCCGTCCGCGAGCACGAGGTTCAGCACGCCGTCGGGCAGCCCGCCGCCGTGCACAAGCAGGTCGAACAGCGCCGCGCCGCACGCCGGGGAGTAGTCGGCCGGCTTCCACACCACGGTGTTGCCGCAGAGCAGGGCCGGGATGAGATACCACGACGGCACCGCGACCGGGAAGTTCCCGGCGGTGATGACGCTCACCACGCCAACCGGGTTACGGAACGTGAACAGTTGCTTGTCCGGCATCTCGCTCGGCACCGTCTGGCCGTAGAGCCTGCGCCCCTCGCCCAGGAAGAAGTCGCAGGTGTCGACGATCTCGCGCACCTCGCCGAGCGCCTCGGGGTACGGTTTGCCGATCTCCCGGGTCACCAGCCTGGCGAGCGACTCGGCGTTCGCCTCGACCACGCGGCCGATGTGGGCGATCGACCGGCCGCGCACCGGCGCAGGCACATCCGCCCAGGCCGGTTGTGCCCGCCGGGCCGCTCGCGCGGCGGCGACGAACGCGCTCGCGTCCCCTAGCGATACGTCGGCCACAACCTCGCTCGTGCGAGCGGGGTTGGTGGATGCGATCCGGGCGCCGGTTGCGCCCGCCACCGGAGCTCCGGCAATGATCGAGGTGATGTTGCGGCTCATCACGACCTCAGTTCGTCAATGTCGTCGGTTGCGGGCAGCGGCGGGCCATCTGTTGCGGCCGGCTCATCCGCTGCGGGCGGGTCATCGGTTGCGGCGGGTCATCGGTTGCGGGCGGGTCATGTCGCGGACGGTCAGCTGCCGGGGGCAGCGGCGGCCAGCCGGCCGAGCACGTCGTCGAGGGCGCGCACGCCAACCTTCAGCTCGTCCGTCGAGACGTTCAGGGCGGGGCGGAACCGCATGGTGCGCTCGCCGCAAGGCAGCACCAGGACTTGCGTCTCGCGCAGCATGGCGATGGCACGATCGCGCAGGCCGGGATCTGGCAGATCGATCGCGCACAGCAGGCCGCGGCCCCGGACGTTGCTGACGATCCCGGAGTGCCGGTCACCGACGCCCTGCAGCTCGTTGAGAAGATGGCTGCCCGCCTTCGCCGCATGGTCGAACAGGCCGTCGGCCTCGATGATCTCCAGGATCCGGCGCGAGCGCACCATGTCGGTCAGCCCGCCGCCCCAGGTGGAGTTGATCCGGCTGGATACCTCGAACACGTTGTCCGGGACCTCGTTGACGCGCCGGCCCGCCATGATCCCGCCGAGCTGCACCTTCTTCCCGAACGCCACGATGTCGGGCTCGAGGCCAAGCTGCTGGTAAGCCCACGCCGTGCCGGTGATCCCGACACCGGTCTGCACCTCGTCGAGCACGAACAGCGCATCGTATTCGCGGCATAGCGCCTGCATCGCCTGCAGGAACTCGGGGCGCATATGGTTGTCGCCGCCCTCGGCCTGGATCGGCTCGGCGATGAAGCACGCGATGTCGTGCGGGTTCTCCTCGAACGCTGCCCGCGCCTGGGCCAGGGCACGGGCCTCGGCGGCCTCGATGTCGGCACGGTGCGCCTCGACCGGGAAGGTGACGGCAGGCACGTCGATGCGCGGCCAGTCGAAGGCCGGGTACCTGTCGGTCTTGGTCGGGTCGGTGTTGGTCAGCGACATTGTGTAACCAGACCGGCCATGGAAAGCGCGCCTCAGGTGCATCACCTTGGCGCCGAGATGCCGGGAACGGCCCGCCGCCTCGTTGCGGCGGCTCTTCCAGTCGAACGCCGTCTTGAGCGCGTTCTCGACCGCGAGAGCCCCTCCCTCCACGAAGAACAGGTGCGGCAGCGCCGGATCACCGAGCACCCGGGCGAAGGTTTCGACGAACTCCGCGAGGTGCGTCGTGTACATGTCCGGGTTGGCCGGCTTGCCGGCCGCCACCCCGGCGAGCACCGCCATGAACGCGGGATCGTCCACGATGCCCGGCGGGTTGGCGCCGAGCGGCGCCGACGCGAAGTGGGTGTAAAGGTCGAGGTACTCCCGGCCATCGCGGGCATCAACCAGCCAACTGCCGTGACTGCGCTCTGCGTCGAGAACCAGCCGGTACCCGTTGACCAGCAGGTGCTCGGAGAGCCGTTTGTGCACCTCGGATGGCAGCACATGCACGCTGCGAAGCTCGCTCATACCCCTCCTTAACAGAATGCGGACAGCCTACCGCCTGGTCAGCAACGCGCCGCGACCTGCGGGTGCGCCCGCGCCCGCCTCGCCCGCCCGGGCCGCACGCCACCGAAGCTCCGAGGCCGGCTACCCAGTCGGCGCCTTGCGTATCACCACACCATCGCCTGCGGAACGCTCCTCACGCCTTGTGTGATGCGACGAGAAACGCGAAAACGACGATGGAGCTGAGGTACTGGCTGGTGGCGTCATTGAAGGCGCCGCCGCACGTTATGAGGCGCAAGCCCGCGAAGCGGGTCGCGCGGTAAAGGGTTTTCGCCGGGAAGTTGGATTTCTGGTACTGACGTACACCGGTGACGCGGAAAACGGCGGTGATCCCGTCGGCGAGTCGCACGTTGACGAGGTCTCCGGGGCGTAGGGCGCCCAGGCGGAAGAAGACGGCAGGCCCCTGAGTGCTGTCGACGTGACCTTCGATCACCGAGGTGCCGATCTGGCCGGGGGTTACCGAGTACTTGTACCAGCCCGCTGCGCTGGGCTTTCGGTGCAGCGGTGGCACCTGCATGGTGCCGTCGCGCTTGACGCCAAGGCTCAGCAGCACCGAACGCACGCCGATGGCCGGGATCTCAATGGAGACCGGTGTTGAGCGCCGCAGCGACAGCCACCACGCATTACCTGCAGGCCCGGTGGCGCCCGCCGCCGATTGGGAAGGCTGCGGCGCATGCTGTTGGGCAGCGATCGCGGCGCCGACAGCGGCGGCCCCGCCCGCGATGAGCAGGGCGCCAGCCACCCCGGCAACGCGGGCGCGCAGGCCTCCTGGCCGAGGGGGCCTACGGGGCCGGGGAGTGGAGGGCTTAGGGGGCGGGGGAGCGGAGGGCCTACGGGGCGGGGGGGTAGGGGGCCTACGGGGCGCAGGAGCGAACTTGCCCTCCGGCCAGGACATGACCACACGGAATCCGGCTATGCGCCGCCAGTCCGCGTGCCTCAACGCCGTCTCCTTGCCTTCCTCAGGGAGTTCTACCCGCGTAGCCTTGAAATCACAGTGATGAAGAAGCCATTAAGTGCCTGTAGTGCCCGCTGGGCTTACTTTTACGGCCGGCGGCGCTTTCTTCGGACTGTCCTCGGCTGTGCCGCCATGGCGATACTCGCTTCCGCGTGGGTGTCGGCCTGCTCGAGCGCCTCGCCACCGACGACACCGCCCACGTTCTCACCGGGCGGAGCCAGCCCGGCGTCACCGACTGTCCCCGCCAGTGGCAGGCCTAGCGCCGCGATCTCCGGCAGCGGGCCCTTCACCACCAAGCCGAGCACCACTACGCCCAGTGCCGCTACGCCGAGCACCACAAAGCCCAGCACTACAACGCCTAGTGCCGCGACGCCCAGCGCTACTACGCCCAGCCCGGCGACGCCCCATGCCGCGGCGCCGCGCAGCCCCACGCCCAGTCCTAGCCCGTCACCGAGTCCGTCGCCGTCGCCGAGCCCGTCGGCTAACTCGTTCCCCACCGCGGCCCCGGGCACCGGCGGCGGTGGGACGGCCGGGTTCCAGCACGTCCTGCTGTTCTGCCTCGGCGTGCTGGCGATCCTGGTCGGCGCCGGGGGCATCGCCTACCGGAGAAGGGCCATGCGGGACCGCTGACACAACCGTGGCCGCGGTCGCGCCCGGCGGGCGCCGCGCTGGACGCTAGCCAGGTTGCTCCGCGTGATCTCCGCCTATTCGGCCGCTGAGGCCGGCCGGGTCTTCTGGCCAACCGCTGCGCCGCGAACCGGGCCGGACGGCGGAAGGCGCTGCGGCAACCCGGAAGAGGCCAGGCGGCCTGCCGTCGGGGGACCGGCCACGGCACGACCGCTGCCGTCGCCCCAGGATGTCGGCGGCCTGGCAGGCTGTCCTGCTGGCGACTGGTCAGCTTGCTGCTCGCTGAACCGGAGCGGGTCCCGGCCGAAGGCGTGGAGGTAGCCGGATCGGACGGACTCGAAGATGGGCGATCCGTCGCCCGGCGCCGCACCGATCGGCTCTGGCTCGGTCATTCCTGGGGCCGGTGCTGGCAGCGGCGCGCCCAGCAATACCGGGACGACCTCGCGCGTGCCGGTCTCCGGGCCGAGGAGAGGCTCTGGCCCGGAGGCGAACCGGCGAGCGGGGAAAAGCAGGCCCGCGAGCTCGGGGCTGACCTCCCTGCTGACCCCCGCTTCTTCGCTCGCCGCCGCCTGCTCGCTGGCCCCGGCCAAGGGAGCTTCGTCCGCCTGTAGCTGCCAGCCGTCTGGCTCGGCGTCCAGCGAGATCAGCGCGTCGGGAAGGTACACCTCGGCGGTGGTGCCGCCGTCCGGCGGCATGGTCAGCGTCGCCGTGATGCCATGCCGTGCCGCCAGGTCTGCGACGGTGAACAAGCCCATGTGCCGGGCGACCGTCATGTCCGCGAGGGAGGGGTTGGCCAGTTGCCAGTTGAGCAGCGTCAGCTCCTCCTCGGACATGCCCGTTCCGCAGTCGGTGATGGTGACGAGGGCGCCGCCGCCATATACCGCGTGCCCGGACACGATGACCTGGGCCGTCTCGGGGGAGAACGTAACGGCGTTCTCCAGCAGTTCGGCGAGCAGGTGCTCGGTGTCGGTCGCAGCGCTCCCGCTGAGATACACACCTTGCTGGACGTCCAGAATGACCCTGCCGTGTTCCTCTACCTCGGACGCTGCGGCTTCAAGCACGTCCACCAAGGCGAGCGGCTCGGCTGGGCGCGCGGCCTCGTGGTCGGCGGATGCGGCGCTTGCGCCGATGGGCAGTGGCGCCCCGGCGCCTTCCCGGGCGGGTGCTTCAGGCCGTCTCCGCCGGCGCGCCATGGACCTGGCGCCAGGAATGGTGCCTAGCAGGACAAGTGCCAAGGCGCCAAGCGCTACGCCGCCGACGAAGAACGCGGACCGCATCTCGCTCCGTTGCAAGGCTCGGGCGTCGGCTGGGATCCATCCCGCCAGCTGCTGCTCGGCTTGACCCATCCAGCCGACCGTGTAGGACATCCCGGACGACCACTGCTGGCTGGCCTGGGGACCGAGGGCCAGCGCGCCGTTGCCAGCCGCGATGGCCCGCTGCTCTACCGCCTGCGCCTGCCGGGCCGGTGGGCGCGCCAATGTCTCAGTCAGGGCCCAGCTCTCCGGTGCGGTCGCCGAGTTGCGGAACGAGACGAGGTCACCGGCTTGCTGGGCCCGCGCGGTGGTCAGCGCGGTGCGCGCTCCCGCCCCGATGCGGCCCTCAGAGAGCGCGGCGCCGAGGATGGCTTGCTGTTGCGAGGCATGGTCGATCATCCTGGACAGCGAGCCGAGCGCGCCTACGCTGCTGATGAGTGTGGGGTTGCCGCTGTTGTCAGCGATGCCGCTGTTGACCGGGAACAGGCCAGCAGTCGCCGCGGAGTAGCCGGTTATCACGGTCTGGGCCGAAGCCTGGCTATGCGCCGTCTGTCTGCGCAGACCAGGCAGCTTGCCGATGCTAGTCAGGACCTGTGCTGCCTCTGCCCGGGTCTGAGCCGGGTACCGGTGGTCAAGCTGGGAAACCAGCTGGCGAACGCTGGCCGCCCGGCCATCAGTGATCGCATACTGCCGCTGCAGGGCCGGGGCGCCTGCGGCCGGCCGCCCGCTGGCGATGAACGCGGCCGCGCTGGACCGCTCGTCCGCCATTGCCTGTGCCAAACCGGTGACCTGCTGGCTCACCGCCGCGAGCCGCGCGACCTGGCCGTAAGCTTCGGCGGTGCGCGCCGCATTGGTGACACGCAGCCCGATGAGGGCCAGCGCCAGCGCCACCGGAAGGGCGGCGAGGGCGATAAACCAGGCCATCCACGGGCTCCGCGGAGCCGACGCCCGGCCGGAGGCGCGCTGAACGGCCGAGGCCCTAGCAGGGGCGGCGTCAGCAGAACGGGTCTGGCTCACTGCGTCTCCTCGTTAATCCGTCAAATGCTTCGAGGCAACGGTCGATTCTCCAGGCCGCCTTGGATAGGAGGCGCGAGTGATCACTTTCCCCGGTTCTTCCCCAAGACAATACCTCCGTGTCCGTCTGAGCACATACAGTTCGAGAGCCGTTGTTCCTGGCCAGGATGGTAAGAGTCCTGTTGCGGCGCCACGATCGCCATCCGCGGCGGACGATCAGGACGGCCGGGAGCTAAGTGGCCCAAGTGGCTTGTGATATTAAACAAGCTGACGTGCGGGAAGCGGCTCTGGTGAATCAGTGAAATTATCAACCTACTGATAATGGTGGGCCCTGACGTAATTTTGTTAATACAGAGACAAGAGTGACGACTTTGGCGCCGTGATCCTTGTAGGGAACGTCTCGAGGCTCAGCGTCTCTCCACATCGCTCGGCCAGCACCTCGGGGGGATGCTTAGCCGATCGGATCGGGAAGGTCCGCGGGGTAAGTGATGTGTATCTCTGTGATTCCTGCGGGAAAGTCGCGCTGGTTGTTGGTAATGAACCGATCGGCGCCGAGGCTCACGGCGGTGGCCAGGTGGGTCGCGTCGGCTGCCCGGAGCCGGTAGCGGCTGGAAAGGGCGGTCGCGAGTTCGGCGGTGGCCCGGTCGACTGGGCGCAGGTCTAGCCGGGCTAGCAGACCGGCCAGGGTACGAACCTCCTCGGGTGTGCCGTCGCGCAACGGCTTGCTCAGTACCTCGGGGAGTAGGAGGACCGACCCAGCTCCCGCCACCGTGCCGGGGCCAGTCCTCCTGAACAAGGCAGCCACCCGTTGACCGAGCGGGTGCCCAGAGATGGCGGCGTAGATGAGCGCGTCCGCATCGAAGCAGTCCATTATCGGGCGTCGCGGCTCGCCCGGATTTCAGCGATCAGCTCCTCGGCACGCTGCTCGGTCAGGCCGGTGCCTTCAGGCAGGGGAGCAGCGGCGGCCTCGGCGAGCAGTTCGTGGATCCGCGCGGCCTCTTCCAATACTGCCTCCGCACGGCGGGCGCGCAACGCGTCGGGGCGGACGAGTACCGCCACGGGTCGGCCGTGCCGGGTGATCGTGACTTCCTCACCGTCCTCGACGCGGTTGAGCAACTCGGGCAGCGCCGCCCTCGCCTCGGAAGCGTTCATGGAGGTCATGCTTAGATTGTACGTCACTGTACATCAACGTACAACAACCAGCGTTCCGCCGATGTGGTGCCGGGTGCCTGACCCAGTAATCAGCTGCCACGCGCTGCGTCGCCAGGTGTGTTCGGTCACCGATCAGACCCTTCCGATCGGGTGCCAGGAGTCCGCTTCGCCGCAAGCCACTCCAGATCTGATTGATCCCTGATCCGCGCCTTCCGTTCCTGGGCGAAGAGCGCGTCGGTCTTTGTCAGGACGAGAGTGTAGGGGCGGCCCTGACGCCTGGTCACATGGCTGACGGACAGTTCAGCGGCGTCGATCCGGGAGTGGATGTGCTGCCTTCGCTGCTGGGCGAGCGGCCACTCGAATGTGCGCCGGGTCTGGTCTGACAGGAACGCCCGGAGGGTCTCGCACAGCTCGCATGCGCAGCCGCCCGCGGGCAGTTCGATCGACCAGTCACCGGACGCGCGCTGCGGGCGCGCGAGCCTGGCGCGGAGCCTTGCTGCACAGTCGGCGGCCAGGTCGCCGAAGCCAGCTTCGCCGCGCATGCCGTCCCTGGGCAACGCTGCGGCGCGCAGCGCGGACATCTCCAGCGCGGTCACCGCGTCCTCCTGTTTCCGTGCATACCCGCAGACCGTAACTCGGGTGCTGGCCGCCTCAATCGCGGCGGCGGCCGTCAGCACGGCGGCGAGCGGTTTGCCCAGTTCGGTGAGTTGCGTGGCGCGGTAGCTGGGCGACGGTGAGGCGAGCGCTGTTCCGATCTCGTTGCCGGTCCACGCCCACGCCAGGTCAAGCAGCCTCTGCGCGGCTACGGTGCCAGCGCTGCCCGTGGCGTGCAGTCCCGCGCACAGGCCAGGCAACTGATCCGTCACCCATTGCGGCCGGTCCGGCCCGGCGCCGTAAGCCCATGCTGGCTGACCGCCACCGAACCAGGTCTGCAGCAGGCTCGTGGTCCACCGCTGGCCATAGTGGCCGGCGATCTTCCCGAACGAGCCGACATGGGTAGCGGTCAGGTCCTCAACGCAGAACGGGTGCAGCAGCATCGCCGCGGTTTCTGCGTCCGCAAGGTCGTCCGCCACTCGCAGCGCCTTGCCCAAGAGCCCGGCGACTCCGCCCCTCCCATCTCCGGTCCGGGCGCGCACGGCCCCATCCCAGAACGACGCGAGCGTCACGGCGGCGGTCTTCGCGCCTGACACGTCGCCTGCTGACGCCATCGCAGCAAGCTCATCGAGAGCCCAGGCCGGGGAGGTTTCGGCGCGGTTCGCGAAGGCCTGGTCAGCGGGCCACACGATTACTGCTGCCCGGTGGTACCAGCGATCGAGCGTATTGCCCCAGTTGCCCATGTAGCCCTCGTACTCCGAGGAATACGGCTTGAGGTCGCCTGTCGGGGTGGACGCGCACACCTCATTGCCGTCCACGTAAAGCGCGGTCTCTTCCAGGCGGGCGCCGTCCGGCCCGGTCCAGTGAGTGAGGGTGACCTCAGAGTCGATCAGTTCCTGAACCTCGTACTCGCCTTCGTTGCCGCTCTCGTCACCGCGGTACCCGTTATCGTCTTCGCCGTAATCGCCATACCAGTCCCGATATCCATAGCCTTCATCGGCCGGGAACGCGCTGTGCGTCATCTTGATGTCGGCAAGCGCGAGAAGGGCCTCACAGCCTGCATTGCCCGCAGCGCTCCGCAGTAAGGCCGCCCGGCTCGCGTCCGCGCCCTTCAGCCGCCGCCAGCCAAGGCCACGGGAGGTGTACTCGTGGTCGAGGAGATAGACGAGCCGGTTCGGCGGGCCGGCTGCGGGTCCGCCGTAATAGCGGGGCACCGGCGTGCGGAAGTGCTCACGCAGGAGATCCGCGAGCTCGGCGGCGGCGCCCTCCTCGCCCGCCGGGCGGCTGGTATCTCCCTGCAGCAGCAGGTTGTAGGTGAGCGTGATCCGGTAGCCCGACATCACCCTGAGAACTTCGTGCCGGCAGTCGGCGTAGAAGGCAACGAGCGACAGCGCTGTCTTCGATCCCCGGTAGGCCTTCCACTCCTCGTTGAGCCCCACCATCAGCTCGCCCCCCGTGTAGCTGGACGGCAGCGTCACCACGAGAGTCCCAATCATCGAGTTGTCTTTTTCGGAGTCCTGGTGGACGCGGAAGAACTGATTCGGCTCATAGACCAGCAGAGAGTGAAGGTCGGCAGTCAGTTCTGCAGCGTTCGGCAGCCCTAGCTCATATTTGACCGTCGCGAGGATGGCCTGCAGCGCGGCGCCGATCCACTCGGCACGGACGAGGTCCTTGGGGATCTCCCAGGTGGCGCGGACGTCCAGGTCGGTCAGCGTTTGCTCGCCAAGGCCGAACCGGGCCGGCTGGCCGAGGCTGGCGAGCTTGCGGGCCTTCGCAGGAGTCACCGGGAGCCTCACGGGCCCGAAGCCCTCCACCGTCAGGCTCAGGTCGTCTGTCCTTGTCGTAAGTTCGACGCTGAACGCGGTCTCTGCGTCGCCGCGCAGCGTCCTGGCCAGCTGGTCACGCGCCGCCGTCACCATCGCTCTGATCCTCCCAGGATCCTGGCAACCGTCTCGTTTCCTGCGCGACTGTAGTGAACCGTTGCGGTGCGCGGCGGCGGAATCGATGACCCGGCTGGCCGGATCGGCCAGTGATCGCCGCCCGCGGCCGCTGCCCAGGAGGTTGTCACAAGGGCATCGGAAGCAGGGTCCGCCTCATCGTGGTGAAGCGGCTCTACGCGCAAGTGCACATGGGCAGAAGAAGTGCGAGGTTCCTCACTCTCGCCACGCGCACCATATTCGCACTAGCAGGTGATCTTTAGTATCCGCAAATTGAAGAGTATTCTTCTAATTGTGGATAGACAGCCGACGCCTGCCCTCTTGCCGATCTTGCGCTCCCAGCAGCAGGGGGAGATCCTTGCGCTGCTGCTCGGAGATCCCGACCTTGAACTTAGCCTCACTGAGATTGCAGCGCGGACAGGCGCCCCTCATGCTTCGGTTCACCGGGAGACCGAACGGGCGGAACAGGCTGGCCTGGTCGTAACCCGGAAGCTGGGTAACACGCGGCTTGTCCGTGCGAACACCGCCAGTCCCTACTACGCCGGGCTCGCGGAGATCCTGACGAGGGCCTTCGGCGTCCCTGCCGTACTAGCTGAAGCTTTGCTGCCGGTCAACGGGATCGCTGCCGCCTACATCTACGGATCGTGGGCCGCCCGGCACGAAGGGCAGACTGGCCAGCGGCCCGTCGGGGACATCGACGTGCTGATCCTGGGCGAACCGGACCGCGACCAGCTCTATGCCGTACTCAGCGACGCTGAGGAGCGTCTTGGCAGGCCCGTCCAGGCGACGATCCGCGACGCCGACTGGCTGGATACAGGATCAGGAGCGTTTCACGACACTGTCACCAGCCGGCCGCTCCTTAGGCTCGCCTCTAACGCGGCTAGTTGAATCGCTCCGGTGGTGATGCCGCCAGCAGCGCCTTCACATTCGAAAGCGCTGCGGTCGCCTTCTCGATTGCCCATGAAGCGTCCGGTTTGGTAATGGGCGCGGCCGCGGGGTCGAAGTACTGCGCTGTGTGACGAGTACGCCGGAGCCGCTCAAATGTCGCCTTGGCGAAGGCCGGGATATCCGCGCCAAACTGGGCGGACACGGCATCCTCGACGGCCATGTGCGACCCGTCACCTCCGGTGGCCCGCAGCCCTTGCCGCACCAGCAACGACTCGGCAGCCATCCGGTAAGCGTCGTAAGCAGCCACGTAGGCGCCATCGACGTCACCAGCTTTGAGAGCGGCCACGGCGGTGGCCCCAACCCGAAGCGCAGCCCGCCCGATCAGCGCGTCCGCTGATGTGGCAAGGTCCTCAACCTCAACCCTCTCCAAGCGACCCCGGCTGATTAGGAACTGAACGGTTCTCTCGCCCTTCTGCCAGCGTGCCACAGCCTGTCGTGCCTGCCTTCGGTCAACAAATCAATGCTCGTGACGCTGCCGACGCCTGAGCCCGCACCTAAATTAGACGCCGAAAACCCGGCCCACAAGGAGCCGGGTGGTCTATGTGAAGACCCTATCGCCATCCAGAGCGAGGCGCCCACGCGCGCAGTCCGCGCGGGCGCCTCACCCAGTAATCGGTAAGGGGTCCCTGCATATCGGTCAGGTCCCGATGCGCGTCACGATCGTGCCGCCGCAGCCTGCAGGGACGGCTTGTGGGCGGGGATGTCCTCGGGGCTGGTCAGCGGGCCCGGGCGCAGCAGCGTGCCGCAGATGATGGCGCCGGCGGCGAAGATTCCGGCGCACCACCAGAACACCGTGGTGTAGCCGTGGATCAACGCGAGCTGGGCCAGTTGCGGTGTTGGCCGCCCGTGCAGGTGGCTGGCCAGGTAGCCGGCGGTGGCGCTGGCCGCGATCGTGTTGAGCAGCGCGGTGCCGATCGAGCCGCCAAGTTGCTGCCCGGTGCTGACGCTCGCCGAGGCTATCCCCGCGTCGCGCGGCGCCACGCCGAAGGTGCCGGTGTTGGCCGCGAAGGAGAATATGAGGCCCATGCCCATGCCGGTCACGATGAGCGTGGGGAGCAGGGCTGAGGCGTAGCCGGAATGCACGCCGATCCTGGTCAGCCAGGCCATGCCCGCCGCGTTGCACAGCATGCCGGCGATGAGCAGCGGCTTGGGGCCCAGCCGCGGCATCAGCATGATGTTGCCGACGTTGGCCATCACGCCGATGACCGCCACCATCGGGAGCAGGGCGACGCCCGACTTGATCGGCGAGTACCCCAGGGTCCCCTGCATGTAGTAGATGAGGAACAGGAAGATGCCGAATATGCCTGCCCCGGTGATCAGCATGGTGAGGTAAGCGCCGCCGCGGTTGCGGTCGAGGATGACCCGGGGCGGCAGCAGCGGGTGCGCGGCACGAGTCTGCCAGGCCGCGAACACGACGAGCAGCGCGACGCCGACGGTGAGGAAGCCCCACGCCGATGGGCTATGCCAGCCGTGCGTCGCGGCGTTGGAGAAGCCGTAGACCAGGCAGAACATGCCGCTCGACACCGCTGCCACGCCCGGGATGTCCAGCCGGGCGCCCGGCGTCTTCGGCTGCCTGCGCAGCAGCAGCGCGCCTCCGATGATCCCGGCTGCCGCGAAGAGCAGGTTGACATACAGGCACCACCGCCACGACAGGTAGGAGGTCAGCGCGCCGCCGAGCAGCAGGCCCAGGCCCGAGCCGCTGGCCGCGACCGCGCCGTAGACGCCGAATGCCTTGCCCCGTTCCTTCACGTCGGTGAACGTCGTGGTCAGCAGCGACAGGGCGGACGGCGCCAGGAGCGCGGCGAAGACCCCCTGGCAGGCGCGCGCCGTCACCAGCATGGTGAAGCTGTCCGAGGCGCCGCCGACGGCGGAGGCGGCCGCGAACCCGGCCAGCCCGGTGAGGAAGGTCGTCTTGCGGCCGATCAGGTCGGCCAGCCGCCCGCAGAACAGCAGCAGGCTCCCGAACGACAGCGCGTACGCGGTCACGATCCACTGCCGGTCGGCGTTGGTGAACCCCAGCGCGTGCTGCGCCGACGGCAGGGCGAGGTTCATCACGGTCACGTCGAGGACGATCATGAGCGCGGCGGTGCAGATGGTGGCGAGGATCAGCCACCGCCGTGGATCCGCATCGTCGGCGTTGCTATCACTGAAGCGTCTGACCGTCGCTGTGCTTGTTGTCGCTTGGGCTGTTGACATTTCGGGTTCCTCCGGGTCGCTATGAACATTCGGGTGGTTGTCACTTCCGGCGGAAGATGGTCCAGGTAGCCCGCCGCCGGGTGACCACCGCGGGCTGACCTGGACGCCGGCGCTGCTGCGGGTGTGCAGTTCGCGCGGAAGGCGGAAACGGTTGTCGCTCACATCCAGGCGACGAACGAACGCGCGCCCGGGGGACAGCCCGGGTCAGAGATGTTCGAGCCGCCAGGGTCATGAATCGCCGCCCGGGGGGCCGGGGGTTAGCGTCAGGGCTGTCTCGGAATTGTGGGTCCCGGTAGTGTCCCCTGCGCTGCTGTTCGTTCGTCATGCAGGTGAGAGCCACTGACTGCGGAGGTTGCAATGCAGTACGCCATGATGTTCTACGCCGAGCCCGGCTACGCGGAGGCGCTGCCGGAAGCGGAACGTGAGGCGGTGCTCGCCGAGTTTGCGGCGTTGCTCGATGACGACCGCTGCGTCACCGCCGCGCAGTTGCAGCCCGCCGAGACGGCGACCTGCGTGCGCGTCGCCGGTGGCCGGACGCTGATGACCGACGGCCCGTTCGCGGACACCAAGGAGGTGCTCGGCGGCTTCTGCCTGGTCGAGGCAGCCAACCTGGATGAGGCGCTCGAGCTGGCGGCGCGCGTCCCGGTTACCCGGTACGGCGGCATTGTGGAGGTCAGGCCGGTGGTGGCGCGCTGAGGGAGCTGGAAGAGGTCTTCCGGGACGAGTGGGGCCGGGTGCTGGCCTCCCTGGTCGGGTTCCTCGGTGACTTCGACAAGGCCGAGGAAGCGGCGCAGGAGGCGTTCGCGATCGCGGCGGAGCGCTGGCCCGAATCGGGCCTGCCGGCCAACCCGGGTGCGTGGCTGGTGACGACGGCCCGCAACCGGGCGATCGACCGGATCCGCCGGGAACGCACACTGACCGAGAAGATCCACCTGCTGCCGGTACCGGAGACCGTCATGAACGTGATGGACGAGTTCGACGACACCGTGATCAAAGACGAACGGCTTGAGCTGATCTTCACCTGTTGCCACCCGGCGCTGCCGCTGGAGGGGCAGGTGGCGCTCACGCTGCGGGCTCTTGGCGGCTTGGAGACTGCCGAGATCGCCCGGGCATTCCTGGTCTCCGAGGAGACCATGAAACGCCGCCTGTCCCGCGCCAAGGCCAAGATCAAGGCGACCGGGATCCCGTTCGCGGTTCCCGCGGCGCACCTGCTTCCCGACCGCCTCGACGCAGTGCTCGCCGTCATCTATCTGATCTACAACGAGGGCTACAGCGGCCGGGTCGACCTCGGCGCCGAAGCCATCCGCCTGGGGCGGGTGCTCGCCGGCCTCATGCCGGACGAGCCGGAGGCACACGGGCTGCTGGCGCTGATGATGATCCACCACGCCCGGCGGCGGGCCCGGTTCTCCGGCGAGGATCTCGTGCTGCTGGAGGACCAGGACCGTTCGCTGTGGGACCACGCGCAGATCGCGGCGGGACGGGCGGCGCTGGACCGGGCGGTCGCGCTGGGCGGCCGCGGCGCTTACGTCATCCAAGCCGCGATCGCGTCGCTGCAGACCGCCGAGCAGATCGACTGGCCGCAGGTCGCCGAGCTGTACCGGCGGCTAGCCGAACTCACCGGCTCGGCGGTGGTCGAACTCAATCGCGCCGTGGCTCTCGCCCAGGCCGGTGACCCTGCTGCGGCGCTGCGCGCCGTCGACCGCCTCGACCTGGACGGCTACCTCTACTTCCACTCCACCCGCGGCGAACTGCTGCGGCGTCTCGGCCGCGACGACGAGGCCCGGGCGGCCTACCGCCGGGCGCTCGAACTGGCAACCTCGACCCCCGAGCGGCGGTTTTTGACCGGGCGGCTCGAACAGCTCTGAGCCCGTGCTGTCCCCCGGGCGGCCGTTCGTTCGTCGCCTGGATGTGAGAGTCCACTCCGGCACGGAAGGGAATCGGTCAATGAATGTGATGATGGTGCGCGCCAAGATCAAGGAAGAAAAGATCGCCGACGCGCAGGCAGCCACTGACAAGGTCATCCAGGCACTCGAGCAAGCGCAGCCAGCAGACGTCCGGTACGCCGTGAGCAGGCTCAGCGATGGCGTCACCTTGCTCGCATTCCTGGAGCTTGAGCCCGGTCAGGAGCACCCCTTGCGCACGTTGCCCGCGTACGCGGAGATGCTGGAGAACCTCAAGGAGTGGTACGCGGAGCCGCCGACTGTGGAGCACATGACGGTCATCGGCTCGTACCGGCTGCTCTGAGCCCTGCGGCCGGCGCATGGCCGGTCAACCTCGCCCGCGACCGGCTATGCGGGGTTCGGCATCGGCGCCGCCACCGCCTGGCGGTATGTACGCGAGACGGTGGCGCTGCTGGCTGCCCGTTCCCCGAAGCTGCCCGCCGCGCTGGTGGCGGCGAGAAAGGCCGGGCACGCGTTCGTGGTCATCGACGGCACGTTCATCCCGATCGACCGCATGGCGGCGGACCGGCCGTTCTCTTCCGGCAAGCGCCACCGCCACGGCATGAACCTGCCGGTCATCTCCAGCCCGCACGGTGAGATCTTGTGGGTGTCCGGGCCGCTGCCCGGCGCCGTCCATGACCTGACCGCCGTCCGGATTTGGGCCATCATCGGCCAGTTCGCCGCCGCCGGGTTAATCGTGCTGGCCGACAAGGGCTACATCGGCGCAGGCCAGCACGTCCTCACCCCCTACCAGGGCCGGAACAAGCCCGCCTCCCAGAAAGCCGCCAATTCCGCCCACACCAAGCTCCGCGCGCCCAGCGAACGCACCAACGCCCAGCTCAAGACCTGGGGTATCCTGCGCAAACTCCGCTGTTGCCCCCTGGCGCGCCGGGCAACTCGCCAAGCGATCCATGTTCTTCAGACACGCGAGATCGGAGGATGAAAAACGTTCAGTGCGTCGAGGTCGCCGACCTTTCTGAGGCCGTCGCGGTCCGTGACTCAAAGAATGGGGCCGGGACCAGTCTGATCTTCAGTGGTCAAGCGTGGGCTGCCTTCGTCGAGCGCGCGAAGGATGGGCAGCCGAGCGATCACTGAAATGACTCGGCTCAAGAAACCTTGAAGACCTCGTCGAGGTGCCACTCCAGGAACTCGCGCTGCGGACAATCCGGCTTGCGTTCCGGGAGCGCGACGACCTGCCCGGCCTGGGCATAGAATCGCTCGCCGTTGCCGAAGTCTTGGCGCAGGCGCGGACTGACCTGTAGCCGGTAGAAGGGATCGACGCCGAGGTAGCCGCGGTCGAAAAGGGTATGGACGTCGGACCGAAGCAGCAACCCGTTGTCCAACCGGTGCTCGCCACCTTCGGTGAGCGGCCGGATGTGAGCGGCCTCTAGGACAGGCCAGATCTTCGAGCCCGTGATGGCGCAGCGCCGATGGTAGGCATCGAGCACTTTGGCCTTGAACGCCTGCTGCCCGAGGCGGTACGGTGCCAAGCGAGGATCGCCGAACACAGGCCCGTTCCGGTGCCACGGTTGACTGAAGTCAAGCTCTATGGCTCCGCCTAGCAATAGCTGCAGAAGGTGCTCGAAATAGGACGATACGCCTACCTCGGAGAAGTCGAAGCCCTTGCCCTGCACGATGTTGGGCGCGAAGCCTGGAGGCGGATCTACTAGCGAATCCGCCGGGAAGAAGCGCACATCGCGGATGAACAGGCATCCAATGACCGGGTCGTCACTCGGGCTGATCGGTTCCCGCCGATAGTGCCCGATGCGGAGGCGCATCTCTTGCAGGCTTGCCGCTCCGTTGGCCTCGCCGAACAGTTCCCATGCTTCCGAGAGGCGCATGGGAGCAAAGTCGCTGTAGAACCCACCACCGACGACCCGGTTGTGCGGATAGTGGGTCTTGAAGAAGAACGGCTCGCCGACGGTGAGGGCATGGAAGCCACGGCCACCGCCGGGACGCCAGAAGTTGACTTCCGAGAGGCTCAGGACGGGCCGCCAGGAAGTGATACCAGTCATCGTCGGTCACCCCGACGTAACCCCGCACACAGGCATTATGCCTTGGCCAGTTGCTATGCGTCGCCTATCGGGCGGGCTCAGCAATCGTGGCAAGGGAAGGTCTATCGTTCGATATCCGTAATGGACTTTACAAACTAGCAGGTCAGGCACAGGTTATCGGTCTAGTGACGGCACTTTCAAGATCATCTAACCGCCATCCAACCGTGGCTACGAAGGTCGATCGGCGACTCTAAGTCACACGGGTCCAGTCCACCAACGCGTGCGCGTGTTCGCTTGGGCTTGCCACCAGATGGTGTATGCGCTAGCGGCCCGGCGCGGTACCTGATCATTGGCGAGTAGACGTCGAGAGTCCCGACGGAGACCGTCGTGACCTGCACTAGCAGTTGATCGTTGGTCGGGTCATGACGGGCAAGAAGTAAGTTCGCTCCTTCAACTAGGCGCTCGCGGGTGAGCGGTGCATGCAATTGATCGCTCATCAGAGACATCGTTTCATCGGGCTCCACGGTGGCCTGCAAGAGGTGCGCCTTCCCTATCATCGCTCTTGATCGCTGAGCTGTACCGCAGCTCTTCGGTTCATGGGTCGCACGCCGGGACTTCCCACGATCTTTCACGGCAAGTAGCGTCATTGGAAGGAATCTCTTCTCAGTTGCATGAAACGGGGAGCGGGAGCCATGGCCCGAAGCAGTGGTCGCTCTCAGTGGGAGCGTGAGCAGGCAGCGCTACGCCGGGAGATGGAGCGGCAGGCGCGAGAACAGGCAAGGCTTGCGAAGGAACGAGAGAAAGCTCGGCAGCAACAGCACATTGAGGCGCAGCAGCGCACGGCCGACGCGAAGAGCGCTGCGGTCGAACGCCAGATCAAAGCCCTCGACGAGATACTGACGAGCGTTCTGTCCCTTCCGGCGCTGACCTTCGACGCGCTGAAGGTGACGCCGGAAATCCCCCGCTTCAATCCCGGACCGTTGGGCATCGCCGAGACTGCTCCAAACTGGAAAGACTACGCAATTCCCGAACCCAGCGCTTTGAGCCGCCTCTTCGGCGGTGCAGCCAGGTATGAACGCCAGACCGTGGAAGCGAAGGCCCGATTTGAGGCAGTCACGTCCGCGCATCGCCAGCGAGAGGCTGACCGTGAGCGAGCCCTCGCCGCTGCCAAGTCCGGGTACGAGCACATGGTCGCAGATATCCGCGCCAAGGCTGCGGGCGAGAATGCTGCCCTTGAAGCACGCAGGACAGGATTCGCCACCGGTGATCTAGAGGCGGTGGAGTGGTTCGTCAGCCGAGTGCTGGACACCTCCCGGTACCCAGACGGCTTCCCCCACCAGTACCAGGTCGCCTACCGTCCGGAAAACCGGGACGTGGTCGTAGAGTTCGAACTGCCGCCTCAGATGATCGTCCCGGCAGTCCGCGGATACCGGTACATCAAGAACCGGGATGCGATCGACCCGCTGCCGCGCCCAGCGACCGAGGTCAAGCAACGCTACGCGAGGCTGATCGCCTGCGTCGCATTACGCAACCTGCACGAAATCTTCACTGCCATGCCCCGGGATTCGGTCGAGGCAGTGGTGTTCAACGGGCGGGTCAGCACGATCGACCGGGCCACAGGCAAACCCGCCCGTCCCCACTTGTTGAGCGTAGAGGCCGAGCGGGCGGCGTTTGAGGACCTGGTGCTGGCCGCGGTGGAACCAGCGGCGTGTTTGAAGCGCCTCAACGCGCTGGTGTCGCCTAATCCATTCGATTTGGAGGCAGTGGAGCCTTTCATAACCTTCGACCTGAAGCGGTTCCGGTTCACTGACGATCTAGACGTTGTCGCTGGCCTTGACTCACGGCCCAACCTGCTCAAGCTGTCCCCGACGGAGTTTGAGCACCTCGTCCGGCAGTTGTTTGTCGCCATGGGCGCGGAAGCCTGGACCACCATCCCGTCGAAGGATGGCGGGGTGGACGCTGTTGCCACCAGCAAGAACCTGTTCTTCGGTGGAATCTGCCTGATCCAGGCCAAGCGCTGGACCGGGGTTGTCGGCCTAGAGGCAGTGCACGCCCTGAGCGGCGTCATGGCCGACCACAACGCCACGACAGGCGTGCTGGTGACCACGTCCTGGTTCGGTCGCGCGAGCGAGCAATTCGCGAACAGAAACCGGATCACTCTGATCAACGGTGCCGAACTCAAGCAACTGATCAAAGAGCACCTGAACAGAGACATCATACCTGGCACGAGCCCGCCTCGCCGCCTACGCGCCTCCGATAACACACAGATCGGCAGACCGGATCCGGCCAATCCTGGACTCGGTACGTAATCCGCAACGCAGTTTTACAATGTTCCGCACTTAATTTCTGGAACGACTTGCAACGAGCTTCGCCGTGTTGCAATCGGACTGAGCGCCCACTCCTCGTATCAGGAGCTCGCGCTCGTACGGATGGCGAATCTCGAATACCGCAAGGTTACCTCGCGGCTCGCCCGAGCCTGCTTGATTGACCAGGCTGTGCGCGAGCGCCGCTTTGCTCTGGACCTATCCGCCAACGAGCTTGCAGCTCCTCGCCGGCATGACGCAGCCCCACCCTCTCGCGGCTGGAAGCAAGCGGATGATGCCGAAGATCCCGATGCTTGAACTAATCGCTGCCGCCCTCGACGCCGAGCTCATCGTGACGTTCGCCTGCAGACCGAGGCGTATGCCCGCGCGCTGATGCTCGCCGAGGTGGAAGTCCTCGCCCAGGAGGAACTGGACCGCCGGGCCGCTGTCCGGCTCAAGCGCCAAGAGCAGACGATGGGTGAAGACGGCCCGAAGACGTGGGTGGTGCTCAACCAAGGAACACTGCGCCGTACCGTCGGCGGCCCAGACACCATGCTGGAACAGCTGGTGCACCTGTTCTAGGCCTCGGATCCGCGCCGCTTCACCCACGTCCGCCTGTCTATATTCCCGGATGGCGGGATAGCGCGGCTCCGCGTGGTGCCCGACCCGCGCGGACTGGAGGCACTGACCATCGATCTCGCCAGCCAGGAATACGGCGGCGCTGTCGTGGCCAGCAGCGATGACTTCTACACGGCGGCATCGATGCTCAACCGCCCCGGCCGGGCCCGGTCCATGGGCGAGGGCTGGGAAGCCCGGCGGCGCGACGGCGGGTGCGATCACGTTGTCTTCCGGCTCGCCTTCCCCGGTGTTATCCGCAGGATTGTGGTTGACACCGAGCCGCCGCCACCCATGATGGGCAATAGTCGCCCGGCGGTCAGTCCATGACCTGGTCGGCTTCCGCACCGGTGAGGTTGCTCTGCTTCCTTCCGATCCCACTCAGCAAGAAGCCCGGATGCTCCGAAATGGTTGATTCGCCCGGGGGCGGGAAGCGTTGCCCAGGCGACAGAACCGTGTCCCCGGACCTGGTCGCCGAACCAGCGGTCGAAGGGCTCGCCGGAGGCGGTGAGGAGCCTGAACGCCGGGCCGAGATCATCGGCCTCGGGGTTAGGCGATGTCTTTGTCATCTTGATCTTGGGCTGGCCGGAGTCTCCAGGCCCTACCCTCGGGGGATGGCTGCCAGGAAACGGCCCACCCCTGAGGACACGGCCACCGCCCGCCGGGTCCTGCTTGACGGGCTGGCGCGCGACGCAGACATCAACGAACTGCTGAGCGAGCTTGCGCCGTTGCACCCGCGCGACAACACCTTCCCCGGCGAGGTCCTCCTAAGCCTCGCCGCTGACGCGCTGGCCTGGTGCGGGGCTAGCCGCGCTGATCCACTGGACCTGGAGGGGATCCGGGAGCGGTTCCTGGCTGAATACACATTCCGCGGCAGGCAGAACAAGAAGCTCCAGTACGCGGTCCTGGTAGCGGCAGCGCTGCGCGGCGGGACCGACCCGGACCTGCTCGAGGAGGTCGCCTGGCGGCAGACCGACGACTTCTGGCAGTACGCCCTGTTCGCAACCGTGGCCTACATCCGTGCGGCCGCCAGCCGGGCAGGCGTC
>CAVTIX010000003.1:0-85191 GCA_963734725.1 uncultured Actinomycetes bacterium
GGTGCGGGCGGACGAGGCGGAGAAGCCGGGGATCACCAATTTGCTCCGCATCTACTCCGCGCTGACGGCGGCGCCCATCGAAGCGATCGAGTCGCAGTTTGCCGGGGCCGGGTACGGGGTGTTCAAGCAGGACCTGGCCGAGGTGGCGGTCGGCGCGCTGGCGCCGATCCGGGAGCGGACCGAGAAGCTGCTGGCCGACGAGGCCGGGCTCGACAAACTGCTGGCCCACGGCGCACAGCGCGCGCGGCCGGTCGCGCGCGAGACGATGACGCAGGTCACCGAGCGGGTGGGTTTCCTGCCCGCCGCCCGCGCCGGGTGATCACCAGCACCGTCACCCCGGTCAGGCTGGCCAGCAGGAGCGCCCCCAGGCCGATCAGCACCGGCGCCCCGGGCAGCGCCAGCTTGGCCGACTGAGGAAGCGGGCGCGCCCTGGCCCGGGTGGCCTGGGGTGGCGCCTTCGGCGGGTGCAGCCGGCCGCGGGCCGACCAGCGTGCCCACCGGCCTGACCTTGCCGTCCTCGTCGAAGCCCCAGTTCAGCAGCCGGGCTGCGTAGGTGAGTTCGTCCAGCGGCTTGGTGCGCAGGATGGTGACCACAAGCGTGTGCCCGTTCCGGCGGGCCCAGCCGATGAACGTGGTGTTGGACGCGGTCGTCCAGCCGATCTTCCCGCCGAGATCCCCCCGAAACGTCTCCAGCATCGTGTTCTGGTTGTACAGGGTGATCGGCTTGTGGTGCGGCTTGAGCGGGAAGCGCATGGTCCGCGCTTGCTCGTCGTGCATGAACTGCGGGATGGTGAGCGCCTGCCGGGCGAACAGCGCCTCGTCGTAGGCGGACACGTGCTGTCCCGGCCCGTTGAGGCCGTTCGGGAGGCGGGCCACCGTGTCGTCGGCCTGCAGGTGATGTGCCTCGGCGTTCATCATCGCGACGCCCTTGGCGACCGAGCCGGTGGCCTTGGCGACCGACAGCGCGGCGTCGTTGGCGGAGATCAGCAGCATCGCCTTGAACAGGTCGGATATCCGGTACGCGTGCCCGGCGAGGAGCCCGACCTTGCTCGGCACGGCGTCGGCGGCCCGGCGGGTGGTGACCACGGTGGCGTTCGGGTTGAGCACCGGCATCAGCGTGATCGCGGTCAGCACCTTGAGCGTGCTCGCGGGCAGGAACCAGCCATGCGGGTCCTTGGCGGCCAGCACCTGCCCGGTGCCGGCGTCGGCGAGGACGTAGGCGGAGGCCTTCACTTTGGGCAATGGCTTGGCCTTTGTGGCGGGATAATTCA
Organism: uncultured Actinomycetes bacterium; assembly: GCA_963734725.1. Lineage (GTDB taxonomy): Bacteria > Actinomycetota > Actinomycetes > Streptosporangiales > Streptosporangiaceae > DASXKD01. The sequence goes on from CAVTIX010000003.1 coordinate 1,272, forward strand.
CGATCACCCCGTGGCCGGCCAACTGCAGCCCGCCGACCGGCCCCCGCCCCCGGGCCGCGGCGCCGGCCGGGAGCGCCGGGGCCAGGGTCAGCCCGGCCACCAGCCCGCTTGCGAGCAGCCCGGCCGCCATCCTGGCCATCCGCGCGGACGCGGATGCCCGTGGCCGCCCCCGCGCCCGGAGCTGGTCCCGGCGATTGCTGGTGCGAACGAAATCCATCCCCCTTATCGTGACGCACCGTGTTGGATCTGGCCAACTACCGCCTAGCTGCCGTAGAGTCGCCACACCGTTTTTTACTGGGGCACCACCGGGGCAATACCGGGGCGCTACCGGGGCACCGCGCGCCACTGTGGGACAACTGCCAGGCGATCCCTGCGCCTGATCGCAGCCGCATGGGCGCGCAGCCCTCTGCGCGACCTGCGCGGAGGGTGGCCGCCGCAACCTTGAGGGGAACGGAACCCTATGCACCTCACTTGGAGGGCGGGCCTGCAGCTTGCTGCCGCGGGCTCGGCGATCACCCTGATCACCATGATCGGCTCGGTGCCGGTCTCTGCCGCGTCCGGGGGGAAACCGGGCCCGGCCGGGCTGCTGCCCGCGCTTCGGGGGGTCCATCACGGAACCAACGATGACCCCGGCGGCGAAGGCGACGACATCCTGAGCTCGGCCGAGCAGTACAACTCGGTCCGGACGGCGCCGGGGACCAAGGTCAGCCCGGCCGCGTTCGCCGCGGCCACCGCCGCGGCCGGCAAGCTCGCCCACTCCGGGGGGCGCTGGCAGGAGGTCACCAACCAGCCCTACAACTCCGATGCCCTGGGTTACCGGGACCCGACCTGGTCCAACTCCAGCGGCGGCGCGCGGCTCGTGACCGGCCGGATGACCGCGCTGGCCGTGGACGGCAAGGCCCTGTACGCCGGGGCGGCCGACGGCGGCGTGTGGCGGTCCACCGATGGCGGCGCGCGCTGGAAGCCCGTCTTCACCCAGCAGAACAACCTGTCCATCGGCGCGGTGGCGGTCGACCCGGCCGACCACTCCGTCTGGGTCGGCACCGGTGAGCCGAACACCAGCCAGGACTCGTATGCCGGCAACGGCATTTACCGCTCGGCCAACAACGGACGGACCTGGCACCTGGTCGGCAATTCGCTGCCCAACCGCCTCGTCTACCAGATCACCTTCGACGGCGCCGGGCACGTGTACGCCGCCACCAGCTACGGGCTGGTCCGGCGCTCCGCCCTCGACCTGACGTCGAACTGGAAGACGGTGCTCAAGCCGGATCCCAACCCGACGAACTCGCCGTATCGCACCTCGTTCGTGACCGATGTGAAGGTGCAGCCGGGCACGGGCGGGAACACCGTCATCGCGGCGGTGGGCTGGCGCGGCGGCACGCTGCCGACCGACGTCCTGTACAACGGCTTCTACCTGTCGGTGAACGGCGGCAAGACCTTCAGCAAGGTCACCCCAACCGGCGCGCTCGCGGGCGCCACCGACATCGGCCGGACGACGTTCGCCTACTCCGCGGACGGCAAGCGGCTGTACGCGGTGGTCGAATCCAGCGCCACGACCGGGTTGCAGGGCGTCTATGAGTCGCCCAGCGGAAACCTGGCCGGGCCGTGGAAGCGCATCGCGAACGCCCAGAAGCTGATCAACTCCGGGTCCGCGCTGGCGATGTCGGGCGGCACGCCCGGCCAGCAGGCGTGGTACAACCAGGCGATCATCGTCGACCCGAAGAACGACAATCACGTCTTCCTCGACCTCGAAGAGGTCTTCGAGACGAACAACGCGGGCCAGACCTGGACGACCACCGGGCCGTACTGGAACTTCCCGCTTCCCTGCTGGAGTGTGGACCCGGCCAAGGACACCTGCCCGGGCACGGTTCACGCGGACCAGCACGCGCTGGCCATCTCCGGCGGCACCCTGTACACGGCGACCGACGGCGGCGTGTACGCCCACCGGCTGGCCAAGGTGGGCGTGGTGCAGTGGCGCGACCTGAACGCCACCCTGCACACGCTGCAGTACTACTACTCCGCCATCGGCAAGGCCCCCAGCGGCCGCGGCGACTACATCTGGGGCGGCATGCAGGACAACGGCGTCGGGCTGCTCAAGCCGGGCGCCAAGCAGATGGTCTCGCCGTTCGGCGGCGACGGCACCGACAACATCGTCGACCCCAACAACGGGAACCGGGCGGTCAACTCGTACGTCTACATGTCCATGGCCTCCACCACCAACGGCGGCCGGTCCAACGGTCACGTCGAGGTCTACAACTCGATGTCGCCGTCCTGCCTGAACCCCATTTTCGTGGCGAACCCGTGCGACCCGAACCCGCGTTTCGTCGCGCCGTTCAGCGCGGACATCCACAACATCAACCACTGGGTGGCCGGTGGCGAGTTCGTCTGGGACAACCAGGGCAAGGGCTGGAACACCAACTGCTCCAAGACGGCGTGTGACTGGAAGCAGGTCTACGACACGGGCGCCGGCAACTCCATCAACACGATCGCCGACAGCGGCCCGGTGACCTACGCGGGCTGGTGCGGGAACGGCTGCAACCCCGGCGGGGCGGCGCCGTTCACCTCGGGCCTCTCCACCAACTTCGGCGGAACCTGGCACAACGTCACGTCCAAGGTGCTGCCGAACCGGGTGCCCACCTCGTTCACCATCGACCCGAAGAACTCGGCGCACGCGGTGGTCACCTTCGGTGGCTTCTCGCGGCACTGGATTCCTAACGCCGGCGTGGGCCACGTGTTCGTCACCCTGAACGGTGGCAAGACGTGGACCAACGTCAGCGGCAACCTGCCGGACGCACCGGCCAACAGTTCGGTCATATGGCGCGGCAAGCTGGTCGTCAGCACCGACGTGGGCATCTTCGCCACGTCGTTTGCCGGGCCGGGCAGCTGGGTCCGGGTCGGTACCGGCCAGCCCGTCGCTGCCTCGGTCGACCTCAACGTCTCTCCGTCCAGCGGCTACCTGCTAGTCGCCACGCACGGCCAGGGCCTGTGGAAGATCGGCTGACATAACGGATAAGGCGCTGATGGCCGGGGCAAATCGCCTAGGCCATCAGCGTTCTTCCCTGGCTACATCCAAAAGCGCGGCGACCACCGCGACACCGTGATCAACGCATCCCGCTACACGATCGCAGCCAGGTAACGCCCGGCTGACCAGTCGAGGCCCTGGCCCGGTGCGGCCAGGGCCTCGCTGCGTGGCGCGTGCCCGGCACTTATCCTTGCTTCATGGGACGCCAGTCGGAGTCCGGGCTGCCGGTCGAGCCGGTGTACGGGCCCGGGCAGCCGCCGGGGTTCGATCCCGCCGTGCAGCTCGGCAGCCCCGGGGGGTACCCGTTCACCCGCGGCATCTACCCCGGCATGTACACGACCCGGCCGTGGACCATCCGCCAGTACGCGGGCTTCGGCGCCGCGCGCGAGTCCAACGAGCGCTACCACCAGCTCATCGCGGCCGGCACCACCGGGCTGTCCGTCGCCTTCGACCTGCCCACCCAGATGGGATACGACTCCGACGCCCCGGCGGCGCACGGGGAGGTCGGCAAGGTGGGCGTGGCGATCGACTCGGTGGCGGACATGAGCGCCCTGCTCGATGGCATCCCGCTCGGCCAGGTCTCCACCTCGATGACGATCAACGCCCCGGCCGCGGTGCTGCTGCTCCTCTACCAGCTCGTCGCCGAGAGCCAGGGGGTCGCGCCCGGCGCGCTGTCCGGAACCATCCAGAACGACGTCCTCAAGGAGTACATCGCCCGCGGCACCTACATCTACCCGCCGGCGCCGTCGCTGCGGCTGGTCGCCGACACCTTCGCCTACTGCCGGCGCGAGCTGCCCCGGTGGCACCCGATCTCGATCTCCGGGTACCACATGGCGGAGGCGGGGGCCACGCCCGCGCAGGAGATCGCGTTCACGCTGGCCAACGGGAAGGAGTATGTCCGGGCCGCGCTCGGCGCGGGCCTGGCGGTCGATGACTTCGCCCCGCGGCTGTCGTTCTTCTTCGTGGCCAGGACCACCCTGCTGGAGGAAGTCGCCAAGTTCCGCGCGGCGCGGCGGATGTGGGCCGCGATCATGCGGGAGGAGTTCGGCGCGGCCGATCCGCGCTCGCAGATGCTGCGGTTCCACACCCAGACGGCCGGCGTGCAACTGACGGCGCAGCAGCCGGAGGTCAACTTGGCCCGGGTGACCGTCCAGGCGCTCGCGGCCGTCCTTGGCGGCACGCAGTCACTGCACACCAACGCCTACGACGAGGCGATCGCCCTGCCGTCGGAGCGGGCCGCCAGGCTGGCGCTGCGGACCCAGCAGGTGCTCGCCAACGAGACGGACCTGACCGCGACCGCCGATCCGTTCGCCGGCTCCTACGCGGTCGAGTCGATGACCGACGACGTGGAATCCGCGGCGGCGGAGCTAATGACGGCCATCGACGATATGGGCGGCGCGGTCGCCGCGATCGAGCAGGGCTTCCAGAAGGGCGAGATCGAGCTCACGGCCTACCGCGTGGCGCGCCAGATCGACGCGGGCGAGCGCGTTGTGGTGGGGGTCAATAAGTTCATTTCCCAGGCCGAGGCTAGTTACCAGCCGCTGCGGGTCGATCCTGCCATCGAGGAAGAGCAGGCAAAACGGCTGGCGCGGCTGCGGGCCGCCCGCGACAGCGACGAGTGGCGCCGCCGGATCGACGAGCTGAAGCGGGCCGCCGAGAGCCAGGAGAATGTCCTGGTCCCGCTCCGCAACGCGCTTGCGGCGCAGGCCACGGTCGGCGAGGTGTGCGACGCGTTGCGTGATGTGTGGGGGACTTACCGTCCTCCGGACATCTGAGATAACCCCGCTGGACACCGAGCGTTCAAATGACCCGGCCGCCGAGATCAGCCCACGTCACGGAACGTGAGCCAAACGGCGACAATCGCGCATCCCCAGCGGACTTCCTGGCCGCGCGATACCATAATTACCTGCGCCGGAACGTGCCCCGTGCGGTACTGCGGAGCGCGGGAATGGCGCCCGTTCAGCGCTTTGCCGAACTCGCCGGGCACATGCGGTGACTTACACGCAGGTTTGCCGCGTGTGGGTTAACAGGGTCCATGACGGGGACCGGGCGACGTTTTTCGTCGTAACGGCCTCGCCAGGTCCCTGTCGTGTTTTCCAGGCGCTGAACCGCATCGGGCCCGCGTCGGGGCGGGCACGGTGCGGGCCCGGCAGCGGGGCGGACGTTTATCGGGGGGACCGGGGCCTGGTCACAGCTTGGCTGGCGGGAATCGAGTCTGAGGAGACGATGAAAACGCAGGCTGCGCCGGAGGCAGTCCATGCTCGGGCATGATCTGCCAGAGGAACTCGACCACTTCCTCGCTGCCCGCGAGGAAGAGCTGATCGCGTTCCGCCGCGACCTCCACGCGCACCCGGAACTGGGGTACCACGAGCACCGGACCACCAGCCGGGTGTCGCTGCGGCTCGCCGCCGCGGGCCTGCGGCCGGTCATCTTGCCCAAGGGGACCGGGCTGGTCGTGGACATCGGTGACAAGTCGGCCGGGAACTCGCTGGTGGCGCTGCGGGCGGACCTGGACGCGCTGTCGATCAACGACGAGAAGAACGTGCCCTACCGCTCCACTATCCCGAACGTCTGCCACGCCTGCGGCCACGACGTGCACACCTCGGTGCTGCTCGGCGCCGGGCTGTTCCTGGCCGGACTGGCAGCGGCCGGGTCCCTGCCGGGCCGGGTCCGGCTGATCTTCCAGCCGGCCGAGGAGGTTCCCGGAGGGGCGCTCGACGTGATGGCAGCGGGCGGCATCGCCTCGGTGGACCGGATCTTCGCGGTGCACTGCGATCCCCGGCTCGAGGTCGGCAAGGTGGGTACGAGGACCGGCCCCATCACCGCGGCGTGCGACAAGATCAGAGTGCGGGTCACCGGGCCCGGTGGGCACACGGCGCGGCCGCACCTCACCGCGGACCTGGTCTACGCGCTCGGGAAGATCGTGACCGAACTGCCCGCGGCGCTGTCCCGCCGGGTGGACCCGAGGTCCAGCCTCAGCCTGGTGTGGGGACGGGTCAGCGCCGGCTCGGCCGCCAACGCCATCCCCGACGACGGGGTCGCGGAAGGGACCGTGCGCTGCCTGGACGACGAGGCCTGGCATGAGGCGCCCGACCTGCTCAAGGCGCTGCTGGAGTCGGTGGCCAGCGCGTACGGGGTCATCGCCGAGCTGCATTACCAGCGCAACATGCCGCCGACCGTGAACGAGCCGGTGAGCACGGCGATCCTGGAGACAGCCGCCGCCCAGGTGCTCGGCCACGAGGCGGTGACTCCCACCCCGCAGAGCCTGGGCGGCGAGGATTTTGCCTGGTACCTGGAGTCGGTCCCCGGCAGCCTGGCCCGGCTGGGAACCCGGGTGCCGGGGTCGGCCGTGGACTTCGACATCCACCAGGCCGTCTTCGACGTGGACGAGCGGGCGATCAGCGTGGGCGTGCGGCTGATGGCCGCTACCGCCCTGACGGCGTTGCACGCGAACGGCCCGTCGGTGCCGGACCGGCTGCCGGACGGCGTGGACGCCTGAGCCCGGGACGGAGCGCTCCTGCTGAGCCTCGTGTGAGCCCTGCGGCGCGCGCTGCGTTGCGTTCGTGACCGGGATCCCTGTCAGCGGGCATACAGTAGGCACGCGCGAGGTTTCTCGGGGCCTGATCCCGTGCCGCTAGTACCTTCGTGCGGCCACCCGCCCCGAGCCTGGAGGCCGGTCGTGTTGTCACAACAGGAAGCACGCGAGCACCCGGACAGCAAGCCCGAGGTGTTCCGCAGCGCCGGATCCCTCGTCTTGGCCTGGGCGTGGTTCGTCGTAGCCGTCATCATCCTGGTGGACCTGGCGGTACAGGGGCGCGATCACGTTGTCGTGGTGACCGCCGCCACGGTCCTAGTGATCACCGGCATCGTGTACGCCTGCGCGTACCGGCCCAAGATCGTGGCCGACTCCGCCGGGATCAGTCTCATCAACCCGGTCCGCGATCACCGGGTGCCCTGGGCGGCGGTGGTCAAGGTGGACGTGGTCAACGCGGTCCGGGTGCATTGCACGCCGGCGCCCGGCGCGGCCCGCGGGAAGGTCCTCTATAGCTGGGCCGTGCAGGCTTCGCCGCGTTCGGCGCGGAAGGCCGAGATGCGCCGCGAGGCGGCCAGTCGGCCGGGGGGCCGGCTGATCCCGCGCCCGCGGTCGCTGCAGCCGCCGCCGGGTACGCCGCCGCCGGGCGCCGTGCCCAGGTACGGAGAGATGCCCGACACGGCGAAGGTGGCACTGGACCGGTCGTCCGCCGACTTCACCGCCGCGCGCCTGTCGGAACGGGCGCAGCACGCCCGGCAGGCAGCCGCCCGGGCGGCCGCCGCGCGCCTGCCCGCCGATCAGGACGCGGGCCAGCCCGGGGAACCGGGCGCGGACCAGGCCGTTGCCGTGGCCGCGGACCCGCGGTCGGCGGGGGACAGCTCTGCCGCTGCCACGGCGGAGCAGGCGACGGCGCAGTGGGCGTGGCTGCCGATCGCCGCCATGACGGTCCCGCTGCTCCTGCTCCTCCTGGTGGTGCTGGTATAGCGCCGAGTCAGGGCGGAGTTTCGCGGCCGAGCGTGCCGCAGGGACGGACGCGCAGGTCGGCCACGTAGTCGGCGGGCGCCCCGGCCTTCTCCGCGGCGTCGGCGAGGATGCCTAGATACCGCGCGGAGGGCAGGCCGCCCTCGTAGGCGTTCAGCACGTAGAGCCAGGAGAGCACGTCCCCCTCCAGCGTCTCGACCCGGACCTTGACCTTGCTGTAGTAGCCCAGGGTGGCCCCGTCCCAGCTGTCCAGGTCGCGCGCATCTTGCTCGGTGACGTCGTACAGCACCACGAAGACTCGTTCATCCGAGTCTTCGACAACCGTGGCCATGGCGCCTTCCCAACCAATATCGGCGCCGCCGAAGGTGAGCCGCCAGCCTTCCAGCCAGCCGGTGCCGCGCTGCGGGGAGTGCGGGCACCGCAGCGCCATCTGCGCCGGGTCCATATTGCTGGCATAAGCCGCGTACAACTCCACGGGTGATAAGCGTACGAGCCGGGACCCCGGAGGGTGTGCCTTATGGATCTATGCCGTCGCGAGCGCCGGTCCGGCGGACGCGCAGCAGGCTGAATGATCTCTAAGGCATGCCCCGGGGGCTGGTCGGCGCGAAGACGTCCCGTGGTCCGCCGCGGTCGCCGGTTGCGACAGAATGGAGCACCGTGAGCCAGCCGCGCGCGGATGTCGTGATGGTCGCGGCGCGGTGGCCCGGCGGCTGCGTGCGACAGAATGGAGCACCGTGAGCCAGCCGCGCGCGGATGTCGTGATCATCGGGGGTGGCCCCGGCGGCTACGAGGCTGCGCTGGTCGCGGCGCAACTCGGCGCCCGGGTGACCGTGGTGGAGGCCGACGGGCTCGGCGGGGCCTGCGTGCTGACCGACTGCGTGCCGTCCAAGACCCTCATCGCCACCTCCGAGACCATGGGCATCCTGGCCGGGGCCCCCGGCCTCGGGATCCGGATCGAGGGCCAGGACCCGAGGATGCGGCCGCGCTCCGGGCCGCCCACCGGGCCGGTCACGGTCGATGCGGCGCGGCTGAACGGCCGGGTCAAGGCGCTGGCCGTGGCGCAATCCGCGGACGTCGCCGCGCGGCTGGCCGCCGAGGGGGTCGAGGTGATCGCCGGGCGGGGCCGCCTGGCCGGCCCGCACACGGTCGTGGCGGACGGCCGCGAGATCAGCGCGGGTGCGGTGCTGCTGGCCACCGGAGGCATGCCACGGAAGCTGCCCGGAGCAGCGCCGGACGGCGAGCGGATCCTGAACTGGCGGCAGCTTTACGACCTGGCGGAGCTGCCCGGGGAACTGATCGTGGTCGGCTCCGGGGTGACCGGCGCCGAGTTTGCCAGCGCCTACCAGGCGCTGGGCGCCCAGGTGACGCTGATCTCCTCGCGCGACCGGGTGCTGCCGAACGAGGACCCGGATGCGGCGATGGTGGTGGAAGACGTGTTCCGCCGGCGCGGGATGACGGTGCTCAGCCGGTCCCGCGCGGCCGGGGTCAAGCGGGAGGGCCGGGGGGTCGCGGTCACTCTCACCGACGGCCGGACGGTGCGCGGGTCCCATTGCCTGCTCACCGTCGGGGTTGTGCCCGCGACCCAGGACCTGGGGCTGGACCAGGCGGGAGTGAAGCTCGACGACCACGGCTTCGTGGCCGTGGACAAGGTGTCCAGGACCTCGGCGGCCGGCATCTACGCGGCCGGCGACTGCACCGGCATCCTGATGCTTGCCTCTGTCGCCGCGATGCAGGGCCGGATAGCGATGTGGCACGCTCTCGGCGAGGCGGTCCAGCCGCTGCGGCTCAGCCACGTCGCGGCGACGATCTTCACCGAGCCCGAGATCGCGACCGTGGGCGTGAGCCAGGCCGCGGTCGATGCCGGGCTGGTGGAGGCGTCCACAGTGAAGCTGCCGCTGGCCACCAACGCCCGCGCGAAGATGCAGGGCTTCCGCGACGGGTTCGTCAAGCTGTACGCCCGGCCGCGGACCGGGGCGGTCATCGGTGGCGTGGTGGTGGCGCCGCGGGCCAGCGAGCTGATCCTCGCGGTCTCCCTGGCTGTGGAGCAGATGCTGACCGTGGACCAGATCGCGCACACATTCGCCGTCTACCCTTCCCTGTCGGGCAGCCTGACCGAGGCCGCGCGCAGGCTGATGCGCCCGGTCGGGGACGGCGCCTGACCTCCTGCCCGCGCGGCTTAGCTGCTGGGCTGGATCAGGGCGAGCAGCGCGGTTTTGAGGTGTCCTGCATCCCGTGCGCTCAGCGGCGCGAGGAAGCGGCGCTCGGCGTCCCGCGACGCCTCGCCGGCCTGGTGCAAGATGTCCCGGCCGGCCTCGGTGAGCTCGATCACGTTCCTGCGTCGATCCTCGGCGTGGGCCCGCCGCCGGACCAGGTCCTTGTCCTCTAGCGCGTCGATGAGGCCGACCATCGTCGTCCGGTCCACACCGAGCCGCTGGGCGGCCTGCTGCTGGGATCCCGGTTCCTGGCCGGCCAACACGGTGAGCACCGCCAACTCCCGCCCGGTCACCCCGAAGGGCGCCAGCGCTTCCGCGGTAAGCCCGGCGAGCCCGAGCTGGGCGTGCTTGAGCAGGTAGGCCAACCGGTCGGCCAGCTCCGGAGGCGGCCCAGCCAGTTCAGGCGGCCCGGCCGGCCCGGACGGCGGCCCCGCCAGCTCAATCGGCCCGGCCGGGTCAGCGGGCGGCGCGGCCAGGCCGGCCCGGGCGCCCGGCGCTGCGGTGGACATGGCCAAATATTATCGCTACTCTGATCGTCAGCAATACTGATGATCAGAGATAATGACGACTATGGGGAGCGGCGGTAAATGATCTTGGTTACTGGCGGTCTCGGGTTCATCGGCTCGCACGTCACGCGGGCGCTGCTCGACATGGGGGAATCCTGCGTCCTCGTCCAGCGCCGTACACCCGGCCCGAACGGGCTGATAGTGGGCGAGGAGGGCACCCGGGTGTTCTTCGAGCAGGCGGACGTGACCGACCAGCGAGCGCTGCGGGACATCGGCGACCGTCACAAGATCACCGGCATCGTGCACCTCGCCGGGGGCTTCGGCCTGGACGCGAGCGACCCGATCGGCGGGGCCCGGCGCGGCACCGAGGGCCTGCTCAACGTGTTCCAGATCGCCGCCGAGCAGGGGGTGGCCCGGGTCGGGGTGGCGAGCACGATCGGCGTCTACGACGGCCCGGGCGATAGCCCGCTCCGCGAGGATCTGCCGCTGCCGCTGACGGCGGTGCACCCGATCCCGGCCGCCAAGAAGGTGCACGAGCTGCTCGCCGACTTCGTCGCGAAGAGTACCGGGCTGGAGATCTACCTGATGCGGATCGGTGGGGCCTGGGGCCCGCTCGGCCGCGCCGCGTCCCGGTTCATCGCCGCGCCCCAACTGGTGCACGCCGCGGTCCATCGCCGCACGCTGGACCAGCCGCCGTACGCCGGGGACGGCGGGGACCTGATCTACGTGCGGGACTGCGGACGGGCGATCGCGCTGCTGCAACTGGCTGGGCGGCTCCGCCACCGCACCTACAACGTATCCGCCGGGCGATTCACCATCAATGCCGAACTCGCGGCCGCTATCGCGGACGTCATCCCCGGCGCGCGCCCCGGCTTGCGCGAAGGCCGGGATCCGGACGGCCTCGGACGCGACATCTACCTCGACATCTCGCGCCTGCGTGCAGACACCGGCTTCGAGCCCGGCTACGACACCCCGGCCGCCGTCGCCGATTACGTCGGCTGGCTCCGGTCCGGCCACGAGCGCTAACGTGCTCCGGGCGCCGCGGCCCAGGTGCGCGCTTGTAATGGTTGCGCCAGCCACGACATGAGAATGTGATGGTTGGCCCAACCATCACATATCTGGACCCGGGGCGGAGCGGGCTGGCTCAGTGCGCCGGGCGGCCGAGGTCGGGATCCTTGGGGACGGGCAGGCCGTGCTGGCGCAGCCGGGCCGCGCGGATGTCATCGGCGTAGGTGGCGACGGTCAGCACGCTGCCGGACAGGATGAGGACGACCATCATCACGCTCACCCAGGCGGGGGCGGGCAAGAACTCCTGCAGCACGACCACGATCACGGCGCAGATCGGCAGGATCACCACCAGGTGGCGCAGCACCGTGCGCCAGCGCCAGCCCGCGTCGGTCAACTCGTGCCGCACCCAGTGCACATTCTCCGGCGGCAGCCGGAACCCGAAGGCGAACCTGAGCCAGCGCAGTGGCCCCGGGTCACCCGGCAGGCTGCTCATCCTGGGGTCAGCACCGGAACAGGCGCCGATACGGCGGGCACGTGTCTCAGTCTGCCAGTTGGCAGATGGTCGTCCCCGCGGACACGGTCTGCCCGATCTCCACCGCTAGCCCGGTCACCGTTCCGTCCTTGTGCGCGGTCAGCGGCTGTTCCATTTTCATCGCTTCGAGCACCACCACGGTGTCCCCGGCGGACACCCGCTGCCCCTCCTCGGCCACGATCTTGGCGATCGTGCCCTGCATCGGGCTGGTCAGCGCGTCCCCCCCGGCGGCCGCCGCCTTCTTCGCCCGGCCCGGCCGCGGCCGCTCCGCGCTCCGGCCCGTGGTGGCGGCAGCCGTGCCGCCGGCGGCTGCCATGCCGAGCCCGCCCGGCAGCACCACATCGAGGCGCTTGCCGCCCACCTCCACGACGATCCGCTCCCGCGCGCCAGCGCCGGCCGTGTCCGCCGGTCCCGCGGCGCCTGCCGCCTCGTCTGCCTCCGCCGAGTACGGGGGAATCTCGCCCGCGAACTCGGTCTCTATCCACCGGGTGTGCACCGAGAACGGCTCGGCGGTGAACGCCTCGTCGTGCAGCACGGCCTGGTGGAACGGCAGCACCGTGGGCATGCCGCCGACCTCGAACTCGGCGAGCGCCCGCCGGGACCGCTCCAGCGCCTGCCCGCGAGTCGCGCCGGTGACGATGAGCTTCGCGAGCAGCGAATCGAACGCCTGCGGCACCGTCATCCCGGCCGTGTACCCGGCGTCCACCCGGACCCCCGGCCCGGACGGCGTCCGCCACCGCGTGATCGTCCCGGGCGCGGGGAGGAAGTTCCGCCCGGGATCCTCGGCGTTGATCCGGAACTCGATCGAGTGCCCGCGCAACGCCGGGTCGGCGTACCCAAGCGGCTGGCCGTCCGCGATGCGGAACATCTCCCGCACCAGGTCCAGCCCGCTGACCTCCTCGGAGACCGGGTGCTCGACCTGGAGCCTGGTGTTCACCTCCAGGAACGACACGGTCCCGTCCTGGGCGACCAGGAACTCACAGGTGCCCGCCCCGGTGTAGCCCGCCTCGCGCATCATCGCCTTGGACGACTCATACAGCCGGTCCCGCTGGCCATCGGCCAGGAACGGCGCGGGCGCCTCCTCGACCAGCTTCTGGTGCCGCCGCTGCAGCGAGCAATCGCGGGTGGACACCACGACCACCTCGCCGTGCTGGTCGGCGAGGCACTGCGTCTCCACGTGCCGCGGGCGCTCCAGGTACCGCTCCACGAAGCACTCGCCGCGACCGAACGCGGCCACCGCCTCGCGCACCGCGGACTCGTACATCTCCGTGATCTGGCTGGCGTCGTGCACCACCTTCAGCCCGCGCCCGCCGCCGCCGAACGCGGCCTTGATGGCGACCGGCAGGCCGTGCCTGGCGGCGAACGCCTCGACCTCGTCCGCGCCGCTCACCGGCCCGTCAGTGCCCGGCGCCAGCGGCGCCCCGACCGCGGTCGCGATCCGCCGGGCAGCGACCTTGTCGCCGAGCGCGTCGATCGCGGCCGGCGGCGGCCCGATCCAGGTCAGCCCGGCATCGATCACCGCACGGGCGAAGCCGGCGTTCTCGGCCAGGAACCCGTAACCAGGGTGGACCGCGTCCGCGCCCGAGTCGGCGGCCCGCTTGAGGATCTTCTCGATGGACAGGTAGCTCTCGGCCGCGCTCTGCCCCTCCAGGGCGTAGGCCTCGTCGGCCATTGTGACGTGCAGCGCATCGATGTCCTGCTCCGCGTAGACCGCGACGCTGCCCAAGCCCGCGTCCCGGCAGGCCCGAACGATGCGCACGGCGATCTCGCCACGGTTGGCGATCAGGACCTTACGCACGAAACGCCTCCTCTCCCGCGAGGAGTCTAGGGCTTGGCATCCTCTACCCGCCTAAGGCGGGAGATTCCAGCGGTCACCCGCTGGGTTTCCTGCTTCGCAGGCGGCTGCCCGCCCCGGCTCACCGGTTTGGGTCTTACACCGCCTCCACAGGCAGCAACCGCCAGCCCGGCGGCCAGGATGTTCTTGGCGGCATTGATATCCCGGTCGTGCCGAGCGCCGCAGGACGGGCACGCCCATTCGCGGGTGCCCAGCGGCAGGCTCGCCACCGTGTGCCCGCAGGCGGAACAGGTCTTAGACGAGGGGAACCAGCGGTCGATCACCACCAGATCCCGGCCATACCAATCGCATTTGTACTCCAGCATGGCCCGCAACTCACCCCACGCCGCGCCGGAGATGGCACGGGCCAGGCGGTAGCTGCCGAGCATGCCCCGCACGTTCAGGTCCTCGATCACGACCGCTTGGTTGTCGCGGACGAGCCGGGTGGTCAGCTTGTGCAGGAAGTCCCGGCGCCGGTCAGCGATCCGGGCATGGGCGCGGGCCACCTTCACCCGCGCCTTGGCCCGGTTGGCGGAGCCTTCGGCCTTGCGGGCCATGCGCCGCTGGGCCAGCGCCAGCCGGGCCCGGTCCCGGCGCTCGTGCTGGGGGTTGGTGATCTTCTCTCCGGTGGACAAGGTGACCAGGCTGGTGATCCCGGCATCGATCCCCACCACCGCATGGCCCGGCGGCGCCGGCTCCATGGGGCCTTCGCACCGCAAGGACACAAACCACCGCCCCGCGCTGTCGCGGCTCACGGTGACCGTGGACGGCTGCGCGCCTCCGGGCAGTGGCCGGGACCAGCGGATGTCCAGCGGCGCGGTCATCTTCGCCAGCCAGAGCCGCCCGTCCCGGTACCGGAACGCCGAGCGAGTGTACTCGGCCGCGGCACGGGAGCGCTTGCGAGACTTAAACCGCGGATAGGCCGCCCGCTTGTCCCAGAACGCCGTGAACGCGCCCTGCAGATGGCGGAGCGCCTGCTGAAGCGGGACCGACGACACCTCGCCCAGGTAGGCCAGGTCTTCCGAGCGCTTCCATGCGGTCAATAGCGCCGACGACTCCACATACGAGACGCGCTCGGCGCGCTGGTACCACGCCTCGGTGCGGGCCGCAAGCGCCAGGTTGTACACCTTCCGCACGCACCCGAACGTCCGGGCCAACTCCGCGGCCTGCTCAGGCGAGGGATAGAAGCGGTACTTGTACGCTCGCGTCACCACCTTCGCCATTCTCACATTCTACTAGCCTAGCGTGTAATACCCCGAAAGGAGGAGCAGCTTTTCCTCCCCCACCTGATGGCAGGAGCCTTCACGCCGCGACCGCGATGAACGGGACTGAGGGCGGTCCTCAGCCGCTCAGCGGAGGGTGCCGACCGGGGCAGGAGCGCGAAGCGCCGGGGCGGGAAAGCAGAGCGCGCGGGCGGCAAAGGCCCTCAACCGGACACGTGCGCGCTCTCGTGCGCCAGTAGCCATTCCTTGCAGAGCAGCCCGTAGTAGTAGCCGTGGAGGCTGCCGTCACTGCCCACGATCCGGTGGCACGGGACCACCGGCGCGATCAGGTTGGCGGCGCAGGCGGCGCCCGCCGCCCGGGGCGCCGTCGGCTGGCCGGCCCGGGCCGCCAGTTCGGCGTAGCTGATCGTGGTCCCGGCGGGCACGGCGCGCATCGCGTCCCAGAGCCGCTGGCGGCCGGGGCTGCCGGGCTGGCGGACCGGCAGCCCGTCAGGGGCCTTGAGGTCGCCGTCGAAGTAGTCCTGCATCGGCTTCACCAGCCAGGCCAGGTCCTGCGCCCGGGCGGTGGTCAGCTCCGCCGCGCGCAGCGCGGGCTCGAGCCTTGCGTGCAGCGACCCGGGGTCGCCGGTGAACCCGGCGCCGACCAGCGTGTCGGCGTGCGCGAGCAGGCTCAGCGGGCCGGCCGGGGTGTCGAGCACGGTCACCAGGACCGGGCAGGCGGAACGGGCAGACATGGTTGCTCCTTCGAGTTGGTGACATGGGATTCCTGGCTGGCTTTGCTACTTAGCGGCCAAACGCCTGGCGTTGGCCGGTCTGGCAACCGGCGGTGACCCGCGTTCTGTGTCCGGCCCGCCCGCGGACCAGGTCCACAGGTGGACGGCCGCGTAGGCGCGCCAGGGGCGCCAGCGGTCCGGCCGTCCGGCCGTGCCGCCGAGTCGCTCAAGCGCCCGGCGCAGCCCGAGGTCGGCGGCCGGGAACGCGTCCGGGTCGCGCACCGCGCGCATCAGGATGTAGGAGATGGTCCACGGCCCGACTCCCGGCAGTTCGGCCAGCCTGGCGGCGGTCTCCTGCGGGTCGGCCCCGTGGTCGAGTTCCAGCGTCCCATCGGCCACGGCGGCAGCCAGCGCGCGCAGCGTCGCCTGCCTGGCCGTGGTGAGGCCGAGCCGGGACAGGTCGGTATCCGCCACCTCGGCGGGCCCGGGGAACAACACCGAGGGCGGCCCTTCTGCCGTCTCCAGCCGCGCGCCGAACCGGTCCGCCAGCCGGCCTGCCAGCGTCCGGGCGGCAAGCACCGACACCTGCTGGCCGAGCACTGCGCGGGCGGCCAGCTCGAAACCGTCGAACGTCCCGGGCACGCGCAGCCCGGGACGCGCGGCGACGAGCGGGGCGAGCAGGTCATCGGCGGCCAGCGCCGCGCCGATCGCGCATGCGTCGGCGTCCAGGTCGAGCAGTTGCCGACACCGGGACACGACCGGGCCCACGCCGCGCAGCCCGGGCAGCCGCGCGCGCAGCAGGACATGCCTCGGCCGGGCGCGCCCGCCCGGGACCGTGGCCGCGGGCAGGGTCAGCTCTATCAGCCCCGGCCCGCCCGGCGCGCGGATCGTGCGCGCGTAGGTGTTGCCGGTGACCCGCTCGACCCCGGGCACGGCCCGGAGCGCGAGGAAGCCCAGCAGCGCCTGGCCGTCGAACGGCGCCCGGCACGCGAGCTTGAGCGTGAGCCACGCGCCGTCCGGCCCGGCCGCCCCGCCGGACGGCGCCCGCCGCCGCAGCGCCGGGCGCAGCGACGACGGCGGCTGGCCGTAGGATTCCAGGAACGTCGCGTTGAACTGGCGCACGCTGGAGAACCCGCTCGCGAACGCGATCTCGGTAACCGGCATCGTCGTCTCCGCCAGCAGGCGGCGCGCGGTCTGCATTCGCATGCTCCGGGCCAGCGCGAGCGGCCCGGCGCCGAGTTCGGCCACCAGCAGCCGGCGCAGGTGCCGCTCGGTAACCGCGAGCCTGCGGGCCAGCCCGTCCACGCCGTGCTCATCCACGTACCCGTCCGCGATCAGGCGGACCGCGCGGGCGGCCAGGTCGGCCCGGATGTTCCACTCCGGGGAGCCTGGGCCGGCCTCGGCCGGGCACCGCCGGCAGGCACGGAACCCGGCCGCTTCGGCCGCGCCCGCGTGCGGGTAGAAGCGCATGTTGTGCCGGGCCGGGGTGCGCGCCGGGCAGACCGGGCGGCAGTAGATCCCGGTACTGGTGACTGCCGTGTAGAAACGCCCGTCAAACCTCGGGTCGCGGGCGAGCACCGCGCGGTAGCAGGTGTCGAAGTCGAGCGTCATACCTCGATTCAACCCGAGGCGGCGCGGTAATACTGGCGGGAATCGGACGTTAATGACTAGCGGGAATCGGACCTGGATGAACCGTGCCGCGCGGCGGCGCGCCGGGCGGTGGCGGACGCGCGGCGCAGCCTGGTCACGGCACGCCGGGCGCAGCGACGCCGCGCCCGCTCCGCGGTTGCGCCGCTGCCCGCCGCGCGGGCTCGGGCGTGCTGTCCAGCGCCGCCGCGGCCGCGGCCAGCCCGTCGGCGGTCAGCCGGTACAGGTGCCGTCGCGGCCGTCCCGGCTGCGGTTCGTCCTGCCAGCGCGCCTCGACCAGGCCGCGGTCGGCGAGCCGGATCAAGATCGGGTACAGGGTGCCGGATTTGAGCCCTGTCTGCCTGGCGAGCGCGTAACCATGCCGCCACTGCGACGGCTGCGCGCACAGCGCGGCCAGGACTGCAAGCGTCTGCGCAGAGAGCCCGGAACGTTGCGGCACAGCACCAACTCTACTTAGGTAGAGGCTGTCGGGCTACATAGGTAGACAAGAACGCCTAATCGTGATCACGGGGATCTGGCCGTCCCAGGTACGCCAACACATGATCACGTGATTCTGTCCATAACTGCTATGAACAGAATCCCGCGATCATGGAACACGGGGCTGCGGGGGATGCCCGGTCACATGTCACCGTGGCTGGCTGGACCTCCGCCAGGCGTCCGGGCCGGGCGTCAGGGGCGCGCGCATCGCCTGCGCCCGGTCCGCCCAGCGGCTCGCCGCGCCGCGCCGCGCGAGCCCATGTCCGGTCGGCGGGCCGGCTGCCAGCTTCGCCGTGAGGACCACGGCCAGCGCGGCGGTCTCCTCGTCGGACGGGTTCCCGTGCGCCACCCGGAACAGCGGCTCGGTCAATTCATGACCTCCCTCGCGGTGTCGTGCCGGAACACATACGGCTTGCGTCGTGCCGGAGGCACGCGAGGCGTGCGTTGTGCCGGAGGCACGCGAGGCGTGCACCCGGCCGGAGGCGCGCCAGCTAGCATGGTGCGGCGTTCGGCCCGGCAGTTGCGCGCTGTCATAACGAGCCCCGCTGGCCGGCGAACTCGCGGCGCACCCGCGCCCAGAACGCGTCTCGCAGCCATTCCCGCGCCTCCTGGTAGGGGCGCAGCGACAGGCCAAGCTCCTTTTCCGCGTCCACGAGCAGTTCCTTGTCGATGACCGGTGGCAGGATGGGCCCCGGCAGCAGGTCGCGGATGTTGTCCGCGCCCCGGGTCAGGATCCATTTGTGCGCCACGTGCTCGCCCGCCTCTTCGACCCGTTCCCGGTCCGGGCCGAGCCGCGGCGCCGCGGGCTTCGGGGCTGGCCGGTACGGCGGCGGGGCATGCCGCTCCCGCTCCCCGAACAGCTGCGCGGGCGAGGGCACCGACGGTTGCACCAGCACCCCGGCGGCGGGCTGCTCGGCGGGGACCGGCTGCCGGGTGAAGTACGGCTCGAGGAACGGCCGGTCGAGGATCTCGACCGTGTCCGCCTCCCAGACGAGCCGCTCGGCCTGGTTCGTGCCGAACGGCGGTTCGACCCCCCACAGGTGCACCCGGACGCCGAACGCCTGGGCGGCCTCCACGGCCGGCACCATGTCCTCATCGCCGGCGATGAGGACGGCATCGGTGATGGCGCGGTGCCGGGCCAGGGCTTCCATGTCGGCCCGGATCTGCGCGTCCACCCCCTTCTGCTGGCCCCGCGCGTTCAGGTTGCCCAGCCGGAGCTTCACCCAGGCCATCTGAGCGATCACCCGCTGGTCGATCGTGGGCACCCGGTCCCGGGCGGCGTCGTACCAGTACACCCGCAGCAGTTCGCCCCGGATCAGGCTGTCCGCATGCCGGGTGAGGGCACTGATGAGCTTGTCCGCGTCCACCCGGAACTCGCGCCGGGACGTGGTGCTGAACAGCAGCTCGCCGGCTGCCGCGTAGATGTATCCGACGTCCACGATGACCGCGTACCGGGCCAGCGTGGGGAGGGGCACTGAGAATTCAGTCATCGCAGATTCGACCTAGCCACCAGCCGGCGACAGGGGGATGTTCCCGTGTTTCTTGGGAGGCAGGGCCTGGCGCTTGTTCCGGAGCGCGCGGAGCGCGCGGATCACCTGGGAGCGGGTCTCAGCGGGACGAATCACGGCATCCACGTACCCTCGTTCGGCCGCAATATAGGGATTCGCGAGAGTGTCCTCATATTCGGTGACAAGTCCGGCCCGGAGCCCGTCCGGATCCTCGGCGGCGGACAGTTCCCGGCGGTACAGGATGTTCACCGCGCCCTGCGCGCCCATCACCGCGATGTGCGCGGTGGGCCAGGCCAGGTTGGCGTCGCCGCCCAGGTGCTTGGAGCCCATGACGTCGTAGGCGCCGCCGTAGGCCTTGCGGGTGATCACCGTCACCTTGGGCACGGTCGCCTCGGCGTAGGCGTAGATGAGCTTGGCGCCGCGGCGGATGATTCCGCCCCACTCCTGGCCCGTGCCCGGCAGGAATCCCGGCACGTCCACGAACGTCAGCACCGGGATGCCGAAGGCGTCGCAGGTGCGGACGAAGCGGGCTGCCTTCTCCGAGGCGTCGATGTCCAGGCACCCGGCCAGGTGCATCGGCTGGTTGGCCACGACGCCGACCGGGAAGCCGTCGGCACGGCCGAAGCCGACGATGATGTTGGGCGCGAAGCCGGCGTGGATCTCCAGGAACTCGGCGCCGTCCAGCACGTGCTCGATGACGTTGTGCATGTCGTAGGGCTGGTTGGCGGAGTCGGGGATCGCGGTGTCCAGTTCGGCGTCGATGTCGGTGACCGCCAGTGCCTCCTCGTCCGGGCCGCCGGCGATGAAGGGGGAAGGGGAGGCGGGCGGGGGGTCGTCGAGGTTGTTGGACGGGAGGTAGGACAGCAGGTCACGGGCGAAGTCCAGGCATTCGTCCTCGTCCTTGGCCTGGAAGTGAGCCACGCCGGACTTGGTGTTGTGCGCCTGCGCGCCGCCCAGTTCCTCGAAGCTCACCTCTTCCCCCGTCACGGTCTTGATCACGTCAGGGCCGGTGATGAACATGTGCGAGATGCCCTCGACCATCAGGGTGAAGTCAGTGATCGCGGGGGAGTACACCGCGCCGCCCGCGCACGGCCCCATGATCAGGCTGATCTGCGGGATAACCCCGGACGCGAGCACGTTCCTGCGGAAGATCTCGGCGAACAGGCCGAGCGCGACCACGCCCTCCTGGATCCGGGCGCCGCCGCCGTCGTTGATGCCGATGATCGGGCAGCCGACTTTCAGCGCGTGGTCCATGACCTTGACGATCTTCTCGCCGTAGACCTCGCCGAGCGAGCCGCCGAACACGGTGAAGTCCTGGCTGAAGACGCAGACCGGTCGGCCGTCGATCATGCCGTACCCGGTGACCACGCCATCGCCGTACGGGCGGTTCGCGGCCATCCCGAAGTCCGTGGCACGGTGCCTGGCCAGCTCGTCCAGTTCGGTGAACGAGCCTGGATCCAGCAGCCGCTCGATCCGCTCGCGGGCGGTCATCTTGCCCTTGGCGTGCTGGCGCTCGACCGCGCGCAGCGAGCCGTGCTCCGCCTCGTCGCGCCGCCGCTGCAGGTCGGCGATCTGGCCTGCCGTGGTGTGCAGGTCAACGGCATCCGGGCTGTCCTGGGCGGCCGGTGACTGCTCCGGGGCGGTTTCTGGCAGGTTCGTCGCTTCGCTGGGCATGCGCCTCAGGTTAGTGGCAGTGGCGGCTGCGAGGTTTCCCCTCGCGAGGGCGAACTGCGCCCTGGGCTTAGGCTGATGCCCCGTGGGCCGACCGCCGCGAGGGAGGCAGAAGGCGCGTGTCCAGGGAGGCGGACCGGCAGGAGCAGCCCGCGCTGATGCGCCGGGATGTCCGGCTTCTCGGTGGCCTGCTCGGCGAGGTGATCCGCGAGTCCGGCGGCCAGGACCTGCTCGACGACGTGGAACGGCTGCGGCACGCGGTCATCACGGCCCGGGAGAGCCCGCCCCAAGGGGACGCGGCCGGCCTGGCCGGTGACGAGATCGCCGCGCTGGTGGCGAGCTGGCCGCTGGCCCGGGCCGAGCTCGTGGCCAAGGCGTTCACCATCTATTTCCACCTGACCAACCTGGCCGAGGAGCGGCACCGGGTGCGCACCCTGCGCGGCCAGGCGGAGCTGGCGCAGGTGAAGGGGGATAGCGAAGAGGGAACAGTGAAGGGGGAATGGGGAGGCGGGCGGGAGGCGGGGGGTGGGGGTCCCCGGCGCGAGTCGCTGGCCGCCGCGGTGGCGCAGTTCGCCGCCGAGCCCCAGCGGCTCACCGATCTGCTCGCCCGGCTGCGAGTGCAGCCGGTGCTCACCGCCCACCCCACCGAGGCCCGTCGTCGGGCGGTGGCGACCGCGCTGCGGCGGATGGCAGCGCTGGTCGACACGCTCGACGAGCCCCGCGCGCCCGCCGAGCTGACCGAGATGCGGCGGCGGCTGCGGGAAGAGATCCAGCTGCTGTGGCTCACCGCGCCGCTGCGGGTCAAGCCGATCGGGCCAGTGGACGAAGTGCGCACGGTCATGGCCGTGTTCGACGACACCCTGTTCAGCCTGGCCCCGGCGTTCTACCGGGCGCTCCAGGCGGCCGCGGCCGGCCTGCCCAGCGGCGGCGGCCCGGCCCCGCTGGCCGCGGCGTGCCTGCGGTTCGGCAGCTGGGTCGGCGCGGACCGGGACGGGAACCCCACGGTGACCGCGGAGGTGACCAGGGACGCGGCAGCGATCCACGCCGATCACGCGCTGCGCGCCCTGGAGAACGCCACGACCAGGGTCGGCCGCGCCCTCACCATCTACGCCGGGGCCGCCCCGCCCAGCGCAGACCTCGCCCTGGCGCTGGAGGCCGCCGAGACGGCGCACCCCGAACTCCTCGCGCAGATCGGGGCGCGGTCCCCCGAGGAGCCGTATCGCACTTTCCTGCTTTTCCTGGCCGAACGCCTGCACGCCACCCGGGTGCGCCAGGCCGACCTGGCCTACCCGGGATGTGGCGCGTTCCTTGCCGACCTGCGCCTGATCCAGGAGTCCCTGCTGGCCGCGGGCGCCGCCGGGCAGGCGTTCGGTGAGCTGCAGAACCTGATCTGGCAGGCCGAGACGTTCGGCTTCCACGCGGCGTCGCTGGAGGTGCGCCAGCACAGTTCGGCGCACGAGCGGTCGCTGCGCGAGATCGAGGCCGGCGGCGAGGTCTCGGCGCAGACCGCCGAGGTGCTCGCGACGCTGCGCGCGGTCGGGTGGATCCAGGGCAGGTTCGGCGTCGCGGCCTGCCACCGGTACGTGGTCAGCTTCACCCGCTCGGCCGCCGACGTGGCCGCGGTATACCGGCTCGCGCGCCATGCCGTGCGCAGCGGCCCGCCGCCGGTGCTGGACGTGGTGCCGCTCTTCGAGAGCGGCGAGGACCTGCGGAACGCCACGCGCGTGCTGGACGGGATGCTCGCCCTGGAACCGGTGGCGGAGCGGCTGGCTGCGCGCGGTCGGCAGCTGGAAGTCATGCTCGGTTACTCCGACTCGGCCAAGGAACTCGGCCCGGTCAGCGCCACCCTGGCCCTGTACGACGCGCAGGAACGGCTGACCGGGTGGGCGGCGGATCACGATGTCCGGCTCACCCTGTTCCACGGGCGCGGCGGGGCGCTCGGGCGGGGCGGTGGCCCGGCCGGGCGGGCGGTGCTGGCCCAGGCCCCCGGCTCGGTGGACGGCCGGCTCAAGGTGACCGAGCAGGGCGAGGTCATCTTCGCCAGGTACGGGCACCCGGTGATCGCCCAGCGCCACCTGGAACAGGTCACCTCGGCGGTGCTGATGGCCTCCGCGCCGGCGGTGATCGAGCAGGGCCGGGCGGCGGCGCGCCGGTTCCGGCCGGTCGCCGACCGGATGGCCGGGGCGGCGCTGCACGCTTACCGCGGCCTGGTCGAGTCCGGCGGGTTCGCCGAATGGCTGGCGCGGATCAGCCCGCTGGAGGAACTGGGCCAGATGCGGATCGGGTCCCGCCCGCCGCGCCGCGGCACCGGGGCCGCCCCGGGGCCCGCCGACCTGGCGGAGCTGCGGGCCATCCCGTGGGTGTTCGCGTGGGCGCAGACCAGGCTGAACCTGCCCGGGTGGTACGGCCTCGGCAGCGGGCTGGCGGCCATCTCTGGCGGCCCGGGCGGGCTGGATGAGGCGCGGGCGGCCTATCAGGGCTGGCCGGTGGTCACCGTGCTCCTGGACAACGCCGAGATGAGCCTGGCCAAGACCGACCGCCGGATGGCCGCGCGTCACCTGGCCCTGGGCGGCCGGGACGACCTGACCGCGCAGGTGCTGGCCGAGTACGACCTGACCAGGCGGCTGCTGCTGGAGGTGACCGGGCACGAGCGGCTGCTGGCCGGCCGGCCAGTGCTGTCCCGTGCTGTCGCGCTCCGAGACCCCTACGTGGACGCCCTGTCTTACCTGCAACTGCGGGCGCTGGCCGGGCTGCGGGCCGGGCGGGGGCCCGGCGGGGCAGCCCCGGGGGAGCGCGAGCAGCTCGAGCGGCTGCTGCTGCTGGCCGTCAACGGGGTGGCGGCCGGCCTGCAGAACACCGGCTGAGCGTGCGCCTTGGGGGACGCCCTCAGCTCGCCAGGCCGGCCTTGCGCCGCTGGTGCTCTGCCCAGCACGGGTAGCGCGCTTCCGTGCCGTCCCCGGCCAGCAGCTTGCTGATCGCCTCGCCGGTGACCTCGTCGGCGGGCCGGTACACGACCATCCGGGTGCCCGGCGCCGCCTGCACGGCCAGGCTGGTCGTGGTCAGCGTGAGCTTCGGGTACGCCGGGTGGCGGAAGATCTTGAGGTAGGAAGCCTGGCTGGCCACCTCGTGCTCATCCCACAACCGCGCGAACGTGGCGCTGACCGCCTGCAGCCGCCGGACGAACCCGGTCCACGCAGGCTCGCCCAGGTGCCGGCCGTAGGCGCCGCGCAACTGGGCCACCAGCATCGCGACCTGCTCGTGCCGGTTCACATAGGGGTGGCAGCAGTCCGGGTAGGTGAAGCACTGCCAGAGGATGTTCCGCTCGCCGGGCGCGGCGCCGGTCACCCCCGGCCACAGCGCCTCGTACGCGGCGTTCCAGGCGAGCAGGTCGAACCGCTCGTTGACCACGCTGGCCGGCATCGGCGCCAGCGCGTCGAGGATCTCCTGCACTTCCGGCAGCACCTGCTCGCACCCTGAGCTGACGATTCCCGCGGCGGTGGCCGCGTCCGGCAGGTCGGCCAGCCGGAACAGGTGCTCCCGCTCCGCCTGGTCCAGCAGCAGGGTGCGCGCCACCGCGCTCAGCACTTGCGGGCTGGCGTTGATCTGGCGGCCCTGCTCCAGCCAGGTGTACCAGGTCACGCCCACGCCGGACAGTTGCGCGACCTCCTCGCGGCGCAGGCCCGGAGTCCGGCGGCGGGAACCCGGCGGCAGGCGCCTGCTCCGGGGTGATCCGTTCCCGGCGGGCCCGCAGGAAGGCAGCTAGTTCGGCGCGGCGATGGTGCCCGTTCGCGATGGTCATGGTCGCCATGACTCCATCCTGCCGGGGTTCCGGCGCGGTTGCCAGGTAGTGCTAATACCAGGATAAGCAGGCTCTTGGTACTGGCATTAGAAGTCCGGCAGGCTGAGAGACATGACAGACACCCTCGCCGTTGCCCGCTCGGCGCGCCCCTCGCCGCGGCCCGCGCCGAGCCCCTGGTGGGCGCTTGCCGTGGTGCTCGCCGGGCAGTTCATGGCGGTGCTTGACGCCTCCGTTGTGAACGTCGCGGCCCCGTCCATCCATGCCAGCCTGCATACCTCCGGGGCCGGCCTGCAACTTGTTATCGCCGGATACGTGATCACCTACGCGGTGCTGCTGGTCACCGGGGCCCGGCTCGGCGACATTCTGGGCCACCGGCGGATGTTCCTGGGCGGCCTGGCCGCATTCACGCTCGCCTCGCTCGGGTGCGGCCTCGCCACCTCGACCGGGATGCTCGTGACGCTGCGCTTCGTCCAGGGCGCCGGGGCTGCGGCCATGATCCCGCAGGTCCTCAGCCTGATCCAGCGGACGTTCGACGGCCCGGCCCGGGGCCGCCCGATGCGGCTGTACGCGGCCGTGCTGGCCGGCGCCGCGGTGACCGGGCAGGTCGTCGGCGGCGTGCTGGTCAGCGCGAACCTGTTCGGCGGCACCTGGCGACCGGTCTTCCTGCTGAACGTCCCGATCGGCGTGATCTTGTTCCTCGCCGGGCTGCGGGCCCTGCCCAGCGGCCGCGGCGAGCCTGGCCGCACCCTGGACCTGGCCGGGGTGGCCACGCTGATCCCGGCCGTGCTGGCCCTGATCCTTCCCCTGCTGCTCGGCCAGTCCGAACACTGGCCCGTGTGGGGCTGGGCCTGCCTGGCCGGCAG
Source organism: uncultured Actinomycetes bacterium (assembly GCA_963734725.1). Classification (GTDB taxonomy): domain Bacteria; phylum Actinomycetota; class Actinomycetes; order Streptosporangiales; family Streptosporangiaceae; genus DASXKD01. The sequence continues at coordinate 26,801 of CAVTIX010000003.1, forward strand.
CGCGGTGCTGTTCGCCGCCTTCGCGATGGTCGAGCGGCACGTCGCGGCCCGGGGCGGCGCCCCGCTGATCCACGGCCGGCTGTTGCGGCTGCCCGGCACGGCGGCCGGGATCGCGGCGCTGTTCTGCGTGATGGCCGTGTTCGGCGGGTTTTTCTTCGTGCTGGCCCTGCACCTGCAGGGCGGCCTGGCCGACTCGCCGGTGCGGGCCGGGCTCACCTTCGCGCCCGCCGGGCTGGCGTTCGCAGTGGTCAGCCTGAACTGGCAGCGCCTGCCCGGGAACAGCCCCGCAGTCGTGAGCATCGCCGGTTTCGTCGTCTACGGCGCCGGGCTGCTCATGCTGGCCGGGCTGATCCGGGGCGGAGGGCAAGGCGGCGCCTGGCTGCTGGTGGCGCTGGCGCTGGTCGGGGCCGGGATGGCGGCGGCGTTCAGCCCGCTGATGACCGCCGTGGTGATGCGGGTGCCAGTGGCCGACGCAGCCGATGCGACCGGCGTCATCGTGACGGTCAACCAGCTTGCCCTGGTGATGGGCGTGGCCACGTTCGGCACTCTCTACCTGAACCTGGCCGGCCTGCTGCCGCAGGGCGCGGCGAGCGGGTTCCGGCTGGTCTCGGCGCACGCGGCAGCGGTGACCTGCGCCGTGCTCGCGGCCGGCGCCGTGGCGGGCGGCATCCTCACCGTCCTTCGCGCCCGCGCCACTCGCTAACGACTGCCGGAGGCACGTGCCGCGCGCCCGTCCTCCCGGCGCGGCGCCGCCGGCCGCCACCACCGTCCCCTGGTAGGGCAACCGCACCCTCCGCACGAGCTCGCATGAACCATGCCCGAAACGGTGCGTGGAACTCCGCACTAATCGTCGTCGGCTAGGCCGCGGGCCGTTGCGATGGTGTTTAATAGGCGCGGTTGGAGTCGAAGTTCGTGTACGTGTCACAGCGCCTGCGAAGTTTGACAGCGGGCGCCGTGAGCATCCCTAGCCAAGCTTATGGGCAGGCGGTCGCGCCAACCCGGGTCGCGCGTACGCGCGCCCCGAAGATCGTCACAACAGGAGAAGACAGATGGCTCAGGGCACCGTGAAGTGGTTCAACGCCGACAAGGGTTACGGCTTCATCGCTGTCGAGGGTGGCCAGGACGTGTTCGTGCACTTCAGCGCGATCACCGGCGACGGCTATCGCAGCCTGGAAGAAGGACAGAAGGTCGAGTTCGACATCACCCAGGGCCAGAAGGGGCCCCAAGCCGAAAACGTGATGGCCGTCGGCTGACCCACCGGCGCGCCAAGAGCCTGGTCGCAGCCTGGCGCCAGACCATCGCTCGGGCGCCCGGCCGAGGCATGTTACAGCTTGGTGAGCTTGGCGCACGGCAGCGGGATCCGCCGTTGTGCCAGCGACCTGCGACAACTCTTCGTCAAGTCTTGAAATCAATGAGTGATGATAAGGGCGGCCTCCTGTCCCTTGACGTGGCAGAGATCACGAACGTGGTGGTCCACCCGGGCGGCCTGTGGCGCGAGGTGCAGGTGGTCGGCGAGACCGGATCCACCAACGCCGATCTGCTCGCGCAGGCCGGCTCTGGGTCAGCCGAGGGCTTGGTCCTGGTAGCCGAGGCGCAGACCGCCGCGCGGGGCCGGCAGGGCCGGCAGTGGGCCAGCCCGCCACGGGCCGCGCTCACGTTCTCGGTGCTGCTGCGCCCGCGCGGTGTGCCTCCCGCGCTGCTGGGCTGGGTGCCGCTGCTGGCCGGGGTCGCCGCCGCGGCCGCGGTGCGTTCCGTGGCCGGCGTGGAGACCGCCCTGAAATGGCCGAACGACGTGATCGCGGACGGCGGGAAGCTGGGCGGCATCCTCGCCGAGCGGTCCGGGCCCGCCGTCGTGGTCGGCATCGGGATCAACGTCTGGCAGGACCGGGCCGGGCTGCCGGGGGACGCCGCCACATCCCTGCTGCTGGAGGCCGCGGCCGGGAGTCCGGCGCGGCCCGGGCACGGCAGCGCCGCGGAGGTTCCCGGGCTGCGCGAGCTGCTGCTGGCGGAACTGCTCGCCGCGCTGTCGCACTGGTACCTGGCCTGGCGCGACCAGGCCAGTCCCGGTGACGCGGACACGTGTGGGCTGCGGCGGGAGTACTCTCGCCGCTGCGCCACGCTCGGCCGGGACGTGGTGGTAACCATGCCGGGGACCGAAGTGATCAGCGGGACCGCGGCCGGTGTGGACTGGGCGGGCCGGCTGGACGTGCGGACCGAGCACGGCCGGGTTTCGGTGACGGCCGGCGATGTGGTGCACGTCCGCCCCCATGATCCGGGTCGGTAGCCGCCGGATTCATGCCACCATGTGCACATGGCCGGCGCTGATGACCTGTCCGAAGGGGAACAGAGCGTACTGACGCTCCATCCGCACTGGAAGACCGTGCTGATGCCCATGGCGATCTTGATCGGCCTGGCCATCGCCGCCGCGGTCCTGCTGGCCGTGATCCCGCACGGCAGGCTGGCCGGCCCGGAGCGGATCACGGTGGGCGCCCTGGCGCTGATCCTCGCGATCACCTTCACGCTGGCGCCGCTGCTGCGCTGGCGGACCACCACCTACGAGCTGACCACCCGCAGATTCCGGCTCCGTTACGGCATCCTGTCCCGGACCGGCCGCGACTTCCCGCTGATCCGGATCAGCGACGTCTCGTTCTCGCACGGGCTGATCGACCGGATGCTCGGCTGCGGCCGGCTCGTGATCGAGTCGGCCGGTGAGCACGGGCAACTGGTGCTGAACGAGATCCCCAGCGTGGCAAAGGTGCAGGCCACGCTGTTCCAGCTCGTCGAGGACGAGCAGGCCAGGCTGGCCCGGGAAGACCGTTAAGGACGTTCCCCGTATTCTCCGCCTTATGGACGGCGTGATAGTGCGGGAACGGATCGCGGGGCATCCCGGCGTGGCGGAGCTCATGCTCGACCGCGCGGAGGCCATGAACGCGATCAACACGGCGATGGCGGTCCGGCTGGCCCAGGCCTGTGCCGAACTGGCGCAAGACCGCCAGGTCCAGGCGGTCGTGCTGTACGGCAGCGGCGCGCGTGCGTTCTGCGTGGGCGCCGACCTCAAGGAACGCAACCGGATGTCGGATGCCGACTTCCTGCGGCAGCGCCCGGTGTTTCGCGCGGCGTTCGGCGGGTTGCTGGCCCTGCCGCAGCCGCTGATCGCCGCGGTCCACGGCTACGCCCTGGGCGGCGGCTGCGAGCTGGCGCTGTGCTGCGACGTGATCGTGGCCGACGAGACCGCCGTGTTCGGCCTGCCGGAGGCCACGGTCGGACTGGTGCCCGGGGGCGGCGGGACGCAGCTCGCCACCCGCCGGCTCGGGCCGGGCCGGGCCGCTGACCTGATCTTCTCGGGCCGCCGGGTGGACGCCGCCGAGGCCGCGCGGATCGGGCTCGCTGACCGGGTCGTCCCGCCCGGAACGGCCTGCCCGGAGGCGATCGAGATCGCGGGGCGGATGGCGGCCAACTCGCCGGTCGCGGTCAAGGCGGCGAAGAAGGCGATCCGCCAGGGCGCCGACGCCGACCTGGCGGCGGCGCTGGAAGTGGAGGACGCGGCGTGGCGCACCGCCGCGCTGTCCGCGGACCGGCGCGAGGGCATCGCCGCGTTTAATGAGAAAAGGCAACCGAACTGGCCGGGCGAGTGACGGGCCGCAGCCGCCGGGCCGAACGCCGCATAAGGCCCCCCGGGGGCCGTTGCGGTGTCCCGGCGGCGAGGACCAGCCTCCCGAAGCCAGCGAAGCGCCCGCGAGGGAGGCAATGATGAGAGCGTGGGGCGCATGAGCGATATCCCGTCCCGTATCTCGCTGCGCGAGGTCGGGCCGAGGGACGGCCTGCAGAACGAGGACCCGGTGCCCACACCAGCGAAGATCGCGCTGATCGACCGGCTGGGCCACACCGGCGTGAGCCGGATCGAGGCGGTCTCGTTCGTGCGGCCCGACGCGATCCCGCAGATGGCCGACGCGGACGAGGTGTGGGCCGGGGTGGCCCGGGTCCCGACGGTCCGCTATTCGGCGCTGGCGCCGAACCTGCGCGGCGCGCGGCGGGCGCTGGACGCGGGGTTCACCGAGGTCGAGGTCGTGGTGTCCGCCTCGGACACGCACAACCGCAAGAACATCAACCGGAGCACCGAGCAGTCGCTGGACGAGATCGCGGTGGTCATCGACGAGGCGCACCAGCGCGGCGCGACCTGCCAGGTGATCGTGTCCACCGCGTGGGGCTGCCCGTTCGAAGGGGACGTCCCGGTGGACCGGGTGCTGTGGGCGGCCGGCCGCGCGGTGGCCGACGGGGCCGACTCGGTCTCGTTCGGCGACACCACCGGGATGGCGACCCCCCGGCGGGTGCGCGACCTGGTCGGCGGGTTCCGCTCACGGCACCCGGATACGCCGCTGAACCTGCACTTCCACAACACCCGCGGCACCGGGCTGGCCAACGTGCTCGCGGCGCTGGAACTGGGCGTGGACGACTTCGACGCGTCGGTGGGCGGGCTGGGCGGCTGCCCGTACGCGCCCGGGGCTACCGGCAACATCGCCACCGAGGAACTCGTGCACATGGTCGAGGACATGGGGGTGGCCACCGGCGTGGACCTGGCCGCCATGATCGACGCAGCGGCAGAGGCGGAACGCATCGTCGGCCGGGAACTGCCGTCCCAGGTGCTCCGCGCTGGCCCGAGAACCCGTACAATTCCGGCATAACGCCCTGGCGGTGGTAACCGCACATCGCGAAGGTAGTGTCCCCTCGTGGCTTACCAGGACGCGGGGGCCACCTGGTGGATCGAGAGCCCCGGCGCCGGGCCCGGCTGGCTGGACGCGGCGCGCGAACGGCTCCAGGGACCGACCGGGCGCGGGGCCGAGGTACAGTCCCCTCGTGGCTGAGCACGCTGATCTGGCTGCGGTGCGCGCCAGCATCGAACGGGGCGGGGCCCCGAAGTACCACGAGTCTGCCGCGAAGGCAGGCAAGCTCTTCGCCCGGGAGCGGATCCGGCTGCTCACCGACGAGGGCAGCTTCACCGAAGACGGGCGGTACGCCAACGTACTGGCCGACGGGCTGCCCGCCGACGGCGTGATCACCGGGACGGCCAGCATCCACGGCAGGCCGGTAGCGCTGATGGCCAACGACTCGACGGTCAAGGCCGGTTCCTGGGGCGCCCGCACCGTCGAGAAGATCATCCGGATCATCGAGAAGGCCTACCGCGCCGGGCTGCCCATGATCTACCTGGTCGACTCCGCCGGGGCGCGGATCACCGACCAGGTCGAGATGTTCCCCGGCCGCCGCGGGGCCGGGAAGATCTTCCACACCCAGGTGCGCGCCTCGGGCGCGATTCCGCAGGTGTGCGCGCTGTTCGGGCCCTCGGCGGCCTGCGGCGCGTACATCCCCGCGTTCTGCGACTACGTAGCCATGGTGGACGGCAACGCGTCGATGTACCTGGGCAGCCCGCGCATGGTCGAGATGGTGGTCAAGGAGAAGACCACGCTGGAGGAGATGGGCGGGGCCCGGATGCACTGCACCATTTCGGGGTGCGGCCATCACCTGTCACCGGACGAGCAGGACGCGCTCGCCGCCGTCCGCCGCTACCTGTCCTACCTGCCGTCCAACTGGCAGCAACAGCCCCCGGTCCTCCCGGCCGCCGGGCCAGAGGACATCGACCTGGCCGCGATGGTCCCCGACAGCGAACGGCAGGTCTTCGACATGCGGCGCTACCTGCGCGGGCTGGTGGATTCCGGGTCGTTCTTCGAGATCCACGAACGTATGGGCCAAGGAAGTAACGATCGGCTTCGCCAGGCTAGCCGGGCAGGTCATCGGGGTCGTGGCGAACAACCCCATGTTCAAGGGCGGCGTGCTGTTCGTGGACTCCGCCGACAAGGCAACCCGGTTCATCCAGCTTTGCGACGCTTTCAACGTGCCACTGCTGTTCCTCGCGGACGTGCCCGGTTTCATGGTCGGCACCGCGGTGGAGAAGCAGGGCATCATCCGGCACGGCGCCAAAATGATCAGCGCGGTGTCCGAGGCGACCGTGCCGAAGATCTGCGTGGTGGTGCGCAAGGCTTACGGGGCCGGCCTGTACGCCATGGCCGGGCCCGGCTTCGAGCCGGACGCGACGATCGCGCTGCCCACCGCGAAGATCGCCGTGATGGGGGCCGACGCGGCGATCAACGCGGTGTACTACAACAAGCTGGCCGCCATCACCGACCCCTCAGCCAGGGAAGAGGAGACCCGCCGGCTCCGCGAGGAGTACGACCGCGACATCGATGTGCTCCGCCTGGCCAGCGAGCTTGTGGTCGATGACGTGGTGGAGCCGCCGGACCTGCGGGCCGAGCTGATCCGCCGCTTCGCCGCGGCCGCGGGCAAGGACCGCTCGATTCTCCCGGCGCCGGCACGGCGTGACTCCGGTGTAAGCCGCTCTCCGCTGCCAGGCCCGCCTGCTACGCCTCCCCCGAGCGCTGCGCCGTCTCGCCCCGCGCGCCATGGCGCCCCGCCCTCTCGCCCCGTCACCCTCCCGCCGCGACACCCCCTCGCCAGGGCTTTTTACCATTCTGCCGCTCGGTGGCAATAACATCTGGGTATGACCAGCGTTCTGCTTGCCGAGGATGATGCCTCTATCTCCGACCCTCTGTCACGTGCGCTCCGGCGCGAGGGTTATGACGTGAACGTCTCGGCGGACGGCCCCACCACGTTGGACGCCGCCCTGGCTGGCGGGATCGACCTGATCGTGCTCGATCTCGGCCTGCCCCGCCTTGACGGCCTGGAAGTCTGCCGCCGCCTGCGCTCGGAAGGCCAGTCGGTGCCGGTGCTGATCCTCACCGCCCGCGCGGATGAGGTGGACACGGTGATCGGCCTCGACGCCGGCGCGGACGACTATGTCACCAAGCCATTCCGCCTCGCGGAGTTCCTCGCCCGGGTCCGGGCCCTGCTGCGCCGTGGCAGCACGGAAACCAGCATGGCCCAGGGGGTCAGGGTGGACACCGAGGCCCGGCGGGCGTGGCTTGGCGACACCGAGCTGGACCTCACCACGAAGGAGTTCGACCTGCTCTCGGTGCTGGTGAACGAGGCCGGCAAGGTGGTCACCCGGGAGCAGATCATGCGCGAGGTGTGGGACAGCAAGTGGTGGGGTTCCACGAAGACGCTCGACATGCACATCTCGTGGCTGCGCCGCAAGCTCGGTGACGACGCCCAGAGCCCTCGCTACATCACCACCGTGCGCGGCGTCGGGTTCCGGTTCGAGCGGGGTGATTGATGCGCGGCCGGGGCCGGACAGGCTGACACATGCGGCGCCGGCTGCTGTTCTCGACCTTGGCCGTCGCGGTCACGGCGGTGCTCTTGTTCGGGGTGCCGCTGGCGTTCGTGCTGAGCCAGCTGCAGGTGACCGTCGCCCAGGATCAGGTGCAGCGCGACGCGACCACCCTCGCTAAGACGCTGGAGAACCGGGTCCGCTCCGGGGTGCCCGCCTCTCTCACCGACGCGCAGGACGCGGCCAGGTCGCTGCCGGACCGCTACGTCAGCATCACCCAGGACGGCGGCCTGAGCTACCACACCGGCACCCTGCCGCCGCGCGGATCGGCGATCATCGGCCGGGCGGTGACCAAAGACTTCCGGGTCATCGTGGAAGCAGACAGGGCGGTCTCGAACGAGAGGGGGAAGCTGGCCCTCGTCATCTCGCTCGCCGGGCTGGCGGTGGCGGTCGCCGTGGCCCTGGCCATCATTCAGGCCAGGCGGCTGACCCGCCCGCTGCAGGAACTGGCCGAAGCGGCCGGCCGGCGGTTCGGGGGAGGCGGGCCCGCTCGGGCGAAGATACGGCATACCGGAGCTGGACCAAGTGGCCGAGGGCCTGGACGGGTCGGCGGAGCGGATCAGCGAGCTGCTCGCGGCCGAGCGCGAGTTCGCCGCGGACGCCTCCCATCAGCTCCGGACCCCGCTGACTGCGCTGTCCATGCGGCTGGAGGAGATCCTCGCGGCCGCCGACCAGCCCGAGGTGGTGCACGAGGAGGGGACGGCGGCGCTGTTGCAGGCGGAGCGGCTCACCGACGTGGTCAGCCAGTTGCTCGGCCGTACCCACCGGTCGGCGGGGCGGCGGCCGGCCGAGGCGTCCGTTGACGACGTGGTGGCCCAGCAGGTGGTCGAGTGGATCGGCGTTCCGGCGCCGGAACCGCAAGCTCGAGGTCTCCGGCGAGAAGAGCCTGACCGCTCACGTCACCCCGGGCACGCTGTCCCAGCTCATCGCCACGCTGCTGGACAACGCGCTCGTGCACGGCGCGGGGACCGTGGGAATCCGCACCTCGCTCACCCCGAAGTCCGTGGTGATCGAGGTCCGGGATTCTGGCCGGGGGGTGCGCGCCGATCTGGCGCCCAAGATCTTCGAGCGCAACGTCAGCGGCAAGCCGGGCGGCACCGGGCTCGGCCTGGCCCTGGCCCGCAGCATCGCCGCGGCGGAGGGCGGCCAGGTAGTGCTGGTCCGCCCTCGCCCCGCGGTGTTCGCGATCTTCCTGCCGCGGACCCTGCTGGTGAGCGGGGAGGAAACCCCGGTGGTCAGCGGCCCGGCGTGACCGCGGCTGGGGCGCGGCTGCCCACGCGGCTCCGGGTGATCGCATGCCAGGTCAGGTAGACCACGGCGGTGATGACGAACCCGGCTTCGAAGGTCAGGTCACCGACGGACGGCACGTTCGTGGGGATCGGGCCGACGTACTTGGTCTGGTTGGAGAACAGCCACACCGACAGGCCCACGCCCAGCGCCATCGCCACCGGGCCCGCCCAGTTGCTGTACTGCCGGTTGAACAGGAGGCCCTCCTCCTCGGTCAGGCTCCGCCGGCGGTACAAGAACTGGTCACAGAACATGACGGCCAGCCAGGGCGCGATCCAGTAGGAGATGATCAGCAGGAAGTCGGTGTACTTGGCGCCCGCGTCGTGCAGGCCGGTGATCGCCACGATGAAGCCGATCAGGCCGAACACCAGCGCGACGATCGCGCGGCGCAGCGCCAGCGGCAACCGCACGCCCATCGCGACGAACGACATCGCGCCCGAGTAGATGTTGAGCACGTTGGCACAGACCGCGCCGAGCGCGATGGCCAGCAGCGTGAGGTCGGCGAGCGCGGTCGGCAGGTGCCCGGTGAAGGTGCCGGTGGGGTCGCCGAGCGAGGCGCCGACGTTGGCGGCCGTCGCCGACGCCGCGCCCGCGGTCTCCAGGACCACGCAGGACAGGAACAGTCCGGCGGCCGCCCACCAGCCGATCGCCTTCTTGGAGGTGTCCGGCGGGAAGTAGCGGGTGTAGTCGGCCGCGTACGGGTTCCAGCCCGCCGCGTAGCCGAACACCGCGCCCATCGTGAGCAGGAAGCCGCCGGGCAGCGTGTGGTGCGCCACGCCAGGGTGGGACTTGGACAGGATCCACACGGTCGCGATCAGGAAGATCACGGCGAGGATCGGGAAGGCGTACCGCTCGAACGCGTGCACCAGGTTGTGGCCGAAGAACGCGATCGCGATCTGCACGGCGACGATGATGATCAGGCAGAGGATCTTGGGCCAGCCCAGCAGCGTGTTGAGCGCGAACGTGCCGCTGACGCTGTTCACCGCGAACCAGCCGATGCCCGCGGTGATCGAGTTCAGCCCGGCCGGCAGGATGTTCCCCCAGTAGCCGAATCCGAGCCGGGACAGCACCATCTGGGGCACGCCGTGTTCCGGCCCGCGAGCCGACAGCACGCCCTGCGCGGCGGCGCCGCCGGCGGTGCCGATCACGATGGCCAGCACCGCTTGCCAGAAGCTCAGGCCGAACAGCGCGACCGCGAGGACGCCGACGAAGACCGTGGCGAACTCCAGGTTGGGCGAGGTCCAGGTCCAGAAGAGCTGGAGCGGCTTCCCGTGTCGCTCGTGCAGGGGGATGAACTCGGCCCCGCCGGGCTCGACCGTGATGACTCGGTCGCCGTACTCGCCTTCGCGTACCAGTACGCCGGCCGGCGCGTCCTCAGACGCGAGTGTGGTGATTTCCTGGTCGGATCCTGCCATCGCCTGTGCTCCTTATAGGCTGGCTCCTCCATGGCTGGCCAGTTACCTGAGTGTTCAGCCTGATGCCAGCGCTGCGCAAGGCCCAGTTCATGCCGGGAGCGCCGGCCGCGCCGGGCGCCGCCTCGTAGGCTACGTCGGTGACCGATGATCAGCAGCCCCCGCGGCCCCCGGTGGTCGGCATGGTGGGGGCGGGCCAGCTCGCACGCATGACCTGCCAGGCGGCGATCAGCCTCGGCATCGGGTTCCGGGTGCTGGCCGAGACGCCCGCCGACAGCGCGGCGCTGGTCTGCGCCGACACCGTGATCGGGGACTACACCGCGCTGCCCGACCTGCTCGCGTTCGCCCGCGAGTGCGACGTGCTGACCTTCGATCATGAGCATGTGCCGGGCGAGCACCTGGCCGCGCTGGAGCGCGCCGCGGCGGAGAGGGCCGGCGACGGCCGGGGCGCCCCGGCGGTGCGGCCGGGCCGCGCGGCGCTTCGCCACACCCAGGACAAGCTGGCCATGCGCGAGCGGCTGCGCGCCCTCGGCGTGCCCTGCCCGCGCTACGCACCGGTGACGGACTTGGCCGGGGTCAGTGCCTGCGCGGCAAACTGGGGCTGGCCGATCGTCCTCAAGGCGGTCACCGGCGGCTATGACGGGCGGGGCGTGTGGGTGTGCGGCACACCGGACGAGGCGGCCGCCGTGCTGGCCCATCCGGTCGCGGTGTTCGCCGAGGAGCACGTTGCCTTCGATGCCGAGCTTGCCGCGCTGGTGGCCCGCTCCCCGCACGGGCAGGCCGCCGCGTACCCGGTGGTGCAGACCGTGCAGCGCGGCGGGGTCTGCCACGAGGTCCTGGCGCCCGCGCCCGGGCTGGCGGCCAGCCGGGCCCGCGAGGCGCAGCGGATGGCGCTGGAACTCGCCGCCGAACTCGGCGTCACCGGCCTGCTCGCGGTCGAGCTATTCGCGGGCCCGGGGGAGTTGCTGGTCAATGAGCTCGCGATGCGGCCGCACAACAGCGGCCACTGGACCATCGAGGGCGCCAGGACATCCCAGTTCGAGCAGCACCTGCGGGCGGTGCTGGACCTGCCGCTCGGCGACCCGCGGATGGCCGTCCCTCGGATGGCCGTCCCGCAGGTGGCGATGGCCAACGTGTTCGGCGCCGCCAGCCCGGACATCTTCGCCCGGTACGAGCATGTGATGGCGGCCGACCCCGGGGTGAAGGTGCACCTGTACGGCAAGCAGGTACGGCCCGGGCGCAAGATCGGGCATGTCACCGTTCTCGGCAGCGATATGGCCGGCCTGCGGGCGCGGGCGCGCCGCGCGGCGGCCTACCTCGCCACCGGGACTGAGGAGGGTATATGAGAAACGTGCAGTGGGTCTGCCGCCGCGCCAGCACGCCGCAGCCGCCGGGCCGAACGCCGAACAGTGCTAGCCGGCGCGCCTCCGGCACGACGCGGGCCCAGGCGCCGTTGCGGTGTCCCGGCGGCGAGGGCACGCCTCCCGCACCACCCGATTGCGCGCCTCCAGCACGACCATGCGCGCTGCTGGCCTGCGCGCCTCCGGCACGACGTCCCGCGAGGGAGGCCATGTGACTGCTCTTGTGAGCGTGGTGATGGGCAGCGACTCCGACTGGCCGGTGATGACGGCCGCGGCGGACGCGCTTGCGGAATTCGGCGTCCGTTACGAGGCCGATGTGGTGTCGGCGCACCGGATGCCGCAGGAGATGATCAGCTACGGCTCGCAGGCCGCGGGCCGCGGCCTGCGGGTGCTCATCGCCGGCGCGGGCGGCGCGGCGCACCTGCCCGGCATGCTCGCGGCGGTGACCCCATTGCCGGTGATCGGGGTGCCGGTGGCGCTGGCGCACCTGGACGGTCTGGACTCGCTGTTGTCGATCGTGTCGATGCCCGCCGGCGTCCCGGTCGCCACCGTGGCGGTAGGCGGTGCGCGGAACGCGGGCCTGCTGGCGGTCCGGATCCTCGCCGCCAGCGACGAGGCGCTGCGCGAGCGCGTGGTCAGCTTCCAGGCCGAGCTGCGCAACCAGGCGCTGGCCAAGGGCGCCGCGTTGCGGGAGCGGGCCGGACCTGGCATGCCGTGACCGTCCCGGGCGCCCGGCGGCCGCGAGCGTCGTTTCTCTGCGAAATTGGCTGCAGCTCAGCGGCGCCGTTCCGGCCCGGCGGCGGCGGACGCCGGCCCGCTTACCATCTAGTGCATGGGCCTTGACTTTCCCGCGTTCGCGCTGACTGAGGAGCATCAGCAGCTGCGAGCGGCCGTGCGCGCCCTCGCCGACGACAAGATCGCGCCCCGGGCGGCGGAGGTGGACGAGTCGGGCGAGTTTCCCTGGGACGTGCACGCCGCCCTGGCCAAGGCGGAGCTGACCGGGGTGCACATCCCCGAGGCCTACGGTGGGTCCGGCGCCGACGCGATCGCGACCTCCATCGTGATCGAGGAAGTGGCCCGCGCGTGCGCGTCATCCTCCCTGATCCCCGCGGTGAACAAGCTCGGCACCGTGCCGCTGCTGCTCGCCGGGACCGAGGCGGTCAAGCAGCGCTACCTGCCGCCGGTCGCCCGCGGCGAGGCCATGTTCTCCTACGCGCTGTCCGAGCCCGAGGCGGGCTCGGACGCCGCCGGCATGAAGGCACGTGCGGTCCGCGACGGCGGCGGCTACGTGCTGAACGGCACCAAGCGGTGGATCACCAACGCGGGGGTATCGGCGTACTACACGGTGATGGCGGTCACCGGCCCTGCAGCGGGGCCGTCGGGGATCTCCGCCTTCGTGGTGGAAAAGGGCGACGAGGGGTTCTCGTTCGGCGCGCCCGAACGCAAGCTCGGCATCAAGGGCTCGCCGACCCGGGAGCTGTACTTCGACAACTGCGTGATCCCGGCGGACCGACTGGTCGGGGAGGAGGGCGGGGGCCTGCGCATCGCGCTGGCGACGCTCGACCACACCCGGATCACCATTGCCGCGCAGGCGCTCGGCATAGCGCAGGGGGCGCTCGACTACGCCACCGGGTACGTGAAGGAACGGCGCCAGTTCGGCCGGCCGGTAGCCGACTTCCAGGGCGTGCAGTTCATGCTCGCGGACGCGGCGATGAAGCTTGAGGCCGCGCGGCAGCTCACCTACGCGGCCGCGGCGAAGTCCGAGCGTGCCATGGCCGGCGAGAAGGTCGCCGACCTGATGTTCTTCTCCTCCGCGTGCAAGTGCTTCGCGTCGGACGTGGCGATGGAGGTCACCACGGACGCGGTCCAGTTGCTCGGCGGCTACGGGTACGTCAAGGACTACCCGGTGGAGCGGATGATGCGGGACGCGAAGATCACCCAGATCTACGAAGGGACGAACCAGATCCAGCGCGTCGTCATGGCCCGCCAGTTGCTGAAGTAGCCGCCATCTCCGGCGTCGCGCCCCTCGTGCCGCGGGTGAGCTTGCTGGTCCTGGCGTTGACCACATCCGTCATGAACCTGCCATGCTTGGTTGATGCCTGTTAAAACACCGTCGCAGACCCGGCGGGCCCGCCTGTGGCGGTCCACCGAGTCGCAGGGCATCCCGCTGCGGGCGATCCTTGTCACGGTCGCCGTGGTGGTGGTGACCTTCATGGCCGGCAAGCTGCTGTACCGGCTGCGGGATGTGGTCCTGCTGATGGCGGTGTCGGGCTTCGTCGCCCTGCTGCTCAACCCACTGGTGGTGTACCTGCAGCGGTGGAAGGTGCCCCGCCGGGGCTTCGCCGTCGCCATCGTCACATTCTGGGCCGTGCTGGTCTTCGTCGGCCTCGCCGTCGCGTTCGGCTACCCGCTGATCCACAGCGCCACCCACCTCGCCGACCAGTTGCCTTCCTACGTGAACCAAGCCGAGCACCCGCGGGGCTGGATCGGCCAGTTGCTCCGCCGGTACCACGTGCAGACATGGGTGCAGCACAACTCGGCAAAGATAGCCAGCTTCGCGCAGAGCCTCGGCAAGCCCGCCCTGGCCCTTGGCAAGGGCGCCATCTCGCTGCTCGTCGCGCTAGGCACGATCTTCTTCCTGGTGCTGCTCCTGCTCCTGGAGGGCCCGAAAATGCGGTCCTGGATCCTGGCCAACATGACCTCGGAGCGGGCGTCGAGGGTGACGCGGGTATCGGCCCAGGTGAACCGCGCGGTCACCGGGTACATGGCCGGGAATCTGCTGACCTCGGTGATCGCTGGAGCCGTGGTGTTCGTCACGCTGCTGGTTCTGGGCGTGCCGTTCCCGTTCTTGTGGGCGCTATGGGTCGCGCTCGTCGACTTCCTCCCGATGATCGGCGGGGCTCTGGCCGGGATACCCACGGTGCTGTTCGCGACCACCCACTCGCTCACCGCAGGCATCGTCACCCTGATCGTCTTCCTCGCCTACACCCAGATCGAGAACCACGTGCTGAACCCGGTGGTTATGAGCAAGACGGTGCAGATCAACCCGCTGCTCGTGCTCATCTCCATCCTGGTCGCGGCCTCCATCGGCAGCTGGATCGGCGGTCTGTTCGGTGGCTTCGTCGCGGCGCTGCTCGCCATCCCGGCCGCGGGCGCAGGCCAGGTGATCGTCAGCGAACTCTGGCGTGACACTGCGCCGTCGGCGCCGGGCGACCCACCGGGGCCCGGCGCCGGGGCGGTGGCGCCCGCCGGCGCCGGGGCTGCGCCCGGTGGGGCTCGGGCGGCAGGTGCCGTGGCTGCGCCCGCTGGCGCCGGAGCCGGGACGGCTGGCGCCGGGACGGCCGTGGGCGGGTCGGCCGGGGCGGAGGGCGCCGGTAGCGAGCCGGCCGGCGTCACGAAACCCGCGACCTAGCCGGTCACCGGATCGCTGGCGGGGGCCGGCTGGCGCCTGCCTGGATCGCGAGCAGGCCCTTGCTCATGACACCGCCCCGCGCGGCGGGCAATCGGAAGCGGGGCTGCTGTGAAGCAGCGGGCCTCACCAGGCAGAATGCCTGGCTCGCGGCGCGCCGCGCCGCGCGCTGGCCTAACCGATAGCGATCATACTGATACGCATTGTCGCTCGTTGGCCTGCGGAACCAGTGCCGGCGGCGACGCGCCGCGGCTTTTTCCGCGAAATCTCAGGAATCCCACCTGTCCTTCTGGCAAGGTATCGGCCGATGGCCGAGGGCGGACGGCCCGTGAGCCCGGGGACTTCCCGGCGTCGGGCCGGGGAGCGTCCCGGAGGTCATCGCGCGACACGCTGCCCTGCCCCGCAGCGGTCCGCACCCTGGGCGCCCCGTCCCGGAGTGCATGGCCGACGGAAGGACTGCCTTGTCACAGCACCGGAGGCGGCGCCCCGGACGGAGGCGTGCCGCGCGCCGGTCCGGGTTTCTGCTGCCGGCGGCGATGACTGCCATCGCCCTGATCACCGGGACGACTGTCACTGGCTACCTGGTTGTGCGGGCCGATCACTCCAACGTGGGCGCCGCCTTCGCCGCTGCCGCGCTCCCTGGCAGCCGCGCGATGAGCGTGCTGGAGGATGCGCGCGAGCAGATGATCGTCATGAACAGCGCTTCGCACACTATGCACATCGTCGGCGCCCCCAAACTGGCGAGCACGGCGAGCGCCACGGCTGCGACCAGCACATCTACCGGTAGCGCTGGCGGCACGGGCGCCGCTGCCACCGTGAATTTCCCGCCGCCGAACCCGGGCACGGCGCAGTTGACCGCCTACAACATGATGGCGTCATTCGGCTTTGACCCGAAGACCGAGTTCGGCTGCCTGAACAACATATGGACCCGGGAAAGCGGGTGGCGGTATAACGCCGCGAATGCCAGCGGTGCATATGGCATTCCTCAGGCGCTGCCTGGGTCGAAGATGGCCAGCGCGGGTGCGGACTGGCAGACGAACCCCGCCACGCAGATCAAGTGGGGACTGAGTTACATCAAGGGCACTTACGGCACTCCGTGTAATGCATGGGCATTCTGGCAAGCCCACGGCTATTACTGAGCGTGCCACTCGGTCACATTCTGTTGCATTAAATGTGATTCATGTCACAAGCCTTTTTGGACCCACCATGGACGCTACTTCAAGTGCCCGGCGGACCAGTGCCAGCAACCTTCACCAACCAGTGCGCCGCGGATGGCCCTGCCGGCCCGCCCCGGCAGGGGCCACCGGGGATCCACGGCCGTTTCGCGCGCTTTCCCGGCGCGCTCCCCAGGACGGCGGCACGGCTTACGCGGCGCTGCGCCTGGCGGTGCAGGCTTATCGCGTCCGGCCGCCAAACAGCAGTGCCCGCCGGTGCCGCCCCGGGCGCCGCGACTGATTGAGCGGCCCCAGAGGAGCGCTTGATGCCGGTGCGGTGCCAGATGCCGCACGGGCGCTCGCCGTGACCAGCGCGGCGGGTGATGGGTGGGCGGGCAACGGCGAAGCGGTCACCGTGGGGGCAGGCGCTGCCGCTGGCGGGCGTCCGGCGAAGGCCGCGCCGTCCTGTGCCAGCAACGCCGGGAGCGGGAGCGTGCCGCCGACCGGGCGAGCCCCGTCCGCGATCCCGGGCCCGTCCGGGGCGCCGTCGTCGGCAGCGCCGTTCCTGCCGCCGTCGGCCCGACCCGGGTCACGTGCGCCGGCGCCAGCCACGCCGGCCCCGGAGACGCCGGCCCTGGAGACCCCGGCCCCGGCGGGGGCCCGCGCGACGTCGCTGGCACTGGTCCCCTCGCGGTAGCCGCTGCATGCCGCGGTCAGCAGCCGGCGGGCGCCGGCCGCGTCGGGCCGCGCCGCCGGGTCGCGCTTCATCAGCGCGAGGATCACCGGTTCCAGGGAGCCCGCTCGCGTCGCCGGCGGCGGGTCTCCGTGCACGATGCTGGCCAAGACGGCCATGGCGCTGCCCTGGCCCTCGAACGGGCCGCGCCCCTCGACTGCCGCGTACAGAGTCGCCCCGAGCGACCACAAGTCTGAGGCGGGGCTGGCGGGCTCGCCCCGGATACGTTCGGGGGCGCAAAACCCAGGTGTCCCCATGACCATGCCCGCCTGGGTAAGCCTGGGATCGCCGTCCAGCGTGGCGATGCCGAAGTCGGTCAGCACGGCCCGGTCCTCGGGGCTGACCAAGATGTTGCCGGGCTTGACGTCCCGGTGCACCACGCCTGCCGCGTGCGCGCTGCCCAGCGCTTCGAGCAGCGTCATGCCCAGCGCCGCGGCCCGCGCCGGGGACAGCGGGCCGTCCTCGGCGAGCACCTGGGCCAGTGACCTGGACGGCACCAGCTCCATGATGATCCACGGGCTGCCTTCAGCCTCGATCACGTCGTGCACGGTGACCACGCCAGGGTGGGTGAGCCGCGCCGCGACCCGCGCCTCACGCAGCGAGCGCTCGCGCAGCACCGACCGGTCTTGCGAGGTCATCGGCCCAGGCAGGCATACTTCCTTGACCGCGACCTGACGGTCAAGCCGCAAGTCCCTGGCTCTCCACACGGTTCCCATGGCGCCATGCCCGACCAGATCCAGCAGCTCATAGCGCCCGGCGACCACGCGTCCCGACCCGGTCACTGGTTGCATAGGCGGGACGTTACACCGATCGGCTGGCCCGTTCCTGGGAGCTGTATAACAATTCGCCAAGTTTCGCCGTTAAGCCGGCCTTGGACGCCTCCCGGACCGCGCGAATCATGCGAATCGCAAAATCTGACGGTGATTCGGCGCTCGGCGCGCGGGTACTTCTCAGCGGCGGCCGATGGTGAGCAGCGGGCCGGTTGACTGGCCACCGGCCGGGCCGGTGAAGAAATCATTCCCCTTGTCGTCGACGATGATGAACGCGGGGAAGTCGCGCACCTCGATCTTCCAGACCGCCTCCATCCCCAACTCGGGGTACTCCAGCACGTTGACCTTGGTGATGCAGTCCTGTGCCAGTTTGGCCGCCGCGCCGCCGATAGAGCCAAGGTAGAAACCGCCGTGCGTCTGGCAGGCGGCGGTTACCGCGGCCGACCGGTTGCCTTTGGCGAGCATCACCAGCGAACCACCGGCGGCCTGGAATTGGTCCACATAAGAATCCATCCGCCCCGCTGTCGTCGGCCCGAACGACCCCGACGGATATCCCTTAGGGGTCTTGGCCGGCCCCGCGTAGTACACCGGATGATCCACCATGTACCGGGGCATCGGGTCACCGGCGGCAAGTCGTTCTGCAATTTTCGCGTGCGCGATGTCGCGGGCGACGACAAGCGGGCCGGTTAGCGCCAGCCTGGTCGCGACGGGGTGCCTGGAAAGCTCGGCCCGGATCTCGCTCATCGGGCGGGTCAGGTCGATCCGCACCACGTCCGCGGTGAGGTCCTGCTCGGATGGCTCGGGCAGATACTGTGCCGGATCGGTTTCCAGTCGTTCGAGGAACACGCCGTCGGCGGTGATCTTGCCCAGCGCCTGCCGGTCCGCGGAGCAGGAGACGGCGATGGCGACCGGGCAGGACGCGCCGTGCCGGGGCAGCCGCACGACCCGCACGTCGTGGCAGAAGTACTTGCCGCCGAACTGCGCGCCGATGCCGATCTTCCTGGTGATCTGGAGCACCTGCTGTTCAAGCTCCTGGTCACGGAACCCGTGCCCGATGGGAGACCCGGTCGCCGGCAGCGTGTCCAGATAGCGGGCTGACGCGTACTTGGCGGTCTTCAGCGCGAACTCGGCGCTGGTGCCGCCGACGACGATCGCCAGGTGGTACGGCGGGCAGGCGGCGGTGCCCAGGGAGCGGATCTTCTCTTCGAGGAAGGCGAGCATGCTGGCTTCGTTGAGCACGGCCTTGGTCTGCTGGTACAGGAACGACTTGTTGGCCGACCCGCCGCCCTTGGCCATGAGCAGGAACTTGTACTCCTCGCCCGGGGTGGCGTACAGCTCGATCTGGGCGGGCAGATTGCTGCCGGTGTTCCGCTCGTCCCACATGGTCAGGGGTGCGAGCTGGGAGTACCGCAGGTTGAGCTGGGTGTAGGCGTCGTAGACGCCGCGGGCCAGGTGCTCCTCGTCGCGCCCGTCGGTGAGCACCCCGCCACCGCGCTTGCCCATGATGATCGCCGTGCCGGTGTCCTGGCACATGGGGAGCACCCCTCCCGCCGCGATGCATGCGTTCTGCAGCAGGTCGCGGGCGACGTACCGGTCGTTGGGGGAGGCCTCGGGATCGTCCAGGATGGCCCGCAGCTGGCGCAGGTGGCCGGGCCGCAGCAAATGAGCGATGTCCCGCATGCCCTCGCGGGCCAGAAGGGTGAGGAGTTCCGGCGCCACCTCGATGAATTCTCTGCCAAACGCCTGGCGTGTGGTTACCCCCTCTCCAGTGAGCTGGCGGTATTCCGTGGCATCCGCACCAAGCGGCAGCAGTTCGGTGGGCGTGAACTCGGGCATTTAGGCACTTCCTCGTGCGGCGGGGCCGGACGCTTTATGGTAGGTCGCGTGCCGGGCCGGGTGACGGGCATGCATGGCAGCGATCATGCGGGGAACCTGGATGACGAACACCGGCACGGGCCCGGTGTAGCAGGTAAGGATGGCGGCCGATGAGCGCTTCCGGGGCAGACACCAGTCAGGTGCAAATCGATGAGGCAGCAAGGCAACTGGAACTCGCGATCCATGATGCCCGGGTCGCCTTTGACTGCATCCAGCTGGGTGAGCTCGATCGCGCCCACACCAGCGCGATCACCGCGCGCGCGGCCGCCGATGCGGCCGAGACCCTGTTGCGGGCCGTGCTGGGAGAGGGCGGCCGCGCGATCGACGAGCCCTGAGTGCCCGGCTTTGGCCTCGTCCGGGGCCGGCCTGGTCCGGGTGATCATATTTCGTGATCATGACCTTGCTGGCGCTATTACGCCCCGAAAGTCATGATCACGAATGTCGTAGCGGGGAGCGCGCCGGTCCGCTTCCTGCCCAGCCATCGGGCGGTACGTGCCCCGGTATCCGCCGGTGCCGCTGCAACCTCCCCGGGGTAGATTAGTGTGTGACTCACACATTAATTTGGAAGGAGCAGGCGATGACGGCACGGGCAGAGGGCACGTTCACGGTCGCGTCCTGGTCGGAGGACACCTACTCCGAACTCGACGGCAAGGGGAAGCTCACCAAGGCCACGGTCGGCTACCGGCTCAGCGGCGGCATCGAGGGGGAGGCTACCTGGGAGGCGCTCATGTTCTACCGCGCCGATGGCACTGCGGAGTACACCGGGCTGCAGCATGTATCGGGCCAGATCGGCGGGCGGTCCGGCACGTGCGTCATGATCGTCGACGGCAGCTACGCCGACGGCACGGCCAGCGGCACCTGGCGGGTGATTCCCGGTTCCGGCACCGGCGGCCTGGCCGGGCTGAGCGGTTCTGGTACGAGCGTCGCGACCAGCACGCCCCCCGGCACCTTCACGTTCGACTACGAGCTTGCCTGAGCAGCGGTCCGGCCCGGGCATCGACCAGACAGCGAACCTGCTCGGCGCCCTGTCGCTGGTGCTCGCCGACCGGATGGCCGACGCCATGGGCGAGGCGGGCGGCAGGCCGGAGTCGGCGGCAGCCGCGCTATCGGCGCTGCTGCACTTCCTCGACCGGCCCACCGTGGACCTGCTGCGCCAGGTGCTCGGGCTGACCTCGTCGGGAACGGTGCGACTGGTTGACCGGATGGCAGGCTCGGGCTACGTCCAGCGCGGGCCGGGCAGCGACGGCCGGTCCACCACGGTGACGCTGACCGCGGCCGGCCTGGCCGCGGCGGAACGGGTCGCCGCGGCGCGGTCCGAGGTCCTCGACGGCGCGCTGGCCGGGCTGACCGATGCCGACCGGGACGCGCTGCGCCGGATCTTGGGGACGATGCTGGCCGGCCTGATCCGCGGGCCGGGGGCAACGCGCTGGATGTGCCGCCTGTGCGACACCGGGGCGTGCCGCGGCGCGGAGGGCGGCTGTCCCGTCGGGAACGCGGCCCGTGAGCGTTACCTGTCCTGACCGCTTCCTCAGGCCCTCAGGGGGCTGGGCGAGCGTCCCGGTTGGCCGGTTAGCACATGCCGCTATGGGCGCCCGCTGCGCTCCAGCGCGGTCTGCCCGGTTCCGGCCGGCTGCTCCGCGACCGCGTGTTCTTCGTAGACGTACCTGCCGCCGCGCAGCAGGGACACCCCGGCGGCGATGACGAGCAGGCAGATCGCCATGATGAACACGATGTTCAGGCCGTGGTGGAACGGGCCGGAGATGAGCTCAGGGAAGAACTGCTTGCCGGTGAGCACCGCGACGTGGCCGGCGGGCAGGTGGGCCAGGGCGCCGGTCGGGCCGAGGAGCTGGGCAACTGGGTTGTAGCCGAGGAAGGCGGCGAACAGGCTGCCGACCGGGGGCAGCGAGCCGATCTTGACCGCGACCGCGTGCGGGACGCCCTGGGCGGCGAGGCCATGAGTCAGCGTGGTCGGCAGGGTCGCGGCCAGCCCGGCGATCATCAGCGTGAAGAAGATCCCGATCGAGAGCACGAAGCCGGAGTTCTGGAACGTGGCGAGCATGCCGGACGCGGCGCCGCGCTGCTTGGCCGGGACGCTGTTCATGATCCCGGCTGCGTTCGGCGCGGAGAACAGGCCCATCCCGGCGCCGGCCACGAAAATCAGCAGGGCGAACACCCCGTAGCGGAAGTTGGTGGGGATGAACAGCAGGCCGGCGAACCCCAGGGCCGACACGAGCAGGCCGCCCGAGGCGAACCAGCGGGCCCCGTGCTTGTCCGACAGCCAGCCTGACACCGGGCCCGAGAATACGAATCCGCCGGTCAGCGGGAGCAGGAAGATGCCCGCCCACAGCGGGGTGTCCTTGAAGTTGTAGCCGTGCAGCGGCAGCCAGATCCCCTGCAACCAGATGATCAGCATGAACTGGAGCCCGCCGCGGGCGATCGAGGCGAGCAGGGTGGCGCTGATCCCGGCCGCGAACGCCCGGATTCTCAACAGGTGCAGGTCGAACATGGGCGCGGCGACGTGCAGTTCGACGAAGCAGAACACCACCAGCATGGCGATGCCGCCCAATATGCCGCTGAGCACCAGTGGGCTGGTCCAGCCCATCGAGTGCCCGCCGTAGGGCAGCAGCCCGTAGGTGATGCCCACCAGCAGCGCGATCAGGCCGATCGCGAACGTGATGTTGCCCAGCCAGTCGATCCGGGCAGGGGTCCGGATCCCCTCCTCCCGCAGGCTGAGATAGGACCAGATGGCGCCGCCGATGCCGATCGGCACCGAGACGATGAAGACCAGCCGCCAGTCGATGGCGGCCAGCACCCCGCCGAGGATCAGGCCGATAAACATGCCGGAGATGCCGGCCACCTGGTTGATGCCCATCGCGGTGCCGCGCTGGTTGGACGGGAACGCGTCGGTCAGGATCGCAGGGGCGTTGGCCATCAGCATCGCCCCGCCGATCGCCTGGATCACCCGGAAGCCAATCAGCCACAGCGCGCCGGGCGGCCCGGTCAACGGGTCGAACGGCAGCGCCAGCGCGCCGAGGGCGAAGATCGTGAACCCGGCGTTGTACATCTTGACCCGGCCGTAGATGTCGCCGAGGCGGCCGAGCGTGACCACCAGGACGGCCGAGACGACCAGGTACCCCATCAGCATCCACAGCAGGTAGCTGACGTTGCCCGGGGTCAGCGGGTTCAGCTTGATACCGCGGAAGATCGCGGGCAACGAGATGATCACGATCGACGCGTTGACGGTCGCCGCCAGCATGCCCAGCGTCGTGTTGGACAGCGCAAGCCACTTGTAGTGCGTCCCGCGCAGCCCATCCCGGATTCCCCGCGGCGCGCCGCCCGGCGCAGCGCCTCCGGGCGCCGTCCCGGTGGGACGGGAACCGTTCCCGGTGCGAGCCTGGGCCCCGCCAGCCGGGGCGCTGCCAACGGGGGCACTGCCAGCGGCGGCGCCGTCGGCTGCGGCGTTGCCGGATGGCGCGCTGGCAGCGGCGGAACCCCCTGCCGGGGCCGCGCCTGCGGGCGTCCCACGCGCAGCGCCGTCGGGTCCGCCCGCACCGTCTCGCCGGGGCATGTTCGCTTGGCCGTTCGCGGACTCGCTCACCTGCTAGTAATCTCCTCGCTCAGCATTAATTGCTATTAGCAAACTATATCAGTAGGGGCCTCACCTGGGACAACAGTCTCGCCATCCGGGCTCCCGCTTAAAGGGCGGCCCACAAGGCAAGACGATGCTCTCGGCTGAGAACGTAGGGCACTTCCCATTTGAATGTGCGCAGGCCCGGGCATCATCTTGAAAGGAGCCCGGCCTGCCGGGTGCTCGGGGCGCCGGGCAGAGCCGGGTCAGGGGCGGAGCCCCGGCACCGCCGTCTCCCCCCCGCGGCGGCCGGGGCTCCGCCCCGCTTGACGTGTCCCCGGCAGCCGAGACCCCGGGCTAGAAGCAACGCCGGCCCGGGGTCCTGACGGGCCCTCACGACGGCCGGATCCGGGAGCCCGTGCTGTCAGGCCTGGCAGAAAGTACCGGGTCGGCATCCGTAGGCGCGCCGGGTTTCAGGATTCATTGTCGAGGCGGCTCAAGGCCATTAGCTCAAGGCCAAACTCCATGATGCGGTTCAGCACGCCGAACAGGCCCGCCTGGTCCAGTTCGCCGGTCAGCCCGGTGTCCGCGCCGTTGGATTCGACGCAGAGATCTTCGAACGCTTGGCGGGTGAGTTCACCCAGCGTGCCAGACACCACGATCCGGTAACGGTGGGGTCCCACGCTGCTTCCTCTGGGTACGGGCGACCGGCATGCCGATCCGGGGCCGAACAGGCTGGCGAGCGTTCTCCGACGCCCGCAAGCGGTACCGGTGCGGGTGCGTCGCTCGCCCAGCAGCGCGCCGCGGCCGGCGCATCCTGCGCTAGCCAGCTAGCTTCGGGCGGCTGGCTGGATCAAGACAGGGTCGCGGGCGGTCCGTGAACGCTGGAGCACACAGCCCCCCCGGCTCGCTCACCTGTGCACCCCAGCGCCTGTGCCAGTTAAATGCACGTTTACGGCACGGCATGTTAAAAACGAGGGAGCGAACGGGAGCGAACGGGAGCGCGTACGCGGCCCGCCAGTGTTCTTTCGGTGCGCGAGGGTGCCTACGTTGACCGATGTGACGAGTGAGACTTTGCGCCGGTGGCGTGAGTCCAGGGGCTGGGACGTGCCTCGGATGGCACGTGAGCTCCGCAAGGCCGCCAGTGGTTCCGGCGAGGACGTCGCCGCCCACCATGGCCTGGTGAAGATGATCCCGCAGTGGGAACGAGGCAAGCGTGCCCCCCGCGAGCGGTACCGGCTGCTGTACCTGGAGATCTTCAAAGACGCGCTGGGCGGCCTGTCGCATGGCATGGGATTGGGCACCGATCTCGCGGTCCGGCTCGCCGAAGTCCGCTCGCGTGCGGCCGGCCTGCCGGGCGCGGGCCAGATCAGGGGACTGGAGGCCAGCGCCCTGGCCAGGCAGGGGACCACCATGACGCCCGCGGAGATCCGCGCCCTGGCCGCGGAGGCGATAGCCCATCTGCACCAGGTCGCCGATAAGCTCGCGGAACTGTCGGCGCTGCTCGCCGACGGCGAGGCCGGCGAGGGCAAGCCATGACCGCGCGTGATGACGAGATCAGGCGGGTGCTGGCCGAACTGGACGTTCACATCGCCGAAGTCGAGGCCGGCGTCACCGTCCTCAAAGCGCTCTTGGCCGACGACGAAGCCCCCGGAGACGAAGGCCCCGGGTGACCTAGAGACGCCGCCGGCAGGCAGCGTCCGGGACCCGAACGCGGGCACGGCGCGCGGCCCCGGCGACGGGACCGCAGCGGCGGCGATCACTGTTCCCGTGACCGCGTTCTGGGTGCATGCGGATCTGCGCGTGGCTGGGCAAGACTTGCCTGGTGGGCGGGCACCAGCCCCTTGGCTGCGGAAGAGAGGGGTTTGATCCGTCGCTGCTCCGCCGGAGGCCCACCGTAGTCGCAGGTCAGGTTGTGTCCCCCGGGTATGAGTGAAGGTCTTGATCAGGTAGGCGGCGCGCTGGCCGCCGGCGCGCACTGACCGGGCGGCCCATGAACGCTAGGGCGCACAAGCCCCCGAGGCTTGGCTCACCTGCGCTCCAGCGCCCGTGCCAGTTAAATGCACCTTTACGGCACGGCCTTCTAAAACGAAGGAGCGAACGGGAGGCCGGTACCGGCGCTTCGCCCGCGGAAGGTGACGGCGCTGGCCAGGGACGGATATTTTCGTGGAGTGAGCCCGGCACGCAAACCCAGCGACCTGCGCGCGTCCGACCATGACCGGGAACGGGTCGTGGCGGCTCTCGCCGAGGCGGCGGGCGACGGGCGGCTCACCCTGGAGGAACATGCCCAGCGCGTGGAGCGCGCCTACCGGGCGCGTACCCTCGGCGAACTCGCGTCGCTGACCACCGACCTCGCCTCGCCCGCCGGGCAGCCGCTGCAGCTTGACGACTCCCGCTCGATCACCGCGTTCTTCGCCACCACGCAGCGAAATGGGCGCTGGGTGGTGCCCGACCGGCTCACCGTGGCCGCGGTGGGCGGCCAGGTGATCCTCGACCTGCGCCAGGCCCTGCTGCAGGGCACGCACACCGTCGTGAACGCCACCCTGCTCGGCGGCCAGTTGCACCTGCACGTGCCGGACGGGGTCCGGGTGACCGTGACCAGCACGCGGCAGCCAGCCCGGGTCCAGGCAGGCCTGGCCGCCCGGCCGGCCCCGGCGATGCCGCCCGGCACGCCGTTGATCGAGGTCCGGTCGTTCAGCCTCGCGGGCCGCGTGCACGTGCACGCGCCGCGCAGGCCGAGGGCACGCTGGGGCGGCCGGTTCGCACGCCGGACCGGCCCGCGTTGACCACACCCATGCCGGTACCCCCAACGCCGTTTCCCGAGTCCGCGATCGTCACCAGGCTGCGGGCCGCCGGATGCGTGTTCGCCGAGGATGAGGCGCGGCTGCTGTTGGCGGAGGCCCGTACGCCTGCCGAGCTGTCCGCCATGGTGGAGAGGCGCGCGGATGGCGAGCCTCTGGAACACGTCCTCGGCTGGGCAGACTTCTGCGGCCTGCGCGTCGCCGTCGATCACGGGGTCTTCGTGCCCCGCCGCCGCACCGAGTTCCTGGTCCGCCAGGCCGTCGCGATCGCTCCGCCGTGCCCGGTCGTCGTGGACCTGTGCTGCGGCGCCGGTGCGGTGGGCGCCGCGCTCGCCGCGGCCCTGGATATCGCCGAGCTGCACGCCGCGGACATCGACCCGGCCGCCGTCCGCTGCGCCCGGCGCAATATCGCCGCGGCGGGCGGCCAGGTCTACGCGGGTGACCTGTTCGAGCCGCTGCCCGCCGCGCTGCGCGGCCGGGTCGGCATCCTGGCCGCTAACGTGCCGTACGTGCCCACGGCCGAGGTCGGGCTGCTGCCGGCCGAGGCGCGCCTGCACGAGCCGCGGGCCGCGCTCGACGGCGGCGCCGACGGGCTGGACGTGCTGCGGCGGGTGGCCGCCGAGGCGCCGCGGTGGCTGGCCGAGGGCGGCAGCCTGCTGGTGGAGGTCAGCGAGCGCCAAGAACAAGCAGCATGCGAAACGACCCGTCGTGGTGGCCTGGTCCCGCGGGTGGTCCGGTCCGCCGAGTTCGGCGCCACGGTCATCGTGGCCACCAGACCAGCTGGATCGCCGGGCTAACACCCGCTGCGCAGGCAGTCAGCCGCAGCCGGTGCGGTGCGTCGCGTAGATGATCACCGCGGGGTTTTGGAACACCTGCTGGTGGTGGGCCGGGCCGGCGGCGAATCCCGCGAGGTCGGCGCCGTTGCGCTCAGTCCGTCTAGTCGAAGTTGACGGAGCTATAAGCGCGTAGTTTCCACAACTGGTGCTCGCTGGTGATGGTCCTGATGGTGCCCGAGCGGGCGCGCATCACCAGCGAGTGCGACGTCGCGCCGCCGGCCCGGTACCTGATGCCCGCCAGCAGTTCCCCGTCGGTGATGCCGGTAGCGGCGAAGAACGCGTCCTCCGAGGCGACCAGGTCATCGGTGGTCAGCACCCGGGACAGGTCGTGCCCGGCGGCGACGGCCTTCTCCCGCTCGGCGTCGTCGCGCGGGGCGAGACGGCCCTGGATGGTGCCACCCAGGCACTTGATCGCGCACGCGGCGATAATGCCCTCGGGCGTGCCGCCGGTGCCGAGCAGCAGGTCAACTCCGGTGCCATCGCGCGCTGCCATGATCGCGCCGGCCACGTCGCCGTCGGTGATGAGCTGAATCCGTGCGCCGGCCGCCCGGACCTCGGAGATCAGCTCGGCGTGCCGCGGCCGGTCCAGGATGACCACGGTCACGTCGTGCGGGGAGCAGGCCTTGGCCTTGGCGACCTGGGCGATGTTGTGCGCCACCGGCGCCTCGAGGTCCACCACACCGGCCGCGGCCGGCCCGGTGACCAGCTTGCGCATGTAGAAGACCGCGGACGGGTCATACATCGAGCCGCGGGCGCTGACGGCCAGCACGGAGATCGCGTTCGGCATGCCATTGGCGGTCAGCCGGGTGCCGTCAATCGGGTCCACGGCGACGTCGCAGGCGGGCCCGCTGCCGTCGCCCACCTCTTCGCCGTTGAAGAGCATGGGGGCGTGATCCTTCTCGCCCTCCCCGATCACCACGACGCCGTCCATCGAGACCGTGTTGATCAGCATGCGCATCGCGTGCACCGCGGCGCCGTCGGCGCCGTTCTTGTCCCCTCGGCCCACCCACCGGGCGGCGGCCATGGCGCCAGCCTCGGTGACCCGGACGAGTTCCATGGCGAGGTTGCGGTCGGGGGCATGTCCGGGGGGCCGTGGCGGCTCGCTCACCGTGACCACGGGCTGGCCTGGGATGCCGTCGGTCTCGTGCTCTGTCATGGCAGGCGCCTTCCGTCGGGATCTAACAGGTCAGAACGGCGCCCCGGGCTCGCTCGGCGCCGCATCTTCCGCCGACGCCGCGGTGAGCCGCGCCCTGGCGCCTTCGAGCCACTCTGAGCAGATGGTGGCCAGTCGCTCGCCCTGTTCCCAGAGTTCCAGCGACTCCTCAAGAGTGAGCCCCCCACTCTCCAGCCGCCGGACCACGTCGGCGAGCTGGTCGCGCGCCTCCTCGTAGGGGACCGGGGATGCTGCCTCCGTCACTGTGCCAACGTCAGCCGGCCGGACGTCAGGTCTCACGGGCCCCTTCCGCGGTGACCGAGAGCTGGTCGTTGGCGAACCGCACGGTCAGGCGTTCCCCCCCGCCGACCTCGCCGGCGCTGCGCACCACGCCCCCGCCGGGACGCTGCACGATGGCGTAGCCACGCTGCAGCGTGGCTGAGGGCGCCAGGGCAAGCAGCCGGGCCCGTAGATGGCTCATGTCATCGGCGGCGCGGCCAAGCTCGACCGTCAGAGCCCGGCGGCCGCGCTCGGCCAGCGCGGTCACCTGTTCCTGCCGTCGGTCGATCTCCCGCACCGGGTCAGCGAGCACCGGCCGCGACCGCATGCCGTCAAGCCAAGCGCGCTCCCGGTCCAGCCTGCCCGCGACGATCCGGTGCGCGCGGGACCGCAGCTGTGCGATCAGGCCGAGTTGCTCGGTCACGTCCGGAACCACCCGCCGTGCCGCGTCGGTGGGCGTGGACGCCCGGACGTCGGCGACCAGGTCGAGCAGCGGGGTGTCCTGCTCGTGGCCGATCGCGCTGACCACCGGGGTCCGGCAGGCGGCCACCGCGCGCAGCAGCGATTCATCGGAGAACGGCAGCAGGTCCTCGATCGACCCGCCGCCCCTGGCGATGATGATCACGTCGACAGCCGAGTCGGTGTCTAGCCGGGCCAGGGCGTCGATGATCTCGGCCACCGCGAATGCGCCCTGCACGGCGACCTGCTCGACCCGGAACCGCACCGCTGGCCAGCGCCTGGCCGCGTTGCGCTGGACGTCTCGCTGGGCCGCCGAGTCACGGCCGCATATCAGCCCGATGCATCCAGGCAGGAACGGCAGTGGGCGCTTGCGCTCGGCCGCGAACAGCCCTTCCGCGGCCAGCGCCCGGCGCAGCCGCTCCAGCCTGGCCAGCAGCTCACCGATGCCAACGGCACGGATCTCCAGCGCGGTCAGTGAGAACGACCCGCGGGCCACGTTGAACTCGGGCTTGGCCCACACCACCACGCGGGCGCCTTCACTGGGTGCCGGGTCGGCTGCCTCCAGCACCGTCCGCGCACAGAGCACCCGGACTGATACGGCGGCCACCGGATCCCGCAAGGTCAGGAACACCGTGTTGCCGCGCTTGGTCAGTTCGGCGATCTGGCCCTCGACCCAGACCCGGCCCAGACGGCCCACCCATTCGCCGACCAGGCGCAGCACGGTGCGCACGGGAACGGGTGACTCAGCGGAGGTCTCCAGCGGCATGGCACCACCACAATGGCATGCGTCCCGCTGCTATTCGGTGGTGATCTTCGCCAGGCGGCGTTCCAGCATGGAGATCACGTCGTCCCGGCGGGTCTGGGCCTTCTCGTAGTCCAGCATGGCCTGGATGGTCGTCGCGTCGAGCGTGCGCAGCCGGGCCCGCAGGGAGGGAAGCGAGAGATCGTCGTACCCGGGCAGCGGCGGCGCCGCCGGAGCAGGCTTGGCCGGGGGAGCGGCCTTCGCAGCAGGAGCGGTCTTGGCCTCGGAAGGCTTGGGGGTGGGAGCGGCTTTGGCGGCGGGCGCGGGCTTCGCGGTGGCTGTGGCCTTGGCCGCCGGGGCCGTCTTCGTGTTGGCCGTGGCCTTCGTGGCGGGCGCCGTCTTCGTAGCGGTGGCGGGCCAGCTTGGTGGCGGGCCGGCCGGGCCCGTCCCGGCGGGCTGGTCGGGTGTCCAGACCTGCTCGGCCGCCCTGTTCCTGACCTTGTCCGCCGTCAGCAGGAGCTGGCCGATCCCGGCGAAGACTGCCCGCAACACAACCACGGGCGCCTCTTTAATGCGGTCGTTGACCTGCGGGATTGGCATGATGATCTCTCCCTGCCGTGCGTGCATGCGATCCGCTAGCGGGCCCCGGCGCCTGCGCGCGGTGAGTTCATTCTCCCCTGGCGTCCCGTTTACCGCAGCAGCGGGCCGAGGTTTGTCCGGATACAGTCCGGCGTGCGACGGGCGGCAGTGCCCGTTGAGGACTCCCTTACCATGAGAGGCATGCCTGTCAAGACCCCGCGCGTACTGCTCGCCAAGCCCCGCGGCTACTGCGCGGGGGTGGACCGGGCCGTGCAGACGGTTGAGATAGCCCTGGAGCTGTACGGCGCACCGGTCTACGTGCGCAAGCAGATCGTGCACAACTCCCACGTGGTTGCGTCCCTGGAAGCCCGCGGCGCGGTGTTCGTCGAGGAGGCTGAGGAGGTGCCGGAGGGCGCGGTGGTGGTGTTCTCCGCGCACGGGGTCGCCCCGCAGGTAAGGGAGGATGCCCGCAAGCGGGGCCTGCACGCGATCGACGCGACCTGCCCGCTGGTGACGAAGGTGCACAACGAGGCACGGCGGTTCGCAGCCAAGGGCTACGACATCCTGCTCATCGGGCATGAAGGGCACGAGGAGGTCGTCGGCACCACCGGCGAGGCGCCCGAGAACATCCACCTGGTGGACGGTCCGGAGGAAAGCGCCACCACGCAGGTGCGTGATCCGGCCAAGGTGGCCTGGCTGTCGCAGACCACGCTGTCGGTGGATGAGACCCAGCAGACCGTCGCCGCGCTCCGGGAGCGGTTCCCACAGCTGGTTGACCCGCCGAGCGACGACATCTGTTATGCCACGCAGAACCGGCAGGCAGCAGTCAAGGTGATCGCCGGTGAAGCCGAACTGGTCCTCGTGGTGGGCTCGCGGAACTCCTCCAACTCGGTGCGCCTGGTGGAAGTTGCCCTGGACGGCGGCGCCGACGCCGCGTACCTGGTAGACAACGCGTCGGCGCTCCAGCCCGAATGGCTGGAAGGCGTCAGCACGATCGGGCTGACCAGCGGAGCATCGGTTCCCGAGGAGCTGGTGGACGGCATGCTCGCCCGGCTCGCTGAGAGCGGTTTCGACCAGGTCGAAGAGGTGGAGGCGGTGCCGGAGCGGATGCAGTTCGCCCTGCCGCACGAGTTGCGGCGGGAGCGGGCGGCCCGGGCGAAATAGCCAGTCCGGCGGTTCCGCCCGGGACCCGGCGTGCTCAGCCGGAGCGCAGCTCGCGGTATAGGTCCCGGATGCACCGCGGGAGGCCGCGGATCAAGGCGATGATCAACGTGAGGATCATCCCCGCGGCCAGCCAAGGCGCCAGGCCCGCCAGCGTGACCACACTGCCGAGCACCACTGAGAAGAGCAACCCGCCCGACCCGGTCAGGGCGTTGACCAGCACCAGCGCGCCCAGGAACAGCAGCGGCGGGCTGACCACCACCGTCAGCAGGCCCGGCGGTGCGGCGTACCAGGCAGCGAGGACGCACCCCACCACGAAGGCCAGGCCGGCCAGCACGCTCCACCCCAGCCAGGTAGCCGCCAGCAGGCCGATAAGGAAGCACCCGGCCATGGTCAGCACGGCCCCGCGTTCGGTGAGCCGCGGCGCCCGGCCGGCAGCCTGCCCGGGCGCCTTGCCGGGTGGCGGCGCCGTGGGCGGGCGCCCGAGCCGCGGCGTCCGACCGGCAGCCTGCCCGGGCGCCTCCTCAGGTGGCGGCGCCGTGGGCGGGCGCCCGAGCCGCGCCGAGGAGTCGGCCGCCCGCCCGGGCGCCTTGTTAGGTAGCGGTGCCATTGGCGTGTACCGCGAACAGTTCAGCCGGTGCGCCAGCCAGGTACGGGTCGGCCGGGGCCGCAGCCCGCTCCGGGTGTGCCGGTTCCAGGGCGGCCGGTCCCACGGGCGCCGGTTCCGCTGCGGGCGGGGGAACCACGGCAGCGGTCAGTTCGGGGGCGGACAGCACTCTTGTGGTCTCCTCCACAATCCGCGGAGCCTCCTGGTCTGTGTCGACCAGGCCTAGCTGCTGTAGCCGGCGAGCACTGACCAGGACCCGGCTTTCCAGGGACCCGACCGTCTGGTTGTAGGCCATCACCGCGCCGGACAGCGCCTTGCCCACCCGGTCCACGTGCTGGCCGAGGCCGGAGATGCGCTCGTAAAGCTCCCGCCCGGCGTCGAACACGGCGCGGGCGTTCTCCGACAGCGCCTCCTGCTGCCAGGCGTACTGCGCGGTGCGCAGCAGCGAGACCAGTGTCGTCGGGGTGGCGATGTGCACCCGGTGCGCCACCGCGTGCTCCAGCAGGCCGGAGTCGTGCTCCAGGGCCGGGGCGAGGAACGCCTCACCGGGGACGAACAGCACCACGAACTCCGGCGCGGGTGACAGCGCCGCCCAGTAGGCCTTGGCAGCCAGCTTGTCGACCTGGTCGCGCAGATGCCGTGCGTGCGCGGCGAGCCGGTTCTCCCGAACCGTGTCGTCGGCAGCCTCGGCGGCCTCGAGGTAGGCCGCGAGCGAGACCTTAGCGTCCACCACGATCTGCTTGCCCCCGGCCAGATGGATCACCATGTCCGGGCGCACCGGCCCCTCGTCGGTGGCCACTGATACCTGCTCGTCGAAGTCGCACCGGGCGCTCATCCCGGCAAGCTCGACCACCCGGCGCAACTGCATCTCGCCCCAGCGGCCCCGGGCCTCCGGCTTGCGTAGCGCGGTGACCAGGGCCTGCGTCTGCAGCTTGAGTTCATCCGAACTGCGCCGGGTGATCGTCATCTGCTCGGCCAAGGCGGCGTGCGACGCGACGCGCTGCGCGTCCGACTCGCGCAGTTGTGCTTCCACCCGGGTTAGCGTCTCCTTCAGCGGCCCGACGAGGCCCTCTACCGCGGCCCTGCGGTTCTCCAGTTCGCCAGCCGCCTTGGCGTTGGCCGCGCTCAACCGGCCCTCCGCCATCTCGAGGAACCGGCGCGCGCTGGCATCCAGCGCCTGGGCGGACAGCACCTGGAACCGCTCGGCAAGCTGCCCGTCGACCAGGGCCGCCCGCTGCTCGGCGGCCCTGGCCCGCTCGTCCGCCGCGCTGGCCCGCGCGGCCAGGTCTACGGCCTTTGCAGCCTCCCGGTTTCGCGCCACGAGGAAGCCCATGACCGCTCCCACGATCAGGCCGATGACCAGCGTCAGCATCCAGATCACGGTCATGTCGGCAAGTCTGGCAGCAAGCACGGACAGTTCCCATTCGCCACGCGGGGCACCCGTCGGCCCGTCAGAACGAGCCGGATGGGTGCCCCGGCGCCCGCCGCGACGCAGAAAACCGTTCGCGGCGGGCGCCGCGCGTGCTCCTGGGTGCCCCGGGATACGCGCAGGTAAGGGAGGCGCTATGGGGCTTTAGCGTTATGCCGTCAAATTCTCCAGAGCCGTTGGTGGCCAGCTTCAGCGTTCCGGTCAAGATGGTTGGGAAGCTGGGATTTCGCGGTCCCGGGCTGGCCCTAGACTGCCCGGGTGAGCTTGTCCATCGGCATCGTCGGCCTCCCCAACGTCGGTAAATCCACCTTGTTCAACGCGCTCACTAGGGCGAGCGCGCTGGCCTCGACCTATGCCTTCGCGACCGTCGAGCCCAACGTCGGCGTGGTGGGGATCCCCGATCCGCGGCTGGCGGTGCTGGCCGAAATGAACTCTTCGGCCAGGATCGTCCCGGCCACTGTCCGTTTCGTGGACATCGCGGGCCTTGTGCGGGGCGCGTCAGAGGGACAGGGCCTCGGCAACCAGTTTCTCGCGCACATCCGGGAGACCGACGCGATCTGCCAGGTGGTGCGGGTGTTCGATGACCCGGACGTAAGCCACGTTGACGGTGACGTGGCTCCGGCTCGCGATGTGGAGACCATTTCCACGGAATTGATGTTGGCGGACCTCCAGACGCTGGACAAAGCCTTGCCCCGGCTCGCCAAGGAAGTGAAGTTCTCCAAAGATGCAGAACGGCTTCGCGTGGCAGATGCCGCCGCAGCCGCACAGCGGCTGCTCGACCAGGGGATTACGTTGTCGCAGGGCGCGGCAGGAGCCGGCATTAGGCTCGGTGACCTGCGCGAACTGCAGCTACTGACGGCCAAGCCGTTTCTGTACGTGTTCAACACTGACATGACCGGCCTGGACGACGACCAGCGGAAAGAGCTCACCGCCCTGGTGGCGCCGGCCGAGCCAATCTTCCTGGACGTCAAGACCGAGGCGGAGCTCGCGGAACTGCCCGAGGACGAGGCGACCGAACTCGCGGCCGAACTCGGGCTCGGCGAACCGGGGCTGGATCGGCTGGCCAAGGCTGGGTTCGCCGCTCTGGGGCTGACCACATTCCTGACCACCGGGCCAAAGGAAACCCGGGCCTGGACGATCCGCGTCGGGGCGACGGCGCCCGAGGCGGCCGGGGTGATCCACAGCGACTTCCAGCGGGGTTTCATCAAGGCTGAGATCGTGTCCTACGACGACCTGGTCGCCGCCGGGTCGGTCGCGGCCGCACGGGCCGCGGGGAAGGCGCGCATCGAGGGCAAGGACTACGTCATGCAGGACGGTGACGTCGTCGAATTCCGCTTCAACGTATAGACCCGGCGCCCCCCCAGCAGCCACGGATCACGGAACCGGCCCGATCGCCACCGCGCAATGACGGCCCGGCCGCGACCTGAGGGCTAGGGCCGTCGCCTATGCCTGCCGCGGCGCGTGGACCAGTCAACCGGGAGCGGCACTGACGCGTCCCATATGCAGCGGCGCCGCCAGCAAGGTGGCACCGGCATAGCGGGGGGCATTG
This sequence comes from uncultured Actinomycetes bacterium, assembly GCA_963734725.1. GTDB lineage: Bacteria > Actinomycetota > Actinomycetes > Streptosporangiales > Streptosporangiaceae > DASXKD01. The sequence continues at coordinate 61,241 of CAVTIX010000003.1, forward strand.
ATGCGAACCGGGTCCTGGCGCGTGCACCGGGGTGCCTGCTTAACAGCGGCCGATTTCCCGGGACCAGGCAACTGCGCCCCCGAGGTAAACAATTTCGGTCAACGGGAGGGTGTGCACCATGTTCAAGCTCAGAAGCAAGGTCCTCGGGGCGATGAGCGTCGTCGCGGTTGCCGGGGCGATGGCCACCGGCCTGACCGCGGCCAGCGCCAGCCAGGTCGGCGCGGCGGGCAGTTCCGGATTCGAGTTCTTCCAGCTCGTGAACGCAAACCCCGCCAACAACGCGCCGTCGAGCATCATCGCCAGGGGCGCGTTCACCGCAGGCGGCGTGGACCACCCGGGCAACAAGGTGGACACCGTGGTGTTCCCGGACGGGACGTTCAAGATCGCGCACTCCAACGGCACGGGCACCCCGCGCTTCAACGCGAAGACGTGCCTGGCCACCTTCGCCCTGAACGGGACCTACCGGCTGAGCGGTGGCACGGGGGCGTACGCGGGGATCCGCGGGCACGGGATCTACCGGCTGAACATCATGGAAGTCGCCGCCCGCAACGCGGCAGGCAAGTGCAGCAACAAGCTGCCGCCCGTGGCCTTCCAGCAGATCATCAAGGCGCAGGGCCCGGTCAGCCTGTAACGAACGACGACCGGCATGCTCAGCCAGGCTGGCGGCCCGTTCGAGCCGGGCCATGCCACAGAACCGCTTGCCAGGCCCCGGGTCCACCAGATTTGCCTGGCTGCCGCGAGCGCGCTGGCACTAGACTTTTCGAACATAGTTTCGGATACTAGTGACGGGCGAGAAGCCTGACTCAAGTGGCCCTGGCCCCGGCGCTGCCCGACGCGCGCGTGGCGGAGGCGCCTGGGCGCGGCAGGGATGCCGCCTACAGGGGCGCCGGGCAAGGAGTCGTCGGCAGACTGGAGGGCGTGGCTTGCCTAACGTGGAGTCACCATTAGCTGGCGTCCTGTGAGGTGTAGCATGCGGGCCGGCCCGATTTTTGCCTTATCCGCCCTGATCAGCGCAATGTCCTAAGCCCCTTAGGGCACAGCGGCGTTACTGGCCGTTCGAGCGGCTTGGCGTGGCAGGCTTCTGAACTGCGGAAAGCGGCGTACAGGGCGGCATGTTAGAGCGCAGAATGGTGCGGACGGACACGGAGAGCACTGCAACCGATCGGGTGGGTATGCAGAGCGGGGCGGAGGTGCGATGGTTCGCAGGCCAACCGTTGATCGCAGTCCGCAACCAGCTATGTACGATGCGGACTACGATGCGTTGGCCGGGGAACTCGCGCCGGGGGAAAGCCGCGGGCGGCCGCGGTCTGGCACGGGATGGCGTGGCGCCGGTGGGCGCTGGCTGGTCTGGACGTTCCGCGTCGTGGTATGGGTGGTCCTGCTCGTAATCGGCTACCGCGGCGTGATGGCGATCGTGCTCAACGAGACCCCGCCTGCGAACTCAAATCCCGCTCCGACCGCTCCGGCCGCCCCGGGCTTCCCGGTCCAGGAAGCCAGCGCTTATGCCCTGCAGTTCGGGCAGGTCTACCTGAACGCCAGCCCGGCCAAGGCAAGCCAGCGGGCCAGCGATCTCGCGTCGTTCCTCCCGCCGGGCGCCCCGATCCGCAGCTCGGCTGGAACGGCGGCGGCTCGCTAAGCCTGCAATCAGAGGAAGTCGCGGGCGTGCGGGTGCAGGATGCCCAGCATGCTACGGTCACCCTGCTGGCCCGGGTCAACGGCAAGCTGATGGAACTCGGCGTGCCCGTCTATGCGAAGGCGGGGGGCATGGTCGTCTCCGGTGAGCCCGCCTGGCTCGCGACCCCGGCAACCGTCACGCTGCCCTCGCCGCCGCCGGTCAATTCCGACGACGCGACGCAGTCGGCGCTAATGCGGCAGCTGCCCGCCTTTTTTGCGGCCTATGCGAGCGGAGACCAGTCCACCCTCGGCCGGTTCCTTGCCCCCGGGACCACGGTGACCGGCCTGGGCGGGTCGGTGGTATTCGGTTCTGTCACTGGCGTCACGGCACCCGCCGGTGGCAACGTCCGTCACATAGTTGCCACGGTCATCTGGAAAATCCCCGGGCAGGCCGGTAAGGCAGCCCGAACCGGAAACACGGCCGCGAACCTCGAGATGACTTACGCGCTGACCATTGTGAAGCAGCATGGCTCCTGGTACGTCCAGAGCATCGCCCCGTCCACCCAGGCCGGTGGGCAGCCTTGATCCCGCGCCCCAGCGATTGCTCTGGTCCGCTGCTCAACTGCAATCCCCTTACCCCGGAGTAGGCCGATGTCGTTCCATTCGCTAGTCGCGACAGCTCCCTTGTCGCTCAACACAAACGGCCTGGTGTCGTACCTGCAAGGGCTCTTTGGCCCGCTGTTTCTCGGGATCGTGGGCATCGTTGCCCTGTTCTTCTTGTTCACCCGGGAGATCATCCGCTTCGTGCAGTTCGTTGTGCTTGCCGTCGCGATCGCCGTAATCTTCTACACCCCAAGCATCGTGCAAACGCTTGCACAGGGCATCGCGAAGGCGCTGGGCGTCCACTGATCTCCGCACGGGCGTAAGGAGAGCGACCGGTGGAGCTGCCCACCTATACAGGCATCTGGCGGATTGAGAAACGGCTTTACAAGCTCTACGATTTCCGGCTTCCAATGCCGCTGCCAGTCGGCCAGATCGCCGTCTTTGCCGCCGTCACGGTGCCCTACATCGTCCTTTTGACGCTGTTCGGGGTGCCGTTGAACCACGATCTGTTCTGGCTGTACGTGCTGCCGCCCGGCCTGCTCACCTGGCTGGCGACCCGGCCGGTGCTGGAGAGTAAGCGACTGCCCGAGCTGATCATTTCCCAGGCGCGCTACGTGGGGGAGCCGTCCACCTGGTGCCGGATGGCCCCGCTGGCGGAAAAGGACGAGATCGTGGTGTTCGGCCGGGTGTGGCGGCGGGCTGCCGTGGCCCCGGCCGTCACGGCCGGCCAGGAGGCCATCGAGCAGGGCGAGGCGGCCCGGGAACTGCCGGTTCCGGAGCGGGTGGCATTGCCGGTGGGCGCTGCCGTGGCTCAGGTCGTCTCCGGGCAGCCAGTCGCGGAGCAGTCGGTCGCGGAGCAGCTAGTTGCGGAGAACCCGGTCCGGGGACGTGCCAGTGCCGGACGCCGCTACAGGCAAGCCAGGGAACGGCAAGCCAGGGAACGGCAAGCCGGAGAACGGCAAGCCAGGGAACGGCAAGCCAGGGAACGGCAAGCCAGGGAACGGCAAGCCAGGGAACGGCAACAGCAGGTCCGGGAAGGAGAGCCATCCGGGTCGGCCCAAGAGCCGCGGCTGCGCGAGACCGCCGAGGCGCCGGGAACCCGGTGGGGTCGGCGCGCCGCGGGGACGATGCGCAGGCAGGGAGCACCAGGTCCGGCGGTGCCGGGGTCGCCCGCATCCGGGCATGCGGTCCCCGCCGGAGATGGGCAGCGGCCACCGGCTGCGGACGGAGGCTGGACCAGGGGCGCGGGCCTGGCAGCGGACGCGGCGGTTCGCCGGGATGCCGGGGCTGTTGCCCCGCCCCGAGCGGGACCAGTCGGGCCTGTCGCCGTGGTTGGTTATCCAGCCGACGCGGGCGTGCGGCCGGAGGGTATGGGCGCCGAGACGCGCCCCGTTGGCGAAGCGGGCCGGGGCAGCGGTGCGGGCGCGGTCGGCTATGCGGGCGCGGTCGGCTATGCGGGCGCGGTCCGCTATGCGGGTCGGGTGAGCGACCTGGGACGGGATGGCAATGGCGACCGGTCCGTGAGCCGGGACCAGGACCCGGGCGTTGCCGGCGTCGCTGGTGGCGCCGGTCTGGCCGGTGCCGCTGGTCTGGCCGGTGCCGCTGGTCTCGCCGGGGTGATCGGATATCCGGCCGGCGCGAGCGGCCTGACGGCTCCGGACACCGGTGCGGCGGGCTCTGCCGGGGGTACGGGCGGTGAGTCTTTCCGGGACGCTGGACCGGGTGCGGGCGTGGCCGGGACGGCTGGCTACGTGGCCGGTGCGGGCGCGCGGCCGGGTGGGCCAGCCCGAGGTTCAAGTCCCGGCGAGCACGCGGGCACCGGCTGGCCAGCTGCCAATGGCGCGGTCGCGGGCTGGCTTGCGGTCAATGGCGCAGGCGCCGGCTGGCCAGCGGGCAATGGCGCAGGCGCCGGCGAGCCGCCCGGCAGTGGGTCTGCCCGGGACGCAGATCAGGGCTCGCGCACAGTTGCGGGTATCGGCTATCCGGTAGCCACGAGCCTGTCGCCGACCGCCCCGGTCCAGGGCAGACGCCCGGCTGCAGACACCGGCCCAGCCAGGGACGCTGGCCCAGCGGAGGACACCGGCTCGGCCGGGAACGTCGGCCCAGCCACGGACACCGGCCCGGCCGGGAACGTCGGCCCGGCTCGGGACGTCGGCTCGGCCGCAGACCCCGGCCCCGAGGGAGAGGTCGGCTCGGCTGCGGACACCGGCCTGGCCGGGGCGGGCGGTACCGAGCCCGGCCCAGATCATCAGGGCAGGGAAGCCGGTCCCGCCAATGCCGAGTCCGGGACTGCCGGGACAGACTCTGCCAGCGGCGGCGATGCCGAGCCGGAGCAGGCCGGCCCGCAGCGCCCGTTGCAGCAGTCCACGCAACATCCGGCCGCACCGTCGCCGTCGGCATCGCCTTTCCCTGCGCCGCAGCCACCCGCTCTGCGTCCGGCTGACCCGCGGTCATCTGTCTCGCCTGCGCCCGCGCCGCGGCCGTCCGCCCCGCCTGCGCCCGCTCCCCCGTCCGCTCCGCCAGCGCTTGCGCCGCGGCCGTCCGCTCCGCCTCCGGCTGAGCAGCGGTCATCCGCTCCGCCTTCGCTAGCGCCGCATGCGCCCGCTTCGCCCCCGGCCGAGCCGCCGCCTCCCGCACCGGTGACGATCGTCCCGGCGCTGCGGTCCGTGGCCGGTCCGCCCCCGGCAGCTCCGGCGCGGCCACGCCCGGCGTCGGTGGAACGCGAGCTGAGCGGCCCGGGCGAGCACCGCGGCGCGGGTTTGCGCGGCCCCGTGACCGTGGTATCAGGCGGCCGCGGGCCGGGCCGGCCGGACCACCTCAGGGAAGCCCGGTCCCGGGCCGTGCTGCCGCTGGACCGGCCGCAGCTGGTCGTTGTGCTCGGCTGTACTGTCGGTGCGGGCCAAACGGTCACCGCGCTGATGCTCGCTGACCTGCTGGCCGGGCTGCGTGCCGAACCGGTTGCCGCGCTCGACCTCAACCCTGGGCCCGCCTCGATGACCGTCCTGGCCGGTGTCCCGGCGATCACGGTCAGCGCCCTGCTAGCCGACCGGCCGCCGGGTGCGCACGCGGCGCACCGTGGCCCGGCCGGCCCGGCCAGGGGCAACCGCGCCCGCAGCCGCCTGGATGTGATCTGCCAGGACGCCGGCGCCGACGGCGGCGCGGCGATGCCGGGCCTGCAGTTCGACCGGCTGGCCGGGATCCTGGCGTCCCGGTACACGCTGACGCTCGCCGACCCGGGCGCGCCGTCGGTGGCCAAGATGCTCGCCGAGGCCGGTCAGCTTGTCCTGGTCGCCCCGGCCAGTCCCGATGCCGCGCGTGCGGTGTCGATGACCTGCGAGTGGCTCAGTGGGCACGGTCACGCCGCACTGGTCAAGCACTCCATCGCGGTGCTGAACGGAGTCAGCCAGCGCAGTGTGCGCCATGCCGAGCAGGCCGAGCTCGTGCTACGCGGGCGGTGCCGGGCGATTGTCAGGGTGCCCTGGGACGACCACCTGGCCGAGCCCGAGGCCGAACGCGGCATCCGGGACAGCCTGGAGGCCGCCGATGGCCAGGCCAGGCTCGCCCGGCTACGCCCGGCGGTGCTCCAGGCCTACACCGCGCTGGCCGGGGTGCTGGTCAGCTCGCTCGCCGACGATCCCGCCCGGCGCAAGGTGGCGCGATGAGCGCGCGCACCCGCCGGCGCAGCCGGATGAGCATCCGCTACTTCGACGACTCCATCCTGCTCACCGAGACTCACGCCTGGGCCTACTACCGGCTGCCCACGCACGCCTACGAGTTCACCACCCCCGCGGAGCGGGAGGCGCTGGCGATCAACATCACGGTCGCGCTGGCCGCGATCCGGCTGCCCGAGGCGGAGGTGCACTTGCGGGTGGCGCACCGCTCCTATCCGGCCGCCGAATGGGCCGCGCGGCTGGACACCACCTCGGACGGCGGCCCGGGCTGGCGCGACTATCTGGACGAAATGTACCAGTATGTCTGGTCCAAGGACTTCTGGGCCAAGGAGGTCTACCTCGGGGTGCGGCTGGGCCAGCGGGGGATGCGCGCGCAGCTATCCGGCGGGGTCTTCTCCCAGTTCATCAACGCCTACCGGGCCAGCGAGCAGGCGCTCGGCCTCAACGACGAAGCGATCTCCAGCGCCGAGATAGGCCGGTGGACCGAGCAGGCCCAGCGGCTGGGCAGGTCTCTGGCCGGCAGCGCCCTGCGGGCGCGGCATGCGACCAGTGAGGAGATTGCCTGGCTGTTCCGGCACGGGCTGTCGCAGACGATGAGCGATCCGCCGCCGTCGGCGGTGCGCCGGCGCACCTGGGGCACGGGCGAGATCGAGGCGCTGCTGGAAGGCCAGGTGCACAACGGCAGGACGCTGCTGCACCTAGAGCGGCCCGAGGGCGAGTCGTGGGTGGCGTTCTTGTCGTTCTCCCGGTTCCCCGACGTGATGCACTTCCCGGACGGCGAGCCGTGGCTGCACTTCGCCGACTCGCTGCCGTTCCCGGTGGAGATCAGCTCCCGGATGAAGTTCATCTCCCCGGCCAAGGCCAGCAAGGACGTGGGCCGGCGGCTGGCGCACGCCAGGGACATGGACGCGCACATCCGTGAGGCCGGTGTTGACCTGCCGCTGGCGTTGGCCGAGCAGCTCGAGGCGGCCCGGATGCTGGAGCACGGGATCACCAAGGAGCGGCTGCCGTTCGTCTACGGCTGGCACCGCCTGTCGGTGGCCGGGCCGACCAGGGAACTGTGCCAGCGGCGGGTGGAGGCGCTGGTCGAGCACTACCGCGACATCGGCATCGACGTGGTCAACTCCACCGGCGACCAATTCAGCCTGCTGCGCGAGTCGCTGCCCGGCGAGCGGGTGCACGTGTCGTCGTATGTGCAGCGCCAGCCGCTGTACACGATCGCCGGCGGGGTGCCCACCGCCACCGTCTCGATCGGTGACCAGCCGGCGGGCTGGACCGCCGACCGGGCGGGCGCGGCCGAGCGCGCCGACGAGGATCCCGGCTGGGTGGGCCCCTACATCGGCGAGACGCTGGGCCGGGCCCGCTCGATCGTGCATTTCGACCCGCTGCTCGCTGCGGTGCGCAACCGGCCGACCGCGCTGGCGATCACCGGGGAGCCCGGCGGCGGCAAGACCACGCTGGCGCTGCTGCTGATCCTCCAGCTGGCGCTGCGCGGGGTGACGGTCGCGGTGATCGACCCGAAGGGCGACGCGGAGTCGCTGGTGAGCGTGCTGACCGCGCGGGGCCGCAAGGCGCGGGTGCTGCCGCTCGGCTCGGCCGCGCCCGGGCTGCTGGACCCGTTCTCCTTCGGCGACGACCTCGCCGCCCGGCGCACCATGGCCACGGAGACGCTCCGGCTGCTGCTGCCGCGGATGTCTGAAGAGCGCGAGAGCGCGATGATCCAGGCGGTCGCCGCGGTCGCGGGCCGGGAGCGGCCCAGCCTGGGCAAGGTGGTCCGGTACCTGGAAGCGTCGTCCGATCCAGCGTCGAAGAACCTGGGCGCGGTGCTGCACTCGATGTCGGAGATGCGGCTGGCCCGGCTGTGCTTCTCGCCGACCGCCGGGCAGCGCATTGATGCCGAAGGCTGGACCACGGTGTTCACCCTGGCCGGGCTCACCCTGCCCGACGCCAGCGTGCGCCGCGACGACTTCTCTTACGAGCAGCGCTTGTCGGTCGCCCTGCTGTACCTGGTCTCCCAGTTCTCGCGCAGGCTGCTCAACGGAATGGACCGGCACATGCCCAAGGCCATCTTCCTGGACGAGGCCTGGGCGATAACCTCGACGCCGGAAGGGGCGAAACTGGTCCCCGAGGTGTCCCGGATGGGCCGCTCTCGCAACACCGCGCTGATCCTGGTCTCCCAGAACGCCGGCGACCTGCTATCGGAGCAGGTGACGAACTGCATCTCGTCGGTGTTCGCGTTCCGGTCCTCCGAGCGGGTCGAGGTGGCCAACGTCATGGCCCTGCTCGGGGTGGAGCCGTCCGCTGACCATCAGGCCGTGCTGCGCGGCCTCGGGAACGGGGAGTGCATCTTCCGCGACCTGGAAGGCCGGGCCGGCCGCATCGGCATCGACCTCATCACCGAGGAGATGCGCCGCTGGCTGGACACCAACCCCACCCGCAGCCGGCCTGTGCCGGTCGCGGGCGCAGCGCCGGAACCCGCGAACGCCGGCTCGCGCCGGCCCCGCCCGCGCAGCCAGGCGCGGGCCCGGCGCCGGAACCATCCGCACAAGCGAATACCGGAACGGCCCCGGCGCTGCCGGGCGTGAGCTCACATGGTGGATACGGGCTCATCGCCAGGCATGCACGGGGTGAATCGGCACACGGAGAGGAGACGCCAGAGTTCCCGCCGCCCATGGCGGGAGCATCGGGGGCAGCGCCGCCGGCAGGCGAGGCAGGCCAAGCCGCGCCGTCGGCGGAGCACGCACGGGAGAACCAACCTCCGGGGGGCAGGGCACCGGAGACCGAGTCACCGGGAGACGCAGCGCGGAGGATGCCGCCTCTTGGGGGTGAGGCATTACCGATCCAGCCGCCTGCGGGCGGCCCCGCGCATTGACGAGGAATCCCATATGCCCTCGACCCACATCACCGACTTAGCCACCCTCACCAGGCCCGGAGACCCGGATATGCTGTCCCCCCAGAAGTCCCAGCAACACCACCAGTTGCTGGATGTCTCGCCGCACCCACAGTCCACGCCGGCCGGGCGGCCTGGGCTGTCCCCGCTGGCTCGCTGCCGGGCCCGGCGCCACGGTCACGCCGCCGTCCGCCGGCCTCGCCTGGCCCGCCCCGCCTTCCGTGCGCTGCTGCTGGCCGGAGCGGTGGCGGCGATGCTTGGCCTGCCGGCCGTGGCCCAGGCGGCCACGCAATCCACCGCGAAGCCCGCCACCACCGCTTCCGCTCAGGCCCGGGCGCAGGCCGGCGCACCGGCCCAGGCGGGCGCGCTGGCGCAGGCCGGTGCTCCGATGGAGGCCGCCGTCCCGGCGGCTGCTACCGCCCCCTCAGGCGGGATTTGCTCGGTGCCCGGCATCGGCGACATCGGCGGCCTGCTCGGGTTCTGCGCGCAGGGCTCCAGTGGGCTCGTCGGCGACCTCAACAACATCTGCCAGCCCTCGGTGCCGACGCCTGAGCCCGCCACTGGCGGCATCGACGCCCTGATCAGCCCGCCCGGCACCGGCGCTGGTAGTTCCGCGGCCGGCCCTGTCCCCACCACCGGAGGCCGCAAGACCCCCACGCTGTACGACAGCTACGGCATGGCCGGGCAGACGTGGGCCGCCTTCGACCTGCAGTGCTCGGACATGGCCTCACTGGTCGGCAACAACATCGCCGGGGTGGTGTTCGACGCGGCCAAGGCCCTGGACCGGGTCACGATCACCGTGTACCAGTCCGCGGCCGGCGAGGGCATCCTGTCCTGGCTCACCGGCGCGGTGGACCGCCTGGTCACCAGCCTCGGCAACGCCATCTACTTCCCGTACCTGGCGCCCGTGGTGATCCTCGGCGCAATCTGGCTCGCCTGGCAAGGGCTGATCCGCAAGCGGGCGAGCCGCACCATCGAGGGCACCCTGTGGATGGTGGTGGCGTGCGCCGCCGCGATCTGGCTGATCGGCAGGCCCGCCGACTTCACCGGGGCAGGCAAGGCCGTCTCGGACGGCACCACCCAGGCGCTCAACGTCGCGTTCGCCAAGCTGCCCGCGCCGCACCAGAGCAGTTGCGTGCCGCTCGGGCACGCCGACCCGCAGTCACCGCCGGAGGCCAACTTCAACTTCTCCTCCGGCAACAGCATCGTCGACACCAACGCCAACGAACTGTGGACCGTGCTGGTCTGCAAGCCCTGGCTGGATGGCGAGTTCGGCACCACCGCTTACACCGCGGGCAAGGGCAACCCAACCGTCGTCAACACCTACGGGCGGCAGTTGCTCTGGTCGCAGGCCATCGCCGCGAACGAGAAACCCACGGCCGACGTCATCAAGGCCAAACAGGCCGCCTACACCGGGCTGGCCGCCTCGCTGAAACAAAACGATCCCGGCACCTACGCCCTGTTCCAGGGCAAACAGTGGACCACCCGGCTGGAGATCGGATTCGCGGCCTTGTTCGCCGCGCTATTGGCCGGGGTGCTGGTGCTGCTCATCGCGATCACCTTGATCCTGCTGAAACTCGGGTTCCTGCTGCTGCTCGTAGCCGGGCCGTTCTTCCTCATCGTCGGGACCCACCCGGGCTTCGGCCGGGTCGTCGCGCTGCGCTGGGGCGAACTGCTCATCGGCGTGCTGCTCAAATCGGCGGCGATCGCGATCGTGCTGTCCGTGCTGTTGTACGCCTACTCGCTGATCATGGGCACCAGCGACGCGGTGCTCCCGTGGGCGCTGAAGATCCTGATGATCTCCCTGGTCACTGTGGCGGTGTTCATCTACCGCAAGCCGTTCACCCACCTGTTCTCCGCGGTCGGCTACGGCGTCATCGGGTCCAGGGACCGGGCCGACGTCCACCTAGCCCGGGCGGGCAGCGCCGCGGCGCGCAACACGGTCGACGCGGCCACGGTGGCCGTCCCCGGATTCGCCGGTTACCGGGCGGCCCGCTGGGCACGGCGCAACCCGGCGCAGGCGGCCGGCGTCGCCACGCAGGTCGCAACGGCCGCGGCGACGGCGGGCGCGACGGGCGCCCTGGCCGGTGCCGCGGCGGCGGCGCCGGGGACCCCCGGCGCGGCCGCCGCGGCCGATACCGCGGAGGCCGGCCCGAGCGCCGAGGATTCCACGGTCAGCCCGGGCGCTGGGGCCGCCGCGAAGGGGCGGGCCAGAGACGGGGTAAACGGCGCCCCGGGCCGCACCCCGCCGCCATTGGACCTGCCCTCACGAACAGAGGAACCCGCGGAGCGGCCGCCGTCCGGCTGGGCGCGAACCGGCACGAACGGCCCGCTCGTGCCGTCCCAGTCCCAGACCGGACGGCCGGGAACCCCGGGCCAGCCCAGCGGCGGCGCGGCCCGGCCCCGGTCCAGCGCGCCCGGGCCGACTGGCTGGCACCGGGGGAACGGCCAGCCTGCGGCCGGCCGGACCCCGCCGGCCGTTCCGGTCCGTGCGCCGTCTCGGGCCGCGCCATCATCCCCGGCGCCCGCATCCCGGGCGCCCGCATCCCCGGCCCCCGCATCCCGGGCGCCCGTCTCGCCGCCGTCGTCGTCCCAGTCCCGCGCGGCGCCGCCCGCGCGCAGGCCCCCGCCGCCCGCCGCGCCCCGCGCCACGCCAGCGTCCCCCGCAACGCCGGCCGTGTTCCCCGGCAGGGGTTCCGCGTCATCCGGCAACGGGGCCCGGGCTGACGAGCCATCCGGCCCGGCCCCGTTCTGGCTGCGCCCGCTGCGGCGCCGGAAGTAGCGGCGGCGGCGATGGATCTCAACCCGGCCCAGCGCAAGCTTGTCTTCGCCGCGGTGGTCCTCGTCCTCGCTGGGCTCGGCGCATTTCTAATCATCCAGGGCCCGCTGGGCAAGCATGGCAACGCTGGCCATGGCCGGGCCGTGGGCCTCACCCAACCGCTGTCCACCCCGTCGTCGGCGCCGCGCCTCGGCAGCCCCGAGCCGACGACGGGCGGCCTTGGCGCCACGCCGCCCCCGGGCGCCGGGGTGAATATCTACCAGTGGCTGCCGTTCACCCAGGTGGGTCTTCACGCCGCCGCGGACGTGCTGCGCCGGTTCGCGGCGGCCTACGCCAGCTATAACTACACCCAGAGCACGGCCAGCTACGAGCGCCAGATGAACGGGCTGGTCACCCCGCAGCTGGCCAGCATCATCGCCCGGGGCTTCGCCACCCCCGGCGTGGCCCAGATCAGGACCAGGCAAAAGCAGATCGCCACGGGCACCGGGCAGATCACCGCCATCCGCGCGTTCGGCGCGTCGAACATCACCTTCCTGGTCACGATCACCCAGAAGGTCACCGGCGCCCAGGGCACGAAGCAGACCGCCACCAGTTACGCCGTCACGGTCACCGGGGGCGCAACAAGCTGGCAGGTAGACGACGTTCAACTCGCGTCAGCAGGAAACACGTGACCTGGCAGGCCAGCTGGCGGGTCTCGGGACGTACCGCAGCGGTCATCGCCATCGGCATGGGCGGCCTGCTGGTACTGGTCCTGGCGCTCGCGGGCGCGGGAATCTCCGGCGGCAGCATGCTGTTCGCCGCCGGGCAGGGCTGCGGCGGCGGCACCGGCGGCAGCGCCGTGGTCACCTCGGCGGTACAGCCCGTCCCGAGCAAGGCCGCAGGCACCTCCATCCCAGCCGACTACCTGCAGCTTTACCGGGACGCAGGGCGCATCTACGGGGTGCCGTGGACGATCCTGGCGGGCATCGGGGAGGTGGAGTCCAACCACGGCCGGTCCACGCTGCCCGGGGTGCACAGCGGGGCTAACGCGTTCGGCGCGGCAGGCCCGATGCAGATCGGAATCGGCGGCGCGGCGGGCAACACCTGGGGAGGCGCGCCGGTCCACCCGGCCAGCGAGCACGTCGGCGGGGTGGCCGCCGACGGGAACTCCGACGGCATCGCCAGCGTCTACCAGCCCGCCGACGCCATCGACGGCGCCGCGAAGTACCTGGTGGAACACGGGGTGCTCACCAACCCGAGCGGCGCCATCTTTGCCTACAACCACCTCACCTCCTACGTGCAGGCGGTGCTCGGCTGGGCCGGGGTATACGCGGGCGGCGGGTTCACGGTCACCGCGGCCACCGCGCCCGCGCCGCAGGCGTCCTGCCAGCCGGGCACGACAAGCATCTCGGTGCCAAACCAGTCAGTCGCCACCGTGATCGCCTTCGCGCGGCAGCAGATCGGCAAGCCGTATCTGTGGGGCGGCACCGGGCCGGACGCGTTCGACTGCTCAGGGCTGGTGATGATGGCCTACCGCGCCGCAGGAATCGGCATCCCGCGCACGGCGGAGTTGCAGTGGCTGTGGGGCCCCCGGGTCCCGCCGGGCCACGAGGAGCCCGGTGACCTGGTGTTTTTCGCGGGATCCGACGGCACGACCACGTCGCCGGGCCACGTCGGCCTGGTCATCGGGCACGATCTGATGATCGAGGCGTACGCCACCGGCTTCCCGATCCGGATCTCGGCCTTTGGCAACAGCAAGGCGGCGGCTGGCGACACGAACCCGGTGGGTTTCACCCGGCCGTGGGCGCACGCGGGCATCACGCTGACCAGCCAGGCCCAGGGCGGCTGACATGTTCAGCCGTGGCGCGGCGTGCGATACGGGCAAGCCGGGCCGAGCGCGCGCGGGGGATCGGCGCCAGCCCATTGACGCAGGGCTGACGGCACGTCCATCATCTCCTTACCACGCGGTAACCAGTTGGAGGGGAGACGTCTGCGATGCGCCTTGAGGTCTCGCGCCACCGTCCCGCCCGCCCGGCCCGGCGCGGCCGCGTTTCCCGCGCCTGCGCCGCCGTGGCCGGGGCCTCGCTCCTGGTCATCACGCTGTCCGGCGCCGCCGGCGCGGGCGTTTTCGGCCCGCCCGGAGCTGCGGGCCCGCCCCACTACGTGTCGCTCGGTGACTCCTACACGGCGGCGCCGCTCGTACCGGCCCAGACCGGGTCCCCCGTGGGCTGCCTGCGGTCCACCCACAGCTACCCCTTCCTGGTGGCCGCAGGCGCCGGCGCCGCCACGTTCACCGACGTGAGCTGCCAGGGCGCGACCACGGCGAACATGACCCACCCGCAGTCGGTGCCGCTGGGCACCAACCCGCCGCAGGACAACGCCCTGTCCGTCGGCACCACGCTGGTCACGCTGCAGGTCGGTGGCAACAACATCGGGTTCAGCGACATCATCATCCACTGCACGACGCTCAGCCTGACCAACCCGTTCGGGTCGCCCTGCAAGGACCACTACACCTCGGGCGGGACCGACCAGCTCCGGGCGAAGATCAACGCGGCCGCGCCGAAGGTCGCCGCCGACCTGCAGGGCATCCACGCCGACGCGCCGAACGCGCGGGTGTTCCTGGTCGGGTACCCGGTCATCCTGCCCAACAGCGGCAGCGGCTGCTGGCCCGTGGTGCCGATCGCCTTCGGCGACGTGCCCTACCTGCGCGGGGTGGAGAAGGCGCTGAACTCGATGCTCGCCGCCGTGGCGGCCGCGAACAACGCGACGTTCGTGGGCACCTATACCGCCAGCATCGGGCACGACGTCTGCCAGGCGCCGGGGACCAAGTGGGTGGAGGGGCTCATCCCCACCTCGCTCGCGGCGCCGTTCCACCCGAACCAGCTCGGTGAGCAGGCCATGGCCCGGCAGGTGCTCGCCACCTTCGGCTGACCGGCCCGGGCAACGGCCGGCCGCACCCTGCGCATCGCGGCCCGGCCCGGTTCACAATGGCGGGCCTCCATTTGCTGCAGAACGACTGACGGGCGCTGGTCCCAGCCTGCGGCGACCCTGGTCCGGGCCGGGCCAGGAGACGCCGGGTCAGGGTTGCTGTGGTTGCCAGTCAGCCGAGCGCCGGCTACGGCGGCGGGCTAGCGGCGGCTTGGCCAGTTCCTCGGGAATGCGCATCAGCGGGTTCGTGGCGCTGTCCACGACCTCGGTCGCCATCTCGAGGACCCGCCGCCCCTGCGCCCGCGCCACGGACCGGAGCAGCTCGAACGCCTGCCGCGGCCGGAGCCGGTGCCGCTCGGCGAGCACCCCGATGGCCTGCTCGACCCGGACCCGGGCGGTCAGCGCGTGTTCCAACTGGGCCACGGTCCGCTCCAGCTTGCGGGCATCTGATGGCTCGTCTGCGGCCGGCGCCGCCGGAGCAGGGGTGGCCGGTGTGCCCGGCCCATGCAGGTCCGCGGACAGCAGGTCGGCCAGGACCATGGCACTGGTCAGGTCGGAGACCTCCTCGTCGCCGACCCGCCATCCGGTGGCGGTGCGGCGAGCCACCGGCTCCGCGCCGAGCACAGGGCTCGCGGGCCCTCCGGAAGCCCTCTCACCGTCGGCGGCCTCGATCCGGCCCGGCTGGCCCCGGCCCCGGTCCGGCGGGCCCTGGGCGGCGTGCTTGCCCGGCCTCCGGGCAGGCCGCCAGGCCTGGTCTGCGGTAGCGGCAGCGCTGCCGCCTGCCGGGGCGGCAGCCTCGCCGCGCCCCCGGCCGCGCGGGCGGCCAGCGTCCCCCGTATCGCCGTGTCTGCTTTTCATGATCCGTTAACGAGGGTGGCGAGGCGTTCCCGGACCTGCCCGGCTGACGGATTCGTCAGGGCCGTCCCATCGGGGAACACGATCGTCGGGACCGTGTGGTTGCCGCCGTTTACGGACATCACGTAGTCCGCGGCGGCCGGATCCCGCTCGATGTCGACCTCGGCGACCTCGATCCCCTCCCGAGCAAGCTGGCCTTTGAGCCTGCGGCAAAAGCCGCACCACTGCGTGGTGTACATCGTTACTCGCTGTGACACCCGCGTCTCCTGTCCTCCCCCAGAGTAGTTCCGGAGATGCAACACCGTGGGCGACTCTGAGCTTCCCCGCATGTCGGACGGATGCGCGAGTATGACAGTGGTGAGGGAGGTGCGCGGTGGACGACGGCCCGGAGGCGGTGCTCGCCGCGCTCGATCCCGAGCAGCGTGAGGTGGCGCTGGCTGCCCGCGGCCCGGTGTGCGTGATCGCCGGGGCCGGCACCGGTAAGACGCGCGCGATCGCCCACCGAGTCGCCTATGCCGTCCGGGCCGGCCTGGTGAACCCGGGCCACGTGCTCGCGGTCACCTTCACCACGCGGGCGGCGGGCGAGCTGCGTGGGCGGCTGCGCGAATTGGGCGGGCCGTCCGGATCCGGGCTGGACCGGGTCGTGGCGCGCACCTTCCACTCGGCGGCGCTGCGCCAGCTTGTCCACTTCTGGCCGCAGACCGTGGGTGGCCAGCCGCTGGCCGTGCTCGACTCGAAGCTCAGCCTGCTCGCCGAGGCGGCCCGCGCGGCGCGGGCGCCCGCGAGCGGCCCGGAGCTGCGTGACCTGGCTACCGAGGTCGAGTGGGCGAAGGTCATGCAGGTGCGCCCGGAGGACTATCCGGGCGCCGCGGTCAGCCACCGCCGGGCCCCGCCGGTGGAACTCGAGCAGGTCGGCCGGGTGTTCGCCGCCTACGAGAAGTTGCGCCGGGACCGGCATCTGGTCGACTTCGAGTCGGTGCTGGAGCTGACCGCGGCGATCCTGGGCGGGCATCGGGGCGCGGGCGCCGAGCTGCGCGACCGGTACCGCTATTTCGTGGTGGACGAGTACCAGGACGTCAACCCGCTGCAGAAGCTGCTGCTGGACGCGTGGCTCGGCGACCGGGACGACCTATGCGTGGTCGGTGACCCGCGGCAGACGATCTACTCGTTCACCGGGGCCACTACCGCTTACCTGACGGGGTTCGCAGCGGAGTACCCGGATGCCACCGTGGTGAACCTGGTGCGGAACTACCGGTCCACGCCGGAGGTCGTCGGCTGCGCGAACCGCCTGGCCGGGCCGGCGGGCACCGGGGGAGAGACGCCCTGGCCGGCCCCGCCCTGGTCGCGCAGCGCGCCAGCGGGGCGCCCGCCGAGTTCACCGAGTACGACGATGAGGAGGCCGAGGCCGCGGCCGTGGCGGCGCGAGCCAGGCAATGGATGGATGCCGGGGCGCCGCCGCGCCAGATGGCGGTGCTGGTCCGGGTCAACGCGCAGACCGAGCGGTTCGAGCGCGCGTTCGCCAGCGCGGGCGTGCCCTGCCAGGTGCGCGGGGCCGAGCGGTTCTTCGACCGGGCCGAGGTGCGCCAGGCGACCGGGCTGCTGCGCACGGCGGCCCGGAGCGCGCGCCCGGAGACCGGCCCAGACGGCCTGGCCGCGGGCCCGCCCACCGGCGCGGATGCGGTCGCGGAGGTGCGGCACATCCTCGCCGGGGTCGGGCTGACCGCCGAGGCCCCGTCCGGCCGGGGCGCCGCCCGGGACCGCTGGGAGTCGCTGGCCGCGCTGGCCCAGCTTGCCGAGGACCGCTGTGCCGCCATTCCCGGCGCTGGCCTCGCCGAGGTCGTCGCCGAACTGGCCCGCCGGGCCACGATCGAGCACGCCCCGCGGGTGGAGGGGGTGACCGTGGCGTCGCTGCACGCGGCCAAGGGGCTGGAATGGGACGTGGTCTTCCTGCCGGGCCTGGTCGAGGGCAACCTGCCGATCATCCACGCCGAGACCGACGAGGCGGTGGCCGAGGAACGCCGGTTGCTGTATGTCGGGGTGACCCGGGCCCGGCAGCAGGTGCTGCTGTCCTGGGCGCTGGCCAGGGCCCCGGGCGGCCGGCGCGGCCGCGCGCCGTCCCGGTTCCTGGCCGGGATGCGCCCCGGCCGCCGGGAGGCCCGGGCCGCCCGGGCGGCGGCCGGCCAGTTCGAGCCCGACGGCGCCGACCCCGCGCTGGTGGAACGGCTCCGCGAGTGGCGCCGCCGGGCCGCGCGGGACGCGGGAGTTCCCGCGTACGTGGTGTTCCCGGACGAGACGCTCCGGTCCATCGCGGCACAGCGGCCGGCCAGCAGGGAAGGGCTTGCCCGCATCCCCGGTCTTGGGCCTGGCAGGCTGGACCGGTACGGTGCCGCGGTACTGGCGTTGTGCGCGGCGCCCTCCGCGCCCGCCGGCCCCGACGACAAGAAGGCGGGATCCCGCGCATGAGGACGGACGCGAGCAGGCTGTGACCGACACCCTGGGCAAGTTGCTGGACCTGCTCGACCTGGAGCAGATCGAGCTGGACATCTTCCGCGGCCGCAGTCCCAGCGACCGGCGGCAGCGGGTCTTCGGCGGCCAGGTCGCCGGCCAGGCGCTGGTCGCCGCGGGCCGGACCGTGCCGGCCGACCGGCCGGTGCACTCGCTGCACGCCTACTTCATCCGCCCCGGTGACCCGGCGGTGCCGCTGGTCTACATCGTGGACCGGGTGCGTGACGGCCGGTCGTTCACCACGCGGCGGGTCTCCGTGATCCAGCACGGCAAGGTCATCTTCACCTTGTCCGCGTCGTTCCATCACGCTGAGCTGGGGCCGGATCACTCCGCCCCGATGCCGCAGGCCCCACCGCCGGAGTCTGTGCCGCCGCACGCGGAACGGCTGGAGAAGGCGTTCGGCCGCGAGGCGGCGAAGTATTTCCGTGACAACCCGATCGATCTGCGTTTCGTCGGGCCGCTATCGGTCGAGGCGCAACGCGATCCGTCGCTGCGCACCGACCAGAGCCTGGTCTGGCTGCGCGCCGACGGCGACATGCCCGACGACCCGCTGCTGCACGTATGCCTGATGACCTACGCGTCGGACATGACGCTGCTGGACTCAATCTTGCTGCGGCACGGCCTGTCCTGGGCGGACGGCAGCACGACCGGGGCCAGCCTGGACCACGCGATGTGGTTCCACCGCCCGTTCCGCGCCGACCGGTGGCTGCTCTACGCGCAGGAGTCGCCATCCGCGACCGGCGCCCGCGGCCTGGCCCGGGGCCAGGTGTTCACCCAGGAGGGGCACCTGGTGGTGTCGGTGGTCCAGGAGGGCCTCATCCGCACCGTCGGCAAACCGTCCTGACCCCCGCGCAGGGCCAGCCGGGCGCCACGCCGTGTATCAGCGGCCGCCACCGGCGCTCTAACAGACGACGGAGTGGTAAGGCCGAAGATTCCGGGCGCGACAAAAACCTGGCGAAAAACCAGTTGCCCCATTGCCCGGGCTCTTCATAGGCTGCATCCATGTCCAAAGAGTGGGCCCATGACGCTGTGCGGAAGGAGGTGCCCACGGTGAACAAACTCGGTCGCTACGCCGTCGCTACGGACACGCGTGCCTACCTTGCTGTCGCGGGCGCCTGCCCGCGGGGCGATTTGGTGGCTCAGCTCGTCCAGGACGGCAGTGGCTCCGCGGCCGCGCGCACCGCCATGCGCGGCGAGGTCGTGGTTGCGCGGCCACAGATGCACCTGCAGAAGTACCCGTTCACGGCCCAGGGTGCCGTCATCAACGGCGCCAAGTCGGGTCCGCATAGGGCTTGGGATCCGGTCTAGAAAAGACCGGCCTCGATCCCCACAGGCCGCGGACCCGAAACCGGGTCCGCGGCCTTAGCTATGCCCGGGCCGCCGGATCAGCCGAGTGGAACACACGACGAGCAGACCGACGAGGACGAGAGGGGAACGGACATGTACTGGCCCGGCACCACCGCCGCGGGGGGCGCGGCGGGGTTCGAGGCAGCACTCGCGTTGCGGGTGACAACGCAAGGAGCAGAACCGGTGGCGTCGCCGCCGGTGGCTTCCCGGCCGGTAGGGCAAGCGGTCGAAGGCGCCCAGGTCGCTCTGGCGCACACCGCCGCTGACCTGCCCTGCATGGATGAGCCTGACCTGTTCTTCGCAGAATCCCCAGCCGACGTTGAGACCGCCAAGGCCCTGTGCCGTGGGTGCGCCATCAGGATCGCGTGCTTCGCCGGCGCCATGGAGCGCCGTGAG
Organism: uncultured Actinomycetes bacterium; assembly: GCA_963734725.1. Lineage (GTDB taxonomy): Bacteria > Actinomycetota > Actinomycetes > Streptosporangiales > Streptosporangiaceae > DASXKD01. The sequence continues at coordinate 80,808 of CAVTIX010000003.1, forward strand.
CCGTGGGGAGTCTGGGGCGGCGAGTTGTTCCTGCGCGGCGAGGTCGTGCCGCGCAAGCGCCCCCGGGGGCGGCCGCGGAAGACGGAAGTCGCGGCCTGACCGCCACGCCCCGGCATCCGCCGGAGCCCAGGCCTGGCCATGAGCAGGACCGACGACGACAAGAACAGGCCAACGAGTGAACTCGCTACGAGCAGACGAAGGGAGGTATGCCATGTACGCCCACACCCGGCAGGCGTCGGAACGCCACTGTGAAGATCTGGCACGGGCACACGAGCAGCGGCAGGTGGCGCGCGTCCTAGCGCTCAGGAAAGCGGCCCGCCGGGTCGCGCGCGCGGAGCGCCGACTGGTCGCCGCTCAGACCAGCGTCCTGAGGGCACGTGCTGACCTGGTGTCCTGACCGAACACGGTGACCTCGATGAATGGGCCGGCCCGGGTGACCCGGGCCGGCCCGTCGCCATGTCTGGGGCCGGCCTGCCGCTAGCCACGCTGCCCCTTTGCTGCGGTGGAACCCGCGTCGATCACGGCGCGGCCGCCGGTGCGGTGAAATAGTCGCCGTTGTCGAAGTCGGCGATAAGGCCGGGGTGGGCCGGTGGCCCTAGCGCGGGGCGACGGCGTCGGACAGCTGCTCGTCCTGGCTTGGGCCGCCGGGATCGCCGTTGGGGCTGGCCCGGTCGGTGTCCCCGTAGCCGGGCAGCCACTTGATCACTTCGGCGCGGAACGGCCCCTCCGCCTCCAACTGGCACAGCACCCCGGTGCCGGCCGTGGAAACCCGGTGGATCAGGACGTAGGAGGGCGGCAGGTTGAGCCGTCGGCTCAGGTTGGCCGAGCGCGAGTCGGTGACCCGCACCGCCTCGCTCCGGAGCCAGTCCCGGCTGAATTTGAACCGGTCACCACGGGACGGCTCGGCCATGGGGGCCAGGAACGCGCGCAGCGCCTCCATGTCGACGTCCACGCCGTCTCGCACGAAACCCTGGCTGCGCAGCTCCGCCTCGGCGGGCGCCAGGTCCGCCCCATCGTGGACCATGCGCACCAGGCGCCCGATGAAGGCGGGCATCCCCCCGGGCAGCCGGTCCACCGCCCCGAAGTCCAGCACCCCCAGCCGGCCGTCGGGGAGCAGGCGGAAGTTGCCCGGGTGCGGGTCGGCGTGCAGCATCCCGGCCCGGGCCGGGCCGGAGAACAGGAACCGGACGAACAGCAGGCCCGCCCGGTCTCGTTCCTCCTGGGACCCGTCGCTGATGATCTTCGACAGCGGAGTCCCGTCCATCCACTCGGAGGTCAGGACGCGGCCGGTGCTCGCGATCACGTTCGGCACCGAGATGTCGGGATCATCCGCGTACGCGTCGGCGAAGCCCTGCTGTGCCTTCGCTTCGAGCTGGTAGTCCAGTTCCTCGGTCATCCGGTCCCGCAGCTCGTCAAGCAGCGGCCGGACCTCGAGGCCCGGCATCAGCACCGAGAACAGCCGTGCCGCCCGGCTGAGCTGGGTGAAGTCGCTCAGCAGCGCGTTGCCCGCCCCGGGGTACTGGATCTTCACGGCGACCTGGCGTCCGTCCCGCCAGACGGCCCGGTGCACCTGGCCGATCGACGCGGCAGCGGTCGGCTTGTCGTCGAACTCGGTGAACTGGTCGCGCCAGTCCGGGCCGATATCCTCGGCCAAAACCCGGTGCACGGTCCGGGACGGCAGCGGCGGCGCGGACTCCTGGAGGCGGGTCAGCGTCGCCCGGTACGGCCCGGCAAGCTCCGGGGGCAGTGCGGCCTCGAAGATGGACAGCGCCTGCCCGAACTTCATCGCCCCGCCCTTGAGTTCTCCCAGGACGCGGAAGATCTGGTCGGCCGTGCGCTGCTGGATCTCGGCCGCGACAAGTTCGGCGGGCCGGCCGCCGATGCGCTTGCCGAGTCCCAGCGCGGTCCGGCCGGCCAGGCCCACTGGGAGGGTGGCCAGTTTGGCGGTGCGCGTAAAGGCGCGTCTGGGGAGGTCGCTCACGAGTCTATTGTCGGGCAGCCCGCCGCCTGCGTGCCACCCGCCACGGGTGACCCATGCGCTGGAGATGACCGGCGCGGGTCGCGTCATCCCGCAGCGCGGCGGGGGTCGAAGGTTCTAGCGAGGGCGCGCCCGTCGTTGCCTGGCTCGCGCCGCGGCCCGCTCCGCCCACGTCTGCCGGTCACCACGGGATGCCTGGACGCCCCACCTGCGGTGCCGCGGCCCTCCGCCGCATGTCGTGCAGGGCCTGTCGCCCCAGGTGAACATCGCGCCGCGCTGCCGGCCCGTGCCGCCGCATGCGCGGCATCGCCGGTGTGGGTGCCGCATGAGGGATATCACGTAGGCGGCCGCGACCAATAGAGCGTAGAGCCCAGCGCTCGCGGCCAGATTTCCATGGCCAAGGTATAGCGCTGGGAGCACCAGGACCCCCCACCAGAGCACATTTCATGGTGACACGCCGGGGCGAGTCGCGTCTCGTTTGCGCGGGATTAGCAGGCTTCGCGGCCGCTTCGGCGCTGGCCGCGCCACGCTGCGCCGCGCCATCGCCAGCCCGCTCGGCCACTGGCTGGCGGCTCAAGACGATGCTTGCTCTGCCCGCCTGATTTCGCGGGCCAGTTCGGCGGCGGTCCAGGCGGACAGCAGGACGCCGTCGCGAGAGGCCCACAGCCGGCGTGCGTCCGGCCCGCTGCCCGCGCTCGCCCAGGCGGACCCGAAATTCCACGCCGGATAGTCCTGCCGCAGCTGTGCCAGGTCGCCACCCATCAGACGAGTGTACATGAGTGCAATCAGGTGCGGGTATGTTATGTTCCCCGTGGCCAGGTACTCTCGCCCTGATGTTCACCGCGGATGTTCCCAGGTGGCGGCAGTTGGCCGACCTGATCAAGGAGCGGATCGCGGCCGGTCTGTATCAGCCGCGCCAGCCGATTCCCAGTGAGCATGCCCTGGTCCAGGAGACGGGGCTGTCCCGCTCGACCGTTCAGAAGGCCCTGAGGTCCCTCCGGGACGAGGGAGTCGTCTACTCGGTTCAGGGCCTGGGAACGTTCGTAACCCCTTCCCGCTAGTCCCCGTCGTTGGGCCGTGCTTGGCGAGAACAAGCCGGCCAGGAGCCGGGCTCACGGGGTGACGGCAAGTAGTCAATCTAATTGACTATCTTGGGCCGGCGTGAAACGCTGAAGATGTTCAACCTAGTTGACCATCTGGAGATGACATGCCTGTCCTGCGCGCTCCTGCCGCCCCCACTCACGACCTGGGCCATGCCCGCTTCACCTCGCTCGCGACGCCGAGCCGGGGCTCTACCGACACGTCGGTCTGGATAGTGGAGATCCTTCCTGACACGCCGGCCACCCCGCATTCGCTGACCCGGGAGGAGGTGTTCGTGGTGCTGGAGGGCACGGCGGCGGTGCGGATCGCCGGGCGCGCCGGCCAGGCAAAGACCGGCGACGCGATCGTGGTCCCGCCCGACGCCGAGTTCGAGCTGACCAACGCCGGCTCAGGGCCGCTGCGGCTGGTGTGCTGCCTGCCCGTGGGCGGCCAGGGCCGGCTGGCGGACGGCGCCACGTTCACCCCGCCATGGGCTCAATAACACCCGCCTCCTCGGCCGAGGCGCCGCCCCTTGCGCGGCTGTTCGCCATCGGGTACCGGCTGCTGATCGACGGCCTGCACGACCGGCTGCGGGCTCGCGGCTGGACTGATGTCCGCCCGGCCTTCGGGTTCGTGCTGCTGGCGGCGCGTGACCAGCCGACCTCCGTGAGCGAGCTGGCGGCGCTCATGGGCACCACCAAGCAGGCCGCATCGAAGCTGGTGGAGACGATGGTGGCCGCTGGCTACGTGCGGCGCGGCGTCGATGCCCAGGATGGCCGCCAGCGGCCGGTGCACCTCACATCGCGCGGCGGGGAACTGCTCCGCAGCGTCGAGCAGATCTACACCGAACTAGAGCGAGAGTGGGCGAACGTGATCGGCGCCGCGCAGGTGCAGCGCATGCGCCGCGACCTCGTGCGCGTTCTTTCCGACGCTCGCAGCGGCGAGCTCCCGCCGGTGCGCCCCATCTGGTAGCCCGTTAACGCGCTTCATGTGCTCGGCCAGCGTGCGGAACCGCCGCCGTGACCCGGCTGATGAGTCAGCCCACGCGCTAGGCGTGATAGCGGCAGCCGCATTGGGGGTGGGGCTGCCAGGTACGGCGGCGCCACTGCCACCCGGGCAAGACCAGTTCCAGCGTGCCGTTGGTCACCGCGGGCGCCTGGCCGTGCTGGTCGATGAACGCCAGCGCCTGCGCCACGGCCTGCGCCGCCACCGTGGTCGCCAGCACGGTGTCGCACCCCGGGGGGTCGGTGCCCGCCTGCGCTGATAACTGGGCCAGGATGAGCGGCCAGGCGGGGTCGCGCTCGGCCCGGGTCAGGTCGAGGCAGC
>CAVTIX010000004.1:0-37820 GCA_963734725.1 uncultured Actinomycetes bacterium
TGTATGCAGCTTGCTTGATGCCGCACGCTTGCCCTATGTAGTCGACCGCGCCCTCATCGATGTCGGCGGGCTGGATTAGCTTTATCGCTCCCTTCTCCACCAGGCTCATCGGGTAGAAGGAAGTCTGAAGTGACCACGGGGTGCCGTCGATGAAGCGCTGGTAGTGCCGGCTCACGACGGAGGCGCCTTCCGGAATCCTGAGGGACTCGGCAACGGCAGCAGTCGCTCGCTGTACCTCAATGACCGGATCGGTCTGAGAGTACTTTCTGCCCTTCCGCTCAACCTCGTCGATGTAGACCTTCGTCTCGCCCGTCCTGGGATCCCCTGACAGCGTGCTCACGAAGGGGCTGGGGGGTTCGGTCACGAATGTTCCCTGACCGGCGCGAGTCTCGACAAGTCCGGGCGTGACGAGTTGCTTGATGGCTTCGCGGATAGTGTTCCGTGACGCCCCGTAGTCCTCCATGAGTTCACCCTCGGTCGGAAGCTGAGCCCCTGGCGCGAGCGTGCCGGACTCGATCTGGCTCCGCAGATCGTCGGCGATCCGCCGGTATATGGGTTCGTTCATGAGCTCCTCCCAAAGGTCCCAACCAACCTAACTGTAGGCCTCACCGGTATCAAAAGGATCATGCCTGCTGTCCTAGTCATCAGAATGTTTGGGATGACTGTGTTTCGTTGCCCGCTGGACCGGGTACCTCTCAACGTACCACGAAAGGTAGGTATGAGTGGGATGGATGGCTTCAGCTGGATAGATGGCTTCAGAGGGATGGATGGTTTCATACGGGTCATCACCCTAGCAGGACCAAGCCGCTGTTGTCCGACGACTCGCGGATTGCCTACTACCACTTTGGCCGCGGCCACCCACGCCGGGTCGGAGACCAGATCGGGGCAGCGGGAACACCAACCGCCGGCCAGACCGTAAAGGGGAAGCCATGGCTGCCACCGTCTTCATCATCGCCGTAGCAATCTTCGTCCTGGGCACTGCCATCGGCCTCGTGGCCGTGGTCAGCATCGGGATCCGGCACGAGGAGAGCCTGTTCCGCGAGCGCCGCCAGCTCGCGGAGGAGGAGAGCATCTTCCTGGGGCGGCCCGTGCCCTATCAGGGCTTCATGGACACGGCCCCCAATCTAGTGAGCCATGGCGCGCGCTCTCTGACGGGTCTGCGGGTACGTCGTGCCAGAAGCGCCGATTCGCTCCCCGTTCCCGAGTACGAGCGGCAGCACTGAGGAGACGACCGGGTCGGCCTGGCCCAGGGGCCGTGCCAGCCGACCTGGCGCCAGGACCGCGCCGCACCATTCCGGGGCATGGTGCGGCGCGGTCCGCGCTTAAGCACGTTATCGAGCGGTATCTGTCGGGTCCCTGGGCTGGACTCTAAGCTCGGCAGGGTGCCGGAGATCACCGAAGACCGCTTCCCATGGCCGCCCGCGAGCGCGACGGGAGTCGGCTCGCTGCCGGGCACCGATCCGCCGGGGGCGCTGCGGCTGGTCTTCGATGAGCTGCCGGACCTGCCCCATCTCCCCGAGCTTCCGGCCCGGGGTCCCGGCGCGGACCTGACCGGGCGGACCGCCGCGCTGCTCGTCGGCCTGCCCGTGGAACTCACCCCGGCCGGCTGGCGGTTCGCCGGCCGGCCCGGCCGCGACCTCAACCGGGCCCGGAGCTTCCTTTCCGCCGATCTCGACGCCCTGGAAGAGGCCGCGGACGGGTACCAGGGGCCGCTGAAGATCCAGGCGTGCGGGCCATGGACGCTGGCGGCCACCATCGAGCTGATCCGCAGCCAGGACCCGGCCCTCGCCGATCCCGGCGCCGCCGCCGACCTCATCGCGTCCCTGGCCGAGGGAATCGCAGCGCATGTGGCCGACGTCGGCAATCGGGTCCCCGGCGCCCGGATCGTGCTCCAGCTCGACGAGCCGGCTTTGCCCGCCGTGATGGCGGGTGAGGTGCCTACCGCCAGCGGGCTGAACCGGCTGCCTGTGCCGGAACCCGCCGACCTGGAAGCCGGCCTTCGCTCCATCATCAGCGCCGGACGGGCGTTCACCGTGGTGCACTGCTGCGCCCTGTCGGTACCGTTCGGCATGATCAAAGGCGCCGGTGCGGATGGCGTCGGATGCGACCTGAGCAAGCTGGGGCGCGCAGGGGAAGACGGCCTCGCAGAGGCAGTGGAGGCCGGTCTCGGGATCCTCGCCGGGGTGATTCCCGCGACCGGGACCGCCCTCACGCCGGAGCCGCCGGCCAGCGCGGCGGCGCAGGTGGCGACCGGGCTGTGGCAGCGGATGGGCTGGCCCGTCGCGCACAACGGCCCGGGCGGCCCGGAAAGCGTGGCGGCCCAGGTAGTGCTGACACCCGCGTGCGGGATGGCGGGCGCCACGCGAGGTTATGCGCGGGCGGCGATGGCGTGCTGCCGCGAGGCGGCCCGGCTGCTGCCGGAACTGATCGAGGAGGAACAGAGGTGAGGTACGGGTTGGCACAGACGCCGCAGGCGCCGGGCCGAACGCCGCTTCGCGGCATCCCCGGCGCCGAGGACCAGCCTCCCACTCTGCCGATTTGCGTGCCTCCGGCACGACCAAGCGCGCTGCTAGTTGGCGCGCCTCCGGCACGACGTCCCGCGAGGGAGGCCATGAATGTCTGAGCCTGAAGTTCCCGTGGCGCCCGACGCCGCGCGGCGCAGGCACGCCGAGCTGAGCGTGGAGATCGCCGAGAACGACTACCGGTACTACATCCTGGACTCACCGCTCGTCTCTGACGCCGAGTACGACAAGCAGATGCGTGAGATCCGGGAGCTGGAGGAGCAGTACCCGGAGCTGCGCACGCCGGATTCGCCCACCCAGCGGCCGGCTGGGGGCGTCGCGACCCAGTTCACCCCCGTGCGCCACCTGCAACGGATGCTCAGCCTGGACAATGCGTTCTCGGCGGAGGAACTCGACGCCTGGGCGGCCCGGGCGGCCCGGCTTGGCGGGGGCGGGCCCTACCTGTGCGAGGTCAAGATCGACGGGCTGGCCGTTGCCCTCGTGTACCGGAACGGGGCGCTGGTCCGGGGGGCGACCAGGGGCGACGGCAGCACCGGGGAAGACATCACCCCCAACGTCCGCACCATTGACGCCGTGCCGGGCCAGGCTCACCGGTCCCGACGTGCCGGCCGAACTCGAGGTGCGCGGCGAGGTGTTCTTCCCGGTGGCCGGGTTCCACGAGCTGAACGAGAAGCTCGGCGAGGCGGGCAAGCCGCTGTTCGCCAACCCGCGCAGCGCCGCCGCGGGGTCGCTGCGGCAGAAGGACCCGAAGATCACCGCGAGCCGGCCGCTCGGGCTGATCGTGCACGGGCTCGTGGTACCCGGCGCCGACCCAGGCGCCGCAGGGATGCCCGAGCCGGGGGAGACGGCCCTGCCCAGCGCGCCGGATACCCAGTCCGGCTGGTACGACCGGCTGCACGGGTGGGGGCTGCCGGTGAGCGACCTGGTCAAGATCGTGCCCGACCTGGACGGCGTGCGGTCCTACGTCGCCCGCTACGGCGAGCACCGGCACGATCCGCCGTACGAGATCGACGGCGTCGTGGTCAAGATCGACCAGCTCGAGCAGCAGCGCGCGCTCGGCTCGACGAGCCGGGCGCCCCGGTGGGCGATCGCGTACAAGTACCCACCGGAGGAAGTGACCACCAGGCTGCTGCGCATCGAAGTCAACACGGGCCGAACGGGGCGGGTCACCCCGTTCGGGATCATGGAGGCGGTCCAGGTGGCCGGTTCCACCGTGACCAACGCGACCTTGCACAACGCCGACGAGATCAAGCGCAAGGGCGTGCTGATCGGCGACATGGTGGTCCTCCGCAAGGCCGGCGACGTGATCCCCGAGATCGTCGGGCCGGTGGCGGACCTGCGCACCGGGGACGAGCGTGAGTTCGTGTTCCCGGACCGGTGCCCGGCGTGCCAGACCAAGCTGGAGCGTGAGGAAGGCGAGGTGGACTGGCGCTGCCCCAACACGCGGTCCTGCCCCGCGCAGCTGCGTGAGCGGCTATTCCACCTGGCCAGCCGCGCGGCGCTGGACATCGAGGTGCTGGGTTACGAGTCGATCGTCGCGCTGCTCGACTCCGGGCTGGTGGCCGACGAGGGCGACCTGTTCTCGGTGACCGAGGACAAGCTCGCGACGTGCCCGTTCTTCGTCAACAAGCAGGGCACGCTGAAGGTCAATGCGGGCCTGCTGCTGCGCAACCTGGACGAGGCGCGGCGCCGCCCGCTGTGGCGGATTCTGGTGGCGCTGTCGATACGGCACGTCGGCCCCACCGCGGCCCGCGCGCTGGCCGCCGAGTTCGGCTCGCTGGACCTGATCGCCAGCGCGCCCGCCGAGCGGCTCGCCGCCGTCGACGGAGTCGGCCCGACGATCGCGGCCTCGGTGATCGACTGGTTCAAGGTGGACTGGCACGTCGCGATCGTGGACAAGTGGCGGGCCGCCGGGGTCGTGCTGGCCGAGGAGCGGGCCGGCGACGGCGCGGACGCGCGGCCCCTGGCCGGGGTCACCGTCGTGCTGACGGGCACGCTGCCGGGCCTGACCAGGGACGAGGCCAGTGAGGAGATCACCGGGCGGAGCGGCAAGGTCGCGTCCTCGGTGTCCAAGAAGACCGACTTCGTGGTGGCGGGCGACAACGCCGGCAGCAAGTACGACAAGGCGCTGTCGCTCGGCGTGCCGGTGCTGGACGAAGCGGGGCTGCGGGTGCTGCTGGCGGACGGCGCGGCCGCGGCGCGGGCGGTGGCCGAGAACGCCCCCAGCGCCGAGGCCGAGCCGCCGGCCTGAGCCTTGCCGGGCGTGGGAGGCAGGCACGGGCTGAGTGAGCCCGATTGTTCACCGGTCGGCGGCGCCGCGCCCGGGAGCCAGGGCGTGCCCCGTGGGTCTCCAGCCTACTGCGCGTCCGCCGGACGGGCGGCTCGCGGCGTTGTCGTCGTCGCCAGTAGCTCGCTATGGGCTCCTCCTCCGCCTTGCGATCCCCCGCCCGCCTCCCCATTCCCCCTTCACGACGGCCGCTCGGGACGGCATGGACCCACGGGGCACGCCCTAGGATTACAACCATGTCTATCGCCCGTGAGGACGTCGCGCACCTGGCCAGGCTCGCCAGGCTTGCCCTGGCCGAGGACGAACTGGACCATCTAGCCGCGCAGCTTGATGAGATCATCGCCGCGGTGGCCCGGGTCCAGGAGGTCGCCGCCGACGGCATCCCGCCCACCTCGCACGCGGTTCCCCTGGTCAATGTGTTCCGCGAGGACACGCTGGTGCCGTGCCTGGACGCGGAAACCGTGCTCAGCCAGGCGCCCGCCGTGGAACAGCAGCGGTTCCGGGTGCCACGGATCCTGGCGGAGGACTAGAGCATGGATACCGAACTCACCAAGCTGACCGCTGCGGACATCGCCGCCGCGATCCGGGATGGCGAGGTCACCGCGGCTGAAGTGACCGACGCGCACCTGACCAGGATCGAGCAGGTCAACCCCCGCGTCCGCGCATTCCTGCACGTCGCGGCGGACCAGGCCCGCGCGGCCGCCAGCGCGGTGGACCGGCGCCGGGCGGCAGGCGGTGACCTTGGCCCGCTGGCCGGGGTGCCGTTGGCGCTCAAGGACGTCTTCACCACCATCGACATGCCCACCACCTGCGGATCCGCCATCCTAGACGGCTGGCGCCCGCCGTACGACGCCACGATCACCAGGCGGCTCCGGGACGCGGGCGTGGTGATCCTCGGCAAGACCAACATGGACGAGTTCGCCATGGGCTCCTCTACCGAGAACTCGGCGTTCGGCCCGTCGCACAACCCCTGGGACCTCGGCCGGGTGCCCGGCGGGTCGTCCGGCGGGTCCTCCGCCGCGGTGGCCGCGCATGAGGCGCCGCTGGGGGTCGGCACCGACACCGGCGGCTCGATCCGCCAGCCGGGCGCGGTGTGCGGGGTGGTCGGGGTCAAGCCCACCTACGGCGGCAACTCCCGGTACGGGGTGGTGGCCTTTGCCTCCTCGCTGGACACGCCGGGGCCGCTGGCGCGCACCGTGCTCGACGCCGCGCTGTTGCACGAGGTGATGTCCGGGCACGACCCGTGCGACGCGACGTCGGTGGACGCCCCGGTCCCGCCGGTGGTCGCTGCGGCCAGGCAGGCGGACGTGAGCGGGATGACGATCGGCGTGGTGCCGGAGTTCACCGGCGAGGGGTTCCAGCCGGGGGTGCTGGCCAGGTTCAACGAGGCCGTCGAGTTGCTGGAGTCGCTGGGCGCGAAGGTGACCGAGGTCTCCTGCCCGCACTTCAGCTACGCCCTGCCCGCGTACTACCTGATCGCGCCCAGCGAGGCCTCCTCCAACCTGGCCCGGTTCGACGCCATGCGTTACGGCCTGCGGGTCGGGGACGACGGGACCCGCAGCGCCGAGGAGGTGATGGCGCTGACCCGGGCGCGGGGCTTCGGCGCGGAGGTGAAGCGGCGGATCATGCTGGGCGCCTACGCCCTGTCCAGCGGGTACTACGACGCCTACTACGGCAAGGCGCAGCAGGTCCGCACGCTGATCATCAGGGACTTCGAGGCCGCGTTCGAGCGGGTCGACGTGCTGGTGTCGCCGGCCACGCCGACCACGGCGTTCCCGCTGGGGGAGCGGGTGGACGACCCGATGGCGATGTACCTGGCCGACCTGTGCACGATCCCCTCGGACCTGGCCGGCAACGCGGCGCTGTCGGTGCCCTGCGGGCTCGCCCCCGAGGACGGCCTGCCGGTCGGCTTGCAGATCATGGCGCCGGTGCTGGCCGACGACCGGATGTACCGGGTCGGCGCGGCGGTGGAGGCGGCCCTCGACGCCCGTCGCGGTTATCCGCTGCTGAACGACGCGAAGGGGCTGGCCTGATGCCTGACAGCGAAATGGGGCGGGGCGGCGGGGTCAGGGCTAGCGAAATGGGGCGGGGCGGCGGGGTCAGGGCTAGCGAAATGGGGCGGGGCGGCGGGGTCAGGGCTAGCGAAATGGGGCGGGGCGGCGGGGTCAGGGCTAGCAGAGCGCTGGTCGGTTTTGACGAGGCAGTGTCCAGGTACGATCCGCTGATCGGCCTGGAGACCCACGTGGAGCTGGGCACCAGGACCAAGCTGTTCTGCGGCTGCCCGAACGCGTTCGGCGGCGAGCCCAACACCCACGTCTGCCCGGTGTGCCTGGGCCTGCCCGGGTCGCTGCCGGTGCCGAGCCAGGCGGCGATCGAGTACACGATCCGGATCGGGCTCGCGCTGAACTGCTCCATCGCGGAATGGTGCCGGTTCGCCAGGAAGAACTACTTCTACCCGGACATGCCGAAGAACTTCCAGATCTCGCAGTACGACGAGCCGCTGTGCACCGAGGGCTGGCTGGACGTCTCGCTCGACGAGGCCGACGCGGCGCAGTACGGCGGGGACGGCCGGGGCACGTTCCGGGTCGGCATCGAGCGGGTCCACCTGGAGGAGGACACCGGGAAGTCGCAGCACATGGGCGGCGCGACGGGGCGGATCCACGGCGCGGAGTACTCCCTGGTGGACTACAACCGGGCCGGCATCCCACTGGTGGAGATCGTCACCAAGCCGGTGGAGGGCACCGGCCCGCTGGCGCCGGCGGTGGCGCACGCCTACGTAAAAGAGCTGCGCGACCTGCTGCGCGCGCTGGGCGTGTCCGACGTTCGAATGGAAGAGGGGTCGCTGCGCTGCGACGTGAACACCTCGCTGTCCCCGCGAGAGTCAGGCCGGTGGGGCACCCGCACCGAGACCAAAAACGTCAACTCGCTCCGCTCCGTCGAGCGGGCCGTGCACTACGAGATTGAGCGCCAGGCCGCGGTCCTCGACGCGGGGGACCGGGTGATCCAGGAGACCCGGCACTTCCACGAGGACTCCGGGATCACCACGTCGGGGCGGAGCAAGGAGGAAGCGCAGGACTACCGCTACTTCCCCGAGCCCGACCTGGTCCCGCTCGCCCCGCCCCGCGACTGGGTGGAGCAGATCCGCGCCTCGCTGCCCGAACTGCCCGCGGCCCGGCGCGCCCGGCTGCAGGAGGAGTGGGGCATCACCGCGGCCGAGATGACCGACATCCGCAACGCCGGTGCGCTCGAGCCGGTCGAGCAGACGATCGCCGCCGGTGCTACGCCCGCCGACGCCGGTAAGTGGTGGCTCAACGAACTTGCCCGCCGCGCCAACGACATCGGCGCCGAACTGGCCAGCCTGCCGATCACCCCGGCTGACGTGGCGCGAGTCGCGGCCCTGGTCGGCGCCGGCGCGCTCAACGACCGCCTGGCCCGCCAGGTCATCGAGGGCGTGCTGGCCGGCGAGGGCACACCGGACGAGGTCGTGGCGGCCCGTGGCCTGGCCGTGGTCAGCGACGACACGGCGCTGACCGCCGCGGTGGACGAGGCGATCGCCGCTAACCCCGACGTGGCCGACAAGATCCGCGGCGGCAAGGTCGCGGCGGCCGACGCCCTGGTCGGCGCGGTGATGAAGGCCACGCGCGGGCAGGCCGACGCGTCCCGGGTCCGTGAGCTGATCCTCGCCCGCCTCACCGATTCATAGGGCATCACGATCCGGCGCGGCTGGCCGGGCAGCGATCACGCGCGTGGGCTCGCCGGGCCAGGGAACCGGCTGACGTCCTGCGCGGTGGGCCCGCCGGGGCAGGTCAACGGCACGATGAGGCATGCGTTCAGGTTCGTCGGAGGTTACCGCCGCCTTACCTTGCCGCAGTCTCAATCGAAGTGTGACCTTTGGGATTTACAGTGAGAGTCACAGCGACATGACAACGTGTGTCCGTGTGGTTGCAAGGGCGCGCTGCACGGCTAGCTTTCGTTTCCCCTATGTGTGACACCGGACTATAGCCCGGTTACTGAGCGGCGGGCCCGCCCACAAGGCGACCCACCGACCCAGATCACCTGACAGCAAGCGGGACCCGGTGGAAGGAGCGGCTCGGTGCGCGTTACAGCATCGGGTGTTCTGCCATGAGCCCGGCTCAGGTAGCAGCATCAGCCGTGGTATTGCTGGCCGCCGCCGGGGCGGCGGTGAGCCTGTGGCGTGGCGCTGCCCGCCAGCCGTGGCCAGACCTGCGCGCCTACCGATGGTTCACGATCGCGGCCGGGCTGATCTGCGCCAACGTGATCGTCGGCCAAGCGGCGCCGCCCCCCGCGGCGGCGGCCGCGATGCTGTCGTTCACCGACCTGCCGTCACTGGTCCTGCTGCCGGTGATGGCCGCGGGGCTGGCCGGGCTGGCGACCGCCGCCCGGAGCGCCATCCCGGACGCGCAGTCGCCGCGGCGGTCCCGCCTGGCCGCCGCGGGCGCGTACCTGGCGGACGGGTACGTGCTGGCGGCCGCGCTGTTCCTGATCGGTTGGGTCACCTTGTTCAGCGCGGCATACACACGGTCCGGCGCCGGCCTGTCCTTTGCCAGGGAGCTGGTTCACCCGCTGGTGGACCTGCTGGTCCTGTGCGCGGCGCTGCCCCTCGCGCAGGCCGCCGGCCGCCGGGGGGTGGCGCCGTACCTGGCCCTGGTGGCCGTCACGGTGGGCGATGCGCTCGCGGTGGGGGCCCGGATCGCCGGGACCAGCCCGGGCATCGGCGCGGTGGCCGCGCAGCTTGTCGCGCTGGGGCTGCTGGCCCTCACCCCGTGGGCGGTTGGTGCCTGGGCGGCCGGGACCCGGTGGCTCGAGGGGGCGCGTGAGGTGACCACCGCCGCGGCCGCGGCGGCGGCCGCCATCGCTTGTGTGCTGGTGATCGGGCAGGCGATGGTGGCCGGGCACCTGACCGGGCTGATGGAGATCTTGCTCGTGGGCACGATAGCGGCCGTGCTCGCGGTGCGCGTGATCAGCCTGGTCTGGCGGGTGGACGCCTGGTCGCGGGTGTGGCAGGAGTCAGGCCGGCAGTTCCGGCAGCTTGCCGAGCGGACCAGCGACGTGGTGCTGCTCTGCGACGTCAACGGGGTGATCAGGTACGCCAGTCACGCGGTGACCGGCTACGGGTACGGGCCCGATGCGCTGCGTGGCACGCCGGTCGTCGACCTGCTCCATCCCGACGACCGGGCGGGGGGCATGCAGGCGATCCACCGGGTCATGGCGAGCAAGGCTCAGCGGCCGGGCCGCTATCCGTGCCGGGTGCGGGCCGAAGACGGCACCTGGCGCCACGTCGAGGCCACCGTCTCGCGCTACCGCGACCCGGGGCAGCCGGACCTGGTGCTGATCACCGCCAGGGATATGAGCGCCCAGGTGGCGCTGCGCCGCCAGGTCACCCACCTGACCTTCCACGACGGGCTGACCGGCCTGCCGAACCGCGCCTACGCCGAGCAGCGGGCGCTGGATGTGCTCGGCCGGGGCCGGAGCGCGGCCGTGCCCGGGGTCATCGTCGTGGACATCGACGGCTTCACCGCGGTGAACGACGTGCGCGGGCGTACCGCAGGCGACCTGCTGCTCGCCCAGGTCGCCCGGCGGCTCCGGCTGGCGGTGTCGCCGGAGGACACGGTCGCGCGCTGGGCCGGCGATGAGTTCGCGGTGCTGACCGAAGGGACGGTCACCGCCGCGGGACTCGCGGACATTGCCGAACGGCTGGCGCGGGGCGTGGCCGCGCAGCCGTTCCGGATAGGGGACTCGGACCTGACCATCACGGCCAGCGTCGGGGCCGCGCTCGCCGACGGCGGCGCGGCGGCAGACATGTGGCGCAATGCCGAGGCGGCGCTGGCCCGGGCCAGGGCGGCCGGGGCCGGGCGGGTCGAGATGTTCGGCGCCGATGACCCGGCCGGCGCCGATGGCCGGGGGCCCGCTGCGGCGGAGGCCGCCGCGTCGCCGCAACCGGGCGCGGCGTGAGCGGCCCGGGCGCCCCCGCAATCCTGGTCTCATATTCCGAGACGAAACTGTCCTCAGGTTGACGGATACAACCCCATGGACCACAGTGGACTACGTGCACGGTGACCACATTCTCGTACTTCGAAGGCGCGCGGATCGCTGACATCCGATAATCCGCGCGCTACCCCGACTGCCCCAGGGCAGGAGGGGTTTTTTGTTGCCGCCGTCCGCAGCCGACACAACCGATGGAGCATTGGCGATGACTGACCAGACCACGACCACGGTCGGCGCCCGGACCGGGCAGACAGGCCCGGGCCGCCAGGGCCAGGCGCCGTCGCCGCGCGACCTCGCGGCGCGGGCGCCGGCCCGGGATGCGGCGGGGCGGGACGCGGCGCCGGGGGCGGCCCCGCGGCGGACCGAAGCGGCGCCGCCCACCGGCCCCGTCCTGATGACAGGTGCCCAGGCTCTGGTGGCAGCGCTGGAGCGACTCGGCGTCGATGTCGTATTCGGCATCCCCGGCGGCGCCATCCTCCCCGCCTACGACCCGCTGTTCGACTCGCGCCGCGTGCGCCACATCCTGGTGCGGCATGAGCAGGGCGCCGGTCATGCCGCGGCGGGGTACGCCCAGGTGACCGGGCGTCCCGGGGTCTGCATGGCCACCTCGGGCCCGGGCGCGACCAACCTGGTCACTCCGCTGGCGGACGCGTACATGGACTCGGTGCCCGTGGTCGCCATCACCGGGCAGGTGCCGTCCGGCCTGATCGGCACGGACGGGTTCCAGGAAGCCGACATCGCCGGGATCACGCTTCCGGTGACCAAGCACAATTTCCTGGTCACCGAGGCCGGTGACATCGCCAGGACGGTCGCCGAGGCGTTTCACGTGGCCGCCACGGGCAGGCCCGGCCCGGTGCTGGTGGACATCGCGAAGGACGCGTTGCAGGCGAAGACCCAGTTCCGCTGGCCCGTGCCGTTCGACCTGCCCGGCTACCACCCCGTCACCCGGCCGCATTCCCGCCAGGTGCGCGAGGCCGCCCGGATGATGATGGCGGCGCAGCGCCCGGTCCTGTACGTCGGGGGCGGGGTGATCAAGGCAGGCGCGAGCGAGGACCTCGTCGAGCTGGCCGAACTGACCGGGATGCCCGTAGTCACCACGCTGATGGCGCGCGGCGCGTTCCCCAGCAGCCATCGGCAGAACCTGGGCATGCCGGGCATGCACGGCAAGGTGGCGGCCGTGGGGGCCCTGCAAAAGGCGGACCTGCTGATAGCGCTCGGGGCCAGGTTCGACGATCGCGTCACCGGCCGGCTGGACTCCTTCGCCCCGGAGGCCGCGGTGGTGCACGCCGACATCGACCCGGCCGAGATCTCCAAGAACCGGCACGCCGAGGTGCCCATCGTCGGCGACTGCCGTGAGGTGATCATCGAACTGCTCGGCGCGATCCGGGCCGAGCGGGAGACCGGGCGCCAGGCGGACCTGTCCGGCTGGTGGTCGCAACTGGACGCCTGGCGGGCCACCTATCCCCTGGGCTACGACGAGCCGGATGACGGCTCTCTTTCGCCGCAGTACGTGATCGAGCGGATCGGCAAGCTGGCCGGGCCGGACGCGTACTACGTGGCGGGCGTGGGCCAGCACCAGATGTGGGCGGCTCAGTTCATCGAGCATGAGCGGCCCCGGCACTGGCTCAACTCCGGCGGCCTCGGCACCATGGGCTACGCGGTGCCCGCGGCCATGGGCGCCAAGGTGGGCGTGCCGGACTCGTCGGTGTGGGCGATCGACGGCGACGGCTGCTTCCAGATGACCAACCAAGAACTTGCCACCTGCACGGTGGAGGGGATCCCGATCAAGGTGGCCATCATCAACAACGGCAACCTGGGCATGGTCCGCCAGTGGCAGACGCTCTTCTACAACGAGCGTTACTCGCAGACCGACCTGGACCGGGTAGAGCAGGGCAACTCGGCCGGGACCCGGATTCCAGACTTCGTCAAACTGGCCGAGGCCTACGGCTGCGCCGGGCTGCGCTGCGAGACCGCGGCCGAGGTGGACGCCGTGATCAAGCAGGCCATGGACATCCAGGACCGGCCTGTGGTGATTGACTTCGTCGTGCACCGTGACGCCATGGTCTGGCCCATGGTCGCCGCGGGCACCAGCAATGACGACATCAAGGTGGCGCGGGATATGGCGCCGGACTGGGATGTGACCGAATGAGTAGGCCTGTGTCGACCACAGCGAGCGTCACGCCGCAGCCGCCGGGCCGAACGCCGTGTAAGGCGCCCCAGGCGCCGTTGCGGTGTCCCGGCGGCGAGGACACGCCTCCCGAAGCCAGCGAAGCGCCCGCGAGGGAGGCCAGGAAATGAGTAGCCAGCCACCGGTGCGCTTGCGGGAGCAGGAGGCAAGCGCGAGCAGGCACACGCTGTCGGTTCTCGTGGAGAACAAGCCCGGCGTGCTCGTCCGCATCGCGGGGCTGTTCTCCCGCCGCGGCTTCAACATCGACTCACTCGCGGTGGGCCCGACCGAGCACCACGAGATCTCCCGGATGACGATCGTCGTGAACTGCGCGGAGCACCCACTGGAGCAGGTCACCAAGCAGCTCAACAAGCTGATCAATGTGCTGAAGATCGTCGAGCTGGAGCCTGCCGTCTCGGTGCAGCGGGAACTCCTGCTGGTGAAGGTACGGGCCGACGCCGAGACCCGGTCCCGGGTGCTCGAAACCGTCGCCCTGTTTCGCGCCAAGGTCGTCGACGTCGCCCAGGACGCGGTGACAGTTGAGGCCACCGGGAACCGGGACAAGCTGGACGCCCTGATCAGGGTCCTTGAACCGTTCGGCATCAAGGAGCTCGTCCAGTCCGGCATGGTGGCCCTGGGACGCGGGAGCAAGTCTATTACCGACCGCGCGCTGCGACCGTTGGATGCAGCGCGGGCGGCTCAGCGCAGTGAGTGAAAGGCAACCGATGGCGGACATCTTTTACGACGACCAGGCTGACCTGGCAATCATCCAGCAGCGTCACGTGGCGGTGCTTGGCTACGGCAGTCAGGGGCACGCGCACGCGCTGTCACTGCGCGACTCGGGCGTGGACGTCAGGGTGGGCCTGCCCGAGGGGTCCCGGAGCCGGGAGGCCGCGGCCAGCGACGGCCTGCCGGTAGCCACCCCCGATCAGGCCTGCGAGGAGGCAGACCTGATCATGGTTCTTGCCCCGGACCACGTGCAGCGGGCCCTGTACGCGGAGGCGATCGCGCCGAGCCTGGTGCCCGGCGATGCCCTGTTCTTCGCGCACGGGCTGAATATCCGCTACCAGCTCGTCACCCCGCCGGATGGCGTCGATGTGTGCATGGTCGCCCCGAAGGGGCCGGGCCACCTGGTCCGCCGGCAGTTCACCGAGGGCCGGGGAGTGCCGGTGCTGGTCGCCGTGGAGCGCGACGCCTCTGGCAGCGCGTGGCCGCTGGCGCTCGCCTACGCCAAGGCGATCGGCGGGACCCGGGCCGGCGCGCTCGCCACCACCTTCGCCGAAGAGACGGAGACTGACCTGTTCGGTGAGCAGGTGGTGCTCTGCGGCGGGGTGTCCGAACTGATCAAGGCCGGGTTCGACACCCTGGTGGAGGCCGGCTACCAGCCCGAGATCGCCTACTTCGAGTGCCTGCACGAGATGAAGCTGATCGTGGACCTCATGTACGAGGGCGGCCTGTCCAAGATGTACTGGTCAGTCTCGGACACCGCGGAGTTCGGTGGCTATACCCGGGGCCCGCGGATCATCGACGGCCGGAGCATGGAGGAGATGCGGCGCATCCTCGGCGAGATCCGCGACGGCTCGTTCACGCGGGAACTCGTGGAGGAGTTCGACAACGGGCGGCCGAACTTCCTCAAGCGGCGCGAGGCCTTGCACGCGGAGCAGATCGAGCAGGTGGGCGCGAAACTGCGGCCCCTGATGAGCTGGCTCGCCGACGACGACGCTGACGAAGGCTAGCGGGGACGGCGCGGACCCGCCAGCCGGGTGAGCGCAGGGCGCAGCGGGCGTTCGGTGTAGCCGCCCTCGGCCAGGCCGGCCCGCCGCTCGAAGATGTTCCGAGAGCCGAAGTCGCCGGTCAGCAGCCACGACACCCCGGCCGCGAGGAAGTAGAGCGGCAGCATCGTCACGCCACCGCAGCAGGCGAACTGGGTGGCGTGGCGTGCCTCGTGCGCGAGCAGGGTTCGCGCGCCGCCCGCGCCGTTGGCGTCCAGGCGGGTCACGATCACATTGCCGAGGCAGAACGCCGGCGCCGGGGGCACCGGAAGCCGGTACCCCACGGCGACGACTAGGCCGTCCCTGGCTCTGATGAGCCTGGCCCGGCCCGCCGCTGCGACCAGGATCCCGGCCAGGGTGGACCCGTTGAGCAGGTTCAACGCCAGCCGCGCCCGGTACGCGCCGCGCATCGCCGCCGTCAGGCGCCGAACGTCGGGTCCGGGCCGTGCGCCGGGCCGCCGTCCGCGGCCGGGCCGCCGTCCGCGGCCGGGCCGCCGTCCGCGGTCGGGCCGCCGTCCGGGGACGGCCCGCCGTCCGGGGACGGCCCGCCGTCCGAAGTCAGCCCGCCGTCGGCCTTCGGCTCGCCGTCCGAAGTCGGCCCGCCGTCTGGGGTCCACCCGCCGTCTGGGGCCGACCCGCCGTCCGCGGCCGACCCGTCGCCCAATGTCGGCCTATCGTTCGGGGCCCACCCGCCGTTCGGAGCCGGCCCGCCGTCCACGGCCGGCCCGCCGTCGGCCGGGGGCTCGCCGCCGAACGCCGGCCCGCCGCCATACGTGGGCCCGCCCTCGAACCCCGGGCCGCCGTTGGGCGTCGAGGGACCGGCCTCCAGCGTCGCTACGGCGCCCTGTGCCACCGCGACGAGCGGCAGATGGGGCATGCTCAGCCGAACGTTGCCGTGGACACGGTGGGCGCTGGCCGCTGCCTGGTGGTATTCCTCAAGGCAGTCGAGGAACTCCTGGTCGGCGTACGGTCGCCCGTCCACGAGCGGGCCCTTCGTGTGCTCCATGACCGCGACGACGTCGTCGCCGCTGAGCGTTTTGTGCGTCTCCAGCGCGTGCGCCAGGCTCAGCACCTTGGCCCGGTCCTCGCTCAGCAGTGTCTCCACCCGCTGCAGCAACCTCCCCAGCGTGTCCTCGATCCGGTCGGCCAGTGCCCGCCGCAGTTCGGCCTCGGGGTCCTGGCCCTTCTTGTTACGGCCGCCCTGCCCGCCGCCGGGAGCGCCGACCTCGAGGCGCTTAGCCGTCGAGTAGGACGACACCGTGGCGCCCATGCCCCAGAAGCCCTCCATGAACGAGGCCACGGTCGTCGCCGACTCGAGGTCCCCGGATACGCCGGAGGAGCTGTCGCTGTCGAAGAACATCCGCTCGCCGGCCAGCGAGGCGAGGGACACCAAGATGTCGGTCTCGTACTCGCTGCGCCACCGGGTGAACTGGTCCTCGGGTGGGATGCTGGCCACCATGCCGAGGTAGTCGCTGCCCTTCTCGATGGTGGCGATGTCGATTTCCATGTGCTGCCGGGTGCGGTAGGCGACCAGGGCGTGGCACGCCTCGTGCACCGCGACCGCGTGTCTTTCCCGCTCGATGTACTCGACGTCCTCGGGCGGGCCGAGCTCCTTGAGCTGCTTGGCCTTGATCACGTCCTGCCAGGTGATCACCTCCCGGCCGTTGCGGATGGCGGTGATCAGTGCCTCGTTGACCAGGTCCTTGATGGTGGCGCCGGTTGCGTACGGAGTAATCACCGCGAGCTTGTCCATCTGCTCGGCGGTCAGCTCGTGGCGTACCTTGCCGAAGTAGCCCTCATAGGTCCTGACTCGGCCGACCTTGGACGGGTAGCCCACCTTGTAGATGCGGTCGATCCGGCCCGGCCGCAGCAGCGCCTCGTCCAGCGCCTCGGGCAGGTTGGTCGCCATCATCACCAGGATCCGGTACTTCGGCGGCGGCTTGGGCCGCATGCCGAACAGCCGGCGTACATGCCGGTTCATGAAGCCGCGCGGCTTCTTCAGCCCGGAAATCTCGGTGAGCAGGGCCTCCAGCGTTCCCATGCCGCCGCCGCCCATCCCCATGCCCATCATCTGCTTGTTGCGCCGGGTATCCGGCTCGTCGCCGGTCACCGAGGTGAGCGCGCGCTGGACGAGCCGCCATTGCACGTCCTTGGACAGGTACGAGAAGCCGTGGCATCCGCCCGCCTGCCAGGCCGCGGGGGTGGCGCGGCCGGGGACGGGCGGGCCGCCCTGGGCCAGCGCCCCGCGGCGGCCCAGCGAGTCGGCCTCGTCGAAGAACACGATCACGCCGCCGTACCGCAACGCCAGCTTGCGCAGCTTGCGGAACAGCGACTTGACCTTGAGGATGCCGACGCCCATGAACATGTTGATGAACGCGCCCGGGTCCACGAACACGTAGGGCCTGCCGGTTTCGCCCGCAACCGCCTCGGCCATGAGCGTCTTGCCGGTGCCGGGCGGGCCCCAGAGCAGAATCCCGCCCGGGACGTAGCCGCCCTTGGACTCGATCCGCTCCGGGTCCTCCAGGTACAGGATGTTCTCCTTGACCCGCTCCAGGACATGGTCCTGGCCCCAGACGTCGGAGAACCGGGTCTTGATGTCGTCCGGGAAGTAAACGTCCACGCCACCCTTGGACAAAAACCAGAAGATCGCGGCGAATTGCCCCACCACGACGAGCAGGATGACCATGAGCTGCAGCACGAATGGC
The DNA here is from genome assembly GCA_963734725.1 of uncultured Actinomycetes bacterium. Lineage (GTDB taxonomy): Bacteria > Actinomycetota > Actinomycetes > Streptosporangiales > Streptosporangiaceae > DASXKD01. The sequence continues at coordinate 17,460 of CAVTIX010000004.1, forward strand.
AGCGCGTGCCAGATGTAGCCCGGCATGTGCGCCAGAGCCACCAGCGCGTTCTGGTGCGTCACCTTCCCGGCCACCACCGCGATGACGGCAATCCAGAACACCCAGGTAACCACGCGCCTCAGGCGGAACCTGGTCCACGGCGACAGCCGGCGCTGGGTTGCCCCCTCCAGGCCGCCGAAAAACGTCTGCGTCCAGAACCTGTGGTATGCGGCCCAGTGCTCGCTGATCAGGAAGTGGATCTGGCGCAGCGCTTCCAGGCAGGCCAGCACGAACACCCACGAGCCGCTCCTGATTTCGGTGCGGATCGCGTCGCTGATGCCCATCAGCGGGTTGCTCGCCATCGCGGACCAGACGAGGATCCACCAGAGCAGCGCGAGGAGGAGCAGGAACTTCAGCCGGTCCCAGAGGGGAATGGGCTTCCTGGTCCGCCGGTCTTTGTCACTGGGGTGCTCGCCAGGCGCTGGCAGTCCCTCCGGCGGTTTTGCTAGGGCCTCGCGCACTAGGGGCTCCTGACGGTAAACGACGACACGATCGTGTCGATCTGGTCACGGTTCTGGCGGTAGCACGTGGTTACGCAATGCACCATGAGGACGTAGAGCTGGGTCTTGTCCGAGTTGGTGAGAGCCACTTGGTCGAAGGTGTCGGTGGTGCCGCCCGGGTAGGTGTAGCTGTAGGTGTCCCATACCCCGTGGACATCTGGTCCCGGCTTGATCGCTCTGTCCCGAAGCAGGCGGAAGTGGGTCAGCGGGAAGTTACCGCCTTGCGCCTCGGCCAGACGGGACGCCGCAGTCACCGGCAGCAGCACGTCCCGCAGCCTGTCGTCGGACATCGACTGGCTGGCCGACGAGCTGAGCGGGGTGACGAACGCGAACGCGAATGGCTTGGTCGCGTTGGGGCTGAACAGGTGGACCGCCGTTGGCGCCAGGGCGGCATCGTAGGCGATGTCCCAGATGCCGTTCTGGCCGAGCGAGCTGCCCGGGGTCTTGAACTGAGCCGCGAGCGAGACGTCGCTGATCCGGTGCCAGCCGTACGGCACCTTGAAATAGGCGTTGGCCGACGAGTCCGCGACATAGGTGAATTGAGGCGCGGCGCACCCGGCCGCCGTCCCCGCGGCGAGCAGCACCCCGAGCCCGCCGAGAACCTTGCCAAAACGGGACGTCTTACTAGCCAACCGGCACCCACTCCCTGGCGCACCGCCCTGATTCGAGTATGACCTGTGAGCCGCCGGTGGGCATAATTCTGCACGATAGCTGCGCCTTGGCCGGGGCGCAAAAGTTCCTCGGAGCGGCTGGCAGGGGCCCGCCGGCGGTTGGCGGCCGTCGAAGGGCCGATCAGTTGCCCGGGCCGAGCAGCACTCCAGCCCCGGCCGTCCGCCACTGCCGGATCAGAAGTGAACCGGCGTCCTGATGCAGTGCAGCACCGGCCCTGTCAGCAAGGGTGAGACCGGCGGGGCGTGCGCCCCCACCACGCGGTAGACAATTGCCGACGGCGTTACGAAGACCCGCTGCAGGAACGGCGCCGCGTTCATCGCCTGGATGTTCGTCTTCCCGGTGGGCCCGAAGTAACCGATCTGCACCCGCGACACAACCACATACGTGATGTCATGCTGGCGCAGGAACGCCTCGTTCGCCTGCGGGTCCGTGAAGAACTGCCGTGCGCTCAACAGGAGGCTGATCACGTAGGGCAGCTTGTCCACCCGCAGGAACGGCCCCATGCCCTCCAGTAGTGCATACCGCCCGGTCAGCGACGTGATGGCGCCCTCTGTCCGCTGGTTTACCAGGAAGCGCGCGCCGCACGGCGTCTGAGTCCGCATCCAGTTGATCAGCACGGTCCGCTGATGACTGTTGCGGAAGTCCTGCCGCATGCTGTTGTTGGGCAGCAGCCACGCGGCCAGCGCGATGACGACGACCGCCGAGACGGCGACCGCCAGCCGGGCCCGGTGCCGGGCGAGCAGCACGATCAGGCCCTCGATCACGCCCAGGGCGATGATGATCAGCCCCAGGGACGTCATCTCCCGCAGCCTGCGGATGCCGAATGTCGCCTCGATATAGACGTGGAAATGAAAATCGAAGGCGAGCGCGATGACTATCACGCCGAGGACGATGCCCAGCCCGACCACACCGGCGTCCCGAAGCTCATCCCGGGCCAGCAGGAACAACAGCACGGCGCCCGCCGCCGCGGCCGCCAAAATCACCCACAGGGCCCAGGCCGGCCAGTGGAACCCGGGGCCGGTCATCATCCGGTAAAAGATCTGGGACGGCGGGAGGTACCAGCCGCCGCCGGCTTTGGCGCGCCGAATGAACCCGCCGTAATAGAGATAGGCGGTGGGGTCAAAACGCGTGCGTATGGAGCTGTAAGTGGCGGGGCTGCTGGCCCCGCCCAGGCCGAACGTGCCGCCGGCGAATACCCGGATAATGATCCCGCCGATACCGCCAACGGCGGCCAGGATGATGCCGTACTGAAACGGCGCCAGCCGGTCGCGGGCGCCGTGAGCGCGGAGGCACTCGGCCACGCCGGCGGACACCAGGCCGATCGCGATCACCACCAGCAGCACGAGATGGGTGCCGCTGGCCGCCGCCAGCACCAGGCCCGCAATGATGGCCGGCCGTGTTCGGCGTTCCCGGATCGCGAAGATGCCAAGGGCGAGCGCGCAGAAGGCCACGGCGCGCCCGAAATCCTCCGACCGGTAATCGGTGAAGTCCCTGGTCACCAGGGTGGCGTTGAGGATCAGCTGGTTGCTGAGCACCAGCAGTGGCAGCAGCCCGCCCACCCGGCGGATGCCAAGCTCCCAGGCCGTGGCCCACAGCCCGATGGCGGTGCCAAAGGTGGAAACCCACAGCAGCACGCCGGGGCCGACGGCGACGTTGTTGCTGATGAGCGCGACGACCCCGGTGAATGCGTCGAGAAAGATCTTGTCCGTGGCCGGTGGCCACGACTGCCCGTATTCCAGGGTCGCCGACGGGACGCCGTGGCTGTTGGCGATCTCCAGGCCGTTCAGGTAGTACACGTAGCGCGGCCCGCCGAGCAGGTACAGGTACCTGACGTGAATGATCAGCACGGCCCCGACGACAAGCGCCCCGAGCAGCAGCGGGAAGAGATTCTTGTTAACGTCCGCAGTTAGTGCGGTGATCTGATCGCGGATGCGTGCGCGGCGAAGGGCCACCACCCACAACACGGCGGAAACCACCAGCCATAGCGGGAAAAAGAAGCTGAGGCGGAAAGCGTGCACGGCCGCCAGGAGGAAGGCGCAGCCGCCGGCCGCCGCGTAGCCGAGGCCGAACGCCGCCGCCGTCCGGGTGACAATCGCCACCTCGCCGGGCGAGAAGGCGGCCAGCGCCGCGGCGATGCCGGGAATCGCGATCACGCAGGCAACTGCGGCCAACACGATGAGGCTGTGCATGAGCCCGGCTCCCTCTGTCCCGTCGACCGCGCCGCCCCGAGCGGCGTTACTCTACAGCCCCCCGCGCCAGCTTCGTGACGTAACACCTGGTTATTACGTTGTGCCTGATCCGGCGGGAACGAGGCGGGCTTGCAGCGCAGCCACGCCGCCGGGCGGCCGCCGGGACAAAGTTCGTGAATGCTTTCACAAGGCTGGCTAAACTGGTACCTCCGACGTCGATGCCCGAGGGGCTCTGCCGTGCCTGTACCCATCATCCTGGTAGCCGAGGAACTGTCGCCCGCCGCGGTCGCGCTCCTGGAATCGGACTTCGAGGTGCGCCACGTCGATGGCGCGGACCGCGCCGAGCTGCTGCCGGCGCTGGCGGGCGTGGACGCGGTGATCGTCCGGAGCGCCACGAAGATCGACGCCGAAGCGCTGGCACATGCCCCGAACCTGCGCGTCGTGGCCCGGGCCGGAGTGGGCCTGGACAACGTCGATGTCGAGGCGGCCACCAAGGCAGGCGTGATGGTGGTGAACGCGCCAAGCTCCAACATCGTCAGCGCGGCCGAGCACGCGACGGCCCTGCTGCTCGCCGTCGCGCGGCACGTGCCGCAGGCCGTGGCGTCGCTCAAATCCGGCGAGTGGAAGCGGTCGAAGTTCACCGGCGTGGAACTCAGTGGCAAGGTGGCCGGCATCCTGGGCCTCGGCCGGATCGGCGTCCTGGTCGCGCAGCGGCTGACCAGCTTCGGCATGCAGGTCATCGCTTACGACCCTTATGTCCCGCCGTCCCGTGCCGGGCAGCTCGGTGTCCGCATGGTGAGCCTGGACGAACTGCTCGCCGAGGCCGACTTCATCAGCGTGCACCTGCCGAAAACCCCGGAGACCACTGGGCTGATCGGCGACCGCGAGCTGCACCTGGTCAAGCCGGGCGTGCGCATCATCAACGCGGCCCGGGGCGGCATCGTGGACGAGCACGCGCTCGCCCTGGCGCTCAAGGACGGCCGGGTGGCCGGGGCCGGCATCGACGTGTTCACGGCCGAGCCGCCCGCCGGGAACCCGCTGCTGGACTTCCCGAGCGTGGTGGCCACGCCGCACCTGGGCGCCAGTACTCACGAGGCCCAGGAGAAGGCGGGCACGCAGGTGGTCAAGTCGCTCCGGCTGGCCCTGGCCGGGGAGTTCGTGCCCGATGCGGTGAACGTGCAGGGCGGCGTGGTGGACGAGGAGGTGAAGCCCGGCCTTCCGCTGACGGAGAAGCTCGGGCAGCTGTTCACCGCGCTGGCCGGCGGCGTCGCGGCCAGGCTGGCGGTGGAGGTGCGCGGTGAGATCGCCAGCAAGGACGTCCGTGTGCTGCAGCTCGCCGCGCTCAAGGGAGTGTTCACCGGGGTGGTCGAGGACGCCGTGACCTACGTGAACGCCCCGCTGCTCGCCGAACAGCGGGGGATGCTGGTCAGCCTGGTCACCGAAGCCGAGAGCCCGGACTGGCGCAACGTGGTCACCCTGCGCGGCACACTGGCCGGTGGCCAGGCCATCTCGGTCAGCGGGACGCTCACCGGGCCGCGGCAGGTGGAGAAGCTGGTCGAGGTCAACGGCTTCGAGATGGAAATCACCCTGGCTGAGCACATGGTGTTCCTCAGCTACACCGACCGGCCGGGCATCGTCGGCGTGGTCGGCCAGATCCTGGGCAGCGAAGGAATCAACATCGCGGGCATGCAAGTCTCCAGGGACATGCGGGGCGGGCACGCGCTGATCACGCTGACCGTCAACTCCGCCATCCCCCCCGTGGTGCTCGAGGACATCACCGCCACGATCGGCGCCGTGGCCGGGCGCGCAGTCAGCCTCGTCGTGTCCTGAGCCTACGGAATCTGTCTCACAATATGAGACATTGGTGCTCTCAGGATGACATCAGGCCTACTCTCCGGTAGGCTTACGACTGCTATGCGGCGCTTCGTACTTATCTTGCACAGCCGTAGCGGGGCCTGATCAGGCAGGCCAGCGGCCCGCTACGGGTGCCGGGCGCTGGCCGTGGGGAACTCATCAGGAGAAGCGTCGTGTACGACATGTATCACTGGGACCGGTCTGCCCCCGTCACCGAGGATGCCGCCGAGACGAGCCGGGTCCATGCCAGCCACCGGGCAGCCTCGAACGGCGCCGGGAGGGCACGCGCCCGGGCCTGCCAGCCGCCGGCCGCACAAGCCGTCCAGGTCGCACTGGATCGCCGGGACAACGGGGGAGACTTCCGCGACTCGCGCGACTGGTAAGCCGTAAGGTACGCGCATGGCATCGTCGCAGATAAGGCTCGCCGTGATCGGCGGCGACGGGATCGGGCCCGAGGTCGTGGCCGAGGCGCTGAAGGTGCTCAAGGCCGGCGGCCTCTCGTTCGACGAAACCAGCTATGACCTGGGCGCCCATCGGTGGCAGCGGACCGGAGAGACCCTTCCCGACTCGGTGCTTGAGGAAATCCGCGCCCATCAGGCGCTGCTGCTCGGCGCGGTCGGTGATCCATCGGTGCCGAGCGGGGTACTGGAGCGGGGCCTGCTGCTGCGCCTGCGGTTCGAGCTGGATCACTACGTGAACCTGCGGCCGGTAAGGCTGTACCCCGGCGTGGGCACGCCGCTGGCGGGCGTCCGCCCGGAGTCGGTCAACATGGTGGTCGTCCGCGAAGGGACCGAGGGCCCCTACTCCGGCGCGGGCGGAGCGCTGCGCAAGGGCACCCGCGAGGAGGTCGCCACCCAGGAGAGCGTCAACACCAGCTACGGGGTCAGCCGGGTGGTCAAGTATGCGTTCGACCTGGCTACCCAGCGGGCCCGGCAACATCTCACGCTGGTGCACAAGACCAACGTGCTCACCTACGCCGGGGACCTCTGGCAGCGGACCGTGGACGAGATGGCCAAGGACTATCCAGGTGTATCCGTGGACTACTGCCATGTGGACGCCGCGGCGATGTTCTTCGTCACCCAGCCGGAGCGGTTCGACGTGATCGTGACCGACAACCTGTTCGGTGACATACTCACCGACCTCGGCGCGGCCGTCGCCGGCGGCATCGGCCTGGCGGCCAGCGGGAACATCAACCCGGAGCGGACCGCCCCCAGCATGTTCGAGCCGGTGCACGGGAGCGCGCCGGATATCGCGGGCCGCCAGCACGCCGACCCGACCGCCGCCATCTTGTCTGCCGCCATGCTGTGTGAGCACCTGGGCTTCACCGCCGAGGCCGCGAAGATCGAGCAGGCCACCGCCGACGACCTGGTAGAGCGCCAGGGCGCCTGGGCGGCGCGGTCCACCGCCGAGATCGGCGACGACATCGCAGAGCGAGTAAGCCAGGGTTAGCTGGGACCGGAGCTACTCTGGGTCCACACGCTAACCCCGGGACCAGAGTTGATGTGGTACCAGGGCCAACCCGGCAACGGCGCCAGGGAGGATTGCGATGGAATTCGATGCGCGGATTAGTGACGCCCCCGTGGCGGCGGACGAACGCCAGAGCATTCTGGCCGCGCCGGGGTTCTGTGAGGTATTTACCGACCACATGATCACCATCCGCTGGGACGACGGCCACGGCTGGCACGATGCCCGCCTTGAGCCCTATGGCCCGTTCACGCTGGACCCGGCGACCTCGGTGTTCCACTACGCGCAGGAGATCTTCGAGGGGCTGAAGGCCTACCGGACCGAAACCGGTGCGATCGTGGCGTTCCGCCCGCAGGCCAACGCGGCGAGGTTCAACCGCACGGCGGCCCGGATGGCCATGCCCGAGCTTCCGGCCGAACTGTTCCTCAAGTCCGTCGAACTACTCGTCGGGCAGGACCGGGACTGGGTGCCCACGGCGCCCGAGCACAGCCTGTACCTGCGCCCGTTCATGATCGCCACGCAGCGGGGTCTCGGCGTCAACCGCCCGTCGAGGTCCTACCTGTTCTGCGTCATCGCCTCCCCGGTCGCGTCGTACTTCAGCCACGGCATCCACCCGGTCACGGTCTGGCTGTCCGAGGAATACAGCCGGGCGGCCCCCGGTGGCACCGGCGAGGCCAAGTGCGGCGGCAACTACGCCGCCTCGTTCGCCGGCCAGCAGCAGGCCGTGGCGCACGGCTGCGATCAGGTGGTCTGGCTCGACGCCCTGGAGCACCGCCTGGTCGAGGAGATGGGCGGGATGAACCTGTTCTTCGTGTACGGGTCAGGCCCGCACGCGCGCCTGGTCACCCCGGCCCTGACCGGCACCCTGCTGCCCGGGGTCACCCGGGACACGCTGCTGAAGCTCGGGCCCGACCTGGGCATCCCGGCCGAGGAGGGGGCCATCTCCGTGGTCCAGTGGCAAGAGGGCTGTGCCTCCGGCGAGCTGACCGAGGTCTTCGCCTGCGGCACCGCCGCGGTGATTACCCCGGTGGGCAGGGTCAAGGGCCCGGCCGGCGAATGGACGGTGGGCGACGGAACGCCCGGCCCCGTGACCACGCGGCTGCGCGAGGAACTGCTCGGCATCCAGTACGGCGACCGTCCCGACCCCTATGGCTGGGTGCACAAGATCTGCTAGCGGCTCATGCCCGCCGCGGGTCGAACCCCTTGCGCTTGGTACGGCGTCACGCGTTTCCACGAAGACTTCAACTGGACGAAGTTGGCGCCGAAGTAAGCCCTGAGCGCGATGGCGAAGGCTAGCCTCCGCCCGGTGTGATGAGTCCCGTTTCGTAGGCGATGACCACGAGCTGGGTGCGGTCGCGGGCCTGCAGCTTCATCAGCAGCCTGCCCACGTGCGTCTTCGCGGTCGCCGCGGACAGGTAGAGGCGTTCGGCGATCTCCGCGTTGGACCAGCCGCGCGCCACCAGCGTCAGCACCTCCCGCTCCCGGCCGGTAAGCACCTCGAGCGTGGCCGGGGGCGGGCGGTCGCTCTCCGGCCGGCGGGCGAACTCGCCGATGAGCTGCCTGGTGACGCTCGGGGCGAGCAGGGCGTCCCCGGCGGCCACGACGCGGATGCCGGCCAGCAGATCGGTGGGCGGGGTGTCCTTCAGCAGGAACCCGCTGGCACCGGCCCGGAGCGCCGCGTAGACGTACTCATCGAGGTCGAACGTGGTGAGGATCAGCACGCGCACGGCCTCGGTGTCCGCCGAGCCGCAGATGAGGCGGGTCGCCTCGAGCCCGTCCATGCGCGGCATCCGGATGTCCATGAGCACCACGTCGGGGCGCTCGGCCCGGGACAGCTCGACCGCTTCCGCGCCGTCACTCGCCTCCCCGACCACCTCCAGGTCCGGCGCGGAGTCTACGAGCACCCGGAAACCACCGCGAACGAGCGCCTGATCGTCCGCCACGACCACCCTGATCAAGTCGTCACCTCTGGAAACGGGAGCCGGGCGAACACCCGGAAGCCACGGCCGGGCTGTGGCCCGGCGGTGAACTCCCCGCCGAACACCGCGACCCGCTCGCGCATGCCAATGATCCCGTGCCCGGTGCCGGGCGGGGGGGCGCCGGAAGCGCCTGGCTCACCGGCCAGGCCCGGCCCGGCCCGGTCTCCGGGCCCGGCGTGCCGACCGGTCCCGCCCGGCACGGCCTGCCCGTCGTCGGTGATCTCCACGGTCACCGACCCCTTCTCGTAGCTGACCTTGACGCATGCGGTGGCCGCCCCCGCGTGCTTGATCACGTTGGTCAGCGCCTCCTGGGTGATCCGGTAGGCGGACAGGTCCACCCCGGGCGGTACCGGCCCGCGCTCCCCGTCCACTTGGACCCACACCTTCAGCCCCGCCTCGCCGACCTGGGCCACCAGTGGCGCCAGATCCGCCAGCCCTGGCGCCGGGACCAGGCTGCCGGCCGGCTCGCCGTCCTGGGCGCAGGACGCCGAGCAGGCGGCGCATCTCGGTCAGCGCGGAGCGGCTGGTGGACTCGATAGCGGCCAGCGCCTGCCGGGCCTCCTCCGGCTGGGTGTCCATCACGTGGCCGCCGACCGCCGACTGCACCGCGATCACGCTCATCGAGTGCGCCACCACGTCGTGCAGCTCTCGGGCGATGCGCAGCCGCTCCTCGGTCACCGCCCGGCGCGCCTCGGCCTCGCGCTCGCGTTCCAGGCGCTCGGCCCGGGCGTTCAGCTCGGCCCAGCGGGCCCGGCGGGTGCGCAGGGTCTCCGCCACGATCCACGCCACCGCGATGCCGAGCTCGCTCTCCACCCAGGTGACGTAAGAGCCGACCACCCCAGGCTGCAGGCCGATCGCCACCGCCATCGCGGCGGCGCAGGAGATCAGCGCGATCAGCGACTGACGCCTGGTGCCGTGCAGCGTGATGCCGTAGACCATGGCGAACAGCACAATCCCTGGGTAGGCGTAATACCGCCCGGGGGCGTACAGCAGCAGGGCAGCCAGGCAGACCGCGAGCGAGGGCAGCGGCCACTTCCGGTGGGTGACCAGCGGCGCCGCGATCAGCGCCACGAGAAGGTAGGCGATCGGGGTGGTCGCCTGCTGCCCGGGCAGCGGCTTGGCCTGCAGGGCGAGCTGGCCCACCATGAACGCCAGGAGCGCGGCGGCGATCGCGCCATCGATTGCCCAGGGGCCGGGGTGGCGCAGGCGTTGCCCTACTGACCGCAGCACAAGATCACCGTAGCTGGCCGTCCGGCCGGTGGCGTCAGCCTGCAGGGTGACCGGCCGGGCTAACCCTCCAGGCGTAACCCTGGAGGCGCAGCGAGCGCGGCCGGCCCCGGGGCGCAGCCACCCCGGCCTGTGCCCGCCGCGGGCGAGCGCGGAATGCGGCCTGCGGGCCGACGACGCGCAGCCCCGGCGTGACGAGAGTTGAGACGTGACAAACCACGAGCTCATCAGCTCACCGCTCCCGGAGGTTCCGCCCATGTCCGTCATCAGCGTCAGTCATCTGACCAAACGTTATGGCCCGGTCGTTGCGGTAGACGACCTGTCCTTCGACGTCCACCCAGGCAAGGTCACCGGCTTCCTCGGCCCGAACGGCGCCGGGAAGACCACCACCCTGAAGATCCTGCTCGGCCTGGCCGCCCCGACGGCCGGGTCGGCAACGATCGGCGGGGCCGAATACCGCAGGCTGCCCGACCCGATGCGCCAGGTCGGCGCCGCGCTGGACAGCAACACCTTCCACCCCGGCCGCAGCGCCACCCAGCACCTCAAGGTCATCGCCACGGCGGCCGGCATCCCGCACCGCCGGGTCGGCGAGGTGCTGGACCAGGTCGGGCTGTCCGGCGCCGCGGGCCGCCGGGTCGGCGGCTACTCGCTGGGCATGCGCCAGCGGCTCAGCCTGGCCGGCGCCCTGCTCGGCGACCCCGGCGTGCTCATCCTGGACGAGCCGCTGAACGGGCTCGACCCGGAGGGGATCCGCTGGATGCGCGGCCTGCTGCGGTCGCTCGCCGGCGAAGGCAGGACCGTGCTGGTCTCCAGCCACCTGCTGACCGAGGTCGCCCAGACCGTGGACGAGGTCGTCGTCCTCGCCAAGGGCCGCCTCATCGCCGAGACCACGCTGGCCGACCTGACCGAGCGCAGCTCGGTAACCCGGGCCCGCACCACCGACGCGACCAGGCTCGCCGACGTGCTGCTGGCCGCCGGAATCCAGGTCCGCGTGGTGGACGGCGCCACCGTGGAGGCCCGCGGCGCCGATGGCGACACGATCGGCCTGGCCGCCGCCGGCGCGGGCCTGCCCATCCTCGAATTGTCCCGGCACGACGAGGACCTCGAAACCCTCTTCTTCGAAATGGTCAACGACCGGCCGGAGGTGGCGGCATGAGCACCGCAGCGCTTATCCGATCCGGTCAGCAAAACTCAGGAGGTTATGCCATGAACGCCACCGTGCGGCTCGCCCGAGCCGAGTTCCGTAAGCTATTCACCACCCTCGCGGTCCCGGTCACCGTCGCCCTCGCGGCCGTGTTCGCCGTCGGCAGCGTGCTCATCGACGCGGCGGTCGCAGGCAAGCCGGGCCAGCATCCCCTGGGCAGCGCCGCGGAGACCTATCAGATGCTCAAGTTCGGCCCCATCGTCGTGGTGGCCATGCTGATCCTCGGCATCCTCGTCGCGGGCGGCGAGTTCCGGCACCGCACCATCGTGCCGACCCTGCTGGCCACGCCGCGGCGGGCCCAGGTGTTCGCGGTCAAGGTTGCCGTGATCGCCCTGTTCGGCGCGGTGTTCAGCGCGGTGATCTTCGGCCTGGGCCTGGGCGCCATCGCCGGGGTGCTGGCAGCACATGGAATGCACACTCTGCCCGCGGCGGCCGGCCGGATGTATGTCGGCACGGTCATCGCCGGCGTCTGCTTCGGAATGATCGGCGTCGCCCTCGGCGCGCTCACCCGCAACACCTTCGTCGCGATCATCGCGGCGGTCGGCTGGGCGCTGTTCGTCGAGGTGATCGCCCTGGGCACCGTGGCGCCCAGCCTGGCAAAGTGGTTCCCGGTGTGGGCGTCCATCGGCCTGACCAACCCGCCCGAGCCCAATGTCCTGGCACCTGCGGTCGCCGGCCTGGCGCTGGCCGGCTACGCGGTGGCCATGCTGGCGGCCGCCAGCCGGACCACGATCCGGCGCGACATTGGCTAGGCCCCCTGGCCCAGCCACCATGGCCGCGGCTCTCGTGACGGAGTCACGGGAGCCGCTAGGCCATTGGGGGGTCCGGGCCGTGGGGTCCGGGGGCTTGCCCCCGGGAAGGCGGAGTGCTCCGCCGGGCTGGCAGGGCAGCCCCAAGACAGGCTGCCACCCCTTCGCATGGCGTCAGCCACGCAGCCACTGTCTCGGATGGTGAGACATGCGTTTCGCCGCTGCGTATCGCATGTGCCAGACTAAGACCGTGACGTGCGGCCGGATTATTATCGGCAGGCGCGCCGGCACCTAGCAGGCCCCGGAGTTTCCTCAGGCCCGCACCCGTCGGCGCGCAGACCTCTTGCATCCCGCGAGGGGTCTTTTGCTTTGTCCGGCCGGGCGCGGTCCCAGACAGAACGGATGACAGATGCCCAACGACAGCTTCCACGTCTACGACACCACGCTGCGCGATGGCGCCCAGCAAGAAGGCCTCACCCTGACCGTCGCCGACAAGCTGGCCATCGCACGGCGCCTGGACGAGTTCGGTGTCGGCTTTATCGAAGGCGGCTGGCCGGGCGCCATCCCCAAGGACACCGAGTTCTTCCGCCGGGCGCGCACCGAGCTCCAGCTCAGCCACGCCACCCTCGCGGCGTTCGGGTCCACCCGGCGCCCGGGCGCGGTCACCGCCGACGACCCGCAGGTAGCGGCGCTGCGCGAGTCCGGCGCGCCGGTGGTGACGCTGGTCGCCAAGAGCCACGACCGGCACGTCACCGCGGCGCTGCGGACCACCCCGGCCGAGAACCTCGCCATGATCGCCGACACGGTGCGGCACCTGTCCGCCGAGGGTCAGCGGGTGTTCCTCGACGCCGAGCACTTCTTCGACGGGTACCGCTCCGATCCCGCCTACGCCCTGGAGGTGGTGCGGGTCGCCGCCGAGGCAGGCGCCGAGGTCGTGGCGCTCTGCGACACCAACGGGGGCATGCTGCCCGCCGAGCTCGGCGACGTGGTCACGGCGGTCGCGTCGGCCACCGGGGCCCGGCTGGGCATCCACTGCCACGACGACACCGCCTGCGCGGTGGCGAACACGCTGACCGCGGTGGCGGCCGGGGTCAGCCACGTCCAGGGCACGGCAAACGGCTACGGGGAGCGAGCCGGCAACGCCAACCTGTTCAGCGTGGTCGCTGGCCTGCAACTCAAGCAGGGCCGCCAGGTGCTGCCGGACGGGTGCCTAGCCGAGATGAGCCGGGTGGCACACGCGATCAGCGAAGTCACCAACGTGACTCCGCTCGCGCACCAGCCCTACGTCGGTTTCTCCGCGTTCGCGCACAAGGCAGGGCTGCACGCCTCGGCGGTCAAGGTCGACCCGATGCTGTACCAGCACGTCGACCCGGCGCTAGTCGGCAACGACATGCGGATGCTGGTTTCTGACATGGCCGGGCGGGCGTCGGTGGAGATCAAGGGCAGGCAGCTCGGTTACGACCTGTCCGCGGAAGCCGGCAGCGCCGGGCGGGTGGTGGAGCGGGTCAAGGACCTGGAGGCCCGCGGGTACACATTCGAGGCCGCCGACGCGTCCTTCGAGCTGCTGCTGCGCGACGAACTGGCCGGGGAGCGGCTGCGGCACTTCCAGGTGGAGTCGTGGCGGGTGATCGTCGAGCGCCGGGCCGACGCCGCGGTGGCCAGCGAGGCCACGGTCAAGCTGACCGCGAAGGGCGAGCGGATCGTCGCCACCGGTGAGGGCAACGGCCCGGTGAACGCGCTGGACAACGCCCTGCGGCTGGCGCTGGAGCGGCTCTACCCCGAGCTGGCCATGCTGGAGCTGGCCGATTACAAGGTCCGCATCCTGGAGAACTCGCACGGCACCGGCGCGGTGACCCGGGTGCTCATCGAGTCCGGGGATGGCACCGGCGCGCCGGACGGCACCTGGAGCACGGTGGGCGTGGACGAGAACATCATCGCCGCATCCTGGCACGCGCTGGAAGAAGCCGTCACCTATGCCCTGCTGCGGGCTGGCTACCAGCCCGGCGAGACAGCCGCCGGACGCGGCTGAGCTGGGCCAGCGATACGGTGGAGCCTATGGACGACAAGGAGATCTTGGCCCACATCGACGATCTCATCCAGACCGAGCACGAGCTGCGCACCAAGCTCGCGTCCGGTGAGATTTCCGGCGCAGAGGAGCATGCCCGGCTGGCCGCGGCCGAGCAGGCGCTCGACCAGTGCTGGGACCTGCTGCGGCAGCGCCGGGCCCGCAGGGAGTTCGGCCAGAACCCGGAGGAGGCGCAGGCGCGGCCGGTCACCGAGGTGGAGGGGTACCGGCAATAACGCCGGGATCGGAGCGTGCGCATTGCGAGGTTCGCCGCGGGCGATGAGGTCTCCTACGGGCTGGTGGGCACCGCCCGGCCCGGCAGCACGGCAGGCAGTGGCGAGGTCATCGCCGAGCTGGCCGGTCACCCCTTCGGCGGGGGCAGCGACGGCATCCGGCTGACCGGCGCCACCTACCTGCTCACCGACGTCCGGCTGCTGGCGCCGGTGCTGCCCAGCAAGGTCATCGGCTTTAGCCCGGCTGGCCCCGGGCCAGCCGGGCGGGTGGCTGACGGGCTGGACGATGATTCCGTTATGTATCTGAAGCCGTCCACCGCGGTCTGTGGCCCGTCGGACCCGATCCGCTACCCGGCGCAGGCGCATCGCCTGAGGCCGGAAGGGAAGCTGGCCGTGATCATCGGCCGGCTGTGCCGCCAGGTGCCGCCGGACCAGGCCGCCGCGGTGATCTTCGGTTACGCCTGCGCCCTCGACGTCACCGCGGCCGACGTGGCGGCCAGCGACGGCCAGTGGGCGCGGGCGAAGGGGTTCGACACGTTCTGCCCGCTGGGGCCGTGGATCGAGACCGACGCCTTGGCCGGTGACGCCACGCTGGTCACCTCGGTGAACGGGCAGGAGCGGCGGCACGCCAGCATCCCGGGGACCGCCCGGGGCGTGGCGGCGCTGATCGCCGCCGCGAGTAGCGTGATGACCCTGCTGCCGGGGGACGTGCTGCTGGCCGGGAGCGCCGGCGCGGCGGAGGAGCTGGTCTGCGGGGATGAGGTATCGGTGTCGATCGACGCTGTCGGCACCCTGACTAACAAGGTGGAGAAAGGTGACTGAGCGCGGGAGCCGGGTGCGGTTCGCCCCCTCACCCAGCGGTGACCTGCACGTGGGCAACATCCGCACCGCCCTGTACGACTGGGCGTTCGCCCGCGCCAAACGGGGCACGTTCGTGCTGCGCATCGAGGACACCGACGCCACCCGGGTGAAGCCGGAATACATCGCCTCCGCGCAGGACACGCTGCGCTGGCTGGGCCTGGACTGGGACGAGGGACCCGGGGTCGGCGGGCCGTTCGGGCCTTACCAGCAAAGCGAGCGAATGGGCGTCTACGCGGAGTGGGTGTCCAAGTTCCTGGCCGACGGGCACGCCTACTACTGCTACTGCACGCCGGAAGAGCTCCAAGCCCGGCGGCAGGCCGCGCGCGAGGCCGGCGGCGCGAGCGGCTACGACGGCCACTGCCGGCGCCTCACCGCCGAGCAGGTCGCGGCGTACGTGGCGGAAGGCCGCAAGCCGGTGGTCAGGTTCCGCATGCCGGAGGGCTCGACCACGTTCACCGACCTGGTCCGCGGCGAGGTCACCTTCGACCATGCGCACGTGCCGGACTTCGTGCTGGCCCGGGCCGACGGCCGGCCGCTCTACACGCTGGCGGTCGCGGTCGATGACGTGCTCATGGAGATCACCCACGTGGTGCGCGGCGAGGACCTGCTGTCGTCCACCCCCCGGCAGATCGCGGTCTACGGCGCGATGGGCGTCCCCGCGGAACGGATCCCGGCGTTCGCCCACCTGCCCTACGTCCTCGGCCCCGACGGCCAGCGGCTGTCCAAGCGCAACGGCGTGGTCTCCATCAACTGGTACCGCCAGCAGGGCTTCCTCCCCGAGGCGATCTGCAACTACCTGGCGCTGCTCGGCTGGTCGCCGGGGGAGAACCGGGAAGAGTTCACGCTGGCCGAGATGGCGGCGGAGTTCGACCTGGCCCGGGTGAACAAGAACTCGGCCCAGTTCGACGTGCGCAAGCTCGAAGCGATCAACGGCGACAAGATCAGGGCGCTGGCGCCCGCTGACTTCGCCGCCCGGATCACACCATTCCTCACCCGGTCCGGGCTGGTCCCCGACCCCGTGCCTGCCGCGGACGCGGAATTGATCGCGGCCGGCGCCGCGCTGATCCAGACGCGGATCAGCAAGCTCAGCGACGCGGTGCGGATGCTGGGCTTCCTGTTCGTCAACGGGGCGGGCTTCCACGTGAACCCCGAGGACGCGGCGCGGGTCCTGACGCCAGAGGCAGTGCCGGCGCTCGCCGCCGCGGGAAAGGCGCTCGCCGGGCTCGGCGCCTGGTCGCACGAGGAGATCGAGCGGGTGCTCCGGGCCGCCCTGATCACCGACCTGGGCCTGAAGCCGCGCGTGGCGTTCACCCCGGTGTACGTCGCGGTCACCGGGCACCGCGTGGCGCCGCCGCTGTTCGACTCGATCGAACTGCTCGGGCGGGAGAAGACGCTGGACCGGCTGGCCCGGGCGGTGAGGCTGGCCGAGGGCGACGCCTGACCCCCGCGGACCGCTGGCCGGCCTAGCCCCGGGGATCGCTTTGGGGGCGGTACGTGTTTCGGCTACACTGCACAGGCGCGAGCGGGCCGGTGGGCCCGGTCCGGTGGGGTATGGGGTAATTGGCAGCCCGACGGGTTCTGGCCCCGTTAGTCTAGGTTCGAGTCCTGGTACCCCAGCTCAACGCCATGATCGTTTGGCATGAATAGCGCGTCCGCTGCTGCTGGGCGCGCTTTTTCGTGCCTTGGCCAGCCACCGGCTGGCGCGGGCCGGCCCTAGGTCCGGGCCGGCCTTCCTGGCCTCGCGCCTGCCGCGCTCAGGCTCGGCGGACGCGCCTGCGCCCGAAGAGCCGCGAGACCAGCAGGACGATGATGGAGCCGATGATCGAGCCCAGGATCCCCGCCGGGTGCAGCGCGAACAGCGACACGGTGTGGAGGAACACCAGGTTCTGCAGGAAGCCTCCGACGAAGGAGCCGACGATCCCCAGGCCCATGGTCCCGAGCAGGCTCATCGGGTCCCGGCCGGGGACCAGCAGCCGGGCGATAGCCCCGGCAATCAAACCCACAATCAGCAGGATGATGATGAACGCCAACATATAAAGAAAGATACCCCCGTTCTGGGCGTGCCCTCGCAGTCCGGCCCAGGCGCGTAGGTCCCGAAGCGGCGCCAGTTTGGCGTCGCTACGGTCGGTGCGCTACCGTGCAGTCGCTGGCCCCGTCGTCTAGCGGCCTAGGACGCCGCCCTCTCAAGGCGGTAGCGCCGGTTCAAATCCGGTCGGGGCTACTCACGAAGTAGCAGGTCAAGGGCTGATCGCTGGTCACAGCGGTCAGCCCCTTGATCGTTTGTCATCAGCTCGTCATCGAACTGGGGTGGCGCAACACCGTGATCTGGCGTCAGCGAGCGGCACGCGGACCCATCGACCATCCTTCCCAGACATCTGGGAATCGGGCGCGGAGCCGGGATTCGTGAGGCGGATCGCGCGGCCCGGTGTATGCCTTGCCCGCTTCGCCGGAGCGTCGGCTTCGTGGCGGTCTCTGGGCACCCAGGAACGTGGAGCGGCCTGGGTGCTGTGCAATGACGGCGGCACGGTGCCAGGCTTCCTGGATGACGCGTGATGAGCTGCTGGTGCGGCTGCGGTGCGCGCTGGTCGGCCGGGCCCGTCTCCGGGCACCCCACAAGCCGCTGCTGCTGTTGTGGCAGTTCGGCAGCCGACGCCGACCGTCATGTCGCTGATGGGCTGATCGAGCGAGTCGATGGCGGCCCGGTACCAGCACGTGGCCGACGCCTTGCGCAGTCAGGTGGCCAGCCAGGTCGGAGAGCTGATCTGGGACTCGCCGACAGGCAAATGACGACCATGCCCCGCTCATGATCCGGCGCGGCCCGCTCGCCACCATCGTTGCCGCTGTCAAGGAGTGCGTCGCGGGGCATCGCGGTGGGAGCACCGCGAAGCGGAAGCCGCGTCCCCACCCGCGGGCAGAGCAACTAGTCAGCGTTCCAGGGCAGGCCGGGCACCGTTGCCAGCACGCCCACGACCAAGCAGCGGGCCAGGGCACGGGTGGCGTCCGGCGTGATGGCCTCCGGCGGGCCAGCGGCCAGCGTCAACAGCACCCCGCTGAACAAGGTGATCAGCATCTGCACCTGCTCTGGGGAGGTGGCCAGGCCGAGCGCGCGGTGCTGGCCGATGGTGACGTCCAGGGTGGCGGCGGCCATCCCGGACAGCGCCTGGGCGAGTGCGGAGCGGCGGGTGGCCTCCAGAGTCAGTTCGTAGAGGGCCAGGTAGCGGGTGCGCTGCCGGGTCACCCAGTCGTACAGGGCATCGCCGATCAGGTGTGCGAGGTCGCCGGGGCCGACCGTCCCGGCTACCTGGCTGTCGGCGGCTTCCATCGCGGCGATGTGTAGGCCGAAGACCCGGTGGGCGGCTGCTGCGAGCAGCTCGTCCCTGGTCGGGAAGTAGTTGGCGGCGGTGCCGGCGGGCAGCCCGGCCCGCTGGTCCACGGCGCGGTGGCTCAGGGTGTGGATTCCGGTGGTGCCGAGGATCGCGATCGCGGCGTCCGCGAGGGCCTCCCGGCGGCGCTGGTTCCGCGGTGGGGCCATGGCCCAGGATAACATGACGACAATTGTACTACTAAAGTGGTACTATTAGCGTTGTTGTATTGAGGAGCCATCACGGCTGCGGCCTCATCGGCCGCCAGCCGCTGAGCGGAAGGCAAGGTGGGCAGGTGACTGACCGGCAAACGGCGGTGGTAGCCGGGGGCGGGATCGCGGGGCTTGCCGCAGCGCTCGCGCTGGTGCAGGCGGGCTGGCAGGTCACGGTGCTGGAGCGGGCACCAGTCTTCGGGGAGGTGGGCGCGGGCCTGGGCTTTACCGGCAACGGGATGGCCGCCCTGCATGCCCTGGGTGTGGAGGAGGCGGTCCGCACGGCTGGGCACCTGGCCCCGCATGCCGGCTATCAGGATCGCCGTGGCCGCTGGCTGCTGCGGATCCCAGAGACCCGGTCCGGTTCGGGCACGACGATCTGCGGCATTCACCGCCAGCGGCTGCACGCCACGCTGCGGCAGGCCGCCGAGGAGGCGGGCGCCGAGCTGGTCACTGGCGCCGAGGTCACCGCAGTCCAGCCCGGCGCCCCCGGCGGCGAGCCCGCGGCCGCCACCTGGCGGACCAGCACCGGCGAGCACACCGGGGAGGCCGGCCTGGTGGTGGCCGCCGACGGCGTCCGGAGTACGGTCCGGACCCAGTTGTTTCCCGGCGCCCGCCCGCGGTACGCGGGCGGCACAAGCTGGCGTGCGGTCATCAGCGACACGTCCTTTGCGGGCCGCCTGATCGAGGTGTGGGGACCAGGCACCGAGTTCGGCGCGCTGCGGGTCAGCGAAGGCGAGATCTACTGGTACGGGGAGTTCGTCCACCCTGTGGGGACATCATTCACCGACGAGCTGGCCGCGGCCCGCGCACACTTCTCCGGGTGGGCGCCCTGGATCCAGGCCATGGTGGCCGCCACCCCCGGCAGCCAGCTGATGCGCCACGACGTTTACCACCTGCCGGGCGGATGCCCACGCTACGTGCGCGGCCGGGTGGTCGTCATCGGCGACGCGGCGCACGCCATGCTGCCCACCATCGGGCAGGGAGCGGCCACCGCACTGGAGGACGGAGTGTGCGTGGGCCGCATGATCGCAGCACCGGCCGGCGCCGGCGGCGACCTGGCCGCCGCACCGGCCGCCTTCGACCAGGCCCGCCGACCACGCTGCCGGCAACTCGCCCGCCAGGCCAGCATGCTCGCCCGGCTCGGCTTCGAACTTGGTGACGGCTGGCGGCAGTCGGTCCGCAACACCCTCCTGCGCCTTGTCCCCGCCGGTCCCGCGTTCAAGGCAGGCGCCCGCATCACGCGCTGGACACCCCCCGCATAGCCAGCGCGACCGTGGCCAGCACCGCCTCCGTCGATTCTGGTCAACAGCGGTGGAGGTGGTGCTCATTGGTCGCGCCCGTTAATTCGTCGGGAGCTCGCGGTCTCCGGCCGGGCGCAGACGGTCCCGGCCAACCGTGAACGGCAGGGCGCACGCCTCAGCGGCGTGCTCCTCTCTGTTCAAGCCGGTCCAAGGCGTCCGTGACCAGGCACAACAGCCGCTGCTGATTCGGGCGGCGGGGGCAGCACGCGACTCATAACTGAGACAACTAAATGAGACAAGGGATGCCTTGGCGCCCCCCTAGCGGCTGCCAAGATTGGTGTTCTTGCAGGTCAGAGCGGTGGGATTTGAACCCACGGAAGACTTGCGCCTTCACACGCTTTTGAGGGCCGCGCACCACCATCCACCACCGGCCGCCAACGTTCCTGACCTGGTCCGGCAGGCAGATCGCGTCCGCCGGTGCACGGCTCTGGACGGGGGTGAGACCAA
>CAVTIX010000005.1:0-27256 GCA_963734725.1 uncultured Actinomycetes bacterium
TCGCAGCGGTCGCAGGGGGCATCGGCGCGCTCGGCGGCGGCCCCGATGTCGTTGTAGGCGTCGATGATCAGCGCCGTGAGCAGGTCGTCACGGCTCGGGAAGTAGCGGTAGATGGCCGAGGACACCATGCCGATCTCACGGGCGACGGCGCGCAGCGACAGCGCCGGTGCCCCCGAATTCGGTCACCTCCAGGCGCGCTTCGTGCTCGATCTCCTGGACCAGCTCAGCCCGGAGCCGGGCGCGCCGGTTGTCGGAGTCACGCCCGCCAGTCTGCCAGAAACACCGCCCAAATGTGAGCACTGCTCTTGACGCCAGTCCGCGACAAGTAGACGATGCTCATATCGAGAGCGTCGCTCATATTCAGTGCACCGCTCACGCCGAGGGGAGCGGCCGTGGTCCCGCACCGGGGTGCGCACCAAGTGAACGCCCCAGCCGGACGCCCGCCGACCGCGCCGCACCAACGAGCCACTGCCCAGGAGACGCTATGACGACGCCCGTTGCCCCCCACTCCTCTGCCGCACCCAGCCCGATCGGCAACCCGCCCCGCCGGGTGCCCTCCCGCGGCGTGACCGGACGCCTTGCCGCCCTCAGCGCCCGGCGGCCGCGCCGGACGCTGGTTGCCTGGGGGCTGCTCGTCGTGGTGTCCCTCGGCCTGGCCGCCACCTCTCTTCACGGCCTGACGAGCACCGCCCACGTCGTCGGCGCCACCCCGTCCAGCCGGGCCGAGGCCCTCTACGAGCGGGCGACGGGCGGTGGCAGCCGCCAGGCAGCCGACCGACGTCATCGTCATCAGCTCGAAGACCGCCACTGCCGACAGCATGGCCTTCCGGTCGGTCGTCGCCAGCCTCGACACCCAGCTGCGCTCCGACCCCGGCATCAGCAACGTCCGGGCCGATCTGAGCCCCGGCAGCCCGCTCGTCGCGGCCGGGGGTCACGCCGCCCTTATCGAGCTGCGGGCGGCGACTGATTCGGACATCAAGCCGGTCGTCGCCACCGCGCAAGCCGCCAACGGCACGCGCGGCTTCGCCGTCGCAGTCACGGGGGATCACACCGTCGGAAACGACTTCACCACGCTGTCCTCGAGCGACCTGCGCCGCGGCGAGGTCAACTTCGGGCTGCCGATCGCCATCGTCGTCTTGATGCTCGTGTTCGGCGCTGTGGTCGCCGGGCTCATGCCGGTCCTCATGGCCCTGCTGTCGATCATCGTCGGTCTCGGGATCGCTACCATCGTCGCCCAGGAGTTCAGCCTCTCGGTCTTCATCGTCAACATGATGACCGGCATGGGCCTCGCCCTCGGGATCGACTACTCCCTGCTCGTTATCTCCCGCTTCCGGGAGGAACGCGCCAGGGGGCTTGAGAAGAACGCCGCCATCGCCACGACCGGGGCGACCGCCAGCCGGGCCGTGCTCTTCAGCGGGACGACGTTCGTGATCGCGCTGCTCGGGCTGTTCCTCGTGCCGACCAACGTCCTGCGCAGCCTCGCCGCAGGCGCCGTGATCGTCGGCGTCGTGTCGGTCGCCGCCGCGCTAACCCTGCTCCCCGCCATGCTCAGCCTCACCGGCGACCGCATCAACGCCCTGCGGATCCCGCTCGTCGGCTCCAACCTGGGCCGCGCCGACGCCGCCGAGGGCCGCATGTGGCGGTCGGTGATCGCCAGGGTCATCCGCGGGCCGGTCCCCAGCCTGGTCGTCGCCGGCGGTTTCATGCTCCTCGCGGCGGTCCCGGTGCTCGGCCTGCACGTCGGCCAGAGCGGCGTCGCCACCCTCCCCGGCACCGTGCCGTCCAAACAGGGCTACCTCGCCGTCGCCAGCTACTTCCCCCGCCAAGACCCCTACCCGGTCGAGATCGTCACCGCCGGGAGCAGTCCCACCGACCGCAGGGACCTGGCCAAGCTGCAGGCGGCCCTGGCCGCCGATCCCCGCTTCGGGCACGGCCCGATACAGGCCTCGCCCGACGGCAACGTGCTGGCCCTGACCGTCCCCATCCGAGGTGATGCCGTCTCCAGCCGCGACGTCGCCGCCGTGACCGGCCTGCGCCACCACCTCATCCCGTCCGCCTTCGCCGGCTCACCCACGAAGGTCTACGTCGGCGGGAAGACCGCCGAGACCGCCGACTACTTCCGCGCCGTCGGTGCACCGACCCCCTACGTGCTGGTCTTCGTGCTCGGCCTCAGCTTCCTGCTCCTCATGCTCGCCTTCCGGTCCCTAGTCGTCGCCGCCTTGTCGATCCTGCTCAACCTGCTGTCGGTCGCCGCCGCCTACGGGCTCCTGACCCTGGTGTTCCTCCACGGGATCGGTGCGAGCTTCTTCGGGTTCCAGCAAGTGACCGCCATCGACGCCTGGGTACCCCTGTTCCTCTTCTCGGTCCTCTTCGCCCTCTCCATGGACTACCAGGTGTTCCTCATGAGCCGCATCAAGGAGCGCTACGACCAGACAGGGTCCACCCGCGAAGCCGTCACCGGCGGGGTCGCCACCACCGCCAGGATCATCACCGGAGCCGCCCTCATCATCGTCGTCGTCTTCAGCGGCTTCGCCCGAGGGCAACTCGTCATGTTCCAGCAGATGGGCTTCGGCGTCGCCGTCGCCCTGCTCCTCGATGCCACCCTCGTCCGCATCGTCATCCTCCCCAGCGCGCTCAGCCTTCTCGACCAGCGCAGCTGGTACCTGCCCCGATGGCTCCAGCGACTGCCCCACCTCGACATCGAGGCACCCGACGCTCAGCCCACCCTCGGCTCGTGACCGCCGGTCACGGGGCAGGCCAGCGCCGGGGCTACAGCCACCCCAGTCCGCAAAGTGTGCGACTGTAGTACCAAAGATCGTCTAGGACGCCCAGGCAGGCCCAAGCGAAAAGCGCAGAATAACTGTTCGGCGCGGCACCGGCTGCACGTCGGCCGACCGAGACTGGCGCGCCGAACGGCTACGCGCGCGGGTTGCTCGCGGCGGCTCGATCACACTTCGTGGTATCGCCCCAGGTGAAGAGGCCGGAGAGGCAAAGGTTGCGGGCGGGACCGACCTGTTGGGCTTCATCTACCCGACCTTGCCAGACCTCACGTGATGGCACAGCGGCGCACGGACAGGTTGTACCCGCAGTAGCATCCCGCCGGTTCGCGGCCGGCAGGTCTGACGTGGATGCGGCGAGCTGATTCAGCCTTCCCCGCCGAAGCGCGCAGAGCGACCCGATCTGAGCGCCTCGACTGATGGGTGCCGAGGAGCCGCCAGCCGATCAGGCGGTGATCTGTGCGGGCGACGGCCAGGCCTGCCGGGTGAACCGGTTCCGTTCATCCCGGGTTGGTCTGCTGGCGGGCTAGACAAGCGTCTTCTCCCGGTCAGCGGCCTTACCGCGCGGAGCGCGAATGTACACCCCGTTCAGCCAGCGTCCCACCCGAATCACAGTGCCAGTTGCCTCAGCTGTCAGCGTGTGGTTCTTCTCCTCACCATGGATGGCCATGCTCACCATGCCGACGATTCCAGCGAATGCCCCAGCAGCGAGCACGCCGATGACTGCGAGTGCGATCTGGGCGGCCATGTATCCCCTTACCTGGACAGCTGTTCTCCCGTACGGAGGCCCCGATCGTTATGGCAAATACACTCACCCTCGAAATCTTCGGTCTGGTCCGCCGGGTCACGGCCGCGCATTCTGCCCGCTCCCATGCCTTCATCGTCAGCCGCGCCGGAGGCAACCCCCAGAGCCGAACGGCCCGGCTGAAGACAGTCGAAAGACCCGGAACAGCAACCCAGGCGGTCCGCCCTGATGCAGAGGGCCAGCCTGCACCTATAACGTGGAGGTAGCGGCGGCGGCCATCAGCCGGCGGAGCTAATGCCGTCCCGAACTGGCTGATCTGAGCCCGACACCGCATGCGTACCCAAGATCGCAATCCCACAAATAATCGTTCTGCTTGCCGTGATAACGAAATGACGCAGTCGAGTAGGCGGTCCTCGCTGCCATGGAGCTTCGATCGAATATGCCAATTAACGCATGAGAATGCATTTGGGAAACGCCCGCTATCCGGCATATCATGCAATCCGGATGTTTCGGGGCCATCACGCGGGGGAGTGGTGCCGCGGCCAGGCCCGCTGAACCGCGCCTCGCTCGTGCGGCCGACGGTTCCAGTACCGGGCCTCAGCGAGGAGCCCGGGTCGGGCCCGAATACCGGGATCGGCGCCCCCCGGCCTGATGCCCGGGGCGGTCGGGTAGCCGTCGGGAAAGCCCAGCACCCGCTGCGCCTGCCACAGATCCGTGACCGCCGAATGGCCAGAGCCGCCGCCCAGGTCCGACCGCGCCCAGCATGCCTATTCCCGGCCACGCCAGCCGGATGCCAGCGACGCCGAGGAGGTGTCCGTCCGTCGGCGGTCTTGGCCTGGCCAGGAAGGGTGGTCGCCAACTTGGCCTCTGCTGCCAGCAGCGCCAGCCCCAGCCGGCACGGCCACGGCAGGGCGGCCGCCGACTGGATCGGCATGGGAACTGGCGAGACAGACCGGCCTGGCCGCCGCCAACGCCCGGCCGGCGCAGGGCGGATCCCAGGACCGGCTCCCAGAAATCGCCGCCCTGAGCTGCCAAAACCAGACAGTCCGCTCCCAAAATCGGACATTGATCATGCCGAGCGGCCTGGTCCGTACTCGGCGGCCAGGCCTCTGACCTGCGGTTTCAGTGGGGTGGGCGAGGGGACTCGAACCCCCGGCCCCCAGGACCACAACCTGGTGCTCTAACCAACTGAGCTACGCCCACCATCGCCGTTTGGCTGGATGAAGCATAGCGGCGCCGGGCCGCTACGCCGAACCAGCCTGCTGTGCGGCGCCGGAGCGGCCTGGCGCGGCATTGTCACCGGCGGGTACGTCGCCGGCTTGCGGCGCGCTCGCACCCCCGTAACGTGCGGCGATCTGCCGGGCGGTGAGTGAGTCCGGGCCGGGCGGTGGCACGAACACCGTGTCACGGTAATAGCGCAGTTCTTGGATGCTCTCGGTGATGTCGGCCAGGGCCCGGTGCCCGCCACGCTTGGGCGGGCTGGCGAAGTACGCTCGCGGGTACCAGCGCCGGGCAAGCTCCTTGATGCTTGACACATCCACCATCCGGTAGTGCAGGAACGCGTCGAGTTCCGGCATGTCGCGGGCGATGAACACCCGGTCGGTGGCGATGGAGTTCCCGGCCAGTGGGACCCGGCGCGGCTCGGAAATGTGCTTGCGCACATAGCCGAGCACCTGCTCCTGCGCCTCCGCAAGGGTGACGCCCGCGGCCAGTTCGTTGAGCAGCCCGGAGGCAGTATGCATCTCTCGCACGACGTCTTCCATCTGGTCCAGCGCCTCGGGCGGCGGCTTGATGACCAGGTCAATACCCTTGTCCAGCACGTCGAGCGAGCCGTCGGTAACCAGGCAGGCGATCTCGATCAGGGCATCCCGCTTCAGGTCGAGCCCTGTCATTTCACAGTCGATCCATACCAGCCGGTCCGTCATCCCCCCAGCTTAGGGCGTGTCCAGCAGATCCATGTCGCAGCAAGTGGAGATCTGCGGGCATGCCCTGGGCGCTGTGTCGGGGTATCGGGCCTGAGAGCGCCTCGCGCCCGTTTCGGGGCGATCGTTACTTCCGCCATGACGACCGACTGGCGGCGGCTCGCCCGGCCCGCAGCCGGATGTGATCCGGGGTGACCGTGCCAGGCCGCAGCGCCGGATCGGGCGCCGGCTCGCCGAAGCTTACGGTCGTGGGGACGACGCCGGCCCAGACCGGCAACTCCAGATCTTCTGGCTCGTCACCGGGCGGGCCGGTGCGGACCTTGACCGAGGCTTCAGTGAGCGGGATGGCGAGCACCGAGGTCGCGGCGAGTTCTTTGCGAGTCGGCGCCCGCACGGCATCCCACCGGCCCGGGATCAGTTGCTCGGTGACGGCACGCAAGCCTGCGAGGCGTTCGTCCTGGCCGGTGACGATCCGCGCGGCGCCGAACACCACGGCGCAGCGGTAGTTGACCGAGTGGCTGAACACCGACCTGGCGCAGACCAGCCCGTCGAGGTGGGTGACCGTGACGCAGACCTCCTGCCCGTCGGCGGCGTGCAGGCTCCGGTTGGCGGAGGAACCGTGCAGGTACAGGGTGTCGCCGATGCGGCCGTAGGCGGTGGGCAGGACGAGCGGCGCGCCGTTCACGACTACCCCGAGATGGCAGATCATTCCGGCGTCGAGGACGGCGAGCAGGTCGGCGTGCTCGGTCTTGCCCCGTTCGGCGTGCCGGCGCAGGCGGGTGCGCTCGGTCGCGGACAGGGCCTCGCGCTGCGTGCTCATAGCGTTAGGGTAGCGGCAAAGTGGCTATTCACTTAGAGCCACTTTTCAGGATAAATTGAGGACCACTATGGCCCGCCGCACGCTGGAACTGGCCCTCGTGACCGACCGGGACGACCCGGGCCCGCTGACGTCGCAGATCGCCGGGCAACTTCGTGATGCCCTGGCGGACGGCCGCCTGGCCACCGGTGAGCGGCTCCCGTCCACCCGGATGCTCGCCGGTCTCCTGGGGGTGAGCCGGACCGTGGTCACCGGCGCCTACGCCCAGTTGTTCGCCGAGGGCTGGGTGGAGGGACGGCACGGCTCGGGCACTTACGTCGCGGACGGCGCGCCGGGGCGGCCCGGCGGCAGCGGCGCCGAGCCGGGCGCGCGCTGGGAGCCCGGCGCTGTGGCAGCGGACCGGGCACTCGCCCGGGCCGTGACCCCGCTGATCGACCTGCGGCCGGGTATCGCATGGACCGAGGGGATCGACCGCGCCGCGTGGCGCCGTGCCTGGCGCAGCGCCGGCGCGACCATGACCAGCGGTCTGCCGGATCCGCAGGGCAGCCCTGGCCTGCGCGCCGCCCTCACCGGCTACTTGCGGCGCAGCCGTGGCGTGCATTGTTCCCCTGGCCAGCTCGTGGTGACCCGCGGCGTCGCCGGGAGCCTTGGCCTGATCGCCGGCGCGTTGCTGCGGCCGGGGGACCGGGTCGGCGTGGAGGAACCGGGGTACCCGGCCGCCAGGGCGGTCTTCGCCGCGCATGGGCTCCGACTCGTGCCGTGCCCGGTGGACTCCGGCGGCCTGCGGGTGGACGCGCTGCCGGACGGGCTGCGGCTGGTCTACGTCACCCCGGCACACCAGTACCCGCTGGGCGGGCGGCTGTCCGTGCCCCGTCGGCGGGCGCTGACCTCGTGGGCACGGGCGACCGGCGCGCTCATCGTGGAAGACGACTACGACGGCGAGTTCCGCTACGATGTCGCGCCGCTGCCCGCCCTGTTCGGGCTGGATCCCGAGGTCGTGGTGTACCTGGGCACCGCGACGAAGATCCTCACCCCGGCCATGCGGGTCGGTTGGCTGGCCGCCTCGCCCGGGCTGGCCGGGCGGCTGGCCGCGGCCGGCGGCACGCTGGGCGAGTACGCGTCCGGCCCGGCTCAGGACGCGCTGCTCAGCCTGATCGCCACCGGCGGCCTGGAGCGGCACATCCGGCGCATGCGACACGACTACGCCCGGCGCCGCACCGCGATGACCGCGGTGTTCGGCGGTGGGGCCGCCGGGCGACTGCTCGGCGACCAGGCCGGCATGCACATGGTGCTGGAAACCAGCGAGCCCGCCGCCAGGGTCGCCGCGGCCGCCGCGGAACGCGGAGTAGCGGTGGCCACCCTGGACCGCTACTTCGGCGGCCCGGTGACCAGGAACGGCCTGGTCCTCGGGTACGGCGGCGCCCGGCGCCCCGACGTGGCCCGCGGCTGCGAGATCCTCGCCGGCGTCCTGACCGCCCGCTGAGCGGTGGCGGGCACGGCGTTCAGCGTGGATCATGCAAGGACACCGCGGGCGACAACGCCCCGCGGCCTGGATGAGGAGCGGCATGGTTGATGTCGGCGTTCCTGGCGTGGAGAACACGGCCGGTCTGGCGCGGTGGATCCGGGACAACGACCTTCCCGGCGCGGGAGCGGATCTGGGCGCGGGAGCGGATCTGACGGTCGAGCTGATCGCCGGCGGCCGGTCGAACCTGACCTACCGGTTGGAGTTCCGCGCTCCCGGCCAGGCCGTGGCCGACGGCGCGCTGGCGCGTCGCCTGGTGCTGCGCAGGCCGCCGCTCGGTCACGTGCTGCCCACCGCGCACGACATGGGCCGGGAGTACCGGGTCCTGTCCGCGCTGCACGGCACCGCCGTCCCGGTGCCGCGCCCTGTCGCGCTCTGCCCGGACACCGAGGTCATCGGCGCCCCGTTCTACCTGATGGAGTGGGTAGACGGGACGGTGTTCCGGACCACCGAGGAAGCGCGGGTGCTGACGCCTGCCCAGGCCGGGCAGATCTGCGAGGAATTCGCCGGCATGCTCGCCACGATTCACGGCGTTGACGTGGGCGCGGTGGGCCTGGACGGCTTCGGCAAGCCCGAAGGGTACATGGCCAGGCAGCTAGCCCGGTGGCAGCGGCAGTGGGACCTGTCGGTGACCCGGGAGATGCCTGGCTACGCGGAACTTGTCCGTCGGCTGGCCGAAGGGCTGCCCGCCGAAGGCGGGCCGGTCACGCCCGGGGTGGGGGGCGCCGCCGGGACCCTGGTCCACGGGGACTTCCGTATCGATAACATGCTGATCAGACCGAAACCGGAACCAACCATCGCCGCGGTCGTGGACTGGGAGATGTCCACTCTTGGCGACCCGCTCGCCGATCTCGGGCTGTCCTTGGTCTACTGGATCGAACCGGGCGAGGAAGATCTGCTCTCGCGCGGCGCAGGCGAGTCGGTGACGACCGGGCCCGGATTCCTCACCCGCGATCAAATAGCGGCCCGCTACGCGGGACTCACAGGCCGCGACCTGTCCCGGCTCGACTATTACATGGCGTTTGGCTGCTTCAAGCTGGCCGTGGTGCTAGAAGGCATCCACGCGCGCTTCCTGCAGCACAAAACCGTGGGCGAAGGGTTCGAGCGGGAGGGCGAAGCGGTCGCCACGCTGATCCGGCGAGCGCACGAGCTCCTGGATGCCAACGGATGACGAAGGCGGCCCCCTGTTGGAGGCCGCCCTCGGAAATGTTTGAGGCCCGGCCCCCCGCTCTGGCCGGGCCCCAAAGTTTCCTGGGACCCGGCGACCCGCTTTCGCCCGGTCCCAAGTTCATGAGGCCCGGCGCCCCGCTTTCGCCGGGCCTCAAGTCCTTGGGGGTATGAGGCCCGGCTCCCCGCTCTGGCCGGGCCCCACGTCCCTACGAGGCCCGGCGCCCCGCTCTCGCCGGG
Source organism: uncultured Actinomycetes bacterium (assembly GCA_963734725.1). Lineage (GTDB taxonomy): Bacteria > Actinomycetota > Actinomycetes > Streptosporangiales > Streptosporangiaceae > DASXKD01. The sequence goes on from CAVTIX010000005.1 coordinate 9,191, forward strand.
CCTCGTAGAGAAGACGCGCCACGAACGAGCTTGGTTCACACTCGGTTGCGAACTTTCCCGAAGATCTTTTTGGGCGGTGCGCGGGCCACGGATTGGCCGCCCGGCGGACCTTGCATGGGGCGGCCCGCGGGCCGCGTGCAAGGGACCGGCGGACGGTGACCGGGCGGCTCAGCGCCCGCTTTGCGGCTGCCCGGTCCGGGGGGGTCCATTGGGGCAATGCGGCTGGCAGATGCGGCGTCCGAAGGCCCGGTAGAAGATCCTCGGAATCTGCGCCGCACTGGTGATGGGCCACACCTTTCCGTTGGTCACCTTGGCTATCTGTTCCAGCTCGCCGAGGTCTTTCGGCACGCCGAAGACGACCATCAGGATCTCGACCGGGCGGCTGGGATTGACCATCGCACGCAGCTTGCGCAGCAGGGTGGCCGCCGAGATGTCTCCAGGGTCGTTTTCCGCCCCGGCGGTCAGCACGATGATGTCGTTGACGTACTGCGGCTGGTAGGTGGCGACCATCTGCTTGTAGGCGGCCAGCAGGGTGCCATACAGGGCGGCCGGTGCGTGCGCCACCGTCTTGCCGGTGGCGGCCAGGCGCTGGATCGCCTGCCGGCGGGTGATCACGCCGAACTGGCCCGGCAGCGGGCCGATCGGCACGAGCTGCTTGTAGGGGAGGGGGCCCGACAGGTGGCTGGCGAACGCCCACAGGCCCATCTGGGTGCTGTCCGGGAAGCGCTTCATCCCGGCCGCGGAGGTGCGCCCGAGCACCTGCTCCAGGGTCGGGCCCCCTGGGGTCACCGGGGTGGCCATTGCCGCCGATACGTCGTTGATGGCCAGGAACCGGGATCCGAGTCCCAGCACGTGCCAGGCGCGCAGTTCCTTGTCGGCCTGGCCTGCCCCGGGGTCCGGCAGCAGGTGCGGCATGGCGCTGGTCAGCCCGTAGGAACTGGGCCAGGCGCCCGCTGCGCCGGTGCTGGTGCGGAACCCCTCGTAACGCACGTAGGCGCTGGCGTACCCCGAGCGCAGCGCGCCCTCGAACGCCTTGGCCACCGCGAGGGTCGCCCGGCTGGTGGTGGTGAGCACGTAGGGATAGGAGAGCTGGAAGGTGCCCTGGGCCGGGTAACGCACCGCGAGCGGCTCGTCCGGATGGGCGCGGTCGAACGCCACCACCGCCTGCTCGGAGGTCAGCGTGAGCGGGGCGGCCTCGCTGCCGGTCGGCGGGCGGGCGAAAGTTTCCAGCGACGGCAGCGACCCGGCCGCGGTCCCGGGCGGCACGACCTGGGCGTTGAGGGCGAACGTGGCCATCGCGCTGCGGGCGGGCCGGCCGTAACCGAAGATCCGCTTGAGTTCGATCAGCCCGGCCAGTCCCGCCGCGCTCTGCGTGGGATCGGGGTACTGGACATTAAGGCCTAGGTCCTGCGACGGCCTGCCCACCTCCTGCGGGAACAGCAGCTGCCAGCCGACCGAGCTGCCGTAGACGGGCGTGCGTGCCGCCGCTGGCCGTGGCATCGCGATGACCAGCGGGGTCTCCGCGAGGACGAGGCCGGTCGGCTGGATGAGCTTCGCGGCATCCGGGGAACCGCGGGCCACATCCACCCATAGTGCGGAGTCCGGGATCCAGGCGTCGGCTGGCGGCTTGAGCCTCGCCCGGGGTTGCTCCAGGGCCTTGGCCACCGTGGCCGCCTGCGCCGCGTGCACGACGACTGCCGCGCAGCGCCCGTCCACCTGGCGGTGCTCGCTGTTGAAGAACGCGGCGACCGGCTGGACCACCGACTCTATCTCGCTGGAGACGGCCACCTGCGCGGTGCTGGTCTGACCCGCGCAGGTGGGTTTGGCGCTGATGGTCCTTTCCCCCAGGGCGACCAGGACCCCCGCCGCGATCACCGCGGCGAGAAGAGTGAGCAGGAAGGTGTTAAGCCTGCGCTTGCGGCCCGGCCGGTACCGGCCATCTGCGCCGGTGCGTCCAGTAGTCAAACAGAATCCCTCACTTCACGAGGCGCGCAGACCGGGCCACGACCCCGGCTGGCGTGCTCGCCCGCCCGCACCAGACCAGCCGAATCCGCGAGCGTTGCGGGGATGACTGTAGTAGACGATCGTCCCGCATGAGATCCCTTGCCCGTTTTGCGCGCGAGGCCCGCGCCGGGCCCAAGCCCGTGCGGCGCGCAGCTCGGCGTGCGGGTGCCCGCCGCCCGGGCCAGACTGGGACCATGGCAGGCACCGTCGTCGTGGACGACCCCAGCGACCCCCGCCTGGCGGACTACGCGCGGCTTACGGACGTGCGCCTGCGCACGGCCCTGGAGCCGGCGCATGGGCTGTTCGTGGCCGAGGGCGACAAGGTGATCCGGCGCGCGATCGCCGCTGGCTACCAGGTCCGCTCGATGCTCGTCACCCAGGACAGGCTGGCCGGGCTCGCCGATGTGGCCGACGCCTGCCCCGGCCCGGTCTACCTGGTCTCCGACGAGGCAGCCGAGCAGGTCACCGGCTACCGGGTGCACCGCGGCGCGCTGGCCTCGATGGGCCGCCGCGCGCTTCCCACGGTGACCGGCTTGCTGTCCGGCGGCCCGCTGGCCGGCCCGGGCCAGCGGCGGGCGCCGCCCGGCCGGCGCCCGCGGGCGCCGCGCACCAGGCCCGCGCGGGGCAGCCCGGCCGGCCACGGCGGATCGTTATTCTGGAAGATCTTGTCGATCATGGAAACGTCGGCGGCATCTTCCGCTGCGCGGCGGCGCTCGGCGTGGACGCGGTGATCTTGTCACCTCGGTGCGCGGATCCGCTCTACCGGCGGGCGGTCAAGGTGTCCATGGGCGCCGTCTTCGCGATCCCGTACGCCCGGATGTCGGATTGGCGCGGCGGGCTGGCCGAGATCCGGGCAGCCGGTTTCGCGCTGCTCGCGCTGACCCCGGACCAGTCCGCGGTGCCGCTGGCCAAGGTGGCCCCGGTCGGGCGGGCCGCGCTGCTGCTGGGGACCGAGGGAGACGGGCTGTCCTCGCGCTGGCTGGCGCAGGCCGACACGGCGGTTTGCATTCCGATGAGCGCGGACGCGATGGCGCTGGGGGTCGATTCGCTGAACGTGGTCGCGGCCGCCGCGATCGCCTGCCACGAGCTGGCGCGCCTGCCCGGACGCTGACCGATGCGGCTGGCTAGCGGGCTCGCGGGGCGCTCTGCGCGGTGAAGTACTCGCTGGAGTCCTTCCGCCACAGCAGGATGACCGTGCCCAGGCCGATCAGCCAGATAAGGATGGATACCAGGCTGCTGGCCGCGGCCCCGGCGCGGGCCACGCCCAGCAACAGGAACAGCGTGTCCAGCCCGAACAGCACCGTGGCGACGATGCGCGCCCAGCTCTTGCCCGCCTTGTTCATCAGCGCCATCCACACCCACAGCCCGATGCTGATCAGCCCGATGACGACCGACCCGACGACGACGACGGTCTGCAGGTCGTGCAGCTGGGAGGGGGTGAGTGAGGGTCGTGACTTGTGCAGGGCGGTGCGCAGGCTGCCCACCGTGGCCAGCCCGACGACCAGGCTCACCGCGCTCACCACGGCGCCCGCGTACATCAGCCTGACCGCCATCACCACCGAAGGTGGCGGCGCCGTGCGCGCGGGCTCGGGCGCTTGCCCGGCCGACGGGTAAGGCTGATACATGACTGCTCCTTGGGAGGGTTACGCGAGCGCGCGCAGCCGGTGGGACGCGCCGACAGGGACGATGGCGCCCCGAGCCTAGCTGCGCCGCCCAGTGCCTGCTAGCTAGATACCCATGCTGTGCGGGCTCACCATATCCATGCTGTGCGGGGTCACCGCAGCAGGGCCCAGACGACCTTTCCGCCCTCGTCGAGCAGGTGCCAGCCCCAGCGCACGCTGCAGGCCTCGACCACGGTCAGGCCGCGGCCGCTTTCCGCAGCCGGATCCGCGTCGTGCAGGACCGGGATTCCGTGGCCGGGGTCGGCCACCATGCACATCACGAACGGGGCCTCGGCGAGCAGTCGCAGCCGCACGCAATGATCGCTGGCGAGCCGGCGGGCGATCGGGACGCCGTGCCGCAGGGCATTGGTCACCAGTTCCGAGACGATCAGCTCAGCCACGTCGGCGAGCTCGCTCATGTCCCACAGGCCCAGCGTCACCCGGGTGAAGTCGCGGCCGGTCTTCACAGATTCCGGGTGAGTGCCAAGCGTGCATGTCGCCGTGGGCTGGACGATGACCGATGCCTCGTCACTGAGCAAAGGCGGTGCCGAAAGCAAGGTGCTCTCCTGGCGCGGGGGATCGGGCCTGCTCGCCGTGAGGAGGTCATCCTCAGACACCTCGTTGGCCTCCAATCCATAGGCGAGGCGGGCCCGGTGGGAGGTGATGGAAGTCCCATCCACTGACGCTGCCGCAGTTAGTCGTGCACTTGCGGCAACAAGCGCTATCATCCCCTCTATACCTTGCAAACGCAAGGCCGGATGCACGTGCAGATGTAATTGCGTAGTGCACGTGCGGCAGACGGGGAGGCTTCACGAGAGCCTTTGCGTATCGATCGCCGGAGCGACCGCCGGGAGCGGGGATGATCACGGCACAGCCGGGCAGTGGCCCCACCGTGCTGCGCATGCTCCTGGGTTCCCAGCTCCGGAGGCTGCGCGAGGCGAAGGGAATCACCCGGGACGACGCCGGATACACAATCCGGGCCTCGGGGTCCAAGATCAGCCGGATGGAACTGGGTCGGGTCAGCTTCAAGGAACGCGACGTCGAGGACCTTCTTGACCTCTACGGCGTGGACGAGGAGGAGGCCCAGGCCCTCGTGGCCCTGGCCAAACAGGCCAACTCTCCCGGCTGGTGGTACAAGTACGGCGACGTCCTGCCCGACTGGTTTCAGGTCTACGTAGGACTGGAAGAGGCGGCGTCGCTGATCCGTCTTTACGAAGTGCAGTTCATCCCCGGACTGGTGCAAACGGCCGGCTGACGCGCGGGCCGTGATCAGGCTGGGGCAGCCGTCGGCGACGCCCGAGGAGGTCGAGCGTCGTGTGGGCCTGCGGCTGGCCAGGCAGGAAGTGCTCACCAAGCCGGGAGGCCCCCGGCTGTGGGCGGTCCTGGATGAGGCGGCGCTGCGCCGCCCCATCGGTGGCAGGGAGGTGATGCGCGCCCAGCTTGTCCGACTGATTGAGGTGGCGGGAGAACCCAACATCACGCTTCAGGTGGTGCCGTTCCGGTCCGGCGGCCATGCAGCCGAGGCCGGCGCGTTCACCATCATGCGGTTCCCCGAGGTGGACCTCCCCGACGTGGTCTACCTAGAACATCTCACCAGCGCCCTCTACCTCGACAAGCGCGAGGACGTAGAGAAGTACACCGAAGTAATGGAACGCCTCAGTGTCGAGGGTGAATCGCCCGAACGAACAACCGAAATCTTGAGCGGGATGCTTGAGGAAGCCATAGAGGAATGAAGCATTACAACGGAATGCCGGCCACCGAACTCCGGGGCGCCGGCTGGCGCAAGAGCAGTGCCAGCAACTCGCAGGGCGCCTGCGTGGAACTGGCCAAGCTGGGCGGCGACGAGTTCGCCGTCCGGAATTCGCGGTACCCGGAAGGCCCCGCGCTTATCTACACCCACGCGGAGGTCGCCGCGCTCATCGAGGGCGTCAAGATGGGTGAGTTCGACGATCTGCTCGGTGAGGCCGTTAGCTGAGCAAAGGTTTCCCGCGCCCGCGGCTGAGGCTGCGTGCTGCCGGGAGGAAAGCTGGCCGCCGCGTTCAACCCGGACGCGGCGGCCGGCGCTTGACCGGGTGCGGAATGGTCCGGGTCGGAGTGGTCCGGGGCACGAAGTGATCCGGGGTGCGGTCCGGGCGCGGAGCGGCCGGTGCATGAGCGCTTGTGTCCGGCAGAAGCACCGGGGCGTGCATCCATGCGCCCGCGTGACTCATCTCATGGCATCCGCAGGCCGCATATCTCACGGCATCCGCAGGCAGCTCAACCCACGGCATGTTGTTAGGTAGGCCTAACCTTTGCCGGGGCCCGTTGTTAGGCAAGCCTAACTTTAGTAGGCTTGCCCGCGTTGCCCGAGCCCGGCTCACCTGTCAGAGAGGATCTCCCTTGTCCACGAGCCAGATCGTTCTGCTAGGTGCTGTCGCGGGGCTCACCATCTTCATCGGCCTGCCCATCGGGCGGATACGGGCGCCGATGCCGAGGCTCAAAGTCTTCCTCAACGCCCTGGCCATCGGCATCCTGATCTTCCTGTTGTGGGACGTGCTGACCGCCGCCTGGGACCCGGCCGACGAGGCGCTGAGCAGCCACCGCTACCAGACCGCGATCACCAACGGGCTGGTGATGCTGGGCTGCCTCGGCATCGGCCTGATGGGCCTGGTCTACTTCGATCGCTGGATGAAGCGCCGGGCCTCCGCGCTGCGGCCCGAAGGACCAGGGGCGGCGACCGCGTACAAGCCGCTGCTGCCCGCCGGACCCGACGCCGCCCGCGCCCGGGCGACGGAGTTGTCGCTGCTCATCGCCGTCGGCATCGGCATGCACAACTTCGGCGAGGGCCTGGCGATCGGGTCCTCCGCGGCGGCCGGTCAGCTCAGCCTGGCGCTGCTCCTGGTGATCGGGTTCGGCGCGCACAACGCGACCGAGGGATTCGGCATTGTGGCCCCGCTCACCGCGGCGGGGGTGCGGCCGACCTGGGGGCGGCTCATCCTGCTCGGCGTCATCGGCGGCGGCCCCACGTTCATCGGCACCCTGGTCGGGCAGGTGGTGACCACGCCACTGCTGGGCATCGCCTTCCTTGGCCTCGCGGCTGGCTCCATCCTGTACGTGGTCATCGAACTGCTCGCCGTCGCCCGCGCCAGCAAGCTCAAGGAACTAGTTACCTGGGCGATCCTGCTGGGGATCGTGCTCGGTTTCGTCACTGACGCGATCGTCACCGCGGCCGGCGCCTGACGTCCTGGCCCGCCGCTGAGGCCGCCTCCAGGGCGCCCGCAGCGTGCGCTGACCTGGCGGCCAGGCTGAGCTACTAAATGGCGTCGGCATCTGAAGCCGACCCGCACGTCCGCATGACCTGCTCCGGACGCTCCAGGTGTGCTGAGCATCGGGTGCCGGTATTGGGTGATGAAACCAAATGAGCGTGCAGGACGAAAGACACAGTGGGGTGCGCGCCAATTTTGTAGGTAGCTGAGGTTAGCCTGCGGCGGTCTGAGTGTGTCCGCGCTCGCAGATGGCTGGTATGGCGGTGGTGGTCTGGTTGTGGGGCTGCTGCCAGATCTGTTCCCAGCGGTTGCTGGCTTGCTGGCAGCGGAGGGTGGCGATGCTGGTGGCGCCGGGGATGGTCCATCTCATGCCGGATAGTTTGAGCCGCTGCCCGATGACGGCTTTGCAGCCGGCTTCGACCATGCCGGAGCCGACGAACATGCCGAGGGAGCGGAAGTGCTTGTAGCGCATCCGGTGGGCGTTGGTTTCGAAGTAGCCCAGGGCCTTGTCGCGTTCGCGGGCGAGGGAGCCGGTGAATTTGAGATCGTGGCCGGCGGCCAGCAGCGCTGGGATGTCGCCGGTGTCGAGTTCGGCCAGGCGCTGGGCGAGCCAGTCTGGGTGGCTGCCGCGGAGCAGCCGGGCGGCGAGAGTGGCAAGGTCGTGGACGTGCTCGCGGGCGTGGTAGAGGTCCACGATCTGTGTTGCTGCCGGGAACAGCTCGTCGGCGAGGTTCCAAATCCACACCGCGCCGTCCCCGGGCATGACGAGCTGGCGGATGTGCTCGCAGCCGCGCCGCCGGGCCTCGGCGTCCACGAGCTGCCCGAATCGCTCGGCGGGTTCGAAGGTGGCCAGGTAGGAGGAGGAGCGTGGGTCGCGGACGGGCCAGCCGTCGTCATCGGTGGTGGTCTGGGTGAACAGGCAGGCCAGCTTGACCTCCCGGGTGCGGGCCTTGCCGTCGTCCGCTTTCCCGGCCCGGCCCTCGGTTTCCGAAGCCACCACCGGGACGCCGGTGCCGTCGACAGCGATGTAGAGCATGTCCGGAACCGGCGCTGGCGGCAGGGGGATCACTTGGCGGGAGCAGATCGCGTCGGTGGCAGCGCCGATCGCCGCGGTGGCGGCGGTGCCGGTGGCTTCGGCGGACCGTTCGGTGCGCTTGATGGTCAGGCCGATGCCAGCCAGCTCCGCAAGCAGGCCGGCGGCCTTGGCGAACGGGACCGCGGCCGCGGCCCGGGCGGTCATCTTGGCCAGGCCGGGCGACATCGAGGCCCGCTCGACGCCAAGTTCGGTATCCCGGGGAATCACGCCATGACCGCAGCCGGGGCAGTGGTAATACGCGCGGCGCACCTGGACCGGGCCGAGCACGGTGTCGATCGTCTTGGCCCGGTAGGACACGAACCGTGCCTGGTGGCCGGCCCCGCAGCCGGCCTGGGGGCCACGGTAGCCGGTGTCAGCGGCCAGCAGCCGCTCCAGCAGGCCGCAGCCAAGCTGGGTCATCGCGGTGCGGATGGCCAGCTCCACCGCTTCCAGGCCGCCCCCGCCAGCCCCGCCCAGCGAGCGCGCCGCCAGGGCGGCCAGCCGCTCTACCTCGGCGGCGGCCTCCGCCGCGAACGCCTCGGCGAGCCGGGCGCAGAGCCCCTTTTTTCGCCCCCCGGGCCGGGCGCAGGCTCCGCAGCGGAGGGCAGGAGCGGCCTTGCCTCGCAGATCTCCTCATTCACCTCGGTCACCTGTCCCACCAGCGCCCGGAACCGCTCATACTCAGCGACCTCCCGCCTGATCTTGTCCAGCTCCGGGCCCGGCCTCAGATGCCGGGTCACCGTCCGCCCGCTCGCTGACCGGCTCAGGTTGTACTGCGGGCCATGCCCTGGATGCCCCGGCTGCGCGCAGGCGCAGTTCGGCCGCCCGCACTTGCGGCGGACTTCGTTCAGCGAGCCCCGCCGGAAGTCACCGACCTGGCTGAGCTGCTCATACAGCTCCGCTCGCCGGAGCTCAAGCCCCACGAGATCTTCCGGCAGGTCCGGCATAGCTCCGCCTAGTCTGAGTGTTAACAACACTCAGACTAGGCGCGTGGCCAGCAGCCGGGCAAACACCCCTACTTTCGTGGCGCACACCCGACACAGTGCCTGCCCGAACGAAATGTCGGCCCCTTCGGTCATGCTGGATGGGTGCAGCTCAGGTATAACTACCGCCTCGACCCAGCCCCCCGCCATCGCATGGCGTTGGCCAGGGCGTTCGGGTGCGCGCGGGTGGTGTTCAACGACGCGCTGCGCGCCCGGCAGCAGGCGCATGCGGCCGGGCTGCCTTATATCACCGATGCTGAGCTGTCGGCCCGGCTGACCGCGGCCAAACGGACGCCGGAGCGCGCCTGGTTAGCCGAGGTCTCAGCGGTGGTGCTCCAGCAGGCCTTGGCCGACCTGAACGCCGCTTACCGGAACTTCTTCACCTCCTTGTCGGGCAGCCGGAAGGGACCGCGAGTCCAGGCGCCGAGGTACCGGTCCCGCAAGGATCATCGGCAGGTGGTCCGGTTCACCGCCAGCGCCCGGTTCAGGGTGCTGCCCAACGGGAAACTCCGGTTGCCGAAGATCGGGGACGTGCCGCTGCGGTGGTCGCGCCCTCTGCCGTCCAAGCCGTCCAGCGTGACGGTGATCAAAGATGCGGCGGGCCGGTACTTCGCCTCCTTCGTCGTGGGGGCTGGACCGTGCCCGCTGCCTGTGGCTGGGCCAGCGGTCGGCATCGACCTTGGCCTCACTCACTTTGCAGTGCTGTCGGATGGCCGCAAGATCGCCTCTCCTCAGTTCTTGCGGCGGGCGGAGAAGAAGCTCAAGCGGGCGCAGCGGAATCTGTCCCACAAGCAAAACGGCTCCCGCAACCGGGACAAGGCCAGGGTCAAGGTCGCCCGCGCGCACGCGCGGGTGGCTGATGCGCGGCGCGATTTTCACCACCAGTTGTCTACGGCCCTGATCCGCGAGAACCAAGCGGTCGCCGTGGAGGATCTGGCGGTGAAAGGGCTTGCCCGGACCCGGCTGGCCAAGTCGGTCAATGACGCCGGGTGGGCCGGGTTCGTGGCGATGCTGGAGTACAAGGCCCGGCTGTATGGCCGGGGGTTTCACCGGATCGGCCGGTTCGAGCCCACCTCGCAGGCGTGCTCTGCGTGCGGGGTGAAGGACGGCCCCAAGCCGCTGCATGTCCGCACTTGGCGGTGCCCGGGATGCGGGGTGTGGCTGGACCGGGACATCAACGCGGCGGTCAACGTCGCCAAGGCCGCCGGGCCGGCGGTGACAGCCTGTGGAGCGCAGGTAAGACCGGGAGCGATCCCGGCGCAGCGCGGTGAAGCAGGAACCCACCCGACCTCACACCGGACGTGGCGCGACAGGCGGGAAACCCGGCCATCAGGTCCGGGTGGAAGTCAATAGAGTCCTGGGGTGAATTCCAATTCCGAGGCCCCGGCCACGCTCCCGCCGCTGACCAAGCGCATGCTCGGCTGGGAGATCGTCGTCGTTTTCGCTGTGTCGCTCGGCGCCAGCTCCCTGTTCGCGCTGATCAACCTGATCGGCTCACTGACTGCCCCGAAGGCGCTGCGGCAGCAGCAGGCCTTGCTCGTCGGGTCGCTGGCGCCCGGCCGGCCGCTGCTGGACCTGACCCTGCAGCTGGCCAGCATCGTGACCACGCTCGCGCCGGTCGCGCTGGTGTTCTACCTGCTGGCCCGCGAAGGCGAGGGGCCCTCGGCGCTGGGCATCGACAGCACGCGCCCGGCCAGCGACGTGCTCCGCGGCGCCGTGCTGGCCGCGGTCATCGGCGGCACCGGCCTCGCGCTCTACGTGGCGGCCTTCCACCTGGGGATCAGCCTGAACGTGGTGCCGGAGGACCTGCCCGCCGTCTGGTGGCGAATCCCCGTGCTCCTCCTCGACGCGGCGCAGAACGGCATCCTCGAAGAGGTACTGGTCCTCGGCTACCTGCTGCGCCGCCTCGACCAGCTCGGCTGGGCACCCGGCAAGGCGATCGCGCTGGCCGCGGTGGTCCGCGGCTCGTATCACCTGTACCAGGGGTTCGGCGGGTTCATCGGCAACGCGATCCTGGGCGTCATCTTTGGCGTGCTGTATCGCAGGTGGGGCCGGGTGACCCCGATGATCATCGCGCACACGCTCATCGACGCCGGCGCTTTTGTCGGCTACGCGGTGCTGCACGGCCACGTGTCCTGGCTCCCGTGACCGCCCCGGCGCACCGTTCGTTTGTGATGGTTGGCGCAACCATCACAGTCTCCGGGCTGTTGCAGAATCGCTGGGCGGCGGATGTGTCGGTGGGCGGTGGCCTGGTGTGTAAGGCATGGCTGGATTCAGGCTGGCAGGGCGGCCAGGGCCTGGGTGGTGAGGTGGCCGCTTGTGATGGCTTTGAGCAGGTTGTGGACGGCGGCGGTGAAGGCCCATTCGGCGGCGGCGGCGGTCTTGCCGCGCGCCGACAGTTGCCGGAAGCGCAGGTTGTGCTTGATGTGCCCGTGCGGGGTTTCGGCGATATGGCCGCGCTGGCGGTAGGCGGTGAGGCCGTCTTCGGTTTTCAGCCGCCCGGCCATCGCCTGGGTGGCTGGCCCGGCCCGGTGACGGCCAGCGGCCCCGCCGCTGCGCGCGGCGTGCTCCAGGCCGCGGTGTTTGCCGACCGCGATCAGCCGGTCCGGGCCGCAGGTGGTGAGGTTGTGCTCGGAGCAGTAGCCGGCATCGGCCAGCAGCAGCCCGATCCTGGCCGCATCCTGGCCTACGGCAGGACGGCTGGCGGTGATCAGGGCGGCGGCATCCTCCGCGGCCCGCGCCATGGGCTCGAACCACCGGGAATCGGCGGAGTCATTGGTGAGCTCGGTGGCGATGATCAGCCCATCGGCGCTGGTGACATTTTGGGCGTTGCAGCCCTGGATGAACCCGCCGCCGCGCACCGGCATCAGCCGCGAGTCCGGGTCGGTGAGATTGCGCACCGGCCCCGGCCCCTTCCGGCTGCGTTCCCGGTCAGCGGCCCGGCGGGCGGCTTCGGCCTGGCGCCGCCTGGCCCGCTCCAGCCGGGCGGCCGCCTGCCGGGCCCGCACATGCTGGCTGGCTGGCCGCCGTGGCGGGTTACCCAGACGCTTGCCGGTCTGCGCCAGCGACCGGGCATTCCGCGCCTCCCAGTCGTCGATCTTGGCCTGCTGGGCGGCGGCGACCCGGGCCAGCTTTTCTTCGGCCAGCGCCACTGCCGCCAAGCCGGGGGAACATCCGGTCCGCCGCCCGGCCCGCTGCCGGGCGCGGAACGCCTCTGCCTGGTCTCGCTGCGCCTTCTCGGCTGCTTCCCGCTCCGCCCGCAGGCTGGCCAGCGCCGCGCGGATCCGCTCATCCCGGCTGCCCGTCCGCCACACGTCCCCGGGCACCTCATCCCCGCGCTCATCACCGAACAGCTCATCCTCGGCGGCATCGGCCTGCCCGTGCCGGGCCACGATCTCGCTGGCCAGCTGGGCCAGCTTCCCCTCGGCACGGTTGGCGGCCTTGGACGCGCCGGCGGCGATCTTCATCCCATCCAGCGCGACCACTCCCAGCTTCCCCATGCCCAGCCGCGCGCACAGGCCCAGCACCTCCGCGAAAAACCCCGCGATCGCCTCACCGAAGCAGCCACAGAACCGGGCGATGGTCGCGTGATCGGGCAGGTTCTGCGCGCAGATCACCCGGAACGCCACATCGGTCCCGCACAACTGCCCGATCCGCCGCGAACTGGTCACCCCGCTCGCATACGCCCACACCAGCACCGCCAGCAGCATGTCCAGGTCATAACCAGGCGCCCCCGCACCGCCGGTGCGCCGGGCAGCATGAAACGCACCCGTGTCCAGGTGCCGCTCCACCACCCTGATCACCAGCCACACCGGGTGATCCGCCGGCAGCCACTCCCGCATGTCCGGCGGAAACAAAAACACCTGGCCACGATCCACCGGCCGGTACCCCTTAGCCATGCCACGACCATCCCAAACGAGCACGAATACGACCGAAAGGCACGCCGAGCCAGGCCAGCCGATTCTGCAACAGCCCGTCTTGTGTAATGGTTGGCGCAACCATGACAAACGGCTGACGTTTCGGGCTGCCGGAACCAGGCCGGCCTTCGGTTAGCGGGCCAAGCCGTCGATCACCCGCACGCCGGGCAGGCTGGCCAGCAGTTTCCCGGCCAGGACCAGCTTCGACCGGCGCGCCCCGCTGCCGATCACCACGACCGGGGTGTCCGCTACGAGCGCGTCCACCAGCACCGGCCAGCCGGCCGGTAGGCCAATCGGGGTGATCCCGCCGTACTCCATCCCGCTGTCCGCGACCGCCACGTCCATCGCCGCGAACGAGGCCTTGCGCACGTCAAGCTCACGGCGGGCCACGTTGTTCACGTCGGCCCTGGTAGTGGCCAGGATCACGCATGCCGCGAACCTGGTCTCGCCCTCGCGCTTGCCCGAGATCACCACGCAGTTGGCCGACTCGGCGAGGCTGACGCCGTACCGCTCGCAGAAAGCGGCCGTGTCGGCGACCTCCGGGTCGATCTCGGCCACGCCAACCCCGCTGGCCGCCTCGTCGCCCAGCGCGGCCAGCGCACCAGCCACGGGCGCGGCCAGCAGGTCGGGCCTGCTCAGCGCCGGGACGGCGGCCAGAGAGCCGATGTGAGCTTCCACGCCGTTATCCTCCTGCCATGTCCGAGCCCAGCACATCGCCGCAGGTAAGCCAGACGCTCGGCGGGAGTGGGCTCGATCCCGACACCGCGACGGTCGCGGCGCTGCGCCAGGCTCTCACCGAGGGCACGATCACCTCCGGTGAACTCACAGCTTTCTACCTGAACCGGATCGAGCGGCTCAACCCGGCCCTGGGCGCGGTCATCAGCGTCAGCCCGGACGCCGCCGCCGACGCCAGGGCCAGGGACGAGGCCCGGGTGGCGGGCGCGGCACCAGGCCCGCTGGACGGTATCCCGGTACTGATCAAGGACAACATCGCGGTCCGCGGAATGCCCGCCACGGCCGGCTCGCCCGCTCTCGCCGAGGCCGACCAGGACGAGGCGTTCCTGGTCACCAGGCTGCGCGAGGCCGGCGCGGTGATCTTGGGCAAGGCCAACCTGTCCGAGTGGGCGAACTTCCGCTCCAGCCACTCCACCAGCGGCTGGAGCACGCTCGGCGGGCAGGCCGTCAACCCGCACGGGCCGGGCCGCAACCCGTCCGGGTCCAGCTCCGGCTCGGGGGTCGCGGTCGCCGCGGGCCTGGCTCCGATCGCGGTGGGCACGGAAACCGATGGCAGCATCGTCTGTCCGGCCAGTGCCTGCGGGATCGTGGGCATCAAGCCCACGCTGGGGCTGGTCAGCCGCAGCGGCATCGTGCCCATCTCGCTCGCCCAGGACACCGCAGGCCCGATGACCCGGTCCGTGGCGGACGCCGCAGCGCTGCTGTCGGTGCTCGTCGCGGCGGATCCGGCCGATCCGGCGACCGCGTCCGCGGCCGCGGCGGCCCGCGACTACACGACGTTCCTCGACCCGTCCGCGCTGACCGGGGCGCGCCTGGGCGTGTGGCGGGGCCCGGCCAAGGATTCCGGCGCCCGCACCACCGCCGTGCTGGACCAGGCAGTGGCTGTGCTGCGCGGGGCCGGCGCCGAGCTCGTCGACCCGGTCGAGCTGCCCGGGGCGGCCGAGATCACCGAACCGGAGTTCGCGGCGCTGACGCACGAGTTCAAGCACGACCTGAATGCCTACCTGGCAGGGCTGCGCGGAACGCACCCGGCAGACCTGGCCGGGCTCATAAAGTTCGACCTGAGATACGCAGACACGGTGCTGGCCCATTTCGGCCAGGAGCTGTTCGAGCAGGCCGAGGCGACCACCGGCGATCCCGCGGAACCCGGTTACCAGGCAGCCCGCGCGGAAGCCGCCCAGCGCGCCAGGGAGGCCCTGGATGGGCCGCTCGCCGCGCACCGGCTCGACGCCATTGTCACGCTGACCGCGAATCCCGCCTGGCTGACCGATTACGTGCTCGGCGACCACGATCATTTCCACACCTCGGGGCCCTCCGCGGTGGCCGGGTACCCCGCCGTGTGCGTTATGGCTGGAAATGTTTCTGGCCTTCCGGTCGGCCTTTCCTTCCTCGGCCCGGCGTGGAGCGAGCCGGCGCTGATCGCGCTCGCCCACGCCTTCGAGCAGCGAGCGCCCGCGCGGCTCATCCCTGACCTGCGCGGTCACCGTCCCCGCGGCGAGCCCGCGGGCCGGCGGTAGCCTGCGCACATGGAGACCTGGCGCGCGGCGCGCGTTCCGGCCCTGCCGGGACGCGGCCCGGAGCCGCACCTGGCCAACACGGCCACCGGGGAGCTGACGCGTGCCGCAGCCGGGCCGCGGGCGACCCTGTACGCGTGCGGCATCACCCCGTACGACGCGACGCACATCGGGCACGCGGCGACCTACGTCGCCTGGGACCTGCTGGTCCGGGCCTGGCGTGACGCTGGGCACGAGGTGATCTACGTGCAGAACGTCACCGACGTGGACGACCCGCTGCTGGAGCGCGCCGACCGCGACGGCGAGGACTGGCGTGAGCTGGCATATCGCGAGATCGCGCGGTACCGCGGCGACATGGGGGCGCTGCGGGTGCTGCCGCCCGCCCGGCTGGTAGGAGCGGTGGAAGCGCTACCGCTGATCGACCGGATGAACCAGGTCCTGGCCGACCGCGGCGCGCTGTACGAAGTGGACAGCGACGTGTATTTCTCCCGGGCCACCGACCCGGAGTTCGGGGCCGTATCGCACCTTGGCCTGGCGGACATGCTGGCGCTGTCCGCCGAGCGGGGCGGCGACCCGGGACGGCCGGGCAAGAAGGACCCGCTGGACTGCCTGGTCTGGCTCACCGCCCGGCCGGGGGAGCCGTCCTGGGACTCCGGCTTCGGGCCGGGCCGGCCGGGCTGGCACGTAGAGTGCGCGGCGATCGCGACGCACTATCTCGGGCCGGCGTTCGACGTCCAGGCAGGCGGTTCGGACCTGATCTTCCCGCATCACGAGTGCAGCGCCTCGCACGCGCGGGTGGCCTTCGCGGACCAGGCGCATGAGGCCTTCGCCCGGTGTTACGCGCATGCCGGGATGGTGCGCCTGGACGGGGAAAAGATGTCCAAGTCGCTGGGCAACCTGGTCTTCGTGTCCCGCCTGGTGGCCGACGGGGTGGACCCGATGGCGATCCGGCTGGCCATCATGAGCCATCACTACCGGGGGGACTGGGACTGGACGGCTGCCGGGCTGGCCGCCGCGCAGGACCGGCTGGCCCGCTGGCGGGCCGCGGTGCGCCGGGCTGGCGCCGCCGCGGGCCCCGCCGCCAGCGAACCGGGTTCCGGGGCACCGGCAGCAGGCGTGCCCGCGAGCGAACCGGCTTCCGGGGTAACCGCAACAGGCGTGCCCGCTGCGGACAGCGTCCTGGCCGCGGTGCGGGAGCGCATCGCCGACGACCTCGACGCCCCCGGTGCGCTGGCCGCCGTGGACCGCTGGGCATCGGCGGTCACGGGCGCCGCGCCGCCGCCGCCGGGGACGGTCGTGTCGGCCGAACTTGTCCGCGACACCGTGGACGCCCTGCTGGGCGTCGCACTCTGAGGCGCACCGGAGCAGCATCGCGCCGGTGTCAGCACATGGCAGGCCGTGCGCCTTGTCAATGCGGCCTCACTAGGCGGTGGACAATGCGCGCCATCATGCGCACTTTGTCCACAGGGGCTGGCAAGGTCTCGCGTCCGTTCTTTCGGCGCATGAGCCTGGGTCCATGGAAACCGCCCAGCCCTCGCCAGATCACAGTCCCGTCGTTCCGCCGCCCGCAGACTTAGGGCCGCCGTCTGCAGACCAGGGCCCGTCGCCCGCGGACTCAGGCCCGTCGCCCGCAGATTCAGGTCGGCCGCCCGAAGGTTTCGGGCCGCCGTCTGCAGACCCGAGCCCGCCGCCCCCGGATCCTGGCCCGCCATCCGGGTGGGGGAACGCCAGCCCGCGGCCCCAGCCGGACTCGGACCTGTCCCGCGTCCGGGTCAGCGGACCTGCCGACATTCTCGCGGTGGTGCCGCACCTGCTCGGGTTCCATCCACAACTGAGCTTCGTGGTGATCGGGGCCGGCGGCCCGCGCCGACGGGTGGAAATCGGGTTCCGGTATGACCTGCCCGACCCGCCGGGCGCCGAAGCAGCGGCCGAGGTCGCGGATCACGCGGTGGCGGTGCTTGCGCAGCGCGGGTCCACCACCGTGATCGGGATCGGATATGGCCCCGGCCGGCTGGTCACCCCGGTCGCGGATGCGTTCGCCGTCGCAGCACGGCGGCGCCGCCTTGAGATACGCGAGCTTCTCCGGGTCGAAGACAGCCGGTACTGGTCATACCTCTGTGCCAACCCTGCGTGCTGCCCCGCTGATGGGACGGTCTTCGACTACCCGTCCCACCCGGCGGCCGCCGCCATGACCGTGGCCGGGCTCGCCGCCTACCCAGATCGCGACGCGGTCGCCGCCACCCTGGCCCCGCTGACCGGCGCGGCAGCAAGGTCCATGGACCAGGCCATCGAGCGAGCTTGCGTGATGGCGCAGTCGCTGATGGACCGGGCGCAGCGCAAGGGGCCCGGCAATCCGCTGCGGCTGGTGATCAGCCAAGGCAGGCGCGCGGTGCGGGAGGCGATCGGTGTGTACCGTGGCGGCGGACGGATCACCGACGCGGACACCTTCGCCTGGCTGGCCGTCAGCCTGGTGCACCTCGCCGTGCGTGATGACGCGTGGGCGCGCATGGTCCCCGAGCACCGCCAGGCGCACCTGGCGCTGTGGGCCGACATCGTCCGCAGGGCCGACGGCCCGTGGCTGCCCGCTCCCGCCTCGCTGCTCGCCTTCACCGCGTGGCAGGCCGGCGACGGCACGCTCGCCAACATCGCTCTTGACCGGGCCCTGACCGCCGACCCCGGCTACTCCATGGCACTGTTGCTGCGCGACATACTCGCCGCCGGGGTGCCTCCGGCACAGGCGCGGCTGCCGATGACGCCAGAGGAGGTTGCGGAGAGCTACGAGCGCGCCGAGGCGCCCGCTCCGCCCGCGCCGAGGCGGACCGGGAAGCGGCGGACGGCGCCACGCAAACGGACGGCTCAGGGGGCGGCGGACGGCTCAGGGGGAGCGGCGGACGGCTCAGGGGGAGCGGCGAACGGCCTTGGGGGAGGAGCG
>CAVTIX010000006.1:0-58874 GCA_963734725.1 uncultured Actinomycetes bacterium
CCCGCCGCCGCTGCTGCTCCAGCCGGTTCAGCGGCACTCCCAGGTCCGCGACGGCGTCCCTGACCATGTCGTACGTCGCGTCACCGTCGATCCGGACCAGCAGCCCGCGCCCGGAGCGCCTGGGCGCCAGCCCGCGGGCGGCCAGTTCAGCCTGCAGCGCGGCGATGCCCTCGTGGACCTCGATCACCAGCACTTGGCTCACCCGGGTGAAGCTGGTCATCGTGTCCGAACGCAGCAGGCGCCCCCCGTCGATCACGACGAGTTGATCGCAGATCTGCTCGATCTCCCCGAGCAGGTGCGAGGAGACCACGATCGAGATGCCGAACTCGGCCCCGATCCTGCTGATCAGATCCAGCATGGAACGGCGCCCGGCCGGGTCCAGCCCGATCGTGGGCTCGTCAAGAAGCAGCAGCCGCGGATCGCCGACCAGGGCCTGGGCCAGCTTGACCCGCTGCTTCATCCCGGTGGAGTAGGTGCCGGTCTGCCGGTACCGCTCCTCGTACATGCCGACGTGGCGCAGCGAATCGGCGGCCCGCTCCTTCGCGGCGGTGGCCGGCAGCCCCGACATGCGCCCGAGGTGGGTGACGAGCTCGGTGCCGGTGACGTCGGGCGGCAGGCAGTCGTGCTCTGGCATGTACCCGGTCAGGTTCCGGATCCGCTCCCCGCTGGCCGCGACGTCGTGGCCGAGCACGACCGCCCGGCCACTGGTCGGCGGCAGCAGGCCGAGCAGGATCTTGATGAGCGTGGATTTGCCCGCCCCGTTCGCGCCGACCAGGCCGGTGATGCCGGGCTGGATGTTGACGGTGAGGCCGGCCAGCGCCGTCACGTCGCCGGGATAACGCTTGATCAGCGCGTCCGTCCGGATGACGGCTGCGGCGGTGCCGGCGTCACCGGGTCCCGGCCCGGCGCGCAGCTGTGGAGGTGCGGTCACGGTGATAAGCATGCCGACCCGCGGTGCGCCGCGTCGTCATCCTCAGGTCGGTATTTGACCGCTGCCGGGATCAGCCTGGCAGCGTACGCCCTGGGCATGACGCGCCGGACCTGGCCCGGAGATACGGTGAGAACGTGAGCGCGGAGCCGGGCCGCCCGCCGCTGAGCAAGCGGTTCAAGGAGCGCGCCTGGACCAGGCTGGACTGGGCGCTGGCCGCCGTGTGCACCGTGCTCGTCTATACAGCCATGGTCAAGGGCAGCGGGATCTACATTTTCCCGCTGAGCATCCGGCTCGTGGGCGCCTGGATCCCGCTATTGCTGGCCGTCGTCGTGGCGCTTCCGGTGGGGCTGCGCCGCCGGGATCCGGTGGGCGCGCTGATCCTGGCGCTGGCCGGCAGCTCGGTGATCGTGGCGGTGGGCGGTGAGATCAGCCGCGGCCCGTTCCTGCCGTTGGCGTTCGCGCTCTTCACAGTGGCGGCGACGTGCAAGCGGCGGGTCGCGATCACCGCGCTCACCGCGTCCCTTGCGCTGCTCCTCGTCCAGGGGCTCATTATGAGCTTCAGCGGCCGCGGCTCGGGCCCGGCGACCGGCGTGGCGCTGATCCTGATCATCGTCTGGATGATCGGCATCAGCGCGCAGCAGCGCCGCTCCTACACCGCCCGGGTGCGTGAGCAGGTGGCCACCGCGGCGGTGACCGAGGAACGGCTGCGGATCGCCAGGGAACTGCACGACGTGGTAGCGCACAGCATGACGGTGGTCGCGGTGCAGGCCGGCTTCGGCGAGTACGTCTTCGACCACGAGCCCGCGCAGGCGCGGGAGGCGCTCGGCGCCATCCAGCACGTCACCAGGGAAGCGCTCGCCGACATGCAGCGGCTGCTCGGCGTGCTCCGCCAGGACGGCGCCGGCCAGCCGGCCGACAGCCAGCCCCGCACCGGCCAGCCGGCCGACGGCCAGGCGCCGGTACGGCAGTTGCAGCTCGCGCCCGCCCCCGGCCTGGCCGACCTGGACCGGCTGGTGTCGACCACCGCGGGCGCGGGCGTGCGGGTGAACGTGACCAAGACCGGGGAACACCGGGACATCCCGGCGGCGATCGACCAGTCGGCGTTCCGCATTGTCCAGGAGGCGCTGACCAACGTGGTCAAGCACTCCGGCGCCAGCTCGTGCCGGGTCGGCGTGGGGTACGAGGACACCGGCCTGTCGGTAGAGATCACCGATCACGGCGCTGGGCCCGCTGCGGGGCGGGACTGGTCCCTGGCGGCGCGCGAGCCGAACGGCACCGGCCACGGGATCCTCGGCATGCGGGAGCGGGTAAGCCTGTGCAGCGGTGAGTTCAGCGCCGGGCCGCTGCCCAGGCGCGGGTTCCGCGTGGCCGCCCGGTTCCCGCTCCCGGCGCTCTCCGGCCAGGAACTCCCCCGGCAGGCGATCCCCGGGGCGGCCGGGTGAACTTGCGCATCGTCGTCGCCGACGACCAGGCGCTCGTCCGGGCCGGGTTCTGCGGCATCGTGAACGCCACCCCCGGCCTGACCGTGGTCGGCGAGGCCGGCACCGGCGCGGAGGCGGTCGCGGTGACCCGCCGGACCCGGCCCGACGTGGTGCTGATGGATGTGCGGATGCCGGAACTCGACGGCATCGAGGCCACCCGGCAGATCACCGGGCTGGCCGGCGACTCCGCCACCCGGGTGCTCATCCTGACCACGTTCGACCTGGACGAGTACGTGTACGCGGCGCTGCACGCGGGCGCCAGCGGGTTCTTGCTGAAGAGCACCGAGCCCGCCGAACTGGTCAGCGCGATCCGGGTCATCGCGGCCGGCGACGCCCTGCTCGCCCCGAGCGTCACCCGGCGGCTCGTCGAGGAGTTCACCCGCCGCCCGGTGCCGCAGGCCCGGGCCGCCGCGCCCCACCCGGCGCGGGCTGCAGTCTGGGCGCCGGCGCCGGCCCTGGCTGGGATCACCGGGCGAGAGCGCGAGGTGCTCGCGCTGATCGCCTCCGGCCTGTCCAACTCCGAGATCGCTGTCAGGCTGTGCATCAGCGAGGCGACCGCCAAGACCCACGTCGGGCACCTGCTGACCAAGCTGAACGCGCGCGACCGGGTGCACCTGGTCATCTTGGCCTTTCAGGCCGGCTTGGTCAGCGCGGCCCCTGCTGGCCCGGAGGGGCGACCCCCCTGGAACTACCCGGCGGCCTAGCGGCCGCCACCGCCCGGCCGCCTAGCCCTGCATCCCCCCGTGCGATAGGCGGAGCAGCGTGCGCTGCACGCCGCGCTCACCGACCTACGGCGTAGCCTTGCATCCCCCGTGCGATAGGCGGAGCAGCGTGCGCTGCACGCCGCGCTCACCGACCTACGGCGTAGCCTTGCATCCCCCGTGCGTTCGCCGCGGCGTAGAGCATCCCGCCGTCCCTGGCGACCGCGCTGACCCGGCCCAGGGACCACGCCGGCGCCACCGTGACCTCGTGCCCCCGGGCGCGCAGCCCCTCGATCACACGAGAGCCGGCCCGCTCCTCCAGGTCGACCGCCGCCGGGAAGGACTCCCGCGGCCAGAACGACGACGGGAAGTGTCGGGTGTGGAACGCGGGGGCGTCGATGGCCTCCTGCAGGTTCATCCCGAACTGCACGTGGTTGAGGAAGAACGACAGCGCCCACTGATCCTGCTGGTCCCCGCCCGGGGTGCCGAACGCCAGGTACGGCTCACCGCCGCGCATCGCCAGCCCCGGCGACAGCGTGGTCCGCGGCCGCTTGCCCGGCGCCAGGCTGTTAGGCAGGCCCGGGGTCAGGGTGAACATCTGCGCCCGGGTGCCCAGGCAGAACCCCAGCCCGGGGATCACCGGCGAGCTCTGCAGCCAGCCACCGCTCGGCGTGGCCGCCACCAGGTTGCCGAACCGGTCGGCGGCGTCGACATGACAAGTGTCGCCGCTATGCGCGAGCGTGGGCTCGCCCGACCAGATGCCGGCGAGGGCGGGCCGCCGCGGGCCGGTGACGAATCCCGGCAGCCGGGGCTGTGCCCCGCCGGGGCTGCCGGGGCGCAGGTCACGCGAGGCGGACCGGCCCACCAAGGCCCGGCGCTGCGCGGCGTACTGCGGCGACAGCAGGTCCGCCAGCGGGACCTCGGTGAAGCCGGGATCGCCGTACCAGGCCTCCCGGTCGGCGAAGGCGAGCTTGGCGCACTCCACCACGGTGTGGATGTGGTCCACGCCACCGGGCGCCATGTCGCCCAGCCCGAGGCCGGTCAGCAGGCGCAGTTGCTGCAGGAACACCGGCCCCTGCCCCCAAGGGCCGGTCTTGCACACGGTCAGCCCGGCGTAGCCGGCGGTGGCCGGCGGCTCGGCGCTGGCCCGCCAGGACGCCAGGTCGCCGGCGGCGAGCAGGCCCGCGTGCCGCTCTCCGGTGCCGTCCATGACGCTCGCCCGGGCCAGGTAGCCGCCGATCGCCTCGGCCACGAATCCTTCGTAGAAGGCCCGCCGCGCCGCTTCGATCTGCGCTTCCCTGCCGCTTCCCGCCGCCTCCGCCTCATTGAGAATCCGCTGGTAGGCGCCGGCGAGAACAGGATTTGCATAACGAGACCCCGGGGCCGGCGGAGCTCCGCCGCGCAGGTAGATCTCGGCCGAGGTGGGCCAGTGCCCGGTGAACACGCCGGCCGCCGACCCGATGGCGGAGCTTAGCCCGGGCGACACCGGGTGCCCGCCCGCCGCGTAGCCGATGGCGTACTGCATAACCTCGCGCAGCCGGAGGGTGCCGTGCGCGGCCAGCAGCAGCATCCAGGTGCTGAACGCGGCCGGGACGCACGCGGCGAGGAGCCCGTTCCCCGGGACCAGGTCCAGGCCGAGTTCCCCGAACGCCTTGATCGTGGCGGCCTGGGGGGCAGCGCCCTGTCCGTTCAGCACGAAAACCTCGCCGTCGCGAGCGTCGAAGCCGATCACCGGCGCCTCGCCGGCCGGGCCGCACATGTGGGGCTCGACCACCTGCAGCACCAGGCCGGCCGCCACCGCCGCGTCGAAGGCGTTGCCGCCTTGCTCCAGGACGGCCATGCCGGCCGCCGAGGCCAGCCAGTGGGTCGAGGCCACCATGCCGAACGTGCCCGCGAGCTGCGGCCGGGTGGTGAACGTGGACCCTTGGGGCATCATCTGTCCCGCCTTTCTGCCGACCGCTCTATCTGACCACTCGGGGGGCCGGACACGATAGCGTCGGGTCATGAACGACCTGTCTCCGCGGCTGCGCGCGGTGTGCGACCTCGATATCGCCGAAGTCCGCGAGTACAGCGGGCGGCACGAGTACGACGGCGTCATCCAGGACCTGTCGCCCGCCGGGGTGCGCCAAGGGCTGGCCCGGCTGGCCGAGGGGCCCGGCGCGGGCGAAGCCCTCGACGACGCGCACGACGAGGCGCACCTCGCGGCGTTCGAGAACCGCGCCCGTGTCGAGTTCGGTGACCTGGAGCTGTACCGGCGCAACCCGCTGCCGCACCTGAGCGCGCTGGACCTAGCCGCCTACGACCGGGACTATGCCCCGGCCGAAGACCGGGATCACGCCAAACAGGCGCAGCTGGCCGCCTGGCCCCAGGCGGTCGACAACGCCGTGACCGCGCTGGACCGGGTCAGCGCCCCGGTCGCCGAGGCTCTGGCCGCCGGGATCGCCGGCCTGGGCGCCGGCATCCCGGCCAGCGCGCCAGCCGGGATCGCCGAAGCCGCCCGGGCCGCGCACGCCAGGCTGGCTGCCCACATCGAGCAGGCCGCCGTCAGCGGGGATCCCGACCCGGCGCTGGGCGGCCCTGCGCTAGCCGCGCTGATGAGCAGCGCCGAGCGAATCGAGGTGGACCTGGGCAAGCTCGCCGGGCAGGCCGACGCCGAGCGGGACCGGCTGGCCGCGCGGCTGGCCGAAAGCTGCGCGCAGATCGACCCCGGCCGGCCCGCCCTGACGGTGGCGCGGGAACTGGTCCGCGATCACCCGGGGCCCGACGGCGTGCTGGACGCGGCGCGGCACTGGACCGAGCAGGCGATCGCGTTCACTAGGGCACACGACCTGGTCCCTTACCACGACGGCGAGTGCCTGGTCGGCCTGGCGCCGGAGTCGCGGCGGTGGGGGATGGCGATGATGTCGCCCGCGGCGCCGGGCGAGCCGGAGGGCCCGTCCTGGTACCACATCACCCCGCCGGACCCGTCCTGGCCGCAGCACGAGCAGGATGAGTGGCTGGAGGTCTTCAGCGCGACGACGCTGCCCGGGATCACCGTGCACGAAGTCGCGCCGGGCCACTTCTCGCACGGCCGGGCGCTGCGGCATGCGCCCACCCCGGTCCGGCGGACCCTGCACTCCAGCGCGTTCGTCGAAGGCTGGGCGCACTACGCCGAGGAACTGTGCGTGGAGGAAGGCTTCGCCGCCGGCGACCCGCGGTTCGCGGTCGGCGTGTGGCTGGAAGCGCTGGTGCGGATCACCCGGCTGGCGTGCGCGATCGGCGTCCACTCGGCGGGGATGACCGTCGCTGAGGGCGCCGCGCGGTTCGAGGCCGACACGCACCTGTCCGGGCCAGCCGCGCTGTCCGAGGCCCGCCGCGCCACGTTCGACCCGACCTACGGCCGGTACACCTGGGGCAAGCTGGAGATCATGAAGCTGCGGGACGAGGCGCGCCAGCAGTGGGGCGCGGGCTTCACCCTGAGCCGGTTCCACGCCGCCCTGCTCGGCCTGGGCTCGCCACCGCTGGGCCTGATGGGCACCGCGATCATCCGCGGCTGACCGGGCCGCGCTGACCGGCCGCCCGCGGCTGAGCCCGGCCCGCCGCGCCTGGCGATGATCATGGGGATCTGGCCGTAGGGGGTGGCAGAGCAAATCCGAAGACCCCCTCGCCTGGTGGAAGAGTGGACCACCCGGATTTCATGATCGCGGACGATTCCCTGCGTTTTCCGCGGCGGGCATCGTCCGTGATCATGGAAGTGCCGCCGGTGGGACGGCCAGATCCCCATGATCACGACGCGGTTTCCTCTTGCCTTGCCGACGCTCGCGGCCAATACTGTTGCCTATGTCAAGTAATTCTCTGACTCAGTCAACGACTCCTGAGGCACCGCCGGTGTCCGACGGCGACGTTGCGGCGGTGCGCGAGTTCAACCGCTTCTACACCAGCGTGCTCGGGCTGCTGCGGGAAGGGCTGCTGGACACGCCATACTCGCTGACCGAGGCGAGGATCATCTTCGAGCTGGCCCGCCAGGACGAGGTGGAGGTGGCGGCGATGCGCCGCTGGCTGGATCTCGACCCCGGCTACCTGAGCCGGATCCTGGCCAGGTTCGAGGCGGACGGCCTGGTGCGCAAGTCCCGCTCCGCCGGCGACGCCCGCCGCCAGGTCATCGGCCTGACCCAGGCCGGCCGGGCCGTGTTCGGCAAGCTCGACGCGTTGTCCAGCGACCAGATCCGCGGGCTGCTCGCGCCGATCCCGGCCGGCCGCAGGTCCCGGCTCACCGCGGCCATGGCCGGCATCAGGGAAGTGCTTGGCGACGCGGCCGCGCCCGCCACCGTGGTGCTCCGCCCGCCCGCCCCCGGCGACCTGGGCTGGGTGATACAGCGCAACGCCGCGCTGTACGCGGCGGAGCACGGCTGGGACGGGACCTACGAGGCGCTCGTCGCGCGGATCGTCGCGGACTACGCCGCCCGCGCCGACCCCACCGGCGAGGCGGCGTGGATCGCCGAGCTGCGCGGCGAGCCCGTCGGCTGCGTGTTCTGCATGCGCAACAGCGACCAGACCGCGCAACTGCGGCTGCTGCTGGTCGAGCCGTCCGCGCGCGGCATGGGCATCGGCGAGCGGCTGGTCACCGAGTGCCTGGCCTTCGCCCGGCGGGCCGGGTACCGGGACATCGTGCTGTGGACCAACGACGTGCTCCATGCCGCCCGCCGGATCTACCAGCGGGCCGGGTTCGAGCTGGTCCGCGAGGACCCGCACCACAGCTTCGGCCGCGACCTGGTCGGCCAGGACTGGCGCCTGGTGCTGGCCTGACCGTCAGCCAGGGCTCAGTCCGGCGGCGCGCCGGGGACCACGATGCCGGTCTCGTAGGCCAGGATCACCGCCTGCACGCGGTCGCGCAGGCCCAGCTTGGCCAGCAGGTTGCCGACGTGAGTTTTGACGGTCGCCTCGCTCACGAAGAGCACCGCCGCGATCTCGGCGTTGCTCCGGCCCCGGGCGAGCAGCAGCAGCACGTCACGCTCCCTGGCGGTCAGCGAGGCCAGCTGGGAGGGCGACGGGGACGTCTCCGGCGGGCGGCGGGCGAACGCCTCGATGAGCCGGCGGGTCACTGACGGCGCGAGCAGCGCGTCGCCCGCGGCGGCGGCGCGGACCGCGGCGATCAGGTCGTGCCGCGGCGAGTCCTTCAGCAAGAACCCGCTAGCACCGGCGCGTAGCGCCTCGTAGACATAGTCGTCGAGGTCGAACGTGGTGAGCATGACCACTTTGGGCGGGGTGGCGGGGCCAGAGCCAGCAGAGTGCGGGGTGGCGGGGCCAGAGCCAGCAGAGTGCGGGGTGGCGGGGCCAGAGCCAGCAGAGTGCGGGGTGGCGGGGCCAGAGCCAGCAGGGCGCGCGGCCGGTGCGCCGCTGGTGATCAGCCGCGTCGCCTCCAGCCCGTCCATCCCCGGCATCCGGATGTCCATCAGCACCACGTCCGGCTCGTGCGCGGCCACCTGTGACACCGCCGCCTCGCCGTTGGCGGCCTCGCCCACCACGGTGATGCCCTCGGCGGCGTCGAGGATGACGCAGAACCCGGAGCGGACCAGCTCCTGGTCGTCCACGACGAGCACCCGGATCGGCGCGGGCGGGCCCAGGGCGGTCATCGGGCCGGCAGCCGGGCGGTCACGGCGAAGCCACCGGCCGGGGTCGGGCCGACGGTGAGGTTCCCGCCGCAGGAAGCCACCCGCTCGGCGATGCCGGCCAGGCCGAGGCCCGACCCGGCGAGCAGTGGCCCGGGGACGGCGCGGCCGTTCAGCCCGTCCCGGCGCGGCCCGGAGTCGGTGACGCTGACGGTGATGTACCCGGGCTCGTAGCAGAGGGTGACGTGCGCCCGGCTCGCCCGGGCGTGCCGGATGGTGTTGGTCAGCGCCTCCTGGACGATGCGGTACGCGGTCAGGTCGACGCCGGGCGCCAGCGGCCCCGGCGTGCCCACGACCTCCAGCTCGACCGGCAGCCCGGCGCCGCGCACCTGGTCGAGCACGCCGCCGATCTCGCCGAGCGACACCGACGGCGCCGTCTCCAGCCGCTCGGACGGACCGCGCAGCACGCCAAGCAACCGGCGCAGCTCGGTCAGCGCCAGGCGCGCGGTGTCACCGATGATCTCGACCGACCGCCGCGCCTGCGCGGGCTTGTCCGGCAGCAGCGACGTCGCCGCCTCCGCCTGCACCGCCATCAGGCTGACGTGATGCGCCACGACATCGTGCAGCTCACGCGCGATCCTGGCACGCTCCGCCGCGGCCTCCCGGGTGGCATGCCGGTCAAGCTCGGCCTCGGCGCGCTCAGCGCGGCTTTCCGCCGCTGCCAGGTTCGCGCGCTTGGCCCTGCTGAGCACGCCGGCCGCCCACGCGGTCGCGAAGATCATCGCCTGGAAGATGGCGTCATAGGGCTCGTTGTGCCCGGGCGCGGACTCGGAGATGGCAATGCCGGTCGCCACTCCGGCGAAGGTCAGCCAGCGCCACACGGGGCCGCGGCGGTCCACCACGGTGTAGACGGCGATCGCGGGCCCGAGCGGCAGCGGCGCGAACCCGAAGCCGATCTGGTCGTAGGCGACCCTCGCGGCGGCGATGATGATCAGGACCGGGACCGGCCAGCGCCGGCGCCAGGCAAGCGGGATCCCCTGGGCGGCGAGCAGCGCCAGGGCGAGCCACAGCGGGTGCAACTGCCCGTGGTAGGGCAGCACCGAGACCACGTTGACGCCGGCCAGCGCCACCGCGAGCACCGCATCCTGGACGCGCTCTTGCTGCCGCGGCGGGAGCGCGGCCACTCGCGCCGCGAGCCCCTGCGGGAACCCGGTCACCCGCGCCGCCAGCCTTGTCACGACCCGATCGTACGGCGCGGCCGCGGCCGGGCGGATCGGCCGCTCGGCGGAACCGGCCAGTCAGCCGCGGGGCGGAACTCCCCGGCGGGACTATGGTGGACGCCAACTGCGAGCAGAGGCAGGACAGATGCGAGACGCCCCGGCCCGGCGCGGCGCTGCCGTGGCCGCCGTCGCCATGGCGGCGGTGGCCGGCCTGTCCGGCTGCGCCGTGCGCGCGGGCGCCAGCCCGTCGATCGAACTCTCCACCGCCTACGTCCCCGTGCCGCAGACGCCCGGCGCCACGGTCGCCTACGTCGTGATCCGCAACAACGGCGCCGCCGACCGGCTGGTGGCGGCCCGCACCAGCGCCGGCGGCCGGGTCACCTTCCGGGTGGCCCGCGGCCCGGGCGCCTCGGCCATGGGCACGGTCACCTCGGTCCGCATTCCGGCGCACACCACCATGGCGATGCGCCCCAACGGCGTGTACATGCTGATCACCGGCGCCGGCCCGATGCGCGGCGGCAAGGACATCACGCTGACGCTGCGGTTCGCCCACGCCGGCCAGGTATCGGTGGTGGCTCAGGTCACCAACCCCGACAGCGGCGGAAGCAGCTACTTCCTGAACTGATGACCAGGGGGCAAGCGCCGTCCCGGTCGCGTACGGTGTCGTTCCGTGCCGTCCTACCGCCAGCCAGGGGCTGTGCTCACCGACCACACCTTCGCCGTGCCGCTCGACCACGACGATCCCGGCGGCGAGCAGATTGAGGTCTTCGCCCGGGAGGTGGCCCCGGCCGGGGAAGCCCCGGCGGACCTGCCCTGGCTGCTGTTCTTGCAGGGTGGCCCCGGGTTCGGCAGTCCGCGGCTCTCCGGCCGGTCCTCCTGGCTCGACCGTGCGCTGTCCAGCTACCGGGTGCTCCTGCTGGACCAGCGCGGCACCGCCCGGTCCACGCCGGTCACCCGGCACGCCATCGCAGCCCGGGGCAGCGCGCGCGATCAGGCCCGGTACCTGTCGTTGTTCCGGGCCGACGCGATCGTCGCCGACGCCGAGCTCATCCGCCGCAGGCTGACCGGGGGCGAGCCGTGGGCCGTGCTCGGCCAGAGCTTCGGCGGCTTCTGCGTGGTGACCTACCTGTCCAAGGCGCCGGAAGGGCTCCGCGAGGCGTTCGTCACCGGTGGCCTGCCCGGGCTGACGGCCACCGCCGACGACGTCTACCGGGCCACGTACCCGCGGGTGCGCGCGAAGACGCTGGCGCACTACGCCCGCTACCCCGGCGACGTGGACCAGGCCCGGCAGATAGCCCGCCGGCTGCAGGAATCCCGGGTGCTGCTCCCCGACGGGTCTCAGCTCACCGTGGCGGCGTTTCAGTCGCTCGGCCACGGGCTGGGCATGAGCACCGGCAGCGACGAACTGCACTACCTGCTGGAAGGCGCGTTCGCCGGGGATCAGTTCAGCGACGCTTTCCTGCACGACGTCTACCGCCAACTGACGTTCGCCGCCGGGCCGCTCTACGCAGCGCTGCACGAGCCCTGCTACGCCCAGGGCGCCGCGACCCGCTGGTCGGCCCAGCGCATCCTGGCCGAGTTCGGTGAGTTCGATCCCGGCCCCGCTCTTGACGGCGAGCGCCCGCTCCTGTTCACCGGCGAGATGATCTACCCCTGGATGTTCAGCCGCGACCCGGTCCTGCGCTCGTTCCAGACGGCCGCGGACCTGCTCGCCGAGCACGAGGACTGGCCCGCCCTCTACGACCCCTCCCAGCTGGCCGCCAACGAGGTGCCCGCCGCCGCCGCCGTCTATTTCGACGACATGTACGTCCCGCGCGAGCTATCGCTGCCCACCGCCGAGGCGGTCCAGGGCCTGCGAGCCTGGGTCACGAGCGAGTACGAGCACGACGGCCTGCGGGTGAGCGAGGGCAGCGTCCTCGACCGGCTCATCGGGCTGGCCCAGGGCCTGGCCTGACTGCACCGCCTGGGATCCCCAGTAAGTAGTTGCGGTTAAGCAAGTAATTCTGGGTAGGCTTGCGTCATGTGCGGGATGCTGAGAATCAACGGCAGGTGGTGAACCAGGCCCGGGCTGCGGGTAACGAGCTGGCGCGGGAAGCGGCCAACGGGCACGGGCCGGGCGGCCGCTACAAGTGGGTGGCCCTGTCCAACACGACGCTCAGCATGACCATGGCCACCATCGACGCGTCGATCGTGATCATCTCGCTGCCGGCGATCTTCCGCGGCATCGGCCTCGACCCCCTCGATCCGCACAACGTGAGCTACCTGCTCTGGATGATCATGGGGTACCTGCTGGTCACCGCGGTGCTGGTGGTCAGCCTGGGCCGGCTGGGCGACATATACGGCCGGGTGCGCATCTACAACCTCGGCTTCGTAGTGTTCACCCTGGCCTCGATCGCGCTTTCACTGGATCCGTTCACCGGGGCCAGCGGCGCGCTGTGGCTCATCGGCTTCCGGATGGTGCAGGCGTTCGGCGGGTCGATGCTGATGGCGAACTCGGCCGCGATCCTCACCGACGCCTTCCCCGCCCGGCAGCGCGGCATGGCGCTGGGCATCAACCAGATCGCCGGTATCTCCGGCCAGTTCGTCGGGCTGCTGCTCGGCGGGCTGCTCGCCGCGGTGGACTGGCGTCTGGTGTTCTGGGTGAACGTGCCGATCGGCATATTCGGCACGGTGTGGTCCTACCGGAGCCTGCGGGAGATCTCCACCACACGGCGCGCGAAGATCGACTGGCCGGGCAACATCACCTTCGCGCTGGGGGCCGGCATACTGCTCATGTCGATCACCTACGGGATCCAGCCGCACGGCGGGCACCCCACCGGCTGGACCAACCCGTGGGTGCTGGGCGGCCTCGTGCTCGGCGCGCTGCTGCTGATCACGTTCGGCCTGCTCGAGACGAAGATCCCCGAGCCGATGTTCCGGATGCGGCTGTTCAAGATCCGGGCCTTCGCGGCGGGCAACGCGGCCAGCCTGCTCGGCTCGATCGCCCGCGGCGGGCTGCAGTTCATGCTGGTGATCTGGCTGGCCGGGATCTGGCTGCCGCTGCACGGGTACCCGTTCGAGGTCACCCCGCTCTGGGCGGGCATCTACATGCTGCCCCTGACCGCCGGGTTCCTGCTCGCCGGGCCGGTGTCGGGGTACCTGTCCGACCGCTTCGGCCCCCGCCCGTTCGCGACCGCCGGGCTGCTGGTGGCGGCGTGCGCGTTCGTCGGCCTCATGCTGCTCCCGGTGAACTTCCCGTACTGGGCTTTCGCCTTGATCATCACGTTCAACGGCATCGGATCCGGGCTGTTCGCCTCGCCCAACACCTCGGCCATCATGAGCAGCGTCCCGGCCCGGCACCGGGGGGCCGCCTCGGGCATGCGCTCGACGTTCCAGAACTCGGGCATGTCCCTGTCGATCGGGATCTTCTTCTCACTGATGATCGCGGGCCTGGCCGCCACGCTGCCCCGGGCCTTGTCCGCCGGACTGCACGCCCAGGGGGTGCCGCTCGGGGTGGCCACGCAGGTCAGCCACCTCCCGCCGGTGAGCACCGTGTTCGCGGCGCTGCTGGGCTTCAACCCGGTGCAGCACCTGCTTGCCCATTCCGGAGTGCTGGCCCAGCTGCCGCGGCACAACGTGGCGGTGCTCACCGGAAACCAGTTCTTCCCGCACCTGATCTCCGGGCCGTTCCACCACGGCCTGATCATCGTCTTCACCGCGGCGGCCCTGATGTCGGCCGTCGGCGCCCTGGTCTCGCTGCTGCGCGGCGGCCAGTTCTACTACGAGGACGCACCGGCCAGCACGGCCCCGCCGGCTCCGGGCGCGGCCGCCCGGCCCGGGCTGGCCGACGGCACCGTGCCCGAGGGACAGGCCGTAGCGAACGGGCGGGCCGCGCGGGCAGGAAGCCCCGCGCCGACCCTCCCCCGCGGCAGAGGTGTGACGTAGGCTTCTCGCGTGCCACGGTATGAGTACCGCTGCCGCGCATGCGGCGCGACCTTCGAGCGCAGTCGGCCCATGGCGGAGGCCTCCGCCCCGGCCCAGTGCCCGCAAGGGCACGACGACACAGTGAAACTGCTCTCCACGGTGTCGGTGGGCGGCCGGTCGGGGGCTGCCAGGACCGAGCCAAGCGGCGGGGGCGGCGGCTGCTGCGGCGGCGCCTGCGGGTGCCGCTGAGCTCCCCGGCGCCAGGGCCGCCAGCGCCGCGACCAGAACGGGCAGGACCGACACTGACCTCCACCGACCTACTGCTCGCCGAGGTACAACGCAGCGCGGGCACGCTAGCCGAGATCGCTGCCACCGCTGACCTGACCACCCAGGTGCCCACCTGCCCGGACTGGACCTTGCGGCAGCTGATCACCCACGTCGGGCGGGCGCACCGGTGGGCTGCCGCGATCGTTGCCACCCGGGCGGCCGAGCCCATGCCGTTCCGCGAGGTGCCGGACGGACGGCTGCCTGACGATCCGGCCGCGCAGCCGGCCTGGCTCCGCGACGGCGCGGCCCGGCTCGCCGAGACGGTAAGCACCGGCGGCGGCCCGGTATGGACGCACCTCGGCCCCGGCCCGGCCAGCTACTGGGCGCGCCGGATGGCCCACGAGACCGCCGTGCACCGTGCCGACGGCGAGATTGCCGTCGGCACGCGGCCGGTGATCGACCCGGTGATCGCCGCCGACGGCATCGCCGAATGGCTCGGTTTCCTGCCCACCGTCCGGGCCGGGGAACAGCCCGAGCGCCCCTCGCCCGTGCCGGAGGGCAAGGTCGTGCACTTCCACGTCACCGACGAGGGAGTCGCCGGCGAGTGGCTGATTCGTGGCGGGCGCGGCGGGGTTGCCGTGGAGACCGGCCACGGCCAGGGGGACATGGCGCTGCGCGGCCCTGCGTCGGACGTGCTGCTGGTGCTGCTGCGCCGGCTGCCGCCGGACGACCCGGCGGTGCAGGTCCTCGGGGACCGGGAGCTGTTCGACGGCTGGCTGGCCGGCACCCCGTTCTGACCCAGGGTGTGTCTCGTAGATCTATGCCGTCGCGAGCGGCCGCCATGAAGGGGGATGGGGGGCGGGTGGGGATCGCAAGGCAGAGGAGCAGCCCATAGCGGAGCTATGGGCGACGACGACGCTGCGAGGCGCCCGTCCGGCGGACGCGCAGCAGGCTGAATGATCTATGGGACATGTCCTGCCTAGCCGTCCCGGGCGGGCTCGCCGTGCGCGGCGTTGGCCTTTCCCAGTCCCCAGTAGGCCTTGGGCGACACCTGGTCGCCGTCGAGCCCGCGTGCCGCCAGGGCCTCGCGCAGCGCCAGCACCAGGCGGGCCTCACCGGCCAGGTAGGCGTGCCCGGCCTGCGGTGGCAGCGGTGCCTCCGCGACCGCGCGGGACAGGGCCGATGGGTCACCGGCCCGACGGCCGCCGCGGTGCACCCAGATCACTCGCACATCCGCCTTGCCAGCCAGCTCCTGCTGGTCGCCGGGACCGGGCACCTCCAGGATGACCGTGGCAGGCGCTGCCGCGGGCAAGGAGCCGGCCATGGCGAAGAACGCGGGCAGCGCGGAGAAGTCCCCGGCGAACAGGTGCCAGGCGGCGCCGGTGGCGGGAAAGATCTTGCCGCGCGGGCCGATTCCCTCGACCTCGTCCCCGGGCCGCGCCGTGGCGACCCAGCGCTCGCCGGGACCGCCGTCGTGGCGGACGATGCCCAGGGTGAGCTGGCGCCGCGCCGGGTCGGCGTCCCGGATGGTGTACCGGCGGCGCACCGGGCGGTCGCCGTCGACCGCGACCATCAGCATGATGTCCTGGCCGGGCCGGTAGGTGAAACCGGCGAGTTCCGGCGCGGTCAGCACCACCCGCTGCATGGACGGGGTCAGCAGGCGGTTCTCCACGACCGCAAGGCGCATCCGGGTGGCGTCGGCCAGCGGGCCTTCCAGCCGGGCGAACGGGTCATTGAGCATCGGCGTCACCGCGGGTCCGGCCGGTCGATGTTCCAGTGCCGGTTCACCGAGACCAGCCAGGTCTCGTCCTGCCTCGGCTGGAGGCCGAACCTGGTGACAGTCCGCTGGCCGCCGTCGGCGTCGCCGTAGAGGATGTCAACGGTCAGCTGGCTCTTGGACGTGACCGCCTTGCAGGCGTCGTCGTACTGAGGATCGGCTTCGTCACGGAAGGCCGCCTGCCAGAAGCCGATATCCCCCGGGGGCACGTACAAGTCCCGGCTCTGCCGGTGGAACTCCTCGAGGACCGGATCGGGCACGCCGGGCCCCCAGTCCGGGTAGAAGTGCCAGCCGTGCACCACGGCGATGCCGCGGCCCACGTTACGCACGGACATGGCCAAGTAGATCACCCTCTCTTCGGCCAGAACCGAGGCGCGGCCGCCGGGCACCTGGACCCACTTGCCGTCGACGAACATCACCTTCTGCGGGTCGTCCTGCAGCCGGGACGCCAGCAGCAGCGGGCGCAATCCCGCCTGCAGGGATTGCTCCGCAGCGCGGGCGGTCCGGTTCGCGGACCGGACCGAGGCGAACGTCGCCACCGCGAGCACGAGCGTGCCGAGAGCCGTCGCCAGCGAGGCGACCGACGCCCAGTCCGCCGAGTTCACGCACGCAGACTAGTGCACCACGGGCTCTTCCAGCCGGCCGTGCGCCTGCCCGAATGCCGCACATCGGGTAAACCCTGCTATGACGGGTGGTGCGGTGGACTTAGACTTGCGCCAGCGGGACCGGCCGGCCCGATGCTGTGTCCTCAGCCATTCCGCGGGCGGCCACAACGCGGAAGACTCGGGCGGAGGTTAACGGTGAGTGCCGACCTCCACAACTTTGCGTATATGAACGGTGAACAGCAGATACCGGAGGTAGTCCGGGAGGCGCTGGCGCCCCGGTACTCCGTGGTGCCCGCCCGCAGAACCCGGACGCAGCACCGTACCTGGCTCGACACCTTCGACTGGCGGCTGCACCGGGCCGGGCTGACCCTGGAGTCAGTGACCGGGCGCGGCCCGGCCGAACTGATCCTGTCCGGCATGACCGGCGAGCGGATCACCGCCGCGGCGAACGGCGCCCGCTGGCCCGCCCTCGCCGAGGCGCTGCCCAGCGGCCCGCTCCGGGACCGGCTCAAGGGCCTGACCGAGGTTCGCGCCCTGCTGCCCGCGGCGAAGGCCGCGAGCAGCGTGTCGGAGTTCCGGCTGTGCAACGACGACGGCAAGACCGTGGCCTGGCTCACCGTGGAGCACCTGCACGCGGCCACGCCGGCCGCCGCTGACCTGCCACCGCGGCTCTCGGTTACCGCCGTCCGCGGTTACCAGGGGCAGGCCGATCGGATCGCCCGGTGCCTGACCGCCCAGCCGGGCGTGCTCCCCGACGGGCTGCCCCCGCTGGACGCGGTCCTTGCCACCGGTGGCCTGGCCCCCGGTGAGTACACGAACAAGGTCGATGTAGCGCTCAGCGCCACCATGCCTGGCCGCCTGGCGCTGGCCGCAGTGCTGCGGCGGCTGCTCGACACCCTCGAGGCGAACGTCTGGGGCACGGTGCGCGACATCGACACCGAGTTCCTGCACGACCTGCGCGTCTCGGTACGGCGGACCAGGACGGCGCTGAAGCTGGGCGCCGGCCTGCTGCCGGCTGGCCTGGCCAGCCAGTACCGGCCCGCGTTCAAATGGCTGGGAGATCTGACTACGCCCACTCGCGATCTCGACGTCCACCTGCTGACCTTCGCCGCCGGTGCCGCCGAGCTGACCTCGGCCAGCCCGGATGACCTGGCCCCGTTCCACCGCTACCTCACCCAGCGGCGCGCGGTCGAGCAGGCCCGGCTGGCTCGTGCCCTGCGCTCGGCGCGCTTCCGGGCGCTGGTCGCCGCGTGGCGCGACGCGCTCGACGGCCTCACGGCACCGCGGCAAGGCCCGGGCGCGGCGCAGGCCGCTGCCAAGATCATCGGCCGTGCGCACCGGCGAGTGCTCCGCCAGGGCAGCGCCATCACCGCAGAATCTCTCCCAGAAGACCTTCATGACCTGCGCAAACGGTGCAAGGAGCTGCGGTATTCGCTGGAGTTCTTCGCCTCCCTGTATGACCCGCTCACGCACCGGCGGGCGGTGCGTGAGCTGAAAGGCCTGCAGGACTGCCTGGGCACCTACCAAGATTGCCAGGTACAGCAGGAGGAGATCAGGGTGATCGCTGCCGAGATGCTCGCCGCCGGAGAAGTTCCCGCGACGGCGCTGCTGGCCATGGGCGACCTCGCGTCGCACATTGGCCAGCGGGAGCGCCGGGCCCGCGGCGAGTTCGCCAGCCGGTTCGCGGCATTCGCCAGCCTGGCCGAGGAGCGGTTCCGGGCACTGGTCGTCGGCGCGCTCTCATGAAGATCCTCGCGACCTACAACATCAAGGGCGGGGTCGGCAAGACCGCTGCCGCGGTGAACCTCAGCCACCTCGCTGCCGCCGACGGGCTACGGGTGCTGATCGCCGACCTGGACCCGCAGTCCGCGGCCACCTACCTGTACCGGGTCCGCCCGCGGGTCAAGGGCGGCGGCGCCGCCCTGATCCGGGGCAGCAGGGAACTCGACAAGGCGATCAAGGGCACCGACTTCGAAGGGCTCGACCTGCTCCCGGCCGACTTCACCTTCCGCAACCTCGACCTCATCCTGGACGCCACCAA
This sequence comes from uncultured Actinomycetes bacterium, assembly GCA_963734725.1. Taxonomy (GTDB): domain Bacteria; phylum Actinomycetota; class Actinomycetes; order Streptosporangiales; family Streptosporangiaceae; genus DASXKD01. The sequence goes on from CAVTIX010000006.1 coordinate 18,515, forward strand.
GAAGCCCACCCAGCGGCTGGCCCGCCTGCTGCGCCCGCTGCGCGCCTCCTACGACATGGTCTTCCTGGACTGCCCGCCGGGCATCTCTCTGCTGTCCGAGGCCGTCCTGCACGCCGCGGACCTGGTGCTGGCGCCGATCATCCCCACCACGCTGTCGGTGCGCACCCTCGACCAGCTCACCGAGTTCATCGACGGCCTGGACGGGCACCGGCCTGAGATACTCGCGTTCTGCTCGATGATCGACCGTCGCAAGCGGCTGCACAAGCAAATCGCCGAGCAGCTGCCGGCCGAGCGGAAAGACGTCGCGGCCACCGCGATACCGGCCCTGTCGCTGATCGAGCAGATGGCTGTCCGGCGCGCCCCGGTGACCGCGTTTGCGCCGCGCAGCGAGGCGGCCCGCAGTTACGCCCGGCTCTGGGCCGAGGTGCGCTCCCGGGTCAGCTGACCGGCCTGCCGCCGCTCTCCGGCACTTTGTGCGCTGAGGATCACATTTTGTGTGAAATCCCCGAAACCCGGCTCTGAGCCCGGCTGACGGAGCATGCTAGAAAGGGCGAGAGCATGTAAGGGGGCACGTTTGAGCCGAAGGTTGCTCCGGCTGGAGATACCCGTCTTCCCCGATCGGCGCGTGTTCCGGCTGCATGATGCCACCGTGGACCCGGACGGGCCAGGAGGCCCGGCAGCGCCGGAAGGGACGCTGATCAGCGTCACCCGTGAGCAGATGTGGGTAGCCAGCCTCCAGGAGATCGTCAGCGCGCAATTGCTGCTCGAGGAGTGGGACTCGGCCCCGCCCCCGTTCGGCGAGAAGTGGGAAGACGAGGCGAAGGCCGTCCTGTACCTGCGCGGCGCCATCAGCATCGACATGGGCACCGCGGGCAAGGCGGTGGAGAGCCTGAAGCTCGCCGGGGGGGTTGGCGACTATGTCGTCCGGGTCTTCGCCCGGAACCGGACCGAGGTGACCCGTCGCTACCAGGACCTGTTCCGGCGCGGGCTCGATCCGCTCAGCGACGAGTTCGAGCAGGCGCGCCGGACCCTCGACGGGCTGGAGCAGTACCTGCTGCAGCTCTGGCGCGGATCGTAGGCCGCCGCGCCCAGCTACCGGGGCACGCTCTTGACGGCCTGCGGCGCGGGCGAGTGAACCGTCGGCCCTCGCTGCGGTGCGCCGTGCAGCGCGACAAGCGCATAGATCACCACAGGCATCACGGTGAGCAGGAACAGGGCCACCACGGATGCCACGGCCAGCAGCCGCGGCGAACGCTGCCGCGCGTGCGACGCGCGGAGCAGCCCCATCCGCCCGGGCCGGGAGAACATGCTCAGGCAAGCGGCGAGCACCGGTTCCGAGCGCGACAGCTCGTCCTCGATCTCCGCGAGGATGCGCTGCTCCTCCATGGACAATGCCATGGGCGCCACCTCCACCCCGCGCCCGCGAGCGCTGGCCAAGTGACTCTTACCGGCCTGTTTCCCACGGTATCCCCCCTGGAAAGATTTTTACCCTGGTACGGCATACCCAATAGCGGCGGTGTTCGGCCGCGCGCCTCGTTTTCCACAGGTTAGAACTGGTGTTTGACTGACCAGAACGGGTGTTCTAGTTTTTTCCCATGCGGTGGGATGCGCTACGGACCGGTCCACCGGCCGACGGAGACCCGGCCGTGCCACCTGTGCCGATGCTGTTCGAGCAGCGCGCGGTGACCCGGACCTTCGACACCCCGGGCTTCCGCGGAATGACGTTCTTCGAGGTCCAGGCCAAGTCGATCATCAACCGGGTCCCGGACGCCGTCCAGCTCCCGTTCCGCTGGACTATTAATCCCTATCGCGGATGTAGCCATTCTTGTGTCTACTGCCTGGTGGGGCAGACGCCGGTCTTGATGGCCGACGGCCGGACCAAGCCACTAGCGGACCTGCGTGCCGGTGACGCTGTCTACGGCACGGTCCGCCGGGGCGCCTACCGCCGTTACGTCCCCACCACGGTGCTGGCGCACTGGGAAACGGTGAAGCCCGCCTACCGGGTCACGCTGGAGGATGGCACCCGCCTCCTTGCCAGCGGCGACCACCGCTTCCTTACCGGCCGCGGTTGGAAACACGTCACCCGTACCGAATGTGGGGGCCCGCTCCAGCGGCCGCACCTGACCGTCAACAACAAGCTCATGGGCGTCGGCGAGTTCGCCGAGCCGCCCAAGGACTGCCCCGACTACCGGCGCGGTTACCTGTGCGGCATGATCCGCGGCGACGGACACATCGGGGAGTACGCCTACCACCGCACCGGTGGCGGGGGCGCCCGCGTCTGCTCGTTCCGCCTGGCCCTAACCGACGAGGAGGCCTTGAATCGCACGCGTGACTACCTGTCTCAGGTTGGCGTTACCACGACCGAGTTCATGTTCGCCGATGCCACGCAGACCCGGCAGCGCATGATGGCGATCCGCAGTTCTGGCTGCGACCACGTCCGGTTCATCGAGTGGCTGATCCGCTGGCCCACTTCACCGAGTACCGATTGGCAGAAGGGGTTCCTGGCCGGGATCTTCGATGCAGAGGGCAGCTACAGCGGGGGCATCCTGCGCATCTCTAACACCGACCGGGCGATCATCGGCTGGACCATCGCGTCCATGGCGGCGCTCGGCTTCGGCGTGGCCGCTGAGCCGAGTGGCCGACCAAACGGCCTGATCTGCCTCCGGCTGCGCGGCGGGTTGAGGGAGGCACTCCGGTTCTTCCACACGACCGATCCGGCCATCGCCCGCAAGCGGACGATCGACGACGTCGCGATAAAGAGCGGCACCCGACTGAACGTGGTAGCGATCGAGCCGCTCGGGCTGGACCTGCCGATGTTCGACATCACCACCGGGACCGGCGACTTCATCGCCAACGGCGTGGTGAGCCACAACTGCTTCGCCCGGAAGTCGCACACCTACCTTGACCTGGACTCCGGCCACGACTTCGACTCCAAGATCGTGGTCAAGGTCAACGCGCCGGACCTGGTGCGCAAGGAGCTCGCCGCGCCGAAGTGGCGCGGCGAGCACATCGCGATGGGCACCAACGTGGACTGCTATCAGCGCGCGGAGGGGCGCTACCGGCTGATGCCCGGCATCCTCACCGCGCTGCGCGACGCCGCCAACCCGTTCTCGATCCTGACCAAGGGCACGCTGATCCTGCGTGATCTGGACCTGATCGCCACGGCGGCGGAGGTCACCGACGTCGGGCTCGCGGTGTCGGTGGGCTGCGTGGACACCGCGCTGTGGCGGGAACTGGAGCCGGGCACGCCGAGCCCGCAGCGGCGACTGGAGGTGTGCGCCACGTTCAGCGCGGCGGGCCTGCCCTGCGCGGTGCTAATGGGCCCAGTCGTGCCGTTCCTGTCCGACTCCCCGGCGCAACTCGACGCCACCGTGCGGCAGATCGCGCAAGCCGGCTCCACCTCGGTCACCCCGATCGTGCTGCACCTGCGCCCGGGGGCGCGGGAGTGGTTCTTCCACTGGCTCGGCGAGGCCCACCCGGACCTGGCGCCGCGCTACCGCGCCTTGTACCGCCGCGGCGCCTACGCACCGGCGGCCTACCAGAAGCAGGTGGCCGACCAGGTGCGGGCGCTGGCCCGGCGCTATGGCGTCGGGCGCGGCGCGCCCACCGGCCGGGCCCGGCGCTTCGCGCCGCCCGCCGCGCGGGCGGCAGCCCCGGTACAGCCCGCGCCGCAGCAGCTCACGCTGCTCTAACCAGGAACGACCGGGCCGGGAACGACGGAACCGGGAACGACAGAGCCAGGAACGACCGGGCCAGGAACGACGGAACCGGGAACGACAGAGCCAGGAACGACCGGGCCAGGAACGACCGGGCCGGCCAGGACCGGCAGGCCGGCCCGCTGCCAGGCGCGGAACCCGCCCGCCAGGTCGGTCGCCCCGGCGATGCCGAGGTCCTGCAGCGACGCCGCCGCCAGGCTGGAGGTGTAGCCCTCCACGCACATCACGATGACGCGCAGGAGGTAGCTCGCCTGGGGCAGCCGCGCCGGCGAGCGCGGGTCGAACCGCCATTCGAGCACGTTCCGCTCGAGGTGCAGCGCACCGGGCACGACGCCCTGCCCGGCGCGCTGGGCCTGCGAGCGGATGTCCACGAGCACGGCGCCGGAAGTCATGGCCGCGCGGGCTTCCTCCGGGCCCAGCCGCCGCAACCGGGCCCTGGCCTCCCCCAGGATCTCGTCGATGGACCGGGCCGCGCCCCCGCGGCTGCCCGTCACCACCGTCCCGCCGTTTCCGTGCTGACCCGCTCCAGCCCCGCAGGGCCGAACTCGAAGCGCCGCATGCTCGTCAGCGGCGGCGAGTACGCGTGCACGCTGACGGCCGGCTGCACTGAGGCATTGATCACATCGTGGACGTACCAGGGGCCGAACGATCTCATCTCCCCCTGGTGCACCGGGACCGACGGGCCCGGGCGGCGGCCCGGCGCGGTCCGCTCTCGCAGGGCGCCGCGCGCCACCGTGAACGCGCCGAGCGATTCCCCGTGGTCGTGGAAACCGGTCCGCTGCCCGGGCAGCCAGCTCAGCAGCCATACCTCGTGGTCGTCGTCACAGGTCAGCTGCTGGTACCAGCGCCGGTTGAGGTCGTACCGGACGAGGCCGAGCCACTCGTTCTCGCGCGCGGCCAGGTCTTGGACCAGCTGCCGCAGCCGGACCTGGCTCAGGGGCGTGCTGGCGGTGCGGATGCTCATCCTTTTAATCCGATCGTTTTTATAGAGTTACGGCTGGACGGGACGTTACCACAAACCCGCCGCGTTTCCCGCTGACAGCAGAATTCGGCAGGCAGGCAATGGATCACCCGTCCCTGCCGCAGGACAGTGCTCATGCCCACGTAAAGTTGTCTGCCGTGGCACTCCCCCAGGACACCGGCCCGCGGGCGCCGGAACGGCTTGCCGTGCGCACCGTCGAGATACCCGACCCCGGCGACCTGGTCGACCTGCTGCCGGAACCGGCGGGCGTGGCCTGGATCCGCCACGGCGACGGCCTGGCCGGCTGGGGCGAGACGGCCCGGATCACGCTGCCCGCGGGTGAGGACAGGTTCACCGCCGGCGAGAAGTGGCTCCGCGAGCTGTTCGACGGCGCTGAGATCGATGACCAGGTCGCCGAGCCCGGCAGCGGGCCGGTGGCCTTCGGCAGCTTCACCTTCGACTCCGCCTCCGACGGCTCGGTGCTGGTGGTGCCGGAGACGATCGTCGGCCGCCGCGGCGGCAGGTCCTGGCTCACCACGATCCGGCCCCTGGCGGCCGCGCCAGCCCCGGCGCCCGGGATACCGGGCGGCGCCGGGCAATTCTCCGCGCAGCTGGCCGCCCCGGCGGAGATCCGGTGGCACGACGGGTGCCTGACCGCGCCGCAATGGCAGCGCGCGGTCGCCACGGCGGTCCAACGGATCCGCGACGGCCAGCTCAGCAAGGTCGTGCTCGCCCGGGACCTTTACGCGACCGCGGCCCGCGACCTGGACATCCGGGTCATGCTGCGCCGGCTCACCGACCGCTACCCCGACTGCTACACCTTCGCCTGCGCGAACCTGGTCGGCGCCACCCCGGAACTGCTGATCCGCCGGCAGGACGACGACATCAGCTCGCTGGTGCTCGGCGGCACCGCCCGGCGTGGCCAGGACCCGGCCGAGGACGCCAGGCTGGGCGCCGCCCTGCTCGCCTCGGCAAAGGAGCGCGAGGAGCACGAGTACGCGGTGGTGGGCGTGCGCTCGGTGCTCGCCGACCGGTGCGACCGGCTCGAGGTGGAATCCGGCCCGTCGCTGATGCGCTTTGCCAACGTGCAGCACCTCGCCACCTGGATCACCGGGCGGCTGGATCGCGGGCAGCCCGCGAGCGACCATTCCGTGCTGGCGCTCGCCGACGCGCTGCACTACACCCCGGCCGTGTGCGGCACCCCGGCCGAGGCGGCGATGGAGCTGATCCGCGACCTGGAGGCGATGGACCGCGGCCGGTACGCGGGCCCGGTCGGCTGGATAGACGCGCGCGGCAACGGGGAATGGGGCATCGCGCTGCGCTGCGCCGAGGTGGACAGCAACCATGCCAGGCTGTTCGCCGGGTGCGGCATCGTGGCGGGCTCCGATCCCGCGGCCGAGCTTGCCGAGACGCAGGCCAAGTTCGCCGTCATCCAGTTCGCGCTGGAAGCCTGAGTCTCACCCGGCGGCCGCCGCGGCGGCGGTGCACGCCTCCCGCAGCTTGCGGCGCAGCGCGGCGCCGGCCTCGCGGCTGGTGCGCACCTCGATCACCCGGATCCCGTCGCCGCGCAGCGCGCCCGCCAGGTCGCGGGCGCGGTCGACGGTGACGGCCGGGCATCCCGCTGCGGCTGCCAGGCTGCCCAGGTCGGCGCCGTGCGGGGTGCCGAACACCCGCTCGAACGGCCCGCCGAACTCCGCCTGTTCCAGCAGCGAGAAGATCCCGCCGCCGTCGTTGTTCACCACGACCACGGCCAGGTCCGGCCGCGGCTCCCCCGGCCCGGCAAACAGCCCGGGGGCGTCGTGCAGGAACGCCAGGTCGCCCAGCAGGGCCACGGCGGGCCCGCCCCCGGCGCGCTGGTGCGCCAGCGCCGCGCCCGCCGCCGCGGAGACCAGCCCGTCGATCCCGCTCGCACCCCGGCTGGCCAGCACCCGCAGCCCGGCCCGCGGCGCCATCTGCTGATCCAGGTCGCGGACGGGCAGGCTGGACGCCGCCCACAGCAGGGCGCCGTCGGGCAGGGCCGCCGCCAGGTCGCGCGCGAGCCGCGGCTCGGACAGCGCCTCGCCGTCGTCGAGCACGCCGCCCGCCGCGGCGCGGGCCGCCGCGTCGGCCGCGCGCCAGGAGGCCAGCCACGCCGTGCCTGCCCGCGGCCCTGGCCCGCCCGCCAGCCGGACCGAAGGCGCCACGTCGGTGGCGCTGCGCACCGGGTCGGCCCAGTGCCCGGGGCCCTGCGCGATCACCACGTGCCGGGCCGGGGCGCCCGCGGGCGGCTTGAGGTAGCCAAGCTGCGCCCGGGACAGGCCGGGCCGGCCCGCGGACACGATGACGTCCGGCCGGTGGCCCGCCACAAACTCCGGCGAGTCGAGCAGGTAGGGGTAGGCGGCCAGGCTCATCGGCCCGGACCGCGCCCCGGACGAGGGCTCGGCGAGGACCGGCCAGCCCGCCTGCCCGGCGAGGCGCAGCAGCGCCGCCGGGTCGCCGCAGCCGTCACCGCAGAGGACCACACCGCGCTCGGTCCACGGCAGTTCCAGCACCGGCCCGCCTGCCGGGGCGCCGGGAAAACGCGTCCACGGGCCGCCGTCCTTGCGGCCGTCCAGCGCTTCCGGCCAGCCACCCGCCCCGCCGGTGACGCCGCCGGCGTCCGGCAGGTCGGGCACGAGCGGCTCGCGCAGGGCAAGGTTGAGGTGCACCGGCCCGGGGAACCCGCCGTCCGCCCCGGCGGCGGCCGCCCAGGCCCGGCACGCCAGCGACCGCCAATAGGCGTTCATCCCGGGCCGCGCTTCGGGCGCTCCGGCTTCGCAGAACCAGCGCACCGCGTCCCCGTACAGCTTGACCTGGTCGATCGTCTGGTTCGCGCCGGTGCCGCGCAGCTCAGGGGGCCGGTCCGCGGTGAGCACGAGCAGCGGCACCCCCGCCTCGCTGGCCTCGATGACGGCCGCGTGGAAGTGCGCGGCCGCAGTCCCCGAGGTGCAGACCAGCGCGACCGGCCGACCGCTCGCCTTGGCCAGGCCGAGCGCGAGGAAGGCGGCGGACCGCTCGTCGATCCGCACGTGCAGCCGCAGGCCAGAACCCTCCCCGGCGCGGTCCCACAGCGCCATGGCCAGCGGCGCGCTGCGGGATCCGGGCGCCAGCACGGCCTCGGCCAGCCCGCACCTGGCCAGTTCGTCCACCAGGGTGATCGCGAACGCCGTGGCCGGGTTCATGCCGCATCCAGGTACTGGGCGGCCGCCAGCGCACGGGCGCGCCACGGCGCGGGATCGGTCTCCCACGCCGCTAGGCGTTCGGCATCAATGCCTGGCCGCGCCACCGGCAGCACGCCCGACTTCTCGGCCAGCGGCGCGCCGGTGACATCGCCGGCCAGCAGGCTCATGGTGGCCAGCCCGCAGGCGTAGCGGAGCTCGGGCAGCGCGGCGGCGAACGCGACCCCGGCGGCCAGCCCGACCGAGGTCTCGACGGCGCTGGACACTACGACCGGCAGCCCGCACGCCTCCGCCACGGCCAGCGCCGCGCGAACCCCGCCGAGCGGCTGGGCCTTGAGGACCACGATGTCGCACGACCCGGTGGCCCGCACCGCGAGCGGGTCCTCGGCGCGCCGGATGGACTCGTCGGCGGCGAGCGGCACGTCCGTCTTGCGGCGCAGCTCGGCCAGTTCGGCGAGGGTGGCGCACGGCTGCTCCGCGTACTCCAGGCCGAACCGGCCCAGCGCGCGCAGCGCCCGCACCGCCTCGCCGACGCCCCAGGCGCCGTTGGCGTCCACCCGGATCGCGCCGCCGCTGCCCAGCGCGTCCCGCACCGCCTCCACCCGGGCCGCGTCGTCGGCCAGGGACTGGCCGCGCTCGGCCACCTTGACCTTGGCGGTGCGGCACCCGGACGCGGCCACCAGGGCGTGCGCCCGGCCCGGGTCCACCGCGGGCACGGTCACGTTCACCGGCACCGCGTCCCGGACCGGCGCGGGCCACCCGGCGGTCGCCGCCTCCACGGCGCAGGCCAGCCAGCGGGCGCACTCCCGGGGGCCGTACTCCGCGAACGGGGAAAACTCCCCCCAGGCCGGCCCTTCGATCAGCGCGCCCTCGCGCACGGTGATACCGCGAAAGCGGGTCCGCAGCGGGATGGCGAACGCCCGCATCCCGCCCAGCAACCCCGCCACCTGGTCCAGGACGCCGCCGGTCACGGCTGGCGCGAGAACCTGGCGAAGCCCGGCCGCTGCCACTCGGTCACGCCTGACCCTCCCATTCCACTGGAGTTTTTGCCCGTTAACCTTACGTTGATGGCCGGACGCCCCCTGCACGCCCTCCTGCTCCCGCCCGCCGCCGGGGCTGGCCGGCTGCTTGACGCGCTGTCAGCGGCGCTGGACGGCAGCGGTCCCGCGATCCTCCCGCTTAACCCGGGCCTGCCGTCCGACCGGGTCGCCGATCTGCTGCACGCTTTCACCCCAGCCACAGTAGAAACTCTTGACGGTGCAGAACGATGGCGCCCCGACGACTCGCGACCGGCCGCGCCGGCGGCCGGGGCCGATCTGCCTGACGGCACGGCGGTCGTGATAGCCACCTCCGGCGCCACCGGCGAGCCCAAGGGCGTCCAGCTCAGCGCGGATGCGCTGCTGGCCTCCGCGCGGGCCAGCCTGGACCGGATCGGCGCCCGCCCCGGAACCCGCTGGCTGTGCCCGCTGCCCACCAGCCACATCGCCGGGCTCGGCGTGCTGGTCCGGTCCATCGTCAACGGGACCGCCCCAGTTGTCGTGGAGCGGCTGGACCCGGCGCAGCGGAACCTGGCCAGGCTCGGCTGCGAGTACGTGTCCCTGGTCCCTGCGCAACTGCGCCGGATGCTGGAGGCGGGCGCGGGCCTGTCGGCGTTCGGCGCGATCCTGCTCGGCGGGGCGGCGATCCCGTCCGGCCTGCTGACCGGCGCCCGGGCCGCCGGCGCCCGGGTCATCACGACCTACGGAATGTCCGAAACCTGCGGCGGCTGCGTGTACAACGGCGTCCCCCTGGACGGCGTCGGTGTCCGCGACGGCCCCGGCGGCCGGATCCAGATCACCGGCCCGGTCCTGTTCTCCGGCTACCGCAACCGCCCGGACCTCACCGGGCAGGTTCTCGGCGAGGACGGCTGGTTCACCACCTCAGATCTCGGCGAAGTCAATGAGGCAGGGGTGCTGTTCATCCACGGACGCGCCGACGAGATGATCAACACCGGCGGCCACAAGGTAGCCCCTGCCGAGGTGGCCGCCATCCTCGAAACCGTTCCCAGCGTCCGTGAGGCGGCCGTTTTCGGCGAGCCAGACTCCCACTGGGGAGAGCGGGTCACGGCGGTGGTAGTCCCCGCGTCCTTCGCCCACCCCCCGAACCTGAAAGAGCTCCGTGCCGCCGTCAGCCGCAAACTCCCCGCCTACGCAGCCCCCCGCGCCCTGCTCATCGTCCGCGCGATGCCCCTGCTCCCCTCGGGAAAGCCAGACCTAGCCACCGTGCGAGGAATCGGAAGGGATAACGCCACCTGACCGTTGCTGTAGAGAGCAGCGGCGCCGTCATGCCGCAGGACCCGGCGACGGCAGCAGGAAAAGCCAGCGACTCTAGCCGACGGAAGTGGCGATTGTCACGCAGAAGAAGGCGCGCACGGTCGAACTCCACGGGAACAACTTGGCGCGTGGCGCGTTAAAACTAGTGCCCGCGCTTCACAGTACCAGCCGATTTGGCCGGATGCCGTCCCCGCGACGGCGGCACCGGCCGCGGGGGGCCGCCAAGCGATGCGTCAACAGGCGCGCGCACGTGGAAGGAGGTGCCTCATGCCGAGGACCGCAAGCACCGCGCCGGCGCGGAAGGCCGCTGAGCGCACCGCCAGCAAGCCGGCCAAGACCGCTGCCCGGACGACCGCTACCAAGACCCCTGCCCAGACCGGGACCGGAACCAGTAAGGACGTCATGCAGACTGCTGTGCAGGAGCCCGCCGCCGAGGAGATCGCCGAGATGGTGGGAATGGATGGGCTCGACGCAGAGGCGGAGGCCGCGGCCCTGATGGATGCCGAGGCTGCCACGCCCGCGGTGGCCGAGGTCGATCTGGACGATCAGACCTCCACGATGGGCGACTCCGTCCACACCTACCTGAAGTCGATCGGGCGTACCAGCCTGCTCACCGCCGAGCAGGAAGTGAACCTCGCCAAGCGGATCGAGGCCGGGCTGTACGCGGAGCACAAGCTGGAGACCGACCCGGACCTCGACGAGGACTACCGCCGCGACCTGGAACTGGTGGCGGAGGACGGCCGGCGCGCCAAGGCACACATGCTGGAGGCGAACCTGCGGCTGGTGGTCTCGGTGGCCAAGAAGTACAGCGACCGGGGACTGTCCCTGCTGGATGTGGTGCAGGAAGGCAACCTGGGCCTGATCCGCGCGGTGGAGAAGTTCGACTACACCAAGGGTTACAAGTTCTCCACCTACGCGATGTGGTGGATCCGGCAGGCGATCCAGCGCGGGTTCGCCGACGCCGCACGGACGATCCGGCTGCCGGTGCACGTGCTTGAGATGCTGTCCAAGCTCAGCCGGGTCGAGCGGGACATGCACCAGCGGCTCGGCCGGGAGCCCACCCCGGAGGAGCTCGCGGTGGAGCTGGACCGGACCCCGGACCAGATCGAGGAGCTGCTGCGCACCAGCCGCCAGCCGATCAGCCTGGACTCCACGATCGGCGAGGACGGCGAGACCAGCATCGGCGACCTGATCGAGGACGTGGACGCGCCGGAGGCGTCCGAGCTGGTAGACCGTCAGCTCATGGCGGACCAGCTGAGGAACGCGCTGGACGCGCTGACCCCCCGGGAGGCGACCATCATGGCGATGCGTTTCGGCCTCTACGACGGGAACCCGCACACGCTGGACGAGATCGGGCGGGCGCTCGGCCTGACCAGGGAGCGGATCCGGCAGCTGGAGAAGCAGTCCCTGTCCAAGCTGCGCCACCCGAGCCGCGCCCAGCCGCTGCTCGACTACGCCAGCTGACTCACCGGGGGGCGCTCCGGGGGCAGCACAGCGTGCGACGGCGCCGGCCCACCCGAGGTGGGCCGGCGCCGTTTCTTGCTGCCTGGCTATCAGCGGTGGACGTGAGACAGCGGCCCGGCGTCGACCGGGAACTGCGCGGTGTTCACGACCTGGATCCCAGCGTGCTGCTCGCCGTTGAACGGCGTCACGATCGCCTGTGTGGCGCCAGGCTCACAGCCCAGGTTGAACGGGACGTTGGGGTCGTTGAACCAGACCCCGAGGTGGTACTGGTGGGTCGGTGCGAACGTGGTGGTGCCGCCCGGCGACACCGAGAACGTCTCGTTGTCGAAAATGCCCTTGACGGTCGCGCTGCCGAACCCGTTGTCGTTGGTTTGAATGTCGCTCTGGTACCACGAAATGCCGAACGGCGCGGTGGGCTGCTGGATGACGAACAGGTCGAAGCCCGTATTGGCCGGCATGCCGTGCAGGCTGACCTTCATGGTGTCGTTGAGCGCCCCGGGGGTGATGGTGACGTGCCCGCCCGCCTTCGGCAGACACGCCGAGATGGCCGGGGATGACGGCTTCAGCCCGAACGAGAACGACGACGCGGCGGCGGACCGCGCGTGCGCGCCGCCCGTGGCCGCCCCGGCCGTGGCCGTCAGGCTCAGCGCCGCAGCGGCGGCCCCGGTCGCGACGACGGCTACCGCCTTCGCGGCAGTGGGGGCCAGGATGCTTCGGATCGTGGGTCGGGTATTGCTCATGACTGGTCCTCCTGTCACGTGGCGGCGTCCCCCGCCGCCGGTCTCGCAGGCGGCCTGGCGGGCGCCAGGCCGCGGTCAGCTGGGCAGGGGTACGCGCGGGAATCCCCGGATGGTTCAATTCGGGAATGGGGATCTCTGCGCAGGCCGGCGGCGGGGCCGGCCAGGGCGGTGGCGGGGGCCAGCTCACCGGCGCGGCCAGCGACGACCTGATCGTCACCGAGCTCTATCGCCGGTACCGCGGTCCCTTATTGTTGTTTGTGCTCCGACTTACCGCCGGCGACCGGCAGCAGGCCGAGGACATCGTGCAGGAGACGATGGTCCGGGCGTGGCGTGAGGCCCGGCGGCTGGACCTGTCCGAGCGGTCGCTCATGCCCTGGCTGGCCACGGTGGCCCGGCGTATCGTGATCGACGAGCAACGGCGCAAGAGGGCCCGGCCGTCGGAGATAGGGGGCGCCGAGGTGGTGGACAAGGCGCCGGCCGCCGCCGACGAGACCGAGCACCTGCTGCGCAAGGTGCTCGTAACCGAGGCGCTGCAGGCGCTCTCGGCGGCCCATCGCGAGGTGCTCAACGAGACAATCTTGCGGGACCGCACCGTGAACCAGGCGGCCGAGGTGCTCGGCGTCCCGGTGGGCACGGTCAAGTCGCGCGTTTACTACGCGCTCAAGGCGCTGCGGGTGGTCCTGGCGGAACGCGGGGTGTCGGCATGAACAGCGAGCCCATGAGCGAGCACACCGACGTCGGCGCGTACGCGCTTGGCCTGCTCGAACCGCAGGACCGGCAGGCGTTCGAGGAGCACCTGGCCGGGTGCCCGGCGTGCGCCGCGGAACTGGCCGAGCTGTCCGGGATGAAGAACCTGCTGTCGGACCTGGGCCCGGTGGAGCCGCCGGTGGACGAGCCGTCCGAGACCAACGTCACCGACCTGATCCGGCGGCGCGCCGAATCCCAGCGCCGCCACACCCGCCGGCAGGTGCTGCTCGGCGCGGCGGCAGGCGTGGCGCTGCTGGCCGGAGGCGTGGGCGTGGGCGTGGCCGTGGCCGGTCAGCCCTCGTCGCAGGGCAGCCAGATTGTCGGCCGGACCGTCAGTGCGGTGGACGAGCAAACCGGGGTGCACGGCACGGCCACTCTGGTGGCCAAGCCGTTTGGCACTCAGGTGACTGTCGACCTGGCCCAGATACAGGGGCCGCTGGAGTGCCAGTTCATCGCGGTAGCCCGGACCGGAGCACGGTTCCAGATTGGCACCTGGTTCCTGCCGCCGCACGTCAAGTTTGGGTCGCGGAGTCACCCCGGGCACTTGCTACTCAAGGGCTGGACCACCATCAAGCCCGGCGACCTGTCGCGGATCGATGTCGTCGCTACGGGCCACGGCACCCAGGTCAGCATCCCGGTCTGAGGCCTCGGGCCCCCGCTCGCCCGACCAGAGGCTGGCCACGGCGGCCAGGGCCGACTCCGCCTGCGCGTAGCCGGCCCGCGCGGCGGCGGGCCGGCCGGCCGAGTCGAGCACGTTGCGCCCCATCGCGGCGGCCGACGCGGCATCCGGCGCCACCAGCACCACCGCGCTGCCGCCGCGGGCAAGGGCCTGGCACTGGAGCAGCGCGGCGGGCATGACCCGCAAGCCCTTCCAGATCGGCGCCAGCACCACCACCCGCTCGGACCCCGCCGCCAGGTCAGCGTTCGCGGCCGAGCGCATCCCCCCGTCCATCCACCGCCGCCCGTTGAGCCGCACCGGCGGCCAGACTCCCGGCACCGCGCAGCTCGCGCTGACCGCCTCGATCAGGCTGATCTCGCTGGAGCTGTCGAACGTGGCGCCCTCCCCGGTGTCGGCGTTGACGGCGGTGATCAGCAGCCGCTGGCCGGGCCATTCGTGGCTGGGCAGCCAGGCGCCGATCACCGCCCGGCGCTCGGCCTCGGCCAGCGGCGGGGAGGCCCGGGCCAGCCGGCCCAGCCGCTTGCGGGCCCGGGCCGCCGACCCCGGGGTGAACACCGCCAGGCCGTAGCGAAACATCAGGGCCCGGCCCATGGTGGCGGTGACCGCAACCTCGGACGGCGTGCACTGGGCCTGATACAGCTCCGCGAGTGGCAACCCGGAGGTGACCTGGGCGCCGGCCAGCGCCCCGGCCGAGGTGCCCAGCACCAGGTCCGCGGTGGTCAGGTCGACGCCACCGGCCGCCAGCCCGGCGATCAGGCCCACCTCCCAGGCCGCGCCGGTGATGCCGCCGCCACCCAGCACCAGTGCCGTGCTCGTCACGCCGGCGCCCCTACCGCCGCACGCCGCCGGTGGCGGTAATCTGCCCCGCGTGACTGTTGAGGTGGTTCACACGGTGACCGACGAGCTGGTGGATGCGTTCGCCCGGCTTGTGCCGCAGTTGTCCGCGACCAAGGGCCCGCCCGGTCGCGAGGCCCTGACGGCGATCGTGGGCTCGCCCGCGGTCACGCTGCTGGTCGCCCGGGCCGAGGGCACGATCGCCGGCACACTCACCCTGGCGATGTTCCCGGCCCCCACCGGGATCCGCGCCTGGATCGAGGACGTGGTGGTAGATGAGAGGGCCCGCGGCCGGGGCATCGGTGAGGCGCTCATCACCGAGGCGGTCGGCCTCGCCGGCGCGGCCGGGGCCAGGACGGTAGACCTGACCTCCCGCCGGTCGCGCCAGGCGGCCGGGCGCCTGTACGAGCGGGCCGGCTTCGAGGAGCGCGACACCAGGGTCTACCGGTACCGCACGCCGGCCTGAGCGGCGCACCGGCGCTACCCCGCCGCCTCGACCCGGGTCTGGAGCCTGTTCATGCCCCGGAGCCAGCGGTCGGTGTCCGTGGCGCGGCCCGCGTACATCCGGGCCACGTCGGGGTGCGGCAGGATGAGGAAGCTGCCCGCCGCGATCCCGGCGACGACGGCGTCGGCGACCTCCTCGGCCGTGATCGCGGTGTCGCCCAGGATGATCTCCGCGGCCGGTGAGGTCCCGTCCAGCATCGCCGTCCGCACGCCCATCGGGCACAGCGCCTGCACCGTGATGCCGCGGTGCGCGTAGCTGGCGGCCAGCCATTCGGCGAACCCGAGCGCGGCGTGCTTGGTTGCCGAATAAGGGGCAGAGCCGAGCATGGTGAGCAGCCCCGCCGCGGATACGGTGCAGATCAGGTGGCCGTCGCCGCGCTCCAGCCAGCGCGGCAGGAGCAGCCGCGCGGCGCGGACGTGCGCCATCACGTTGACCTGCCAGCTGTCTGCCCAGTTCGCTTCGGTGTCCTCCTCGCGGGCCACTCCGGCGTTCGCGCAGAACAGGTCGATCTCGCCGAGCACGTCCCCGGCGGTGGCGACCAGCGCGGCCACGCCGTCCACGCTGGCCGCGTCGCCCGGCGCGGCGGCGCCGCCGCACGACTGCGCGACCCCGGCCGCGGCGTCGGCGTCCAGGTCGTTGACCACCACGCGGGCGCCTTCCGCGGCGAACCTGCGGGCCAGGGCGGCCCCGATGCCGTTGCCCCCTCCGGTGACCACCACGCCCGCGCCAGCGACCGACTGCATCGGCGTTCCTTCCCTTGCGCCTTGGGGATTTGCGGGTCAGCTGCCGGCCGGGGGCGGCGCCAGGTCCACCAGCGCGGCCAGCGCCGCCCGGTGCCGGTCCGGCGTGCCGAGCGCCAGGGACCCGCTCTTGGCCCGCTTCAGCAGCAGGTGCGCGGGGTGCTCCCAGGTGAAGCCGATCCCGCCGTGCAGCTGCACGCATTCCTGCGCGGCGAGCACGGCCGCCTCCCCGCAGGCCGCCTTGGCCAGGGCCACCGCGACCGGCGTGTCCGGGTCGCCCGTGGACAGGCAGGCGGCGGCGTATCTAGCGGCCGCCCGCGCCTGGGTCACCGCCACCCAGACGTCGGCGAGGCGGTGCTTGACCGCCTGGAACGAACCGACCGGGCGGGCGAACTGGCGCCGTTCCTTGACGTAGGCGACGGTCATCCCCAGGCACTGCTCCGCCACGCCGAGCAGCTCGGAGGCGAGCATGCCCGCGCCGGCGGTCAGCGCCGCCGCCACCGCGCGGGCCGCGTCCGCCCCGGTCGCCACCGGCCGCCCGGGCGCCTTGTCCAGCGTCACGTCGGCCAGCAGCCTGGTCCCATCGAGGGACACCACCGGCTCGCGGCGCACCCCCGCCGCGGCGGCGTCCACCGCGTACAGGCGCAGCGGGACGCCGTCGCCGGGCACCAGGAGCACGTCGGCGGCGAGCGCGCCGGCCACCCCGCGGACCGTCCCAGTGAGCCTGGCGACGCCAGAGCCGTCTCGCTCATCCGGCTGCCCGATCCGCACCGGCCAGGGGCCCCGCGCCCGCGTCACCACTCCATCAGGCGCGGGCGGCATGGACGCGAAGCCGACGGCCAGCGCCGCGGTCCGCCGCCCGGCGGCCAGCTCGGCGAGCAGCTCGTCGCCGCTGCCCAGCAGCGCCGTCGTGGCCACCACCGCGCTGGTCAGGTAAGGAACGCAGGCGGCGGCGCGACCGGTTTCCTCGGCGGCGACCGCAGCCTCGCGGTAGCTGGCCCCGGCCCCGCCATGGCTTTCCGGGATAAGCAGCCCGGCGCACCCCAGGTCGGCGGCGAGCGCCTGCCACAGCGGGAGGTCGTCGGCCTCGCCCGCGCCGACCCGGGCCAGCACGCCCGGCCAGGAACTGCGGTCGGCGAGCAGGTCGCGGACCACGGCCCGCAGTTGCTCTTCGGCATCGCTGTAACGCAGGTCGGGCACGGCCTCCCGGGACCGGGCGCCCTCGGTGCTGCTATCCGTCGTGGTGGTCACCGCGGCAGGTCCTTCCAGGGGACGCGGGTGTCGGTGCGCGGCTCGGCGGGCAGCCCGAGCACCCGTTCGGCGATGATGTTGCGGAGGATCTCTGAGGTGCCGCCCTCGATGGAGTTCCCGCGGGACCGCAGGTACCGGTAGCCCGGCCCGCGGCCGAAGAAGCTGAGGGTTTCCGGCCGGCGCAGCTCCCAGTCGTCGTAGCGCAGCCCGTCCGCCCCGGCCAGTTCCAGGTCGAGCGCGGATAGGTCCTGGTTGAGCCGGGCGAAGACGATCTTCGCGGCGGAGCCCTCGGGACCGGGCTGCCCCGCCGCGAGCTGTTGCCGCAGCCGCGCCCCCGCCAGCCTGGCCACTTCGGCGTCCGCCCACAGCCGGATCAGCCGGTCGTGCAGGCCCGGCGTGCGTGCCTCCGGGTGCTCCCGCCACGCGCGCGCGGCCAGGCCGGCCATGCCGCCCTCGCGCGGCAGCGCCCCGCCGCCGATGGCGACCCGCTCGTTCATCAGCGTGGCCTGCGCGACCCGCCAGCCTTCGCCGATACCACCGATCCGGTCGGTGTCGGCGACACCCGCGTCGGTGAGGAACACCTCGTTGAACTCGGCCTCGCCGGTGAGCTGGCGCAGCGGCCTGACCTCGACGCCGGGCCCGGTCATGTCCAGGCCGAAGTAGGTGAGCCCGGCGTGCTTGGGCACATCCGGGTCGGTGCGCGCGAGAAGCAGGCCCCAGCGCGCCGCGTGCGCGATGGACGTCCACACTTTCTGCCCGGAGACCCGCCAGTTCTCGCCGTCGTCGGCCCGGACCGCCCGGGTCGCCAGGCCGGCCAGGTCGGAGCCGGCTCCCGGCTCACTGAACAGCTGGCACCACACCTCCTCGCCCGTCCACAGCGGCCGCAGCCAGCGCTGCTTCTGCTCTTCGGTGCCGAACGCAAGAATCGTGGGCGCCGCCATGCCCAGGCCGATGCCGATCCGGGCCGGGTTGTTGTCCGGGGCGCCCGCCGCGGCGAACTCGGCGTCCACCGCGGCCTGCAGCGAGCGGGACAGCCCCTGGCCGCCGAGGCCAGCCGGGTAGTGCACCCAGGCGAGCCCGGCGTCGAACCTGGCTCTCAGGAACTCCAGCCGGGGCAAGGCCGACGGGTCGTGCCCGGCCAGGAAGTCGCGGACCTGCTGAAGGCCGGAAGCGTGATCCGAGGTCAGCACAACGGGCCGCCGGCCACGTAGATGACCTGCCCGGACACGAACCCGGCGCCGTCACTGGCGAGGAACGAGATGACGTGCGCGATGTCGTCGGGCTGGCCGACCCGGCGGACGGGGATCCGGCTGGCCGCGGCGGTCTGGAAGTCCTCGAAGCTCATGCCGACCCGGGCCGCGGTGGCGGCGGTCATGTCGGTGGCGATGAAGCCAGGCGCCACGGCGTTGGCGGTGACGCCGAACTGGCCGAGCTCGATGGCCAGCGTCTTGGTGAACCCCTGCAGGCCGGCCTTGGCCGCGGAGTAGTTCACCTGGCCGCGGTTGCCCAGCGCGGAACTGGAGGACAGGTTGACGATCCGGCCGAAGCGCTGGTCCACCATGAACTTCTGCGTGGCCCGGCTCATCAGGAACGCGCCGCGCAGGTGTACCCCGAGCACCATGTCCCAGTCGTCCTCGGACATCTTGAACAGCAGGTTGTCCCGGATGATCCCGGCGTTGTTGACCAGGGCCACCGGCGGGCCGAGTTCGGCGGCCACCTTGCCCACCGCCGCCTCCACCTGGCTGGCGTCGCTCACGTCGGCGCCCACCGCGACGGCGCGGCCGCCGGCCGCGGTGATCGCGTCCACGGTCTCGGCGCAGGCGCCCGCGTCGAGGTCGAGGACCGCCACCGCCATGCCGTCGGCGGCGAGCCGCTTGGCGGTGGCCGCGCCGATGCCGCGCGCCGCGCCGGTGACGAGGGCGACCCGCGATGAGTCGGTTGGCATCTGCTGGTTCTCCTTTTCTCCGGTCATCCGAGGTAACGGCGTAGTTCGCGGCGCGCCAGCGAGCGCTTGTGCACCTCGTCCGGGCCGTCGGCGAACCGCAGCGTGCGGGCGGAGGCCCACAGGTGGGCCAGCGGGAAGTCCTGGCTGACACCGGCCGCGCCGTGCGCCTGGATCGCCTTGTCGATCACCCACTCGGCCATCGCCGGGGTGGCGACCTTGATCGCCTGGATCTCGGTGTGGGCGCCCTTGTTCCCCACCGTGTCCATGAGCCAGGCGGTCTTGAGCACCAGCAGCCTGGCCTGCTCGATCCGCACCCGCGACTCGGCGATCCAGTCCTGGATCACGCCCTGCTCGGCGAGCGGCAGGCCGAACGCGGTGCGCTGGGTGACCCGCTGGCACAGCAGCTCCAGTGACCGCTCGGCGCCGCCGATCAGCCGCATGCAGTGATGGATCCGGCCGGGGCCGAGCCTGGCCTGGGCGATCGCGAACCCGCCGCCTTCTTCGCCGATGAGGCTGGCGGCCGGCACCCGGACGTCGGAGAACACGACCTCGGCGTGGCCGCCGTGCGGCGCGTCGTCGTAGCCGAACAGGCTCATGCCGCGCCGGATGCTGACCCCGGGCGTGTCCCGCGGGACGCAGATCATCGACTGCTGCCGGTGCCGCTCCGCCTCCGGCGCGGTCTTGCCCATCACGATGAGGATCTCGCACGCCGGGTCCATCGCCCCTGAGGACCACCACTTGGTGCCGTTGATCACGTAGGAGTCCCCGTCCCGCCGGATCCGGGTGGCGATGTTGGACGCGTCAGAGGAGGCGACGTCCGGCTCGGTCATGCAGAACGCGGACCGGATCTCACCGCCCAGCAACGGCCGCAGCCAGCGCTCCTGCTGTTGCGGCGAGCCGAACTCGGCGAGCAGTTCCATGTTGCCGGTGTCCGGGGCGGCGCAGTTGAGCGCCTCCGGCGCCAGCGCGGGGCTGTGCCCGGTGATCTCCGCCAGCGGCGCGTACTGGAGGTTGGTCAGCCCGGCGCCGCCGGAGCGCCCGGGCAGGAACAGGTTCCACAGCCCCCGCGCGCGCGCCGCCGCCTTGAGCTCGGCGACCACGGGCGGGCGGCGCCATGGGTCACCGGCTTGCGCGGCCTTGGCCACCTGTTCGGCGTAGACCGGCTCGGCGGGATAGACGTGGCTGTCCATGAACGACTCAAGCCGCGTGCAGAGTTCACGGGTGCGGTCGTCCTGGGCGAAGTCCATGATTTCCTCCCGGCGTTGCCGCCATGACTCTATCGGGGATGTTCCCCCTGGCCGATCGGGGCTACCCGCCAGTACGCCCGGCCCGGCGGAACACGTAGACCTGGTCGTCGACGAAGACCTGCTGGTAGGCGTACCCGTGGTGGCGCTGCTCCACGAAGGCGAGCACGTTGGACGGCGGCGGGTTCCAGCCGCTGTTGTCCGCGTCGAACACGACGTAGGCCGGGGGCGGGTTCGGGGTGTAGCCGATCCAGTACGTGTCGTCGCGGGCGGCCAGCGGGGCCAGCATGGTCAGCGTCGCCTCCACGGTCACGCCGTCGGGCACCCGGGACATCGCCGCTTCCTCGGCGGTCACGTGCGGGGTGATCTCGTAGGTCTGCGCGCTCCACAGCGTGTCGAGCGGGAACCGGAACGCGAGCCAGCCGGCGATGACCACCATGACCACGGCCCCGTACCGGGCCACGGCCTCACCGGGGGCGGGCAGCCAGGGCGGCGCACGGCGCCGCCCTGGGCGGGCGCGCCGCGCGGATCCGGCGCGCAAGGAAGCCATGGCGTCCACCGCGGCCAGGAACACGATCGGCATGACGGTCGCGTTGTAGTGCCACCCCGTGCCCCAGAAGTAGCTGTTGGTGGAGATGAAGCGCAGGGCCAGGCTGGGCGCCGCGATGAGCGCCACCGGGGACCGGAGCGCGAGGAACGCGACCGGCAGCAAGATCAGGAACGTGGTCCACAGCTTCTCGTGCGCCGCCTCGGTGAGCTGGTGCGCCAGTCCGGTCCCCGACAGGTGGCCGGAGGGGCCGATCACTCCCCCGTCGGACCAGTACGGGTAGGAATGCGCCGCGTTGAAGTGCGGCACGATAACGGCGATGGCCAGCACCGACCAGGCCAGGCCCCATACGGCCAGCAACACCCCGGCGCGGATCCAGGCGGCGGGCGCCTGCTGCGGGCCGGCGTCCCAGCCGCGAACCGGCGCCGGCGCGCCACGCCGGCGGGCGAGCAGCACGGCCAGGCCGTATCCCGCGATGACCAGGCCGATCGCGGCGACCGTGAACCCCTGGTCCTCCTTGACGAAGACCAGCGGCAGCGCCCACGCCACGGCGGCCCGCAGCCGCCAGGCGCACCAGCGCGGACAGGGAGAACGCGAGCAGCGGGACGGCGAACGCGATCTCGTGGAAGTCGAACGTGACCATCTGCTGCAGGCCCCACGAGAACGCGTAGGCGAGGCCGATCCCCCGGCTGGCCCAGACGCCGAGCAGCTCCTGCGCGGCGCGGCAGACCGGGATCACCGAGGCGGCGATCAGCAGGGCCTGGGCGACCAGCAGCGTCTCCGGGGTCGGGAACACGCGGAAGAACGGGGCCAGCAGCCCCACGATGGGCTGAAAATGGTCGCCGAGCAGGTTGAACCCAGCCCCCCTGATCGCCACCACGGGCGCGTGCAGATCGGCGAGCTGCTTGACGTACTCGGTGTAGATGCCCAGATCCCAGGAACCAGGGTCCAGGCGCAGGTACTTGAATACGGCAAGCGTGTCGTAGACCATGAACGCGGCCAGCGCGATCACCCAGGTGACGGGGTCCATCGAGGTGCGGGCGCCCGCCACGGGCCCCGTGCGCCCCGTGGCGGGCCCGGGCAGGCCGGTCTCGGGCGCCCGCCGGCCTGCCGGTGCTTGCCCGCCGGTCACGGCCGGCGGAGACCGTTCGTCTCCCGCCATCCTGGCTACCCGTACAGGTGCGTCTCGTACTGCGGGCCGTAATAGCGTTCCAGCTCTTCGAGGGTCTCCTCGCGGGGCTGGATCGTCTTGGCGATCACGGCGTGCGGCGGCACCGCCTCGGGACGCCAGGACTCCGGCTGCCACAGCCGCGCGCGCATGAAGGACTTCATGCAGTGGAAGAAGATCTGCTCGATCTCGACGAGCAGCGCGAGCTGCGGCCGGTGCCCCTTGACGATCATGTCGTCGAAGAACGGAGCATCGCGGATCAGCCGGGCGCGCCCGTTGATGCGCAGCGTCTCCTTCCGCCCGGGGATCACGAAGATCAGGCCGACGTGCGGGTTCGCCAGGATGTTGCGGTACCCGTCGGCGCGCTTGTTGCCGGGGCGCTCGGGGATGGCGATCGTCGTCTCGTCGAGGACCAGGGCGAAGCCAGGCGGGTCGCCCTTCGGGGAGACGTCGCAGGTTCCGTCCGCGCCCGAGGTGGCGACCAGGCAGAACGGGGAGGCGGCTAGCCATTCGACGTCCCGCTCGTGCAGCCTGGTGCGTTCCTTGGTGATCACACGCGGGGCGGGGGCGCCGAGGAGCTCCCGCAGCTCCGCCTCGGACGAGATCTCGGCAAGGGTGTCCGACACCGCCATGGCTCTCCTTCACGGCGCCCGCGCGGAACCCGCCTGCCGCGCTCCGGTGCTGCCAGCCTAGCTGCGGTTGCGGCTGAACCCCCCGCGCTCAGGTGAGCAGCAGCCGGCCCACCCGGCGCCCGGCGAGGTACAGGCCGGCCATGCCCATGATCGCGAGGTAAGCCACGCGCCAGAGCAGGCCCGGTCCGACGGCGCCGAGCGCGAGGCCGCGCATCAGCGCGACCGCCTGGTAGAGCGGCGTGCACTCCACCACGACGGCGATGGCGGGCGGGTACACGCTCAGCGGGAAGAACGTGGCGGAGAACAGGAACAATGGCACGCTGACCAGGGTCACGAACTCGAAGTCCTGCCAGCTCCGCATGAACGTCGTCGCCGCCATGCCGGCGGCCGCGAACGCGAACCCGGTGAGCACCGCGGCGGGCAGCACCCCGATCGCCCAGTAGGACTGGAACAGGCCCATCGCCAACATCACCAAGGTGAACGCGAGCGCGTATATGCCGCTGCGGATCAGCGCCCACAGCACCTGCCCCAGGGCCAGATCCGGGGCCCGCATCGGCGTGGCCAGCGCGGCGTCGTAGGTCTTGGCGTACTTGATCAGGAAGAACACGTTGAACGTGGAGTCGTAGATGGCCCCGTTCATGGCCGAGGTCGCCAGCAGCGCCGGGGCCACGAAGGCTGCGTAGCTGACCCCGCCCACGGTGTGCACCAGGTGCCCGATCCCGACCCCGATGGACAGCAGGTAGAACAGCGGCTCCGCGACTCCGGAGACCAGCATCAGCCACAGGTGCCGGTAGACGCGGGCGTGCCGCTCCACCAGGTGCAGGCTGGCCTTGCCGCCGAGCGTGCGCCAGGGCCTGCTCGCCACGGCGGTGGGCACGATGCGCAGCGGCTCCTGCCGGACCTGGAGGTCAGACATAGAGCCGCCGCCGGTAGCTGCGATTGCCGGCCGCCACCCCGATGGCGGTCAGGCCGGCCAGGTACCCCACGTGCACCAGCGCGCCGCCGAGGGTCGCCACGCCCAGACTGAGCGACCGGCACAAGGCCACTCCGTGCCACAGCGGGGTGGCGTACGCGATCGGCTGGAGCCAGCCGGGAAGCTGGGTGACCGGGAAGAAGATGCCGGAGAACAAGAACAGCGGGATCATGCCGAACCGGAAGATCACCGCGAACGAGGTGTCCCTGGTCCGGGTGATCGCCCACGACTCGATCGTCGCGTTGAACGCCACGCCGGTGAGCACGGCAACCGGCAGGCTGGCCAGGGCCCAGTAAGAGTCCACCGCGCCCAGCACGGCCGAGACGGCGAGGAAGATCGCGCAGTTCATGGTCAGCCGCAGCGCCACGAACAGCATGTGGCCATGAAAGATGTCGGCCGGCCGCAACGGCGAGGCGGTGGCGGCCTGGTAGGTCTTGACCCACTTGACCGAGGCGAGCACCGGGTAGGTGGACTCCCCCACCGCGGTGGTCATCGCGGTCGCGGCCAGCAGCCCGGGAGCGATGAAGGTCAGGTAGCTGACCCCGCCGATCGCGGCGTCCCCCTGCGCGTTGACCAGCGAGCCCAGGCCCACCCCCATCGCGCCGAGGAACAGCAGCGGGTTCAGCAGGCTGCTGTAGATCGAGCCGCGCCAGGTCCGCCGGTAATCGGTTAGCCAGAACCGCAGCTCGCGCACGGCGAACACCGCCCCGGGCAATGCGGAGCGGGTGAGTTCCCTGGCGCCCGCGGCCATCAGTCCTCCAGCCGTCGCCCGGTCAGCCGCAAGAACACGTCCTCCAGCGTGCTGCGGCGGACCAAGGAGGTCAGCGGCTCCAGCCCGAGCGCGCGCACACCGGCCAGGGTGATGTCACCGTCGGTCACGTACAGCAGGATCCGGTCGGCCAGCACCTCCTGGCGCTCGGCGGGCACGCCGCCGAGCTTCTCGGCGGCGACCTGGTGCCGGTCCGGGTCGAACCGCAGTTCCAGCACCTCGGGGGTGGAGTACCGCTCGATCAGCTCCCGCGGCGAGCCCTCCGCGGCGATCTTGCCCCGGTCCATCACCACCAGCCGGTCGCAGAGTTGCTCCGCTTCGTCCATGTAGTGCGTGGTGAGGATCAGCGTGACGCCCTGCCGCTTGAGCCGGAACAGCCGGTCCCAGACCGCGTGCCTGGCCTGCGGGTCCAGGCCGGTGGTGGGCTCGTCGAGGAGCAGGACCTCCGGCTCGTTGATGAGCGACCTGGCGATGGTCAGCCGCCGTTTCATCCCCCCGGACAGCGGTTCCACCTGATCCTCGGCCCGGTCACTGAGCTGGACGAAGTCCAGCAGGCGCGCGGTGCGCTCGCGGATCACGTCCCGCGACAGGCCAAAATACCGCCCGTAGACGAGCAGGTTCTCGCGCACGGTCAGCTCGAGGTCGAGCGTGTCCTCCTGCGGCACCACGCCGAGCCGGGCGCGGATCACCGGACCGTCCGCGACAGGGTCCAGGCCCAGGATCGACAGCTCGCCCTCGCTGGGCGGGGACACGCAGCCGATCATCCGCATCGTGGAAGATTTGCCCGCCCCGTTCGGGCCGAGAAAGCCGAACGCCTCGCCGCGGTGCAGCTCGAAGTCGATCGCGTCTACCGCGATGAAGTCCCCGAACCGCTTGACCAGGCCACGAGCTCGGATCATTGGTTCGGCGGACACTCACGCGAGGTTACCGGCAGGCCCAGTTTCCTCCTACTGGAATTTTCCGGCATCGCGGCCAGGGGATGCGGAGTTGGCAGCCAGGTGCATCTGAGTGCGCCGGGGGCGGTACTGTCAAATGTCAGCGTGACGAGCCGCGATCATGACGGGGATCCTGGACGAGGACGAGAGAGAGTTGATCGCCCGGTGACTGTGGTACACGGCCTGTACGTGCGGTTCAGGCAGATCATCCACGAGTTCGCCAAATTCGGCATGATCGGCGTCATCGGCCTGGCCATCACCAACTTCGGCTACGCTCTGATGCACTCCCACGGGGTCGGCCCGGTCACCTCGACGACCATCGCCACGATCATCGCGACAGCCGTCGCCTACATCGGCAACAGGTACTGGTCCTTCCGGCACCGCGAGCGGACCAGCGTGCCTCGTGAGGGCATGATTTTCTTCGTGCTGAACGGCATCGGCCTGCTCATCCAGGACGCCGTGGTGGCGTTCAACGCCTACGTGCTGGGCCTGGAGCACCACAAGCTGGCCGAGTTCGTGGCGCTGAACACCGGCATCGCGATCGCCACGGTGTTCCGGTTCTGGTCCTACCGCAGGTTCGTCTGGGCAGCGCCTGCCGGCGACGCGGGAACGGAGGCCGCTGCCCCGCTCGATGCCGAGCACCTGGGCCAGGCCGTGTCCGGCGTCCCCCTGGTGAGCGAGAACCGGAACGGGCACGCCCCGGATGGCCAGGGCGTCCGCCGGGACTCTTTCTCCCAGCCCGGCGCCACCCAGTTTTAGCCGGGCCCGGGATCACCGGTTTCGCCGCGGGCCGGGGGCTGGCGGGCCTGCGTTTCTCAGCGTGCTCGTCAGCGGGGAGCGCAACCTGTGCCCGGGCCGCTAACGAGGTGCAGCGGCGCACGGTAGGCCCTGGCCGCCTGCGCTTTGGTCAGCGTCCCCGTGGCGACCAGCCTGCCGAGGACGTGCGCTTCCCTGGCCCGGGCCACGGTGAAGTGCGCGACCGGATTGTCCGCGCTCGGCGCCTGCACCAGGCCCGCGAGCAGCGCCGCCTGCGGCCAGGTCAGCCCCGCGGGCGTCACGCCGAAGTAGCCACAGCTCGCCTGGGCCAGCCCGAAGTACCCATGGCCGAAGTACGCGACGTCGGCATAGAGGCGGAGAATCTGCGGCTTGGAGTAGCTCAGGTCCAGCTTGATGCCCAGGATGACCTGCTCGGCCTGGGCACCAGGCCCGGCGCCGCCAGGGGTATAGAGCATCTTCGCCAGTTGCTGGTACAGCGTGGCGCCGCCCTGGTCGGGCTGCCCGGTCAGGCGACCGACGATCACCCTGCCGATGGCGATCGGGTCGAACCCTGGTTCGGAGTAGAACCGGTGGTCCTCGGTGGCGACCAGTGCCGCGGCGAACCGATCCGGCACCGGCGGGCCCGGGTACGGCGCGCCGTGGGCCCGGTCGAAGGCCTGGGCCAACAGCGGCGCGGTGCTCACCGACGGCGTAGCCAGCATGAGCCCGGCGAAGGCCAGCGCCCCGGCCAGAGCGATCGCCAGCAGGACGATCAGCGCCCGGCGCAGCCACCGGGGCAGGCGCCGCTCCGTCGTGCGGGACCGGCTGCTCTTGCCTGGGCCGCCTGCCGTGCCCGGGCCGCCTGCCGGCTGTGGCCCGGCGTGGGGCGCCCGCAGCAGCGGCGCCGTGGGCGCGTCGTGGGACCCGCCCTCACCCGCAGGGACACCCCGTGTCATGAGCCACCGATCCATCGACCTGTCAGGGACCGCGCCGCGGGTTACCTGGCCAACCCAATCCCTTCCAGCAAATAACGAACGGAACGTTTCCGGAAGTGCCCGGAGTTGCCGATCTCCGGTTCGTCCCCGTCGGCGGGACGGTCACCGGGCACGAGATGCATGGCAAGCCTCCACTGTGCGCTAAGGTCATAGCGTCCGCATGGGCGGACGGGACGTGGCGCAGTTTGGTAGCGCACTTGACTGGGGGTCAAGGGGTCGCCGGTTCAAATCCGGCCGTCCCGACGCAGCGCAAAGCCCGCTGGTCATGGTAAAAGCCAAGGTCAGCGGGCACATCTTTGCCGCTGCTCTCACTCCCGGTGTCCCTCTACGAGGCGCAGCTTGGGACCACTTTGGGACCACTTGGCGGTCAAGTGCGCGCTGAGCGCGGTCCCCGCGTCAGTGATGGACTGGTCATCAGGGTGCAGGTACCGCTGGGTGGTGACCAGTGACCCATGACCGGCGATCTTGCGCAAGACGTGGACGGGCACGCCTGCATCGGCCATCCAGGTCAGGCCGGTATGGCGCAAGTCATGCCGTCGAAGATGCTCGTAGCCAAGCTCGGTGACAACTTCGTCCCAATGCGTCGCATCGCGCAAGACGGCCGTGGTGATCCGGCCACCTCGCGGGCCGGTGAACAGGCGAGCCATTGGATCGGGGGCGACTGATTCCAGGCGATTCTGCACGAGCGGCCGGACTTCCTCAATCAATGGAACGGTCCTGGCCCGCTTGCCCTTGGTGCCCTTGTCGATCAGGCCGCCTGGTCCTGGGGTTGTCTGCCGTCGCACCGTCCAAGTCCAGGCGCCATAGTCGATATCAGCGCGGCGGATGCCGGACACTTCGCCAATCCGGGCCGCGGTGCAGGCGGCGAAAATGACGACGTCACCCCAGCCGTCGAAGTGATCGGCCGACCGGGCGACGAGCGCGGTGGCGAGTTGGCTGAGCGCCTCCCAGTTGGGCAACGCCAACGAGCGCGGATCGTCGAGCTCATCCTCGGCACGCTGGTACTCGCGCTGCCAGCCAACGACCCGAGCGGGGTTTCGGTCGATCACGCCATCCCGGACGGCCTGCTCCATAACGCGAACCAGCACCGCGAGGCTGTTCTTGACCGTAGACCGGCTGCATTGCTCGGCGATCCAGCCGTGAACAGCACGGTCAACGGCCCCGGTAGTGACCATTCGAATAGGGATACGGCCGAGCGCGGGCACGACGCGCTTGCGCCATCCGGCCAGGTAAGGATCTAGGGTCTTGCCCTCCAGGCCGCGCAACGCCAGAAGCATGACGGCCTCGCCATAGACGGCAAGTGTCATGGTAGCCGTGTCAGGATTAACACCTGCTTGGGCAAGCCCATGTATAGCGGCTATCCATTCCTCAGCGGCCTCAACCGACGTGCACACCTGGGATTTCGACTTCCGGCGCCGGGTGACCGGATCAATCCAGCGAACACGAGCACGGTAAGCCTCAGCCAGGCCAGCCCGGCGTTCAATATCCGCTGACAGCGAGACGCCAACCGGCCACCGCTCGGTGCTCATCAGGCAACCCGAGCCGGATCGGTGCGACGGCTCGCCAGCCAACGCCGCACATCGGGCATGCTGTAGAGGGTGACTCGCGAGGACAGGCAGATGAACGGTGGGCCTTGCCGGGGCCGGGCGGTCCGCCAGCGGCGCAGGGTCGAGGGGTCTACCCCGAGCATCCGCGCCAGCTCCTCTGTGGTGAACCAGCCGCCATCCAGCAGGTCATCTGCGGGCTGTGCATACATGGCGCTAACCTCCTCCCTTCGATCATGACGTGACAGCCAACTCTTCGCGGGCGATACGCCGTCGCTCGCGGGCGCGGGCAGCGGCGGAGAGGGCGAGCAGTGCGTCGCCGGTCGTGCGCCAGCCGCGCCCCGCCCATCGCAGGTCCGTGATTCTGACAACGGTCCTATCGGCATCGCGCCTGGCGGTGGGCTGCTGGCGGCGCACCCAGTCCCGACGAGCGGCGCGCAGGACGCGCATGGTGGTGGAGTATCGGCGGGATTTGGTAGCGAAGTGGCCGCGGTATCCGAGCATGTGCGCCCAGCGGCGCAGCGCCTTGAAGTCCGCGTGCGGATGGGCGCCGAGCTTGAGGCATGCGGCGATCAGCCGTCCCTCATAAGCACGTGGGTCGGCATAGAGGATGACGTTCCTAGCCGTGATACGCCCCGGCGGAAGACCGACGGGCTCGGTGCTCTTGGTGGCGTACTTGGCCAGGTAGGCCGCGACCTTGCCGTCCGAAATGTCACCGTCGCCGGTGAGCCGGACAACCTGCGGGTCGATCTGGGCACCCCAGGAGATGTCCCACCCGCTGGGTTTCGCCGGATGAGCAACGGTGGCGAACCAGGTGGTGCTTGCTACCTGCCGAATGACCTCGGCCAGCACCTCGGCGGTGAATGCGGGCTGCGGTGGGATAGCCCGCTCAGGGTGGACGGGATCGTAGCCGTCAAGGCGGAAGACCGCGTGGAAGTGGATCAGCCCACGCCGCTGGAACTCCGCCACCTTGGCGTAGGAGAGTTTCACTCGCGTGCCGTGCGCTTTGGCGAGCTTGTCCAAGCGGCGGCGGATGGCGATGGTGGTGCGCCGCCACAACTCCGGCGCGTGCGCGTTCCACACGACGGCCGCCGAATAGTCGTAGCAGTCCGGGCACAGCGGTCGGCCCAGGCAGGCGTCGGTCTGCTTGTGCCGCTGGCCGCAAGAGATACGCCGCCCGTGCGGACAGAAGGTGGCCTTACGGCGGGGTCGGCACCGGGCAAGCGTCCCTCCGCTGGTGACGACACGGGTGTGCACCGGCCCGAAGGAGGGGGCGGTGAACGTGGCGAACACGCACGGGTGCGCAGCCAGCGATTCGGGCATTCCCTTGCCACCGGCCAGCCCGGCGCGAATGAGCTGGTATGTGTCGGCCCGGTAAGTCTCCGCACACGGCGGGCAGACCGAGGCGCGGCGGTCGCCGCAGGGGACGTAGATCTCTTTGTCCGGCAGGTCGTCAGTGTCCAATCCGTCGAGGACCTCGCCGGTGATCTCCCGGACGGTGCCACGCAACCGGACCGGGCGAACGCAGCCGCTGGCGGCCAGAGCAGTGGCCAGCCAGCGGTCATAGTCATCCCGGGTGGCGCGCTGGAGCAGCTCGATGCTGAGGCTTCGGCTGTTGTCGCTGGGTCCGGTCCGGTCGTCTACCAGGACGGCGGCAAGAGCCTGCGCCGAGGAAATCGGGCTCGAACGCCCGTTGGCCAGCAGTTGGGCATTGGCGGGCATGTTCAGGCTTCTTCCTGGCGTGGTGGATCGGATCGGTTGTGAGCTACGCGGCGGTCCGGTGGGGCGCTAGGTGCTTGCATCCCTGGACGAGGAGCCGTGGTGGGGCAGCGCTGACGTCGGTGGCAACGGTGCATGCTGGGAGTGCGGCACTCCGCTCAGCCGTAATAGGCAATGCAGAACGCTTGGCCGCGTTGGCCGCCGACGTCTTCCGCGAGCAACTGGGGCCGTGTTCGTTCTGGCGGCTCAAGGGGTGGATGTAAGAGCCCTATCAAGGCCAGTGGGCAGCGACCTGCCCGCCTGAAGGAGAAGCCCTGCCTAGTTACCCGCTGAAACGGTGTTCGTGATGCGGCCCATGCTCCTGGGCGGTCGGCCCGGCATGTTCGGCAGCGCTGCAGGGTTCCTCGCTTCCACTCTGCGTGCAATGCACGCCTGACGCAAACGAGCCCTCCCCCCGCACGGTGCGTTCATTAGCGTCCGTTGAAGGCCGCTGGAGTCCATTAGCGTCCGTTGTAGTCGCTAGTCCCGACAACAACGTGACCTAATTCACACTAGTTTGAGACTTGGTTGTGCCGTGAGTGCTTACCGTCACGGAACGATCGCCAGTGCGGTGACGTGGCGAGGGCGAACGTTGGCGAAGTCCCGGCGGTTCACGGTGGCGGCAGTCACGATGGACAAACGCTCGCAGATTGCGATCACCGACGCATCCGTACCGCCGAGCCGCCGGTCGGCATAGCGCCGCACCAGTTCAGCCATGCGGCGCAGGTCGGCATCGCCAAGCTCGGCGAGTTGGAACCGGTAGCTCGGTCCTATGCCAACGCTGTCGAGGAACTTGGCCTCGGATTCCGCACCGAGATACTTGTCGATCATGTAGCAGGCTTCGGCAAGGACCGTCGGTGGGACGATCAGCGGCTCATCACAGCAGCAAGCCAGTCCCGGCACTCGGCGTGATGAGCGTCGCAGCGGTCAGCCAGCGCCACAAATACGTTCGTGTCAACGACGATCACGAACTCAGGACGTTACCGGCCAAACCCTTCCGCCAGCAGCTCATCCACCCGTTCAGATAGATCGGACCGGCCACTGTCCCCGCTACCGACGAACTCCGGCAGCCTTGGTGGTTGCCCGTTGTCGGGCTGTTCCTGCAGAACCGGCTTAAGCAGTCCGAGAGCGCGCAAGGCCTGCTCCTCGCCCATCCCGGCGACAAGCTGCTGGAGCTGCTCCTTCGCGGTCATCCATCCAGTGTAGACAGATCGCACCGCCTGAGTGGAGAGCGATAGGAAGGCCAGGTGGGCGGCCTGGCATACCTGCCGGACCAGTCGCGCCCGGGGGGGACCGTGCCGTGTGCGCTCCCGTGCGATCCGACAACTGATCCGCGACGCATATCCGTCAACTGATGTGCGACATGTCCAGGTAACCAAGGCAGCGGGCGTTAGAGCCTGAACGAGCGGATTGCCGATGTGCGGATCCTGGGGCTAGGCCGGGTTGCGGTACAGCGGAGCCGGTTCCCCGTAACGCGCCTGCCGGACAGCACCGGGCAGCGCGCTGGCCAAGGCCTGGGATGCCTCCCCGGAACAGCCCACGGTGAACTCGATCTCCTCATCGACCTCGCAGGCCAGGCACCAGGCGTGATCCTCCGGCCACACCAGGTGCGGTGTTTGCCCGAGGCCGAGGCCCGCAGTAGACCCGTACCAAGCCACCGCCGGTGCGTCTCGGAGTGCTTCGACCGGGCCGGTGAACAGCAACATCCTTCGATTAGGAATCTCCACCCACGGCGCTTGCGGAACCGGCGCCATGCTCACCCAGCCCTCCCAGATTGCCGCATACCCCCGGGCAGGCGTGGCCGTATAGGAACCGAGAACCGTGAGTGCCGCGCGAACGGTATCGGCCGGTACTTCGCCTGATGGATGGTCGGCATCTGCCCCGGAATATTGGGGCAACGCAATACGCACGTACACGTCAAAGCCTGGTGGGCCGTATCGGACAAGATCCCACCAATCAACATCAGATCGCAGCAGCCATCGCGCTGCGTACGAGTTCGCAGCACGGCGTATCTCCGTCACGCTCATCAGTGTGGTGCAACGCACCCGCTAGTGACCAGCGCATCTTCAAGCCGCGAACCACGCTCAGGTGGCGCGGATCAGTTGGCGGACGACTGTCGCACATCAGCCGACGGAGGACACCGTGTGCGCTCCCGTGTGCGCTCCCGGCATGGCGGAATCTGTCAACCTGGGTGAGGCGCCGTCGGGTGGGTTTTACTGAGTGGCGGCCTCTGTTTCCGGGGGCTGGTTGATCCAGGATGCGTGCGGCAGTTTTGGCGGGGCGGGTGGCTTGCGGACGAAGCGTTCGGGGTGGGCGAGGTGGGCGGTGCTCAGCACGTGGGCCCGCGCGGCCCGGACAGCCCCGGCCCGCCCGTAGTGGACGTCGGCGGCGGTGTGCAGGCCGAGCCCGCCATGGTGATGCTTGTCGTTGTACCAGGGGAAGAAGTCCTGGCAGTGCGCCCGCGCGGCTTCGATGGAGGGGAACCGGGCGGGGAAGTCCGGCCGGTATTTCAAGGTCTTGAACTGGGCCTCGGAGTAGGGGTTGTCGTTGCTCACATGGGGCCGGGAGGCAGGATTGGGTGACGCCGAGGTCGGCGAGCAGGAACGCGACTGGCTTGGAGGTCATGGAGCTGCCCCGGTCGGCGTGGATGGTCAGCTGCCCGGCCGTGATTCCTTGGCCCGGCGCAGGACGCGGAGATCAGCTTCTCCGCGAGGGCGGCGGACTCGCGGGAGGCGACCATCCAGCCGACGGCGTAGCGGCTGAAGACGTCCAGGATCACGTACAGGTAGTAGTAGGTCCATTTCGCCGGGCCGTGCAACTTGGTGATGTCCCAGGAGTAGACCTGGTTCGGCGCGGTGGCCAGCAGCTCGGGCTTGACCACGGCCGGGTGGGTGGCCTGTCGGCGCCGCTCGCGGCTCTCACCGGCCGCGCGCAGGATCCGGTAGAAGGCAGTCACCGAGCCGAGGTAGGTGCCCTCATCCAGCAGCGTCGCCCATACCTCGGCCGGGGCCAGGTCAGCGAACCGCCCAGAATGCAGGGCACCGAGAATCGCCGCCCGCTCGGCCGGGGCCAGCGCCCGCGGCTGCACCCGGCCGCGGTGTGGCACCCGCGGCGGCCGCGGGGGTGCCGGGCTGGCCCGGTGCCGGCGGTAGTAGCCAGCCTGGGCGGCACCGGCCGCCGCGCACGCCGCGCGCACCCCCAGCCGCGGGGCCAGGGCGGCGACCGCCTCATCAGTCATGGCGCCGGCTTCGGATCGGTGTCCGCGCCCTCGGAGAGCGTCTCCAAGAGCGCCTGCAGTTTTGCCTGGACATCCACCACGAAGCGGGCCTTGGCCAGCTCCCGCTCCAGCCGGTCCTTCTCCTTGGTCAGCCGCGCGATCTGCACGTCCCGGGCATCGGGCGCCGGCCTGCCGCGGGGCCGGGCCAGGCCTGCCAGCGCGCCGGTATCCCGGGCCCGCCGCCACTCCACGATGTGGCTGGAGTACAGGCCCTCCCGGCGCAAGATCGCGCCTTTCTCACCCGCCGCCGCCGCATCGTAGGCGGCCAGCACATCGAGCTTGTACTGCGCGGTGAACGTCCGCCGGCGCGCCCGCTCGGGCACCTCCGGATCCGGGCGCCGCTGCTCGTCAGTCACCCGTCCAGCATCGCCGGTCACCGGCGCACGATCGAGCACGGTCACGGTCATCAGGGATATCTCCATCCCCGCCCTCGGGGAGTCAGTGATTACTGAGGGGCGGGTGCCTCACGGAAGCTTGGCAGAGAGGGTGGTGAGGAGTTTCTTCACGATCTATCAAGGGCGCGCGGAGCGCGCCGGACTGGGGGCCGCTGATCTTGAAAGCGCCTCGCGACCGCGCCGCTGACCGCGCGCGGCGCAGAGTCCGCCCGGCAGCTGGCCGACGTGACTGGGGATCGCAGCGCGCCGGGCGCCGGCTGCCTTCCTTTGCCCCTTCGGGGCACGTCGGCGCCGTCGCGCATCCGTCCCCGGCCGCCGCCGTACGGGCACCTCACCGCTACATCAGCGGTGGCGCGCGCAACTGCACGAGCAGCCATCCCTCCGGCGCCTCGATCCTGAAGCCTCGCAAGATCGCGGTCAAGGGCGCTCGCTGCGCTCGCGTCGCTTCGCGACAAACCCTGGACCGCGAGTCTTGCCGAGGATTCAACCGGCGCCTATCGAAGGATGGCTAGGACTGAGTGCTGATCAGAGTGACGCAGCGAGGCCGACGGCAATCACCCGCAGCTGCTAACCATCTCCGAAGCATGTGGCTGAATAGGCCTATTTTGTGGGAGCCAAGCCACAATGGGGGGAGGTGTTGAGCGGTAGCCCTCGTGTAGCAGTAGAGACCTTCGAGCCAGTTCGATGAGAATTATTGAAACAAGCACCAGTAAATCCGCCCCGGCGACGAACGCGCCTGTAAGAGTGGCGCCATTCAAAAGCGCATGCTGCAGCTCGATACCCTCCAAGTGAGCACCCTGTAGCTGCGCGCCGGTGAGAAGCGCACGATCAAAATGAGCATCGGCGAGCATCGCCCCAGCTAGATGGGCATAAGCAAGATCTACCACCCCGGCACCATCGTAGGACGGATCTCGGGCTCCTAGGACAGTCAAGGCAGCTTGGACATCCGCTGATGGTGTAGTAGTCGTCAACTTTGGTGGAGCCTCAACCTGAATAAACGCAGATAGGATCTCTACTACCGCGGGTTGCTCCGGGTGAGAGTCCTCCATGATGCTCTGTAGGGCGTAGATGCCACCCATCCTGAATAGCGATTTTGCTAGAGCCAAGATTTGTGTCCATTCACGGTGGTTACCGGTCAGGCATGGACCGGGGCCGGTAGCCAGGGGTGACCGGTGAGGGCGGCGTGGATGGCGTCGATGGGCCGGAGGCCGTGGTTGCGGCTGGTGACAAGGTAGGAGCGCACGCGGCAATAGCGGGCGAGGGTGGCCAGGGAGTGCCAGTACCCGGAGACCGCCTGATGTCGTTTGGGTCCTTTGATCGCCTGCTCGCTGGCGTTGTTGGTCCAGGGGACGGCGAAGTCGCGGGTGAACAACCAGACTTGGGCGGCTTTGGCTTTGAGGCGGCGGGCGAGGACGTAGCCGGGGTGGTTCTTGCCGTCGTCCCAGTCGCGGAGCCGGTTGGTGATCTCTCCCCAGTGCACCGCGTCGTCGTAGCGTTCCCGCAGGTCCGCGAGCAGGCCAGGGTCGAGGGCGTCCTGGCCGGCGGCGATGGCGTCCTGCACGGCGCGGTGGGCGTCGCCCAGGATCTGGCGGACCTCTTCGGCCCAGTGCTGCCAGCCGGGGTGCAGGGCGTGGATGCCGTTGAGGTGGCGCGCTAGGTGCTGGCAGCATTGCTGCACGCCGGCGAGCTGGGCGTCGAACTGGGCCCAGCCGGCGTAGTCGTCGCGGACCAGGATGCCGTGGTAGCCGTCCATGACGCCCAGGCCCTTGATCGCCGCAGAGGACCGGGAGGGCAGGGCGGCGTACCAGATCAGCCGCTCGTCGGGGGTGCGGATGGTGACCACGTGCGGGCTGCCCGCCAGCGCGGTGCCGTCCTCGCCGGTGTTGCGGATCACGTTGACCGGGGTCTCATCGCCGCACAGCACCTGTTCGGCGCGCAGCGCGGCCTTCATCGCCGCATCGAACCCGGCGGCGTCCAGCCGCTGCGCGAGCCGCTGGTGGGCGCGGGCGACGAACCCGGCCGAGACCGCGGCGCCCAGCAGCGCCGACATCAGCATCGCGGTCCGCTCCACCGGCACGTTGCCCTCAGAGTTCAGCAGGATGGCGGCGGCGTTGACGTTCGGCCCGTAGGTCACCGTCCCGGCCCGCCCATCCGGCGGGTCCGCGCAGGTGACCTTCCCGCAGGCGGCGCAGCGCAGCCGGGGCAGCAGCCAGTGCACCTTCTCCAGCCGCACCGGCGGGATGTCCCACACCTGCCCCCATCCCCGGCCCGCCGGCCCGGCTCCTGCCAGGCCCGCCCCGCACGACCGGCACTGGGCGGGCGGCTCCGCCTGCTCGGTCCGGTCCGGGTTCTGCTCCGGTTCCAAGCCCGAGCCCTCATGGCCGGGCTGCCCGCCCGGCTTGCGCTGGTTCGACCGCTCCCGCAGCGACGCCCGCCGGGCCGCCTTCCGCCGCGCCTTCGCCCTCAAAGACTCCTTCGACAGCGGAGTGGAGGAGTTGCGGCTGTCCATCCCCAGGCGGCGCTCCAGCTCCGCGACCCGCAACTCCAGCCGGCGGATCACCTCGGCCTGACGCGCCTGACCGGCCTCCATCGCCGCGCGCAGCGCCGCGATCTCGATGTCCTTGGCCTCCACCACCTGCCGCAGCCGCGCGTTGGCCGCGCGGAGCGCCGAAACCTCATCACCAGCGGCAGAAGGCTCATCGGGCACAAGCCACCACTGATCACACCTTGCGGTAGGTGATCAAGCCGGCACGCCGGGCCGACTCAGCGAACAGGCAACTAACGGCGGCGGACAGGGGAGCCGGGGCACACTATGGCGAGCGGCTGACAGCGCGAGCGGCAGCGGAGGCGAGGCGGATGGGCTGGATCGAGTCAGGCCGGGCCTGGGGTGAGCGGGCCACCGATTGGGCGTATCTGATGGAGCCGTACGCGCGGCGCGCCAACGACGCGCTGTTTGACCGGGCTGGCGTCGGCCCAGGGACGCGGCTGCTCGACATCGCCTGTGGCTCTGGGTATGCGGCCAGCGTCGCGGCTGGGCGGGGGGCTGTGGTTGCCGCCCTTGATGCTTCTGAGGAGCTGATCGCGATCGCCCGGGCGCGCACCCCAGATGCCGATTTCCGGGTCGGCGACATGTTCGCGCTGCCGTTCGGCGACGGCCATTTTGATGTGGCGACGAGCTTCAACGGGATCTGGAAGGGATGCGAAGACGCGCTGCGTGAGGCCCGCCGGGTGGTGCGCCCTGGTGGGCTGGTCGGGTTCACCTTCTGGGGCTCGCCCAAGCGGCTTGGCCTGCTGCCGTACTTCGCGACGCTGCTGGAACTGGCGCCCCCTGGCCATGTCGAGGCCACCCTCAACCAGGGCGACACGGGGCGGCCTGGCGTGGCGGAGCAGATGCTCGCCGACGCCGGCCTGGAGTTCGCCGACCGGGGAACCGCCCAGGTCATCAACGAGTGGCCAGACCTTGACCTGGCGGCGCGGGCGCTCGCTTCGGCGGGGCCGTCCTGGCCCGCATTGCAGGAGGCTGGCTATGAGCGGTTCACCGGCGCGGTGCGCGAGGCGATCCGCCCACTGTGCACCGAGGGCCTCGGCGTCCGGATCAGCTCAGAGTTCGGCTGGATCATGGGGCGGGTACCCGGCGCCCGGTAACGTTGCCGGGCCTTCCCCGAGCACCCGGGTAACTGCCAGGCCAGACCCTAAGGCGACGCGGATGCCTGCCCCCCACCGCATGATCCCGGCATAGCCAGCGGGCCAACCGCCACCAGCCTGCAACCCTCACCACTACAAATCTTTACACCGCTACCGCAAGGGCAGGAGCCGACCCCTGAATGGACACCCAAGATTTGTGATAGCGGCATTAAATCGGTCTGTGATTTGACCTTTCTCATTTATCCCAAGTTGTTTGACGGTCGTTACCGCAGTGAAAACCAAGGCGACTATGGCAACCACGGATGTCACAAAAGCGGCGATCGCTGTCCAATCTGGCCCTCGTCGTGGCGGGGATGCACTCATAGCCTGGCCTCCCGCTCGATCACGAGACTGACTCCTCCAGGGGACGAGAGCATACGCCGATAGACATGTGCTAGGACAGGCGTGCGGCGCCATGCGGCACCGAGCCCGTCAGACCGGGAGATGCTCACACCAGGCGCCTGTCTCGACTGGCATACCTCCGACGATCACGCTGCAGGTAAGTGGCACCCAAGACATCGCTGTCTATGCCATCTAGATCCAAGGGAGCGGCCGGGCAGTGGTCCGGGCTGAAGGTTGACCACAGTCCTGACCACAACGCTGCCCGACAGTACGCCGCTTCGGGCGATCCCGCACATCGGGGGCCGTGCCAGATCAGCGACATTATCCCGCAATGTGTTCAGATATGATATCCAAGAGCTCGGCCGGGACGCTGCCCAACCGGATGGCCAGCACTGCCGAGTTCAGCCGTAGGTAGATCCAGCCCCGAGGCGTGCTCCTGGTCATGCCGGTCCCGGACCGTCCGCCCCGCCCACCGATCCAAGGGTGCCACTGCTGAATGTGGGCGCGGGCCGCCTCTGGTCCCAGGTTGTTCAGGGCCGGATAGCTGGCCCGCCAATCTGTCGGTCCGCCGTCTATGATCTGCCACGGGCCGGGGCCTCGCGCTTACGTCCTCGCCATTCGATCAACGGTATCCCGGCCCCCAGAGATGGCGGTGCCCCGGCGCGCCTATTCGGTTACCGTGTCACATAGACGCCGCTCACCGAGATACACCCTGGCCCGCCAACGTTGCCGTCGGCGTTACGGGAGTGGACCCGGCCCGCCCGGGTAACGTTCTCGACGAACGCCTCAATCTCGGCCTCGGGGGTCTCGTCGGCGACAGCTATAACTATCTGTCGCATGATTCTCCTTCTCTCTGGTGCCGCTTGCGTGGTACTCCGGCATCGGCTCACTCAGGATGTTAGCGGCATAGGCCCCCGAGCTACGGTCGCTGTGGATCTGCCTGGCCCGGGCCTAGCGCGGCCTAGCGCCGGCGCTCACCTACCGGTACGCCAAATGCAAACTCGCGCCTTGTCCTGCATCAGCGCACCACGCTAAATCCCTATCTTGGAAGCTTGGGCCTCCACATACTTTGTAAGAAGATCGACTCCTACGACATGAGCCGTTGCGCCAACTTGTCGTAGAAAACGCTTCAGACGGTTCTTTGCGTGCGAACGGTGGGCTGGCTTAGCATCGCGATCTTCAAACTCATGTACAGCCGATTTCAAGACTGCCGTCTCTTCGCCACCATACTCGTCTATAAGCGCCAGCATCTCTTTAGCCTGTGGATTGAGATTAACCTCGCCCTGAACGCTCTGAATAATAGTACTTGCATAGCCATGAATTATCTGTTGATTAACGTTGACAGTAACGGACCGATCCTGTAGAAGAACGTCGGAAGGCCCATCGAGTAGCGCCAGTGATTCCGGTGCTGGTGGAGCGGGGACAAGTTTCTCAAGCAGGCCATCGATCAGAATATCCGGCGTCTCGCTCAATTCCTCCTGGCTATTCATGAGTTCGTTTTCGAGGTGATGCCTGAGCTGCATTATGCGCCTGTCTCGTTCTTGGCGGAGATCAATCCGCAGGCGGCGCACCTCTTTGCTAAAGCGTGCGACAAGGTCAGAGCCAGAGCTGCGTTCGACGTTGTTTCGAGCGAGCAGGCCGATGGCGGCTGAAGTATTGCTGGTGCAGAGGTTGAGGAAGTTCGAGAAGGTCTCGAACTGCTCGCGCGGACCTGTCTGGACTATCGAGGAATCGGCAACAAACTCATACATTGCGCCCGAAGCGGTGCTATATCCGGATTGCCTGATACCCTGGTCATGGGTTGCTATAAGCCAATCACGAAACATGGACAAGAGGCGATCGGCCTCTGTTGCATAGAGACGGTTTCGCGGAATGTATAGGCGGAAAAGTAGGTTCGGCTGATCTTCGGTCTGAAAAGCCCCATACGTCTGCCGACGTGCTATCGGTTCGCCGTATACGTAGCGCGCTGTGTGCCCAATGCTCTTGTGTCCGAGCTGGCCTTGCAGCTCAGCGACGTCTGCTCCCTCCCTACGAGCCCGTACCGCGTAGCTGTACCGCAAGCTGTTCGCGCTTACCCTGCCCACCCCGGTCCGCTCCGCGAGATCTTCCATTATCGCTCGCACAAACCGGGGGGTAATCGGCCGCCCCGGATGCCGCTCTACGCTACAGAACAGGGGGGCTGATTGAAGCCCGTGTTCCTCCCGCTTCTGTATCCAGCGCTTGAGTGCGTCGTCGGCACTGGGACGGAAG
>CAVTIX010000007.1:0-46357 GCA_963734725.1 uncultured Actinomycetes bacterium
GCGCGATCACACGATCAACATCATCGACACGCCAGGGCACGTTGACTTCACCGTGGAGGTGGAGCGGTCGCTGCGGGTCCTGGACGGCGCGGTGGCCGTGTTCGACGGCGTGGCGGGAGTCGAGCCCCAGTCCGAGACCGTCTGGCGGCAGGCCGACAGGTACGGCGTGCCGCGGATCTGCTTTGTCAACAAGATGGACCGGGTGGGCGCGGAGTTCCACCGCTGCGTGGACATGATCCGTGACCGGCTCGGTGCCACCCCGCTGGTCATCCAGCTTCCGTGGGGAGTCGAGTCCGACTTCCGCGGGGTCATCGACCTGGTCAAGATGCGTGCCCTGCTCTGGCAGACCGAGGGCAAGGGTGACAGGTACGACGTCGTGGCGATTCCGCACGACCACGCCGAGGCGGCGCGGGAGTGGCGGGACCGGCTGATCGAGACCATCTCCGAGAACGACGAGGAGATGATGGAGCTGTACCTGGAGGGCACCGAGCCCGACGAGGAACAGCTCATGGCCGCGATCCGGCGGGCCACCATCGCCAGCGGCGTGACCCCCGTCCTGTGCGGCAGCGCGTTCAAGAACAAGGGCGTCCAGCCGATGCTGGACGCGATCGTGGACTACCTGCCGAGCCCGGTGGACATCCCCGGGGTCGCGGGGCACAAGGTCGGTGACGAGAGCGCCGCGATCGAGCGGCACGCCGACCCGTCTGAGCCGTTCGCCGCGCTCGCCTTCAAGATCATGTCCGACCAGCACCTGGGCAAGCTGACCTACATCCGCATCTACTCGGGCACGCTGGAGACCGGCACCGCGGTGCTGAACTCCACCAAGGACCGCAAGGAGCGGATCGGCAAGATCTACCAGATGCACGCGAACAAGCGTGAGGAGCGGCCGTCGGCGATGGCCGGGCAGATCGTCGCGGTAATGGGGCTCAAGAACACCTCCACTGGCGACACCCTGTGCGCCCAGTCCGCGCCGGTCATCCTGGAGTCGATGAACTTCCCGGCGCCGGTCATCAACGTGGCGATCGAGCCGAAGACCAAGGCCGACCAGGACAAGCTGGGCACCGCGATCCGGCGGCTGGCCGAGGAGGATCCGACCTTCCAGGTCCGCACGGACGAGGAGACCGGGCAGACCATCATCTCCGGGATGGGGGAGCTCCACCTCGAGGTGCTCGTCGAGCGGATGAAGCGCGAGTTCCGGGTGGAGGCCAACATCGGCCGCCCGCAGGTCGCCTACCGGGAGACGGTCCGCGGCAAGGCGGAGAAGGTCGAGTACACCCACCGCAAGCAGACCGGCGGCGCCGGGCAGTACGCCAAGGTCTTGATCAACCTGGAGCCGACCGGCGGCGACGGCGGCGGCTACGAGTTCGAGAACAAGATCCACGGTGGCCGCATCCCCCGGGAGTACATCCCGTCGGTGGACGCCGGCTGCCAGGAGGCCGCCGAGTTCGGCGTCCTGGCCGGGTACCCGATCGTGGACGTGAGGGTCACCCTCACCGACGGCGCCTACCACGAGGTGGACTCTTCCGAGCTCGCCTTCAAGATCGCCGGCTCGATGGCCTTCAAGAAGGCGGCCGCGCTCGCGGACCCGGTCCTGCTCGAGCCGGTGGTGGCGGTGGAGGTCAGGACGCCCGATGAGTACATGGGCGACGTCATCGGCGACCTGAACGGCCGCCGCGGCCAGATCCAGGCCATGGAGGAACTGTCCGGGGCGCGGGTCGTCCGGGCGCACGTGCCGCTGTCGGAGATGTTCGGCTACGTCGGCGACCTGCGCTCACGGACGCAGGGCAGAGCGGACTACACCATGCAGTTCCACTCGTACGCCGAAGTGCCGCCGAACATCGCCAAGGAGATCATCGCGAAGGCTCGAGGCGAATAACAATCCACACAACGTCAGGAGCAAGGCCCCGGGAGGGGCGCCTGGCCCCCCGGCGGGGGTAGGACAACAAGGAGATTTCAGTGGCCAAGGCCAAGTTCGAGCGGACCAAGCCGCACGTGAACATCGGCACCATCGGGCACATCGACCACGGCAAGACCACTCTGACCGCGGCGATCACCAAGGTGCTGCACGACAAGTACCCCGACGTGAACCCCTACACGCCCTTCGAGCAGATCGACAACGCGAAGGAAGAGAAGGAGCGCGGGATCACCATCTCGATCTCGCACGTCGAGTACCAGACCGACAAGCGTCACTACGCTCACGTGGACTGCCCTGGTCACGCCGACTACATCAAGAACATGATCACCGGCGCCGCTCAGATGGACGGCGCGATCCTCGTGGTCGCCGCCACCGACGGGCCGATGCCGCAGACGCGTGAGCACGTGCTGCTCGCCCGCCAGGTCGGCGTGCCGTACATCGTGGTGGCCCTCAACAAGGCCGACATGGTGGACGACGAGGAGATCCTGGAGCTGGTGGAGCTGGAGGTCCGCGAGCTGCTGACCACCTACGAGTTCCCCGGCGACGACGTCCCCGTGATCCGGGTGTCCGCGCTGAAGGCGCTCGAGGGCGACGCGGACTGGAGCGCGAAGGTGCTCGAGCTGCTCGAGGCCTGCGACGAGTCCATCCCAGAGCCGACCCGTGAGATCGACAAGCCGTTCCTGATGCCGGTCGAGGACGTGTTCTCGATCACCGGCCGCGGCACCGTGGTGACCGGCCGGATCGAGCGCGGCCAGATCCACACCGGTGAGGGTGTGGAGATCATCGGCATCAAGGAGAAGGCGCAGAACACGACGGTCACCGGCGTGGAGATGTTCCGCAAGATCCTCGACGACGGGCAGGCCGGCGACAATGTCGGGCTGCTGCTGCGCGGGATCAAGCGCGAGGAGGTGGAGCGCGGCCAGGTCGTGATCAAGCCGGGCACCAACACCCCGCACACCGAGTTCGAGGGCCAGGTCTACATCCTGTCCAAGGACGAGGGCGGACGGCACACGCCGTTCTTCAACAACTACCGGCCGCAGTTCTACTTCCGGACCACCGACGTGACCGGCGTGGTCCACCTGCCCGAGGGCACCGAGATGGTCATGCCCGGTGACAACACCGAGATGAAGGTGGACCTGATCCAGCCCATTGCCATGGAGGAGGGCCTGCTGTTCGCCATCCGCGAGGGTGGCCGGACGGTCGGCTCGGGCCGGGTTACGAAGATCGTCAAGTGACGCAAGGCTCAGTACCCAGGGTGAATCCCGGCCGTTGCACAGCGCGGCTGCCGGGACCCCCTGGGCCCTGAGCGACGAGATAACAGCGGCAGCACACGAAGCGAAGGACACAGGAAGCCAACATGGCGGGACAGAAGATCCGCATCAGGCTCAAGGCGTATGACCATGAGGTCATCGATAGCTCGGCGCGGAAGATCGTGGATACGGTCACGCGTACTGGTGCGCGGGTTGCCGGGCCAGTCCCGCTGCCTACCGAAAAGAACGTGTACTGCGTCATTCGGTCGCCGCACAAGTACAAGGACTCGCGCGAGCACTTTGAGATGCGCACGCACAAGCGCCTGATCGACATCATCGATCCCACGCCGAAGACGGTCAACTCGCTGATGCGGCTCGACCTGCCAGGCCGGCGTCAACATCGAGATCAAGCTCTGAGGGACACGACGGACATGGGCAAGCAACTCAAGGGAGTCCTGGGCACCAAGCTCGGTATGACCCAGGTCTTCAACGACCAGGGGAAGGTCGTCCCCGTCACCGTCGTGGCGGCTGGCCCCTGCGTCGTGACCGCTGTGCGCACCGCGCCCGAGGACGGGTACGCGGCCGTCCAGCTCGGCTACGGCGAGATCGACCCGCGGCGGGTGACCAAGCCGGTGGCGGGCCACTTCGCCAAGGCCGGTGTCACCCCACG
Organism: uncultured Actinomycetes bacterium; assembly: GCA_963734725.1. Classification (GTDB taxonomy): domain Bacteria; phylum Actinomycetota; class Actinomycetes; order Streptosporangiales; family Streptosporangiaceae; genus DASXKD01. The sequence goes on from CAVTIX010000007.1 coordinate 3,836, forward strand.
CCGCTACCTGGTCGAGCTGCGCACCGACGACGCCGACCAGTACACGCTCGGCCAGGAGGTCACCGCCGAGACGTTCGGCGCGGGTGACCTGGTCGACGTGACCGGGCGGAGCAAGGGCAAGGGCACCGCGGGCGTGATGAAGCGCCACGGCTTCCACGGCCTCGGCGCCTCCCACGGCACCCAGCGCAAGCACCGGTCGCCCGGCTCGATCGGCGGGTGCGCCACCCCCGGGCGGGTGTTCAAGGGCCTCAAGATGGCGGGCCGGATGGGCAACGCCCGGACCACCGTGCCACGGCTCGCCGTGCACGCGGTGGACGCCGAGCGCGGGCTGCTGCTGATCAAGGGCGCCGTCCCCGGCCCCAAGGGCGGTCTGGTCCTGGTCCGCAGCGCGGCCAAGCCGCTGACGCAGAGGGAGGCGAAGTGACCACGGTCAGTGTGGTAACGCCGTCCGGCAAGGGCGGGGCGGATGTCGAGCTGCCCGGGGAGATCTTCGGCGCCAAGGTGAACATCCCGCTCATCCACCAGGTCGTGGTGGCGCAGGAGGCGGCGGCCCGGCAGGGCACGCACGCCACCAAGACGCGGGGCGAGGTCCGCGGCGGCGGCAAGAAGCCGTACCGGCAGAAGGGCACCGGGCGGGCCAGGCAGGGCTCGCTCCGCGCGCCGCAGTACGCCGGCGGCGGCACCGTGCACGGGCCGGTGCCCCGCTCGTACGAGCAGCGGACGCCCAAGAAGATGAAGGCGGCCGCGCTGCGCGGCGCGCTGTCCGACCGGACCAGCCACGGCCGCCTCGCGGTGGTCAGCGCGTTCGTCGAGGACGGCGAGCCCAGCACCGCCGGTGCCCTGACGGTGCTGCGCACTGCGGTGGGCGAGGCCGGGCCCCGGCTGCAGCGGCCGGTGCTCGTGGTGCTGACCGCCGACGACGAGGTGGCCCGCAAGAGCCTGCGCAACATCCCGAGAGTCAGGGTGCTCGACACCGGCCAGCTCAACACCTACGACGTGCTGGCCAGCGACCATGTCGTGTTCACCCAGGCCGCGCTGGCCGAGTTCGTGGCCCGCACCGGCGGGGGTGAGCTGGTGACGGTGGACAAGCCCGCCGCCAAGCCCAAGCCCAAGCCCAAGGCCGCGGCTGAGGACGGCGAGGACGCCGCCAAGCCGGCCACCAGGGCAGCCAAGCCCAAAGCAGCTGCCGAGGACGCCGAGGCGCCCGCCGCCAAGCCGGCCACCAGGGCAGCCAAGCCCAAAGCAGCTGCCGAGGACGCCGAGGCGCCCGCCGCCAAGCCGGCCACCAGGGCAGCCAAGCCCAAAGCAGCTGCCGAGGACACCGAGGCGCCCGCCGCCAAGCCGGCCACCAGGGCAGCCAAGCCCAAAGCAGCTGCCGAGGACACCGACGACGCCGAGGCGCCCGCCGCCGGGCCGGCCAAGGCGCCCGCCAGCCGCGCGCGCAAGACCGCCACGGCCAGTGCCACGGAATCCGCTGACGATTCCGCCGCCGATGCGGCGCCGCCAGGCGTTGAGCAGCGAAGTTCTGGAACCTCTGGCAAGTCTGCTTCCTCCGGTAGCGGCGCGGCGCAGAAGGAGGAGGAAGAGTGAGCAAGATCGCTGATCCTCGGGACGTCCTGATCAAGCCGGTGATCTCGGAGAAGAGCTACCGGCTCGTGGACGACGGCAAGTACACCTTCCTGGTAGCGCCCGACGCCAACAAGACCCAGATCAGGCAGGCGGTCGAGCAGGTCTTCCGGGTCAAGGTGACCGGCGTCAACACGATCAACCGGCCGGGCAAGCGCCGCCGCACCCGGTACGGCTGGGGCAAGCGCCCCGACACCAAGCGGGCCATCGTGACGCTGGCGGCAGGCGAGCGGATCGACGTCTTTGGCGGGCCGGTCGCCTAGGCCGCGAACACGACAGGAGCTTGAACAGACATGGCCATCCGTAAGTACAAGCCGACTACCCCGGGCAGGCGGGGCGCGAGCGGCCCGGACTTCGCCGAGGTCACTCGCGGCGGGCCGGAGAAGTCGCTCGTCCGCCCGCTGCACTCCCGGGGCGGGCGGAATGTGCACGGCCGGATCACCGCCCGGCATCAGGGCGGCGGTCACAAGCGCGCCTACCGGGTGATCGACTTCCGCCGCGCGGACAAGGACGGCATACCCGCCAAGGTGGCGCAGGTGGAGTACGACCCGAACCGCACCTCGCGGATCGCGCTGCTGCACTACGCCGACGGCGAGAAGCGCTACATCCTGTGCCCGCAGGGCCTGCGGCAGGGGGACCGGGTGGAGAACGGCCCGAGCGCCGACATCCGCCCGGGGAACTGCCTGCCGCTGCGCAACATCCCTACCGGCACCCTGGTGCACGCCATCGAGCTACGGCCCGGCGGCGGCGCCAAGATCGCCAGGTCGGCCGGTTCCGGCGTGCAGCTGCTCGCGAAGGAGAGCGGGTACGCCCAGCTCCGGATGCCCTCCGGCGAGATCCGGCGGGTGGACGCGAGCTGCCGCGCCACCGTGGGCGAGGTCGGGAACTCCGAGCAGGGCAACATCAAGCTCGGCAAGGCCGGCCGCAACCGGTGGAAGGGCAAGCGGCCCTCGGTGCGCGGCGTGGCCATGAACCCGGTCAACCACCCGCTCGGCGGCGGTGAGGGCAAGAGCTCCGGCGGGCGCCACCCGGTCAGCCCGTGGGGCAAGCCGGAAGGCCGGACCCGGCCCGAGCACAAGTCGAGCGACCGGCTGATCATCCGCAGGCGCAGCAAGAAGAAGCGGTAGGAGCACCTGATAATGCCTCGTAGTCTGAAGAAGGGCCCCTTTGTGGACGACCACCTGCTGAAGAAGGTGGACGGCCAGAACGACAAGGGGACGCGGAACGTCATCAAGACGTGGTCTCGCCGCTCCATGATCGTCCCGGCCATGCTGGGGCACACGATCGCGGTGCACGACGGCCGCAAGCACGTCCCGGTGTTCATCACCGAGGCGATGGTCGGCCACAAGCTGGGGGAGTTCGCCCCCACCCGCACGTTCCGTAGCCATGTCAGAGATGACCGCCGGAGCCGGCGCTAGGCACGCCTGCCCGGACAGAGACTGGAGAAGAAGACGATGGAGGCTAGGGCGATGGCGCGGTACGTCCGCGTGACGCCGCGCAAGGCCCGCCGGGTAGTGGACATGATCCGCGGCATGCCCGCCGAGGAGGCGCAGGCTGTCCTCTCGTTCGCGCCTCAGGCGGCCAGCGCGCCGGTGCGCAAGGTGGTGGCGAGCGCCGTCGCGAACGCCGGGCAGGCCGGTTCGCACGACCCGGGCGCGCTGGTCATCAGCCGTGCCTGGGTGGACGAAGGGCCCACGCTCAAGCGGTTCCGGCCCCGCGCCCAGGGCCGTGGCTATCGGATCCTCAAGCGGACCAGCCACATCACCGTCATCGTCTCCGACGAGCAAAGCGCTGCGCACAGCCGAGGAGGGACCCGCTAGTGGGGCAGAAGGTGAACCCGCACGGGTTCCGGCTAGGTATCACCACCGACTTCAAGAGCCGGTGGTACGCCGACAAGCTGTACAAGGACTATGTCGCGGAAGACGTGGCGATCCGGCGCATGCTGCAGCGCGGCATGGAGCGCGCGGGCATCTCCAAGGTCGAGATCGAGCGGACCAGGGACCGGGTGCGGGTGGACATCCACACCGCGCGGCCCGGCATCGTCATCGGGCGGCGCGGCGCGGAAGCCGACCGGATTCGCAGCGACCTGGAGAAGCTCACCGGCAAGCAGATCCAGCTCAACATCCTCGAGGTGAAGAACCCCGAGGCGGACGCCCAGCTTGTCGCGCAGGGCGTGGCCGAGCAGTTGTCCAGCCGGGTGTCGTTCCGCCGTGCCATGCGCAAGGCTATGCAGACGGCCATGAAGGGCGGCGCCCGGGGCATCCGGGTGCAGTGCTCGGGCCGGCTCGGCGGCGCCGAAATGTCGCGGTCGGAGTTCTACCGCGAGGGCCGCGTGCCGCTGCACACCCTGCGCGCCGACATCGACTACGGCTTCTACGAGGCGCGGACCACGTTCGGCCGGATCGGGGTCAAGGTCTGGATCTACAAGGGCGAAGCGCCGGCCACCCGGGCCGAGCGTGAGGCCTACCAGGCCGCGCTGCGCGCAGGCCAGCGCCGGGACCGCGACTCCGGCCGGTCAGACTCCGGGCGCCCGCCGCGGCGGGGCCGCCGCGGCGGCGACGGGCCCGGGACCGACGACGGCGCCGCGCGTTCCGGCGCCCCCGCCGAGGCTGCGGCCACCGCAGGTGAGGAGGGCTGAGGAATGCTCATCCCGCGCAGGACCAAGCACCGCAAGCAGCACCGGCCGGACCGGCACGGCAAGGCCACCGGCGGCACCAGCGTGTCGTTCGGTGAGTACGGCATCCAAGCGCTGGAGCACGCCTACGTGTCCAACCGGCAGATCGAGGCCGCTCGTATCGCGATGACCCGGCACATCCGGCGTGGCGGGAAGGTGTGGATCAACATCTACCCGGACCGCCCGCTGACCAAGAAGCCCGCCGAGACCCGGATGGGCTCGGGCAAGGGCTCGCCGGAGTGGTGGGTCGCCAACGTCAAGCCCGGACGGGTGATGTTCGAGCTGTCCGGGGTGTCGGAGCAGGTGGCCAGGGAGGCCCTCCGCCGGGCCATGCACAAGCTTCCAATGAAGTGCAAGTTCGTGACGCGCGAGGCCGGGAGTGAGGGCTGATGGCTAAGGGCTTGACCGCCGTCGATCTGCGGGACGCGACCGAGGACGAGCTCGACAGCAGGCTGGCCGACGCCAAGCTTGAGCTGTTCAACCTCCGGTTCCAGGCCGCCACCGGCCAGCTGGAGAGCCATGGGCGGTTGCACGCCGTGCGCAAGGAGATCGCGCGCATCTACACGGTGAAGCGGGAACGGGAACTCGGCATCGTGACCCTGGCCGATGAGGTGGAGGAAAACAGTGAGTGACGCCAACACAGTGCCCGCTGCCGGGGAAGGCGGGGCCGCCCGCGGATACCGCAAGATCCGGGAGGGCCTCGTCATCAGCGACAAGATGGACAAGACGGTCGTGGTCGAGGTCGAGGACCGGGTGAAGCACCCCAAGTACGCCAAGGTCATCCGCCGCACCAAGAAGTACAAGGCCCACGACGCCGAGAACGCCTGCGGCAAGGGCGACCGGGTCCGGCTCATGGAGACCCGCCCGGTGTCGGCAACCAAGCGCTGGCGGGTCACCGAGATCCTGGAGAAGGCCAAGTAACCACCTGGGGACGCGCCCCGGGAACCCCACCCCGCCAGGCCGCCACGATGGCCGGCGTCGCAGAAGCAGGAGTTGACGTGATTCAGCAGGAGTCGCGGCTCAAGGTCGCCGACAACACCGGAGCCAAGGAGATCTTGTGCATCCGCGTGCTCGGCGGCTCCAGTCGGCGATACGCGGGCATTGGCGATGTCATCGTGGCCACCGTGAAGGACGCCCTGCCCGGGGCGGCGGTGCACAAGGGCGACGTGGTCAAGGCGGTGGTGGTGCGCACCCGCAAGGAGCGCCGCAGGGGTGATGGCTCCTATATCCGTTTCGATGAGAACGCGGCCGTCCTGATCCGGGACGGCGGGGACCCGCGCGGCACCCGCATCTTCGGCCCCGTCGGGCGCGAGCTGCGGGAGAAGCGGTTCATGCGGATCATCTCGCTCGCGCCGGAGGTGCTCTAGATGGCGAAGAAGGCCAAGCCGGCCGCGAAGGGCAAGGCAGCCGGAATGAAGATCAAGAAGGGCGACGACGTGATCGTCATCGCCGGCCGCGATCGCGGCCGCGAGGGCAAGGTCATCGTCGCCTACCCCGACCAGCAGCGGGTCCTGGTCCATGGCGTGAACGTGATCCGGAAGAACAAGAAGGTCAACTTCCAGGGCGCCAGGGGCGCGAAGGAAGGTGGCATCGTCACCCAGGAAGCCCCGATTCACGTGAGCAACGTGGCGCTGATCGACCCGGACACCAAGAAGCCCGCCCGCGCGGGTTACCAGGTCGGCGACGACGCCAGGAAGACCCGGGTCTCGCGCCCGAGCGGTAAGGAAATCTGATGTCAGATACAGCAACCGAGCAGGCCACCGCGGAGCGGGGGCGGGCGCAGCGCGGGGGCGGCGGAGCGGGCGCGAAGCGCGGGGGCGGGAGAAGCAGGGGGGAGAGCGCGGGGGCGGGAGAAGCAGAGCGCGTGCCGCCGCGGCTGAAGGAGCGTTACCACTCCGAGATCGCCCCGGCGCTGCGCGAGGAGTTCAAGTACGCCAACGTGATGCAGATTCCCGCCCTGGTGAAGATCTCGGTCAACATGGGCGTGGGGGACGCCGCGCGGGACGCCAAGCTCATCGAGGGCGCGGTGAAGGACCTGGCCATCATCACCGGGCAGAAGCCCGCCGTGGCCCGGGCCAAGAAGTCGATCGCCCAGTTCAAGCTCCGCGAGGGGATGCCTATCGGCGCGCACGTGACGCTGCGCGGCGACCGGATGTGGGAGTTCCTCGACCGCCTGCTCACCCTCGCGCTGCCGCGGATCCGGGACTTCCGCGGCCTGTCCGACCGGCAGTTCGACGGCCGGGGCAATTACACCTTCGGCCTCACCGAGCAGCTGATGTTCCACGAGATCAACCCGGACCAGGTGGACCGCCAGCGCGGCATGGATGTGACCGTGGTCACTACTGCCACCAACGATGACGAGGGCCGTGCGCTGCTGCGCCGGCTCGGATTCCCGTTCAAGGAGAACTGACCCAGTGGCGAAGAAGGCGCTGATCGCCAAGGCGAAGCGGAAGCCCAAGTTCGAGGTGCGCGCTTACACCAGGTGCGCGCGCTGCGGGCGCCCGCGCGCGGTGTACCGGAGGTTCGGGCTGTGCCGGATCTGCTTCCGCACCATGGCCCACCGCGGCGAACTGCCTGGCATCACCAAATCAAGCTGGTAGCCACATCGGCGCCAGATAAGAACCTGGGCGCGCGCCCGTCGCGCGCCCGCCGACCGAACTGGGCGCCACCGGCGCCCACCGACCACGCCGAAGGTCCCGCAGGGGAAACCGCGGTGAGGAGGGCCATCAGGCCATGACGATGACGGACCCGATCGCAGACATGCTGACCCGTCTGCGCAACGCTAACTCGGCATACCAGGATTCAGTGAGCATGCCGTATTCCAAGATCAAGGCTCACCTGGCGGAGATACTCCAGCAGGAGGGGTACATCGGCGGCTTCGAAGTCCGCGACGCCGAGGTCGGCAAGAACCTGGTGGTCTCGCTCAAGTACGGCCCGGCCCGTGAGCGCTCGATCGCCGGGCTCAAGCGTGTGTCCAAGCCCGGCCTGCGGGTGTACGCGAGGAAGGACAACCTGCCCCGGGTGCTCGGTGGGCTGGGCATAGCCATCATCTCCACCTCGGGTGGGCTGATGACCGACAAGCAGGCGGTCCGGCGCGGCGTGGGCGGGGAAGTCCTCGCCTTCGTGTGGTGAGGAGAGCTTAGATGTCACGAATCGGACGGCTTCCGGTAGCGATCCCGGCGGGCGTCGATGTCACGATCGACGGGCGCGAGGTGTCGGTTCGCGGGCCCAAGGGCCAGCTCTCGCTCGAGGTCGCCGAGCCCATCGAGGTCAAGCAGGCCGACGGCGTGATCACCGTGACCAGGCCCAATGACGACGGCCCGGTCCGTGCGCTGCACGGGCTGTCGCGCACCCTGGTCGCCAACATGGTGACCGGCGTTACCGAGGGATACCGCAAGACCCTGGAGATCCGTCGGGGTCGGTTACCGGGTCCAGGCCAAGGGCAGCGGGGTGGAGTTCTCTCTCGGCTACAGCCACCCGGTGCCGGTCACCCCGCCAGACGGGGTCACGCTGCGGGTGGAGACCCCGACCAGGCTCGTCGTCGAGGGGATTGACAAGCAGCAGGTCGGCGAGGTCGCCGCGAAGATTCGCAAGCTCCGCAAGCCGGACCCGTACAAGGGCAAGGGCGTGCGTTACGCCGGCGAGCAGATCCGCCGCAAGGTCGGAAAGGCTGGGAAGTAGGACATGGCTGTCACCATCAAGAGCAGGGGGCGCGGGAAGGCCGGCGCCCGCGCGTCCGCACGGGCGCGGCGCCATCTGCGCGTGCGCAAGAAGGTCACCGGCAGCGCAGCCCGGCCGCGGCTGGCCGTGAACAGGTCCGCCCGGCACATCTTCGCCCAGCTTGTGGATGACGGCGCGGGCCGCACGCTCGCATCGGCGTCTACCCTGGAACCGGACATACGGGCAGCAAAGGGCGACAAGAAGGCCCGGGCGCATCAGGTCGGCGAGTTGCTGGCCAGCCGCGCGCGTGAGGCGGGGATCACCGCCGCCGTCTTCGACCGGGGCGGCTACGCCTACCACGGCCGGGTGGCAGCGCTCGCCGAGGGCGCCCGCGAAGGCGGCCTGTCCCTGTGAGGCGTTACTGGACTGACAACCTCCCGGCGCAGGCCGGACCGAGGGTTCCGGGCCATGGGGTCCGGGGGCTTGCCCCCGGGATGACGAAGTGCCCCCCCGGGCTAACACTTAGGAAGGCGAAGTAATGGCAGCTCCCCGAAGGGGTGGCGGCGAGCGGCGGGAGCGTCGTGACGACCGCCGTGGCGGGGCCGACAAGGGCACCGCATATCTCGAGCGAGTAGTGACCATCAACCGGGTGGCCAAGGTGGTCCAGGGCGGCCGCCGGTTCAGCTTCACCGCCCTGGTGGTGGTCGGCGACGGCAATGGCATGGTCGGTGTCGGGTACGGGAAGGCCAAGGAGGTGCCCGCGGCCATCGCCAAGGGCGTCGAGGCGGCCAAGAAGCACTTTTTCCGCGTCCCGCGCATCGGCGGCACGATCCCGCACACCGTGCAGGGTGAGGCTGCGGCCGGCGTAGTGCTGCTCAAGCCCGCCAGCCCCGGCACCGGCGTCATCGCCGGCGGCCCGGTGCGCGCCGTCTTGGAGTGCGCGGGCGTGCACGACGTGCTGTCCCGGTCGCTCGGCTCCTCCAACGCGATCAACGTCATCCACGCGACGGTCGCGGCGCTCAAGGCGCTGAACCGCCCCGAGGAGATCGCCGCCCGGCGCGGCCTGCCGATCGAGGACGTGGCGCCCGCGGCCATGCTGCGCGCCCGCGCGGCGGCGGCTGCCGCCAGCGCCGCGCCCGGCACGAACTGAGCGAGGGCAGGCTGATGACGCAGCTGAGGGTTACCCAGACCAAGTCCAAGATCGGCGGCACCAGGCAGCAGCGGGACTCGCTGCGCTCGCTGGGGCTGAAGCGGATCGGTGACGTGGTCGTCAAGGAGGACAAGCCCGAGTTCCGGGGCATGATTAACGCGGTGCGCCACCTGGTCACCGTCGAGGAGGTGGACTGACCATGGCAGGCGAGGGACAGCCGAAGGCCGGCGGGGCCGGCCTGCGGCTCCACCACCTGCGCCCGGCGCCCGGCGCGCGCAAGGCGCGCACCCGGGTGGGCCGGGGTGAGGCATCCAAGGGCAAGACGGCCGGCCGCGGCACCAAGGGCACGAAGGCCAGGGACCAGGTGCCGGCCAGCTTCGAGGGCGGCCAGATGCCGCTGCACCGGCGGGTGCCGCAGCTCAAGGGCTTCTCCAACCTGCGGTTCAAGACCACCTACCAGGTCGTCAACACCGGCAGGCTGGCCGAGCTGTACCCCGGGGGCGGCGACGTCACCCCCGAGGACCTGGCCGCCAAGGGCGCGGTACGCCCCGGTGAGCCGGTCAAGATCCTCGGCACCGGCGATGTCACCGCCGCGCTGCGGGTGACCGCGCACGCCTTCTCCGCCTCCGCCCGGGACAAGATCACCGCGGCGGGGGGAACCGTTACCACGCTGTGACCGGCCCCGCGATGGACCAGCTCACGCCACCTTCCCGGGCAGCATCCCCCGGCCCGGGGGGAAGCTCGCACGGGTTCCAGCACCTTGCACGGGCTGTTACAGTGCAGCGAGCGCGTGACATCGCGGCGGCTGGGCGCGGCGCTACCAACCAGGTGGCCGTCGCGCGCATATCCGCACCTTCTAAGACCTAGGACGGCGCATGCTCACCGGGTTCCTCCGGGCGTTCCGGACGCCAGACTTGCGCCGGAAGCTGCTCTTCACGCTCTTCATGATCGGCGTCTTCCGGCTCGGCGCGTCGCTGCCCACGCCGGGGATCTCCGAGAAGAACGTCAACTACTGCACTGGTCTCGCCGCGGCGAGCGGCGGCAGCGTCTACCAGCTGGTCAACCTGTTCAGCGGGGGCGCGCTGCTCAAGCTGTCGGTGTTCGCGCTCGGCATCATGCCCTACATCACCGCGAGCATCATCCTCCAGCTGCTCGCGGTGGTCATCCCGCGGCTGGAGACGCTGCGCCAGGAGGGCCAGGCCGGGCAGGCCAAGATCACCCAGTACACCCGGTACCTGACCGTGGGCCTGGCCATCCTCCAGTCCACCGGCATCGTGGCGCTGGCCAGGTCGGGCAAGCTCTTCCAGGGTGTCAACTGCACCAGGTCGCTGCTTATCAACGACAACATCTTCACGATCACCACGATGGTGATCTGCATGACCGCGGGCACCGCGGTCATCATGTGGCTGGGCGAGCTGATCACCGACCGCGGCGTCGGCAACGGCATGTCCCTGCTGATCTTCACCACGGTCATCGCGGTGATCCCGGGCGAGCTGCTGAACATCTACCGGTCCCGGCATGCGTTCACCTTCGCCGTGGTGGTGCTCGTCGGTATCGCGATCGTCGGCTTCGTGGTGTTCATGGAGCAGGCACAGCGGCGGATCCCGGTCCAGTACGCCAAGCGGATGGTCGGGCGCCGGATGTACGGCGGGAGCTCGACCTACATCCCGCTCAAGGTGAACCAGGCCGGTGTCATCCCGGTGATCTTCGCCTCGTCGCTGCTCTACATCCCCCAGCTGATGGCCTCCCTGTTCGGGAACACGACCCACCCGCAGGGCTGGTACACCTGGGTGAACACCTACCTGGTGCGCGGGGACTCGCCGATCTACATGCTGACGTTCTTCGCGCTCATCATCTTCTTCACGTACTTCTACGTGGCGATCACCTTCAACCCGACCGAGGTCGCCGACAACATGAAGAAGTACGGCGGCTTCATTCCGGGCATCCGCCCGGGCCGGCCTACATCTGAGTACCTCAACTACGTGCTCACCCGGCTGACCGCCCCGGGCTCGGTGTACCTGGGAGTCATCGCGCTGATCCCGATGATCGCGCTTGCGCTGGTCGGAGCGACCCAGAACTTCCCGTTCGGGGGGACAAGCATCCTGATCGCGGTGGGGGTGGGCCTGGATACGGTGAAGCAGATCGAAAGCCAGCTCCAGCAGCGCAATTACGAGGGCTTCCTTCGGTAGTGCGTGTCGTCCTCGTGGGCCCCCCTGGCGCGGGCAAGGGGACACAGGCTCAGGCCCTTGCATCGCACCTGTCGATCCCGAAGATCTCGACAGGTGACATCTTCCGGGACAACGTCAGCCACGGGACCGCGCTCGGCCGGCGGGCCCAGGCGTACATGGAGCGCGGTGACCTGGTGCCGGACGAGGTCACGATCGCGATGGTGACCGACCGGCTGGCCGACGACGACACGCAGGCCGGCTTCCTGCTCGACGGCTTCCCGCGGAACGTGCCGCAGGCCGAGACGCTCAAGAAGATGCTGCTGTCCTGGGACACCAAGCTGGACGTGGTGCTGGAGCTGGTGGTCGACGACGACGAGGTGGTGCGGCGGCTGTCCGGGCGGCGTGGTTGCCGGCGCTGCGGGCGGATCTGGCACATGAGCTTCGACCCCCCGGTGGTGGCCGGGATCTGTGACGACTGCGGTGGCGAGCTGTTCCAGCGGGACGACGACCGCGAAGAGACGATCCGGCACCGGCTGGAGGTTTACCAGGAACAGACCGCGCCGCTGGTCTCGTTCTACGCCGACGAGGGCACCCTGCTCGGCCTGGATGCCACCGGGCCGGTGGACGAGATCACCGAGCGGGCCCTGAGTGCGCTGCGCCGTTTCATGCGATGACTCCCAGCCGCGGCGGCGGGGTACCGTGAGGGGGGGATCCGGAGGCGCCATGCGGAATAAGCGCGAGCCCTGTGTGCAGCTCAAGACGCAAGCACAGCTAGCGAAGATGCACGAGGCAGGCCACGCGGTGGCGTCCGCGCTGCGTGCGGCGGCGGACGCCGTGGCGCCCGGTGTCACGACCGCCGACCTCGACGCGATCGCCCGCGCCCAGCTCGCCGCCGCCGGCGCCGCCCCCTCGTTCCTTGGCTACCACGGTTTCCCGGCGACGATCTGCGCCTGCATCAACGAGGAGATCGTGCACGGAATCCCGAGCGCCTCGCGGGTGCTCAGGGAGGGCGACGTGATCTCCATCGACTGTGGCGCCAGCGTGGACGGCTGGCACGCCGACGCGGCGCTCACCGTGAGCCTGCCGGGCATCTCCGCCGAGCTTGCCAAGCTGATCGCCGACTGCGAGCAGGCGTTGTGGCAAGGGCTGGCCGCGGCGCGGCCCGGCGCACGGCTGTCCGACATCTCGTACGCGGTCGAGCGCAGCGTCCGGGCGGCAGGGGAATACGGCATCGTCGAGGACTACGCCGGCCACGGCATCGGCAGCGAGATGCACATGGACCCGCCGGTGCCCAACTACGGCCGCCCCGGCCGGGGCCCGGTGCTGGCCGAGGGCATGGCCCTGGCCATCGAGCCGCTGCTGGTGCTGGGCAGCCCGAACACCCGGCTGCTGGAGGACGGCTGGACCGTGGTGAGCGAGGACGGCGGGTGGTCCGCCCATTTCGAGCACACGGTCGCCATCACGCCGGACGGGCCGTGGGTGCTGACCGCGCTCACCGGGCCGCCGGCCGGTGTCCTGGAGACGGCCGGCATCGTCCGTGCGCCCGCCATGCACCCGCACGCGGCAGGCTGGAGGAGGTAAGGCTGGATGGCCAACGATCCCAGGATCCGTGCCTCTGACGCGGATCGCGACAGGACCGCGGCGCTGCTGCGCGAGCACCTCGCGGCCGGCCGGCTGGACGACGAGGAGTTCAGCGAGCGCCTCGACAAGACCTACGCCGCCAAGACCCTGGGTGAACTGGACCAGCTTCTGTCCGACCTGCCCGGCATCGACCTGTACCACCTGCCGGACCATTCGGTGGAACGCCGCGGGAAGTCGAGCTTCGGCCTGCCCTGGCTGCTCGCCCCGCGCGGCGCGAGCGGCATCTCGCCCGCCTGGCGCGCGGCCTGGGGCTCCTGGGCCACGGTCAGCCTCATCGCCTTCCTGGCCTGGCTGCTCAGCGGCCACCCCGGCCACCTGTGGTTCCTGTGGGTGGGCGGGGTGTACGGCATCATCCTGGCCGGGCGGTGGCTGTCCGGCGGGCCGCCGCCGCGGCAGCGGGACCGGCGCCGGGACCGGGACCACCGCCACGGGCGGCATTGAGCCTGGCGCGGAATACCCAGGCCCCGGCGAGCGTTCGCATTGTCGGTTGATGTCGCGTAGACTCTCTTGCGGCCCGTGAGTTTCTCCTGCCCGGTTTTGCCGATGGCGCGGAGGCGGCCGTAGGACGGGCCGACCGTACCCGGTGATCATCTGAGTATGTGCCCGGTTGCGGGGAAGCCCGAATTGTGAGCTACCGCGGCAAGGAAACAGGAACTATGCCCCGGATGGCTGGCCTGCGGGCCGGTCACCATGGCCGAGAGAGAAGTGCGGAGGACATGCCCAAAAAGGATGGCGCCATCGAGATCGAGGGCAGGATCGTCGAGTCACTACCGAATGCCTTCTTCCGGGTGGAGCTGGACAACGGGCACAAGGTGCTGGCTCACATCAGCGGGAAGATGCGAATGCACTACATCCGCATCCTGCCCGATGACCGGGTGGTCGTGGAGCTGAGCCCCTACGACCTGAGCCGGGGCCGGATCGTCTACCGGTACAAGTAAGGCACCCAGCGAGCAGCCGCCACAGCCCCGTGGCAGGCAGCCGCACCAGGCAGAACTAGAGGCACGAAATAGCCGGGCATATGCCCGGCCAAAAGGAGACCGGGATGAAGGTCAAGCCGAGCGTGAAGAAGATCTGCAGCAAATGCCGGATCATTCGCCGGCATGGCCGCGTCATGGTCATTTGCACCGACCCGAGGCACAAGCAGCGCCAGGGTTAACGGCGCATCAGGCGCACCGCAGCCGTTACCGGGCTCAGCCTGGTAACGGCAGCCCCCGGAAGGAGGCCGGGGCCCGTCCTGGGCAGGGACGGGACACGGTGTGCAAGACCTCCGCGAAGAGAAGGAGAACTGCCCGCACATGGCACGTTTGGTTGGTGTCGATCTCCCGCGCGAAAAGCGCCTTGAGGTCGCCCTCACCTACATCTATGGGATCGGCCGCACCCGCGCCCGGGAGACGCTGAACGCCACCGGGGTCAGCGGCGACATCCGGGTGCACGACCTGACCGACGACGACATCGTGAAGCTCCGTGACTGGATCGACGGCACCTACCGGGTCGAAGGCGACCTCCGCCGCGAGGTTCAGGCGGACATCCGGCGCAAGGTGGAGATCGGCTGCTACCAGGGCATCCGCCACCGCCGCGGGCTGCCGGTGCATGGTCAGCGGACGCAGACCAATGCCCGGACGCGCAAGGGCAGGAAGAAGACCGTGGCCGGCAAGAAGAAGGCCGCCAAGAAGTAGTCCGCAGTTACGGACCGACGACCTCGCGAACAGGAAGCAGATGCCTCCAAAGAGCCGTACCGGCGCCAAGAAGGTGCGCCGCAAGGAACGCAAGAACATCGCCCACGGGCACGCTCATATCAGGAGCACCTTCAACAACACAATCGTCTCGATCACCGACCCCGTCGGCAACGTGATTTCCTGGGCCTCCTCCGGGCAGGTGGGCTTCAAGGGATCGCGGAAGTCGACGCCCTACGCGGCGCAGATGGCCGCGGAGGCCTGCGCGCGCCGGGCCATGGAGCACGGCATGCGCAAGGTTGATGTGTTCGTGAAAGGCCCCGGCTCGGGCCGGGAAACCGCGATCCGGTCGCTGCAGGCGACCGGCCTGGAGGTGGGCTCCATCCAGGACGTCACCCCGGTCCCCCACAACGGCTGCCGTCCGCCGAAGCGGCGCCGGGTCTGAGAGGAACTGAATCATGGCTCGGTATACGGGACCGGACTGCAAACTGTGCCGCCGCGAGAAGGTGAAGCTCTTCCTCAAGGGCGCCAAATGTGACTCGCCCAAGTGCCCGATCGAGAGTCGGCCGTACCCGCCGGGGGAGCACGGACGCAACCGGCCCAAGGAAAGCGAATACCTGCTCCAGACCCGGGAGAAGCAGAAGGCGCGCCGCATCTACGGCATCCTGGAGCGGCAGTTCCACGGCTACTACGAGGAGGCCTCCCGCAGGCGCGGCAAGACCGGCGATAACCTGCTCCAGATCCTGGAGAGCCGCCTCGACAACGTCGTCTATCGTGCCGGGTTCGCCAAGAGCCGGGACATGGCCCGCCAGCTGGTCCTGCACGGGCACTTCCTGGTCAACGGGCGCAAGGTGGACATCCCCTCCTACCGGGTGACCGAGAGCGACATCGTCGAGGTGTCGCCCAAGTCACTGGAGCTGACGCCGTTCATCGTGGCCCGCGCCGAAGCCGGCGAGCGGCAGCCGCCCGCCTGGCTGGAGGTCGTACCGGACAAGATGCGCGTGCTGGTGCATGCCATGCCGACCCGCGCCCAGATCGACACCCAGGTGCAAGAGCAGCTCATCGTCGAGCTGTACTCGAAGTAACGCAAGTACCGGCCCGGCCGCGAATGGCGCGGGCCAGGCGGCGGCAACAGCCGCCGCCGAAGATCGCGGCGTCATATAGCGGGCGTCGCGGAGAGGGGTAGTCATGCTCATCGCCCAACGTCCCACCCTGACCGAAGAGGCGGTGGACGAGTTCCGGTCCAGGTTCGTCATCGAGCCGCTGGAGCCTGGATTCGGGTACACCATCGGTAACTCGCTGCGGCGGACGCTGCTGTCGTCGATCCCCGGCGCAGCGGTGACCAGCCTCAGGATCGAGGGCGTCCTGCACGAGTTCTCCACCGTGGCCGGGATGACCGAGGACGTCACCGACATCATCCTGAACCTCAAGGAACTCGTCGTCTCCTCCGAGCAGGACGAGCCGGTCGTCATGTACCTGCGCAAGCAGGGACCAGGTGAGGTCACGGCAGCCGACATCGCGCCGCCGGCGGGCGTCGAGGTGCACAACCCCGACCTGCACATCGCCGCGCTCAACGGCAAGGGCAAGCTGGAGATGGAACTGACGGTCGAGCGCGGCCGCGGCTACGTGTCGGCCGCCCAGAACAAGCAGCCCGGGCAGGAGATCGGCCGGATCCCCATCGACTCGATCTACTCGCCGGTGCTGCGGGTCACCTACAAGGTGGAGGCGACCCGTGTCGAGCAGCGGACCGACTTCGACCGGCTGATCATCGACGTCGAGACCAAGCCCTCGATGCGCCCGCGCGATGCGGTCGCGAGCGCGGGCAAGACCCTGGTCGAGCTGTTCGGACTGGCCAGGGAGCTCAACCTCGAGGCAGAGGGCATCGACATCGGCCCGTCGCCGACGGACGCGGCGCTGGCCGCGGACCTGGCGCTGCCGATCGAGGAGTTGAACCTCACCGTCCGGTCGTACAACTGCCTGAAGCGCGAGGGCATCCACACGGTGGGCGAGCTTGTCGCCCGCAGCGAGCAGGACCTGCTGGACATCCGCAACTTCGGCGCCAAGTCGATCGAAGAGGTCAAGCAGAAGCTGGCCGACATGGGCCTGACCCTGAAGGACTCCCCGCCAGGGTTCGACCCCGGCAGCGCCGTGGACAGCTACAGCGCGGATGACGACGAGAGCTACGTCGAGACCGAGCAGTACTGACGGGTCCGGCCGGCCCGCAGGCAGAACCAAGGAGAGAAGTTTCCATGCCCACGCCCACCAAGGGCCCACGGTTGGGTGGCAGTTCGGCCCATCAGCGGCACATCATGGCGAACCTCGCCACCGCCCTGTTCGAGCACGGCAAGATCACCACAACCGAGGCCAAGGCGCGGCGGCTACGGCCGTACGCGGAGCGCCTGATCACCTTCGCCAAGCGGGGTGACCTCCACGCGCGCCGCGAGGTGCTCACGGTGGTCACGGACAAGGGCGTCGTGCATACCTTGTTCACCGAGATCGGCCCGCGGTTCGCCACCCGCGAGGGCGGTTACACGCGGATCACCAAAATCGGGCCGCGCAAGGGTGACAACGCCCCGCTCGCCGTCATCGAGCTGGTCGAGGAAGAGGTCAGCACCACTCCGTCACGGCGGCGCCGCCCGCGGCGCGCCCCGGCCCGAGCGTCCCGGCGTGCCGCCGAGGCTGCCGCCACAGCAGGACCCGCTGCGGCGCAGGAGGAGGCAGCGGCCGAGGCCGCGGCCGAGGATCCCGCCGCCGAAGCGGCCGTGGCTGAGGACGCTGCGGCCGAGGACAGCGTGGCCGAGGACAGCGTGGCCGAGGACAGCGCGGCCGAGGATGCCGACGACGTGGCCGGCGAGGACTCCGCCGCAGAAGACTCCGCGGCGGAGGAGTCAGAGGACACCGGCGCGGCCGAGGAAGAAGCTAAGTAACACTCGCGAAGGCCGGCCATGGGACACGGGAGCACTCAGCCCGGCGGTCCCGGGCCGGCCTCGCGGCTGTCCGGGTCCGGTTCGACATCGGATACGACGGCACGGGCTTTTCCGGCTGGGCCCGCCAGCCCGGCCGCCGGACGGTGCAGCAGACCCTGGAAGACGCGCTCGCCCGCGTGCTGAGCCTGCCGGAACCGGCGCCGCTGACCGTGGCCGGCCGCACCGACGCCGGCGTCCACGCGCAGGGCCAGGTCGCGCACGCCGACATCCCGGCCGACTGCTGGGCCGCCGCCGGGCCTGCCGCGGTCCGCCGGCTGGCCCGGTTGCTTCCGCCCGACGTCCGGGTGCACCGGGCTGTCCCCGCTCCGCCGGGGTTCGACGCCCGGTTCTCCGCGATCTGGCGGCGGTACGCCTACCGGGTCTGCGATGACCCGGCGCTAGCGGATCCGCTGGCACGGCACCGCACGCTGTGGCACCGGAGCCGGCTCGACATCGAGGTCATGAACGAGGCGGCCCAGGGCTGCCTGGGCGAGCACGACTTCGCCGCGTTCTGCCGCCGCCGCGAAGGCGCCAGCACGGTGCGCACGCTGCTGCGGCTCGACTGGGCACGGACCGGGCCTGCTGTGGCCGAGGCGACGGTGGTGGCGGACGCGTTTTGCCACAACATGGTCCGCGCGCTGGTCGGCGCCATGCTGAAGGTGGGGGAAGGGCGCCGGCCGCCCGGCTGGCCCGCCCAGGTGCTCGCGGCGCGGGTCCGGGATCCGGCAGCGCCGGTGGTCTCCCCGCACGGGCTGTGCCTGGCGGAGGTCGGTTACCCCGCGGACGCCGACCTGGCCGCCCGGGCCACCGCGGCCCGGCAGCTGCGCACCGTTGGCCCTGCCCCGACCGCTTGATATGCATTAGTACGGTGTTCTGTTCATCACGTGCATGAACAGAATCACTTGATCATGGAAGTCGCGCAGGCGCTATGGGCGCCCGGTAACCATGCGGTTGGACAGGCTGACGTTGGCCGTCCCGGCCACCAGCCCCTGCGAGAACGACTCCAGTTTCTTGCGCTGGCTCTTGCCCGACGGCGAGTGCAGGTTGGCGAACTCGGTCCAGATCAAGATCAGGTAGTGACCCTTGACCTCGGCCACCTCGATGCCCGTCCCCTTGGCGAGGTTCCGCGTGGGGCCGTGGCGGGACGGCAGTTGCTTGATGAACTCCGTCGCGCCCGCCGCCTTCCCCGCCTTCTCGGCCGCGGTCACGTCGACCAGGTTCAGCACGCCCACGGTGGCCATGATCTTGCGGTCGGTGGACAGATAGCTGGCCCGGAGCACCTGTGTGCACTTGGCCTTGCGGATTGCCGCGGCTAGCTTGCTGCCGAACACCTCACGCGAGCACTGGGTGCCTGACTTGCTGACCGCCAGCGTGCCGGACGCGTCACCCCTGGCAAACCTCGCCGGGAATAGCTGGCCGACGGTCAGCGGCACCGGGTCCTGGCTGCGGCTCTCGATGTGCTTCCACGTGCCGAGCGTTGGCGACGGGCTGCTGCTCGGCGTCGGTGCCGCCGAAGGATGACTCGGCGCGGCCGAATGCGCGGGGGCGGGTGAGTGCTTCCCGCTGACGTAGACGTACCCAGCGACCACCGCGAGCACCACCAGGACCGGGACGAGCAACAGCCCGGTCATCAGGACGGTGCGCCTGCCGCCCCGCCTGCTGGCGCGGCGGCCGTCCGACTCTGCCCCGCCTTCCACCGCCAGGCTGGCGCTGGCCGCAGCGCGGGACCGCCGGCCTGGCTCGGCCTCGCCGAACGCCGACGGCGTCGCCTGGCCGGTGGCCGCGCCCGCGCTACGGGCGGCGGCCTGACGGGCCGCCATCCTGCCGCCGGGCGCCACGCGCTCCGGAGCGCCCGGGCCCGCCGGTTCCTGCGGGCCGGTGTCCGGCCCCGCAAGCCGCTGCGGGCCGGTGGCCGGACCGGCCGGTCCTTGCGGGCCGGTGGCCGGACCGGCCGGTCCTTGCGGGCCCGTGGCCGGTTCGTCGGCGACTGCGCCCGCACCCGGCCGGCCCGCGCCGCGAGCGTAGCCAGGCGCCCGGCCGCCGGCGGCCTGGTTGCCGGGGCCGCGCCCGCCCGGGGCCCGACTGTCCGGGGCCCGGTCGGCCGCGGCGCGCTGCCAGGGGGGTTCCCCGGTGTGCGAGCCCCAGTCGCGGGCGCCCCGGGCCGGGAGCGATGGGTTCGCCGGCGGTTCGTCGTCGATGACGGCCCAGGTCTGGGTGGAGGTCAGGTCGGCGGCGGCGTCGCTCATCGCAAGGGCCGAGTACCCGGGGTCGGTGTCGGCGGTTCCGCCTCCGTTGCCCGCGATGCCCAGCCAGGCGGACCGGGTCGATGCCCGGTTCCACGCTGAGAACTGGCCCGGCGGGTAAACCGGGTCGGGCTGCCCCGGGCCCGGAGGGAACCCGCGCAGCGGGCCCCGCCGCGCCCCGCTGGGGGCAGCAGGCCACGGCTGCTTCTGCGGGCTTGTCACGGATCGGCGGTGTGCGCCGGCGCGGCCCGCGGGCCGCGAACCAGCCGTGCTGGAGGCCCGCCACGGGGGCGCCTCGGCCCCGGGCGCGGGCGGCGGGCGCCCCGTCGTGCCTTCATCCGGCATTTCCGCGGCGACCGGGCCAGACGTCAGCTCAGCACCCGCATCGCCGGGCGGGGGCCGGCCGTCCTGCAGATCCGGAAAGCCCATCCCGCGAGCGTATCCTTCTACAGGCCTCGCATAGCGCGGTTTCCCCTCGCCGGACACCCGCTCGCGCCCCAGGGCAGGCTGTCCTTACCTGGGGGGCCCGCCCGGGTACGACAGGGGCCGCGCCGTGGGGGCCAGGGCGGCCATGACGGGCCGTATTGCACGCTTCACTTTGCCGTCCTTGGCGCCGGCCGGTATCCTTACTCGACGTCCACGTGCATCAGCGTGCCCGCGTGCCCCGCCTTGGCGGTAGGTAGCGTGGCGGCCGGTGCGGTGGACTCCCTCGCTGCCGGGCTTGCCCTGGCCGCAGGTCCGGAACAGGTCCCACAGATGAAGGCTTACGACTGTGCGCACTTTCAGCCCCAAGGCCGCTGACGTACAGCGTCAGTGGCACGTCATCGACGCCTCTGATGTCGTGCTCGGCCGCTTGGCCAGTCATGTGGCGATACTGCTGCGGGGCAAGCACAAGCCGATCTTCGCGCCGCACTTGGACACCGGTGACTTCGTGATCGTGGTCAACGCCGCGAAGGTCGCGCTGACCGGCAACAAGCTCGCTGACAAGCGGGTGTACCGGCACTCCGGCTACCCGGGCGGCATTCATTCCAACAGCTACGGGGAACTGCTTGCCAAGCACCCCGAGCGGCTGGTCGAGAACGCGGTCAGGGGCATGCTGCCCAAGAACACGCTGGGCCGGAACATGCTGCGAAAGCTCAAGGTGTACGCGGGGCCGGACCACCCGCACCAGGCACAGCAGCCGACCCCATTTACCATCACCCAGGTCGCACAGCCGGCCGGGACACCGTCTGCGAGCGCCAAGTAGCACGGCAGGCGCCACTGAAGCGGCTCCATGACGAGCCAATGACCAAGCACGAGGAAGGTACCGTGGCCGAGCCCACAAGCACCCAGGCGACCGCCGAGGACGCGGGCCTGCAGCCGGCGGAAGACGAAGCGGCTCCGTTGGAATACACCACAGAGACGACGTCGGAGGCTGGCCGCCGGGCGGCACGGCCGGTGGTGACCGGCAAGGCGATGGGCACCGGCCGCCGCAAGGAGGCCATCGCGCGGGTCCGCATCGCGCCGGGCACCGGGCAATGGCTGGTCAACGACCGGCCGCTGGAGAAGTTCTTCCCGAACAAGGTGCACCAGCAGGTCATCAGCGAGCCGCTGGTGACGCTCGGCGCCGAGGGCCAGTTCGACATCGTCGCCCGGGTCTCCGGGGGCGGGGTGGCCGGGCAGGCGGGCGCGCTGCGGCTCGGGATCGCGCGCGCGCTCACCGTGGTGGACCCGGAGAACCGGCCCACCCTGAAGCGGGCCGGCTTCCTGACCCGCGACGCCCGGATTACCGAGCGCAAGAAGTATGGGCTGAAGAAGGCCCGGAAGGCGCCGCAGTACTCCAAGCGCTAGCACCGGGAATCGGAGATCCGACATTCCAGTGATAGCGGCAAGCCCACAACGGGGGACCACGGCATGGGCCGGCTCTTCGGCACGGACGGTGTTCGGGGGGTAGCGGGCGAGGACCTGACCGGCGAACTGGCCATGGACCTCGCCACCGCGGCTGCCCGGGTGCTGCAGGACATCCGGGCGGTGGCCGCGCCCGGCGCGCGGCTGGTCGCCGTGGTGGGCCGCGATCCGCGTGCCTCTGGCGAGTTTCTCGAGGCCGCCGTGGTCGCGGGCCTCGCCGGCGCCGGGGTGGACGTGCTGCTGCTCGGGGTGATCCCGACCCCCGGCGTTGCCTTCCTGACCGCCGGGCTCGGCGCCGACATCGGCGTCATGCTGTCGGCCAGCCACAACCCGGCCCCCGACAACGGGATCAAGCTGTTCGCCCGGGGCGGGTTCAAGCTGCCCGACGCCGTCGAGGATGAGATCGAGGCGCGGATGGCCAGCCCCGGCGCGGCTGGGCTGGCCGGGGGTGTGCCCGCCGGCGGCTTTGGCCGGGTGCGTGACGCGCGCGGGGAGCACGAGCGTTATCTCGCTCACCTGCTGTCCTCCCAGCCCGGCACTGGCGGCCTGGGAGCCGTCCATGGGGCACGTGCCGCCCGGGCAGGCGCCCGCGGGGCGAATCATGCCCCGCGGGCCGGGACACCGCTGGCCGGCCTGCGGGTCGTCGTGGACTGCGCGCACGGCGCCGCCTCGGGGCTGGCCCCGGTGCTGTTGCGGCGGGCCGGGGCCGACGTGATCGCGATCGGCGCCGAGCCCGACGGCGAGAACATCAACGCCGACTGCGGCTCCACGCACCTGGAAACGCTGTCGGCCGCCGTGCTCAAGCACGGGGCGGACGCCGGGATCGCGCACGACGGCGACGCCGACCGCTGCCTGGCGGTGGACGCCGAGGGCGAGATCATCGACGGGGACCAGATCCTGGCCATCCTTGCCCTCGAGCTCAAGGCCCGCGGCCTGCTTGCCAGCGACACTGTGGTGACCACGGTCATGTCGAACCTCGGGTTCCGCAAGGCGATGGCCCAGGCCGGCATCACGATGGTGGAGACGGCGGTCGGCGACCGGTACGTGCTGGAAGCGATGCGCGCCGGTGACTTCGTGCTCGGCGGCGAGCAGTCCGGGCACATCATCATGCTCGACCACGCGACCACCGGCGACGGCATGCTCACCGCGCTGCACCTGCTCGCGGCCGTGGCCCGGCGGGGAACAGCCCTGGCCGGCCTCGCCCGGGTGATGACGCGGTATCCGCAAGTGCTCGTGAACGTCGGCGGGGTGGACAAGGAACGGGCCGCCCGGTCGCCGCGGCTGGCCGCCGCGGTCACCGCGGCGAAGGCGGAACTCGGCGCCGCGGGCCGGGTGCTGGTGCGGCCGAGCGGCACCGAACCCGCGGTGCGGGTCATGGTCGAGGCCACCGACTACGAGCACGCCCAGCGCCTCGCGGAAGACCTGGCCGCCACCATCCGCACGCTTTGAGGGGCGGCCGGCCTGGCCGGGGCTGCGGGCAGCGAAGTCAGCGCTGGCACAACCTGGATACGCCGGGCGCCCCGGACACGGCTGGCCGGCCCGGCGATAGGGCAGCGGCGTGGCAGGCTTGTGGAGTGATCGTTGGCATCGGCGTCGACCTGGTGGACATCGCCCGCCTGGACCAGGCGCTGCGCCGCACTCCCGCGCTTGCGGCCCGGCTGTTCACCGAGGGCGAACGGAACGCGCCGCCCGCCTCGCTGGCCGCCTGCTTCGCCGCCAAGGAAGCCGTGGCCAAGGCGCTGGGCGCGCCGCCCGGTCTGCGCTGGGCCGACGTGGAGATCGTGCATGATCAGGCGGGCCGGCCAGGGCTGAGGGTGCGGGGCGCCGTGGCCGACGCCGCGCGCGGCCTGGGCGTGCGCCGGTGGCACGTGTCGTTGACCCACGACGGAGGAGTCAGCGTGGCGTTCGTGGTGGCCGAGGCATGAGAAAGGCGCACGCGGTCGCGGACATCAGGGCGGCCGAACAGGCGCTCATGGCCCGCCTGCCGCCCGGGGCGCTGATGCA
This sequence comes from uncultured Actinomycetes bacterium, assembly GCA_963734725.1. GTDB lineage: Bacteria > Actinomycetota > Actinomycetes > Streptosporangiales > Streptosporangiaceae > DASXKD01. The sequence continues at coordinate 27,528 of CAVTIX010000007.1, forward strand.
GCGCGCCGCGGCCGGGCTGGCGGCGGTGTGCGCTGGGCTGGTCCCGCGCATGTACGGGTCGCGCGTGGTGGTGCTGGCCGGGAGTGGCGACAACGGTGGCGACGCGCTCTACGCCGCGGCCACGCTGGCCCGGCGCGGCGCGCGGGTGCTGGCGGTCGCCGCGGGCGCCCGGGTGCACGAGGCCGGCGCGGCGGCGCTGCGCGCCGCCGGAGGGCGGGTGACCGGGCCCGGCGACCCGGATGTGCCCGCCGCCATGAACGCGGCAGACCTGGTGCTGGACGGACTGCTGGGCATCGGCGGCCGGGGCGGCCTGCGCGAGCCGCAGGCCGGGCTCGCCGCGCTGGCGGAGACGGCGCGCGCCGGCGGCGCCAGGGTGATCGCGGTGGACCTGCCCAGCGGGGTGGACGCGGACACCGGCGAGGTGGCCGGGGCCGCGGTGCGCGCCGACGTCACGGTCACCTTCGGCACCTGGAAGACCGGGCTGCTGGTCGATCCCGGCGCCGGCCATGCCGGGCTGGCCCAGCTCGTCAACATCGGCTTGGCGCCCTTCCTGCCCGCGCCCGCCGCGGTCGCCTACGGCGCCGCTGACGTGGCTGCGCTGCTGCCCAGGCCCGGCCGCGAAACGGACAAGTACCGCCGCGGCGTCCTCGGCATCGTGGCGGGCAGCGACCGGTTCACCGGCGCCGCGGCGCTCGCCGTCGGCGGCGCGCTGCGCGGCGGGGCGGGCATGGTGCGGCTGGTGTCGGCCGAGGCGGCCGTGGCCGTGGTCCGGCAGCACTGGCCGGAGGCGGTGATCACCGTGACCGGGGCGGCCGGTGACGAGATCGGCGCCGTGGGCCGGGTGCAGGCCTGGCTGGCCGGGCCCGGCATGGGCACCGATGAGCAAGCGCGCCGCCGGCTTGCGGCTGTGCTCGCCACCGACCTGCCGGTCCTGGTGGACGCCGACGGGCTCACCCTCGTCGCCGGGTCCCCGGCGCTGGTGGCCCAGCGGCGGGCGCCGACGCTGCTGACCCCGCACGCGGGGGAATTGGCACGGCTGCTGAACGCCGACCCGGCCGACGTCACCCTGCGGCGCACCGAGCACGCCAGGGCGGCGGCGCGCGCGTTCGGCTGCTGCGTGCTGCTGAAGGGGTCCACGACCGTGATCGCGGCGGCGGATGACAGCCCGTTGCAGGTGAACCCGACCGGGACAGGATGGCTGGCCACCGCCGGCGCCGGCGACGTGCTCGCCGGGCTGGCGGGCGCGCTGATCGCCCAGGGGCTTGACGTCCGCGAGGCGGCGGCGGCCGCGGCGTTCCTGCACGGTATTTCGGCGCGATACGCAGCGGGCGGGGCCGGCCCGTTCCCCGGCGGGGAAGCGCCGATCGGGGCAGGCGACGTGATCGACTCCCTGCCCGACGCCATCCGCGGCGTGCAGGAGGCCTGACCGGGTCCACCGAACGGTGGACGGCGGATCCGGCAGGCCGCGCTGTCCGCCCGCGGTGGAGGTGCTGCAACTGGTGGCCCGCGGCATGGCGAAAGCCGGCATCGGCAGGCGGCTGTTCATCAGCGAGGCGACGGTCGAGGTCCATCTGCTGCGCGCATCCGGCAAGCTCGGCGTCTCGGACCACACCGCCGCGGCGGCCACTGCCATCCAGCGCGCGATATTCCACCGCCCGGCCGGTAACCGGCCGTGTGATCACAATTCCGGCAAGTTATTGGCCCTTGATCAACTGGCGACCCGATTGCTGGCGCTGGTCACATTTTGTGGTTCAGATTGCGCCATTACGTAACTCGGTAATACCATTCCCGTTGCCAGGGGGTGGCGCGCGGCCGCGTGACCGGCCATTTTTTCCGCACAAGGGGTTACCGATGCTCAAGCGGATCTTCGCGGTAGCGGCTGCTGCCGCCATCAGCCTGCTGGGGGTTACGGCAGCGGCAACAGCCCGGGCTCAGCCCGCCGGCCATCTGCACGGGGTGCGGGTGATCAACCTGCATCGCGCGTACGAGGCCCGACTGAGCCATGTCAAGCCCGGCAGGAGCTCCGGGATCGTGGGCGCGATCGGCGTCAAGCACCAGCGGGTCGCCAATGCGGCGGCGACGTGCACCGAGCCGGCCTGCCCGGTGACCTGGCAAGGCGGCATGGTGCAGCACACCCCGCACGTCTACCTGCTGCTGTGGGGCCCGAGCTGGCAATCCGATCCCAATCAGGCGGCCAGCGCGACATACCTGAAGAACTTCTTCTCCGGGCTGGGTGTCCAGCCGAATGACAACTGGTCGACGATCACCTCCCCGTACGCGGACAGCACCAGTACGTCGGCGTTCTCCGGGACGGTGTTCGCGGGCGTCTTCAAAGACACCAGTACGCCGCCGCTGCACGCCAGCAACGCTCAGATCGGGTCCGAGGCGGACACGTTCGCCGCGAACCAGAACATCACCGACCTCAACGATGCGCAGATCGTGGTGGCGACCCAGTCGGGAACGTGCCCGAAGGGTTTCGTCGGTGTTGGTTGTCTCACTGGCACCACCACCCCCCCGTACTGCGCCTACCACAGTTGGTCCAACGAGCCGTACATCAACCTGCCGTACCTGCCCGACGCAAGCGCGAACACCGGCGCGAACAAATGTGCCTACGATTTCGTCAACCCCGCTCCGGGCGGAAACAACGACGGGTGGAGCATCATCGGCGGCGCTGAGTACGCCGACACGATCACTGACCCGTTCGGCGACGGCTGGGTCGATCCCAGCAACACCGTGTCTGGCGGTGGAATCGTGTCCGGTGGCGGAATAGGCGACAAGTGCGCGGGGATACCTGTCGGCAGCCCAGGCGGCGCCTTCAACCTGACGCTGTCGACGGGGACTTTCGCCATGGAGTCGCTGTGGAGCAACGCGTCGCTGAGCGGCGGGGCGAACGGATGCGTGGCGACCGGCGCCATCCAGGACTCGGTCTCGATCACCAGCCCGGGCACCCTGAGCAGCCCCGTCGGGGTCAGCCTCAGCCAATCCATCCAGGGCGCCTCCGCCGCGGGGAACCCGCTCACCTGGAGCGCCATCGGGCTGCCGGCCGGCCTGACCATTAACACTTCGACCGGCGCCGTCACCGGGACCCCCACCAGCGTGGCGGATTACCACCCGACCATCACCGCCAAGGACGAGACGGGCGCGCACCATTCGGTGACTTTCAATTGGACGATTAACGCGGCGGTGACCGGCGCGATCAAGGGTGATCACGGCAAGTGCCTCGATGACTTCGGCTCAGGCACCGCCAACGGCAACAAGGTGGACATCTGGTCCTGCAACGGCACCGCGGCCCAGACGTGGACCTTCTCCGGTGGCGCGCTGTCAACCCTCGGCAAGTGCCTGGACGACTCCAGCCAGGGCGGCAACGGCGCCAAGCTGGTGATCTGGTCCTGCAACGGCCATCCCGCCCAGACCTGGACGCACAGGTCCAACGGCGAATACGTGCTGAAGCTCAACGGCCTGTGCCTCACCGACCCGAGCGGCTCTTCGGTGAACGGCACCCAGGTGCAGGTCCGGAAGTGCCAGAACTTCAAGGACCAGCACTGGTCGTTGCCGTAGGAGGAAGGCCCGCTTGCGCGGCGGGGGCGCCGTGGCAGACCGCAATAGGCGCCTCCGCCGCGTCCTGGCTGGCACACTGAGAGGTCATGGACGCTCCGGCGGAAGCACAAGTTGATCTTGATGTGGTCCGTGACAACGTCACAGGGCTGCGCAAGCACGTCGGCACGGCGGAACTCATGGCCGTGGTCAAATCGGACGCCTACGGCCACGGCATGGTCCCTGTTGCCCGGGCGGCGCTGGCCGGCGGCGCCGGCTGGCTCGGCGTGATCCGGGTTCCGGAGGCGCTTGAGCTGCGCGCGGCCGGCCTGACCGCGCCGGTGCTCTGCCTGATGAGCGTGCCAGGCGGGCCGCATGCCGAGGCCATCAGCCACGACGTGGACCTGGCGGCCGGCTCGGCCGGGATGGTGGCCGAACTGGCGGCCGCGGCGCAGCAGGCCGGGCGCCCGGCCCGGGTGCATCTCAAAGTGGACACCGGCATGTCGCGGGGCGGGGCCACGATGGCCGACTGGCCGGGGGTGGTGGCGGAGGCGCTGGCGGCGCAGGCGGCCGGGCACGTCGCGATCGTCGGTATCTGGTCCCACCTGGCGTGCGCCGACATGCCAGGACACGCGTCCATCAACGCTCAGCTCAAGGTGTTCCGCGAAGCACTCGCGCTCGCCGAACAGGCCGGCGCCCGGCCGCAGATCCGCCATCTGGCCAACACCCCGGCCACGCTGACGCTGCCGCAGACCCGGTTCGACCTGGTGCGCTGCGGTGGCGGCACCGTCGGCCTGCCCACGCTGCCCGGCCCGATGCCGGGCTGGCTGCGGCCTGCGATGACCGTGCGGGCCCGGCTGGTCCAGGTCAAGCAGGTGCCGCCCGGGTCGGGGGTGTCCTACGGCCACCGGTACCTCACCAGCAGCCAGAGCACGCTGGGCCTGGTCCCGCTGGGCTACGCCGAAGGCGTGCCGAGGGATGCGTCCGGGCTGGTGCAGATCTATGCCAAGGGCAGGCGGTGGTTCATCGCCGGGACGGTGTCCATGAACCAGTTCGTCGTGGACTTCGGGGCCGAGCCTGCGGTGGAAGGCGACGAGGTGCTGCTGTTCGGCCCGGGCGACTCCGGCGAGCCCACCGCGCAGGAGTGGGCGGACGCGCTAGGCACGATTTCCTATGAGATCGCCACCCGGTTCGCCGGCAGGCTGCCCAGAAGCTACTTGGGATTGACTTCCACTCCGCCTTGACGGGGCGGAGTTCCCGCCTGTCACGCCGTCTCCGAGCGTGGCTTCGGGTGGGTTCCTGCTTCACCGCGCGGCGCCGGAACCAGGTCCCGGTCTTACCTGCGCTCCACAGGCTGTCACCGCCAGCCCGGCGGCCTTCGCGACGTTCACCGCCGCCCGTAGGCCAGCAGCGAAGCCGGAAAAGTAGCATGAGGCGCCAGTCGGCAAGACAACTGCGGCAGGAGGACCAATGGCTAACTGGCGGCGCATCACCGGCGCGGCCGGCCTGGTGGTAGGCGCCACCGCCGCGGGCGCGGGCGCGGTCATCGCCGCGGAACGGATCGCGGTCAACCGCCTTCGCGGCCGGCCCGGCCCCGCCGCGGAGCCGTTCGGTTCGCTCCGCGGGCTGCAGCTGACCGTCCTGGCCGAGGACGGGGTGCCGTTGCACGTGGAGATCAACGGCCCGGACACCGCCCGGATGACGATCATCTTCTGCCACGGGTACACGGTGAACCAGGACTGCTGGTACTTCCAGCGCAGCGTCCTGAGCGAGCACCGGCTCGTCTTCTGGGACCAGCGCGACCACGGCCGGTCCGGCCGGTCGGCGGAGGGCAGCGGCAGCATCGGCCAGCTCGGCACCGACCTGAAGGCCGTGATCGACGCCGCGGCGCCCGGGCCGGGCCCCGTTGTCCTGGTCGGCCACTCCATGGGCGGGATGACCATCATGGCCCTCGCCGACCAGTACCCCGGCCTGTTCGGCGCCAAGGTGGTCGGCGCGGTCCTCATCTCGACCGCGGCACGGGGCCTGGAGGGCGGCAGCCCGTCGATGCCGGCCCCGATCCGGCCCGCGCTGACCCGGGCCCTGCCCACCGTGCTGAACGGCGCGGCCAAGGGCAAGCGGGCGATCCTGGTGGAGCGGGGCCGGCGCGTCTCGGGCGACCTGGCGTTCCTCACCACGCGGCTGATCGGGTTCGGCGACGGCGACGTCAGCCCGGACACCGTGGCCTTCCTCGAACGGATGGTCAGGGATACGCCAATCGAGGTCGTGGCCAGGTTCTGCCAGGCGCTGCTGGCCTGCGACATGCGCGACGCGCTGCCGGTCCTCGGCAGGGTTCCGGTGACCGTGGTGGTCGGCGAAAAGGACCGCCTCATCGCGGCGCGGCTGGGCATCGAGCTTGCCGCCGAGATCCCCAGCGCCCAGCTGGTCTGGATCCCCGGCGCCGGGCACGCGCTCATCCTGGAGCGGCCGGACGAGGTCAACCGGGCGATCACCGAGCTGCTGGCCCGGGTGGCGGGCGGTGGCCTGCCCCGGTCGGCATGACCGGCTCTGGCCGCATCACCGGCCCGGCGGCGGACGTCGCGGCGCCCAGCGCGGACGCGATGCGGACGCTCGGCCGGCGGCTGGCCGGCCTGCTCCAGGCGGGTGACCTGGTCATCCTCAGCGGCGGCCTGGGGGCTGGCAAGACCACCCTGGCGCAGGGGATTGGGGAAGGGCTGGGCGTGCGCGGCCCGGTGACGTCGCCGACGTTCGTGATCGCCCGGGTGCATCCCTCGGTGACCGGTGGCCCGGACCTCGTGCACGCCGACGCCTACCGGCTGGCCAGCCCCGTCGAGGTCGATGACCTCGACCTCGACGCGACCGTGGACTCCTCGGTGACCGTGATCGAGTGGGGCGGCGGCCTGGCCGAAGGGCTGGCCGCGGACCGCTTGGAGGTCACGATCACCCCGGCTGGCCAGGGCCGCGCCGTCCGGATCACCGGTCACGGCGAGCGGTGGGCGGCACTGGGGGATTCGGCCTTTCTGGCCTTGTCCAGTGGCCTTGAGGGCCTATAGTTCGTCCCGTCCCGACATTGGATACTGCGCCGGCTTCGCGCCCGCTAGCGGGCGGCGAGACACCTCTGGCATAGACGGGAGTGCCGCGCCGCAGCCGCCCGGCCGAACGCCGCAGCGCTCCGCGCTACGGCTGTCCCGGCGGGGAGACTCTGCTGGTCCGGGGGACACCCCCCAGGAACCCCGTGCCTCCCGAAGCCAGCACTGTGCTAGCTGGCGCGCCTTCGGCGCGACGTCCCGCGAGGGAGGCCATGAAATGAGGCGCCGTGGCTGAGCAGGGATCCCCGCCACCCCGGTCCGGCAGGCTGCCCACGGCGGGCCGCCGGGGCGAATCCCGCGGCGCCGGGCGGCGCTCCTGGGACGAGCAGCTTGACGCCGACGAGGAATACCCGCCATGGGCCGGGCCCGGCGTGACCCCGCGCCGGGCCGATCAGGGGACCGGGCAGCGCCGGGCGCAGGCCCGGCCGGGTGCCGGGAGCCACGCCGCGCCCGCCGCCGGGGACGATGCGGCCGGCGAGGCCGCCACTTGGCAGGATGAGGACACCGACCGGCCCGGCTGGGTTGCGGCGCCCGGCCCCGGCTCCGGCTCGCGCCGCCGTATGGCGGCGGCCCGGTCACGGCGCAGATCCCGGATCACCTGGGTCTGGGGGGTTGCGGCGCTGGTCGTGGTGCTCATCGTGGCCGGCGTGCTGCTCCTGATGGGCCGCCACGAAGCGGCCCCGGATTCCAATGCCGGATTCGTCACTACGTTCCAGCGCGGCGAGTTCAAGACCGTGCCCAGCGCCTGCCCGGCGGTGACCAGCGCCACACTGAACCAGTACCTGCCGGGCAAGCGCCGCATGGTGGCGCCGCGCTCCCTGGACGGCAGCGCGCAGAGCCTGTGCAACTGGACCCTGGACGCGCCGCCGGTATACCGGGTGCTCTCGGTCACGGCGCAGGCCTACGCGCCGAGCGGGCTCGCGACCGGAACCGGCAGCGCCACGTTCGCCGCCATCGACGCCTACCAGCAGGCCCTTGCCAGGATGCGCCACCCGCTGCGGACCACACACCTGCCGGTGGCCACGGTGACCCCGCTGCACAGCGTCGGCGCCGTCGGCTTCGTCGCGTTGCAGATCGTGCGGACCCGGGCGCTGGCCGCCGACCTGGAGACAGTGGTGACCAGGGACCACAACGTGGTCGTCACCGTGGTCCTGCAAGGCCCGCATTCGCGCAGCGGGAGGTACCAGGCCGCGCAGCAGTCCGAGCTTCAGTCCGGCGCCATCGCGGCCGCCAAGGACGTCGTGGCCAGCCTGCATTGACCGGGCCTGGTTAAGGTCGCTCTGACACCGCGCCACCGGCCACGGCGGCCTCCGGCTGACTGGTGCTGCCGGGTGCGCAGGTGTTCTATTCTTTGCAACCGTGCTGGTGCTTGCGTTCGATACCGCGACGCCCGCGGTAACGGTTGCCGTGAGCGATGAGCGGCGCGCGCTGGCACGCCTTGACGTGGTCAACGCCCGGCGCCAGGGCGAGCTGCTCGCGGCCGGCATCCGGCAGGTGCTGGCCGAGGCTTGTGTGGCCGGCGGTGACCTCGACGCGATCGTGTCGGGCGCCGGGCCCGGGCCCTACACCGGGCTGCGGGTGGGCCTGGTCACCGCCCGGGTGCTGGGCAGCGCGCTCGGCGTCCGCGCGCACGGGTATTGCACCCTGGACGTGATCGCCGCCGACGCCGCCCCGGCCGCCGCCGGGCGCGAGTTCCTGGTCGCCACCGACGCGCGGCGCCGTGAACTCTACTGGGCCCGGTACGCCCCGGACGGGACACGGCTGTCCGGCCCGGCCGTGGCCGCCCCGGCGGCGCTGCCGGCGGACCTGCCGGTGGCTGGCGAGGGGGCGCACCTGTATCCGAGCTTGCTCGGGGAGGTCCTGCCGCCGCGCTATCCCAGCGCCGCCACCGCCGCGCTGTGGTGCGCCGGCCGGCTGGTCGCGGGGGAGCAACTGGACCCGCCCGACCCCAGGTACCTGCGCCGGCCGGACGCCCGCGCCCCCGGCGCGCCTAAGAGCGTGCTGGGGGGGACGACGGCCGGTTCCGGTGCGGTGGCGCCGTGAGCGTGGTGCTGCGGCCGATGGGCCGCGACGACGTCCACGCGGTGGCTGCTATGGAGGAGGCGCTGTTCGGGGCGGAGGCGTGGTCGCCGGAACTGCTCACCACCGAGGTGACCACGGACCCGGCCAGCAGGTATTACATCGTCGCCGACGACGACGGGGTGATCGCCGGGTACGGTGGGCTGCTGGCCCAGCCCGGCGGCCAGGCCGACGTGCTCACGCTCGCGGTGGCCGAGCACCGCTGGGGCGAAGGCATCGGTAGCGCGCTGCTGGATGGGCTGCTCACCGAGGCCGGCCGGCGCGGCTGCATGGAGATCTTCCTCGAGGTGCGTGTGGACAACGACCGGGCCCAGCGCCTGTACCGTCGGCGCGGGTTCACCGACATCGGCATCCGCCGCGCGTACTACCAGCCGTCCGGCACCGACGCCCTGGTGATGCGCCTGATCCAGGCGCCGCCCGCCAAGAAGAAGCTCCTGGCCGGCCGGCGCCGCGACAGGCGGGTCAAATGACCCCGCCGCTGGTGCTTGGCATTGAGACCTCGTGTGACGAGACGGGCGCTGGCCTGGTGCGCGGCCACGAACTGCTGGCGGACTCGGTGGCCTCTAGCGTGGCGGAGCACGCCCGGTTCGGCGGGGTGGTGCCCGAGGTGGCCAGCCGCGCGCACCTGGAGGCCATGGTCGCGACCGTGGACCGGGCGCTCGCCACGGCCGGCGTCAAGCTCGCGGAGGTCAACGGGATCGCGGTGACCGCCGGCCCCGGCCTGGCCGGTGCGCTGCTCGTCGGGGTGTGCGCGGCGAAGGCCTACGCGCTCGCGCTGGGCAAGCCGCTGTACGCGGTGAACCACCTGGCCGCGCACATCGCCGTGGACCAGCTGGAACACGGCCCGCTGCCGCGGCCCGCGGTGGCCCTGCTGGTATCCGGCGGGCACTCCTCGCTGCTCCTCGTGCCCGACGTGGCGGGTGAGGTGCTGCCACTGGGCGCCACGATCGACGATGCGGCTGGCGAGGCCTACGACAAGGTGGCGCGGCTGCTGGGGATGTCGTTCCCTGGCGGGCCGCCGGTGGACGCCGCCGCCCGCGGCGGTGACGGCAGCGCCATCGCCTTCCCGCGCGGCAAGTACCGCGACGGCACGTTGGACTTCTCCTTCTCCGGTCTCAAAACCGCCGTGGCACGGTGGGTCGAGACCCGGCGGGCAGCCGGCCTGCCCGTGCCGGTGGCCGACGTGGCAGCCTCTTTCCAGGAGGCCGTCGCCGACGTGCTGACCCGCAAGGCGGTGAACGCCTGCCACGCCCATGGCGTCACGAACCTGATTATCGGCGGCGGGGTGGCGGCCAATTCGCGGCTGCGCGAGCTGGCCCGCGAGCGCTGCGAAGCGGCCGGGATCGCGCTTCGGGTGCCCCGTCCCGGGCTGTGCACCGACAACGGCGCGATGGTGGCGGCGCTGGGCGCGGAGCTGATGGCGCGCGATGTGACGCCCTCCCCGCTGGAGGTGGCGGCGGACTCGTCACTTCCGGTGACCGAGGTCGTCGCCGGGCTGAGTTGACTCACCAGCGCTGCGGCGATACTGTTCGGAACTGGCACTCGGTAGGGTAGAGTGCTAACGCGACATGGCTGGTCTGGCACCCGCGACGACAGGCAGCCGAGGTCCACCCATCTCATATTGCAACCCGCCTTTCCGGAGGGGGAGGTCAGATCGTGACGACCGCCACCAAGGTTGTTCTCAAGCCGTTGGAAGACCGCATCGTGGTCCGCACGCTCGAAGCTGAGCAGACGACCGCATCGGGACTGGTCATCCCCGACACCGCGAAGGAGAAGCCCCAGGAGGGCGAGGTCCTCGCGGTGGGCCCTGGTCGGTTCGACGACGCCGGTGCCAAGCGTGTGCCCATGGACGTCAAGGTTGGCGACGTGGTGCTCTACAGCAAGTACGGCGGCACCGAGGTGAAGTACCACGGCGAGGAGTACCTTGTGCTCTCCGCCCGTGACGTGCTCGCCATCGTCCAGAAGTAGTCACCGGGCGATCATTCGCTGCGGGCGTGCCCGTGGCGGGTGCTCGCCGTGCCACACCGCCCCGGGCGCCTGCGCGGCGTCTGGGGCGGTGGCACGAGCGCCCGCCGGCCCGCCCATTGTGCTCAACGTAGTCAGGGGAAGTCATGGCAGCCAAGATGCTGGAGTACGACGAGGAGGCACGGCGCTCGCTTGAGCGCGGCGTGAACCGCCTCGCGGACGCTGTGAAGGTGACGCTCGGCCCGCGCGGCCGCAACGTCGTGATCGACAAGAAGTGGGGCGCTCCCACCATCACCAACGACGGGGTGACCGTCGCGCGGGAAGTGGAGCTGGAAGACCGCTACGAGAACCTGGGCGCTCAGCTTGCCAAGGAAGTAGCGACCAAGACCAACGACGTGGCGGGCGATGGCACTACCACCGCCACCGTGCTCGCCCAGGCCATGGTCCGTGAGGGGCGCCGCGCGGTGACCGCGGGCGCCAACCCGATCGCGCTCAAGAAGGGCATCGATGCCGCCGCCGGGGCAGCGTCGGAGCTGCTTGTCGCCCGGGCCCGCGAGGTGGGCGAGGAGGACGAGATCGCGCACATCGCGACGATCTCCGCGCAGGACGCGCAGATCGGCAAGCTGATCGCCGAGGCGTTCAGCAAGGTCGGCAAGGACGGCGTGATCACCGTGGAGGAGTCGCCGACCCTGGGCCTGGAGCTTGAGTTCACCGAGGGCATGCAGTTCGACAAGGGCTACATCTCCCCGTACTTCATCACCGACCAGGACCGGATGGAGGCCGTGCTCGAGGACGCGTATGTCCTGCTGCACGCCGCCAAGATCTCTTCGCTGACGGACTTCCTGCCGGTTCTCGAGGCGGTGGCCCAGGCCAAGCGGCCGCTGCTGGTGATCGCCGAGGACGTCAACGGCGAGGCCCTGTCCACCCTGGTGGTGAACCGGATCCGGGGCCTGCTGACGGTCGTCGCGGTGAAGGCGCCGGGCTTCGGCGACCGCCGCAAGGCGATGCTGGCCGACATGGCCATCCTGACCGGCGGTGAGGTAGTCAGCGAGGAACTCGGCCTCAAGCTGGAGAACATCGGGCTGCAGAGCCTCGGCCGCGCGCGGCGTGTCGTCGTCACCAAGGACGCCACGACCATCGTCGACGGGGCGGGCGACTCCGCCGCGATCGCAGACCGGATCCGCCAGCTCAAGCGGGAGATCGACGAGACCGACTCCGACTGGGACCGGGAGAAGCTGCAGGAGCGGGTCGCCAAGCTGGCCGGCGGTGTCTGCGTGCTGCGCGTCGGCGCCGCCACCGAGGTCGAGCTCAAGGAGAAGAAGCACCGCCTTGAGGACGCCATCTCGGCCACCCGCGCCGCGATCGAGGAAGGGATCATCCCCGGCGGCGGCAGCGCGCTCGTGCAGCTGGCTGCCGAGCTCGGCGACCTGGGGAAGACCGGCGACGAGGCGATCGGGGTGACCGTGGTGCGCCGTGCGCTCAGCGCGCCGACTTACTGGATCGCCGCGAACGCCGGCCACGAAGGTTCTGTGGTCGTGGCGAAGACCGCGGATCTGCCCCGGGCCAGGGCTTCAACGCGGCCACCCGGGAGTACGGCGACCTGGTGGCGCAGGGCGTCATCGACCCGGTCAAGGTCACCCGGTCGGCGGTGCAGAACGCCGCGTCCATCGCCGGCATGCTGCTCACCACCGAGGCCACCGTGGTGGAGATGCCGGAGAAGGAAACGTCGGCTGCCGACGGACACGGGCACTCGCACGGTCACGCCCACTGAGACCCGCCCGCCGCGAACTACAATAACGGTCAGTAGTCAATGACTACTGGCCGTTATTGCTGCACTATGAGTCCGCTTCGTACATCAACCTGACCAATCTGTTCGAGCCTGGATGCCATCAACCCCGTTCAGGTGGGCATCATCCACTCGTGACGGAGGGACGCTCCAGCACCAGCGAGGCGGGCCTGAGGCTCGCGGAGCTGACCACCCGGGCCGTGCGCGGGCAGCCGGCCGCGATCGAATCGCTGCTCGAGCACATCCGGCCGATGGTGGTCCGGTACTGCCAGGCCCGCCTGGGCCGCACGACGGCCCATTACCACGGCGCGGACGACGTGGCGCAGGAGGTGTGCATCGCCGTCTTTTCCGCGCTGCCCCGGTACCGGGACATGGGGCGCCCGTTCGCGTCCTTTGTGTTTGGCATCGCCTCGCACAAGGTCGCGGACGCCGTCCGGGCCACGGCCCGGCTCGCCGTCCCGACCGCGGAACTGCCGGATTGCCCGGACGAGCAGCCCGGGCCGGAGGAAACGGTCGTCGCCTGGCTGGAGGCACAGCGGGCCAGGGCGCTGCTCGCGCGGCTGCCAGCGCATCTTCGTGAGCTGCTGATACTGCGAATGGTAACTGGGCTGTCCGCCGAGGAGACCGGCAATGTGCTCGGCATGTCGGCAGGGGCGGTGCGCGTGGCCCAGCACCGGGCCCTTGCCAGGCTGCGCGCCCTCGCCGTCGAGGAGGCGTGACGGCCAGCTCTGGCGCCAGGCCAGACCTGAGCCCCACCACGGCGCTAGCGGGATGGCGGAGGCTGACCCGGGTTGCGCCCTAGACTCGTTCCATGGCCAAGTTCGCTCCTCAGGCGCTCACCTTCGACGACGTGCTGCTGCTGCCGGCTCACTCGGCGATACTGCCCGCGGAGGCCGATACCGCGGCCCGGCTCAGCCGCCGGATCCGCCTGGGCGTCCCGCTGATCTCCTCCGCCATGGACACGGTCACCGAGGCACGGATGGCAGTGGCCATGGCCCGGCAGGGCGGCGCCGGCGTGCTGCACCGCAACCTGTCGATCGAGGACCAGGCGCAACAGGCTGACATGGTGAAACGGTCCGAGGCCGGAATGATCACCAACCCGGTGACCTGCGGCCCGGACGCCACGGTCGCCGACGTGGAGGCGCTGTGCGCCCGGTACCGCATCTCCGGCGTGCCGGTCACCGCCGAGGACGGCACCCTGCTCGGCATCGTCACCAACCGCGACATCCGGTTCGAGGCCGATCATTCGCGGCGCGTCTCCTCCATTATGACGGCGATGCCCCTGGTCACCGCTCCGGTCGGGGTCGCCAGGGAGCAGGCGCTGGACCTGCTGCGCCACCACAAGGTGGAGAAGCTCCCGCTGGTCAACGCCCAGGGCCGGCTGCGCGGGCTGATCACCGTGAAGGACTTCAGCAAAAGCGAGAAATTCCCGAACGCCAGCAAGGACGCCGAGGGCCGCCTCATGGTCGGCGCCGCGGTCGGGGTGGGCGAGGACGGCAAACGACGGGCGCAGGCGCTCGCCGAGGCCGGAGTGGACTTCCTGGTGGTGGACACCGCTCACGGCCACGCCGATGCCGTGCTCGCGATGGTGGCGCAGATCAAGGCAAACACCCGGCTGGACGTGATCGGCGGCAACGTCGCCACCCGCGCCGGCGCCCAGGCGATGATCGACGCAGGCGCCGACGGGGTGAAGGTAGGCGTTGGCCCGGGCTCGATCTGCACCACCCGGGTCGTGGCCGGGGTCGGCGTTCCGCAGGTCACCGCCATCTACGAGGCGGCCCAGGCGGCCCGTCCGGCCGGTGTCCCGGTGATCGGGGACGGCGGGCTGCAGCATTCCGGCGACATCGCCAAGGCCATCGCGGCCGGCGCGGACACGGTCATGCTGGGCAGCCTGCTCGCCGGGTGCGAGGAGGCCCCCGGCGAGATGGTGTTCGTGAACGGCAAGCCCTACAAGGAGTACCGCGGCATGGGCTCGCTGGCCGCCATGCGGGGGAGGTCCTACTCCAAGGACCGGTACTTCCAGGACGACGTGCTCCGCGAGGACAAGCTCGTGCCGCAGGGCGTCGAGGGCCAGGTGCCGTTCGTCGGCCCGCTGGCCGCGGTGGCCGGCCAGCTCGTCGGCGGGCTGCGCGCCGCCATGGGCTACTGCGGCGCGCGGACCATCGCCGAGCTGCAGGAAGCGAGCTTCATCCAGGTCACGGCCGCCGGGCTCGCCGAGAGCCACCCGCACGACGTCCAGATGACAACGGACGCGCCGAACTACCGCGGGCGGCTGCGTTGACCGTGGATATCGGGCGCGGGAAGAGCGGCCGCCGGGCCTACTCCCTCGACGAGATCGGCATCGTGCCGTCCCGGCGCACCAGGGACCCCGAGGAGGTGTCCACCGCCTGGCAGATCGACGCCTACCGGTTCGACCTGCCGCTGGTGGTCTGCCCGATGGACAGCGTCGTGTCACCGGCCACGGCCGTAGCGATCGGCCGCCTCGGCGGGCTTGCCGTGCTCGACCTCGAAGGGCTCTGGACGCGGTACGAGGACCCGGAGCCAGTTCTCGCCGAGGTGGCCAGCCTGGACGATGACAACGCCACCAGGAGGCTCCAGGAGATCTACACCGAGCCGATCAAGGAGGACCTGATCGGCCGCAGGATCTCGGAGATCCGCGCGGCGGGGGTCACCACGGCGGCCCGGCTCTCCCCGCAGCGCACCGTGCGCTACTACAAGACAGTCCTGGATGCCGGGGTCAACATCTTCGTCATCCGCGGCACCACCGTCTCCGCCGAGCATGTCTCCGGCCAGGCCGAGCCGCTGAACCTGAAGCAGTTCATCTACGAGCTGGACGTGCCGGTGATCGTCGGCGGCTGCGCGACCTACACCGCCGCGCTGCACCTGATGCGCACCGGTGCGGCCGGAGTGCTGGCCGGGTTCGGTGGCGGCAGCGGGCACACCACCGCGGCCGTGCTCGGCGTCGCGGTACCTATGGCTACCGCGATCGCCGACGTTGCGGCCGCGCG
This sequence comes from uncultured Actinomycetes bacterium, assembly GCA_963734725.1. Classification (GTDB taxonomy): domain Bacteria; phylum Actinomycetota; class Actinomycetes; order Streptosporangiales; family Streptosporangiaceae; genus DASXKD01. The sequence goes on from CAVTIX010000007.1 coordinate 42,989, forward strand.
GCGGGACTATCTCGACGAGTCCGGCGGGCGGTACGTGCACGTCATCGCGGACGGCGGGATGGCCCGTAGCGGCGACATCGCCAAGGCGCTGGCCTGCGGCTCGGACGCGGTCATGGTCGGCTCCCCGTTCGCGCGCGCTGCGCAGGCCCCGGGCCGGGGCTACCACTGGGGGAGCGAGGCGCACCACCCGGACCTGCCGCGCGGCGCCCGGGTGAAGGTTGGCACGGTGGGCACACTGGAGCAGATCCTGTGCGGCCCTTCCGCGGTCGCCGACGGCTCGCTGAACCTCGTCGGCGCGCTGCGCCGCACCATGGCCACCTCCGGGTACTCCGACCTGAAGGAGTTCCAGCGGGTCGAAGTGGTGGTCACCCCGAGCGCTCCGCCTCGGCGCTGACCAGCGGAACGATCGCGCGCCGAGGGATGCTAGCGTGCCGCATGTGATGGCCGAAACGGCCGGTGCGGTCAGGCTGAGCACGAACGCGAGGTCCGTAGCGCTCGCGGCGCTGGCCGGCACCGAGCATCAGGTGCTGGTGGTGGGCGGCGGAGTGGTGGGCGCGGGCGTCGCGCTGGACGCTGCCACCCGCGGGCTCTCGGTGGGGCTGGTCGAGGCGCGGGACTTCGCCGCCGGGACGTCCTCCCGCTCCAGCAAGCTGATCCATGGCGGGCTGCGGTACCTGGAGCAGCTCAATGTCGGGCTGGTCCGTGAGGCGCTCACCGAGCGCTCGCTGCTGCTCGGGGTGATCGCGCCGCACCTGGTGCACCCGGTGCCGTTCCTCTTCCCGCTCACCCATCATGTCTGGGAGCGCGCTTACATCGGCGCCGGGATCGGCACCTACGACGCGCTCAGCTTTTCCCTGGGCCTGGCCCGGGGGCTGCCCGGGCACCGCCAGCTCTCCCGGCGGGGCGCGCTGCGCCTCGTGCCCGGGCTCAAGCGGTCCGCCATCACCGGGGCGATCGCCTTCTGGGACGGCCAGGTGGACGACGCGCGCTACGTGCTCACCCTGGTCCGCACCGCCGCACAGTACGGCGCGCAGGTCGCCTCGCGGGTCCAGGTGACCGGCTTCCTGCGGGAGGGAGCGCGGGTGGCCGGGGTCCGGGCGGTGGACCTGGAGTCCGGGACGGAGTTGCAGATCCGGGCGCAGCAGGTGGTCAACGCGACCGGGGTATGGACCGACGAGATCCAGGCCATGGTCGGCGGGCGCGGCACCATTAACCTGCGGGTCTCCAAGGGCGTCCACCTCGTGGTGCCCAAGGATCGCATCCACGCCTCCGCCGGGATCATCCTGAAAACCCCGGTGAGCGTCCTGTTCGTGATCCCGTGGGAACGGCACTGGATCATCGGCACCACCGACACCGATTGGGCCGGCAGCAAGTCCCGGCCGGTGGCCAGCAGGGCGGACGTCAACTACCTGCTCGCCCAGGCGAACCGGGTGCTTGCCACCCCATTGACCCGCGACGACGTCACGGCCGTGTACGCGGGCTTGCGGCCGCTTCTGTTCGGTGAGTCCGACCTCACCTCCCAGCTCTCCCGGGAGCATGTGGTGGCCAACCCGGTGCCCGGGCTGGTGCTGGTCGCGGGCGGGAAGTACACCACCTACCGGCTGATGGCCAGGGACGCGGTGGACGCGGTGGTCCATGGGCTTGACTGGCGGACGCCACCGTCGTGCACGGACCGGGTGCCGCTGGCCGGGGCCGACGGCTACCTCGCGCTGTGGAACGCCCGGAGCCGGCTCGCCACCTCCTCCGGCCTGCACGTGGCCAGGATCGAGCACCTGCTGCGCCGGTACGGGTCGCTGGCCCGGGAGGTGCTCAGCCTGATCGCGGCCGATCCCGCGCTTGGCAGGCCGCTGGACGGCGCGGACGACTACCTGCGGGCCGAGATCTGCTACGCCGCGTCCCACGAGGGCGCCCGGCATCTCGATGACATGCTCGCCCGCCGCACGCACATCGCCATGGAAACCGCCGACCGGGGCCTGGAGGTGGCCGAGGAGGCCGCCACACTGGCCGCGTGGCCGTTGCGCTGGGATTCCGGCCAGGTGGCCAGGGAGGTCGAGCACTACCGGGCGGAGGTGGCGGCGCAGCGGGCCTCCGAGGAAGCCTTGAGCGACTCGGACGCTGAGGCGATCGCCGGCGCGGTGCCCGATATCGTGCCGGTGCGCGCCGCGGCGGACGCCCGCCGGTAAACCCGGCGCCGGGGGACTGGGATCTGGTCGCCGACCTTGGCATCTCCGCGATTCTGGTGCACTCCAGGCCGTTCGATTCCCCGGAACTCGCAGGCGCGCTGGCGACCGGGGCCAGCGCGCTGGTCGCGGCGGGCCGGATCGACGACCATTTCCTCGCCGTGCTGCGGATGGTGAGCCAGGGATACCTGGTCGTGGATTCCAAGCCGATGCGCCCGCTGCTCGGCGCCGCCCGGGTCCGCTGGGACGAGCACGCGACCGGGCCGGTGGGCTGCCCGAGCTGACCTCCAGGGAAAGCGACGTCCTCAGCTCGATGGCCCATGGCCATTCCATCCGGCAGACCGCGCGCACCCCGGGCATCGCGCCGAAGACCGTGGAGAACGTGCAGGCCCGGCTGTTCCGCAAGCTCGGAGTGCGGAACAGGTCGGGCGCCCTGGCGGTCGCCGACGCGTTCGGCCTGCTGCCGCCGGGGGCGCTGCGGCACGTCTAGACTGCGATCCATGCCACGAGTGTTCTCCGGCATCCAGCCGACCGCCGACTCCTTCCATCTCGGCAACTACCTGGGTGCGGTCCGCCAGTGGGTGGCCCTGCAGGACTCCCACGACGCCTTCTACTGCGTCGTCAACCTGCACGCCATCACCCTGCCGCAGGACGCGGCCAGCCTGCGGCAGCGGACCAGGATCGCCGCGGCCCAGTTGTTCGCCGCCGGCCTGGACCCCGAGCGGTGCACGGTGTTCGTGCAGAGCCACGTGCCTGAGCACACCGAGCTGACCTGGGTGCTCGGCTGCCTGACCAGGATGGGCGAGCTGCGGCGGATGACGCAGTTCAAGGACAAGGCCGCCAAGGGCGGAGACACTCAGGCCGGCCTCGGGCTGTTCAGCTACCCGGTCCTTCAGGCCGCCGACATCCTGCTCTACCAGACCGATCAGGTGCCGGTGGGGGAGGACCAGCGGCAGCACCTCGAACTCTCCCGGACCCTGGCCATCCGGTTCAACCACACCTACGGGGACACCTTCACGGTGCCCGCGGCCTACATCCTTGGCGGGGTCGCGAAGATCACCGATCTGCAGGACCCGTCGGCGAAGATGAGCAAGTCGTCGTCATCGCCGCAGGGGATCATCGACGTTCTCGACGAGCCGGAGGCGATCCGCCGCAAGATCGCGCGAGCGGTCACCGATCCCGGTGGCGA
>CAVTIX010000008.1:0-482745 GCA_963734725.1 uncultured Actinomycetes bacterium
CACTCCTCGGAGCGGTCCGAGGCCGTCCCGACCGGGTCGGAGATTCGGCGCTCGAATGCCCGAGCTGTGGTTCCTGCGGCGAGTCCGTCTAGCTACGCACAGCCGGGGCCGGGCGCGAGGATTTGAACCTACAACTCCGGTATGAGACGGACGGGCCCCTGCGCCAGAGCCGAACAACGAGCCTTGGCGTGAGATCGCCAGCGAGTCTCAGCGATAGACGACGCTGGCCGCCAGTATTGCGGCCTGTGGCTCCTCAACGCTTCTTGAGGGCGTGCTTCGTGTGACTTGCACGGGCGCCGGACTTCTTCGCTTCCACGACGTAGCGAGGATCCTCCTTCGCTGCCTTCACCTTCTCGCCGTGGAGCTGAAATGGTCTCGTCTTGACTGCCACGACCTTGCCCTCGGTTCTGCCGTTCGAGGTCTTCCAGGACACCTTGTCCCCTTCGTGCAACTTCGTCATCCTGATCTCCTTTGAGAGACCCGCGCACCGTTCCAAACCACGGAACCATTCGCAGTCGCGGTCCGCGGCCCCGATCCACGGTGAACGGGGCCCGGACCCAACTGGCAGCGGTCAATCTCGGTGAAGCTTGTCCTTGACCGAGTCGACCACCTCCTCGGCCTTGTCCTTGACGTCATCGATCAGGCCTTTGGCCTCGCCCTTGGCGTGTTCGGTCTTGCCTTCACGCTTGAGGCTGTCGTCGCCGGTCACGTTCCCGGCCGTTTCCTTGATGTTGCCCGTGAACTTGTCGCTGGTCTCACCCATCGGAACTCTCCTCGCTGTCGGGTGCCGTGCCTCCTACCCAGAGGCCGCGCGCCGACACTCGCCCCACGACGAAGTACCCCAAAGGCCGGAAGTAGCCCATGGGTGTCATTGGGTCATCCGACGGTGGGTAAGACGCCGCCGACCACGTCATCCCCAGGAGGCTTCGTCCATGGATTGCATCCGCCTGTTGACCGCAGATCACAACCGCGTGCGAGGACTGTTCACCCAGTTCGGCCAAGCTCACGACAGCGACGACACCGCCGCCATGGCCAACGTCGCCACGAAGATCGCGACCGAACTCAGGGTGCACACCGACCATCGAGGAGGACATCTTCTACCCGTGGGTCCACGGCCTGTCCGACGAGTTGGCCGAGATCGTCGACGAAGGCATCGAGGAGCACCACGAGGTCAAGGTCCTGCTCGCCGAGATCGCCGCGCTCGAACCAGGGGACCCGTCCTGGGTCGCCAAGCTCACCGTCGTCATCGAGAACGTCAGCCATCACGCCGAAGAGGAAGAGACCAAGATGTTCCCGAAGGTCCGGTCGGCGACCTCCGCCGCCGATCGAGACGAAATCGGCACGCAGCTCGACGCGCGCAAGGGACAACTCGGTGCGCCGGTGCTCGCAGACACGATCGATCTGACCAACGACGAGCTGCACACACTGGCCACCGCGCAGGCCATCCCCGGCCGCTCCACCATGGACCACGTCGAGCTCGCCGCCACGGTCAACCCGGCATAGGGATGGCCAGCGCGGCGGGCCCTAAGTGGCGGGAGCGGCCGGCTGCCTGTCTAGTGAAGGGTGGTCGGTTCGTTGGTGTGGAACGGCGCGAGCGAGGTTCCGCTCGCGGCTCCGTCCTCAAGGCGGCCACTGCCTCCTTCAGGTCGCGGCGCGACGTCGGACGAACCCCGACCACCCGTGGACCACAGTCGCGAGGCGCTAGCGCGAGGAGTCCGAAGCCCGGAAGCAACGATGGGCGCGGCCCTGCTTCTCCCATCGTCCGGGCGACGCCGCCGGCATCGGGGCACGGGCGCGCGGCCCGACGGCGAGGAGCGTTCCGACAGGATGAGTGCGGCGACCGTCTCGGCATAGGTCTGTATTGGCTCGGGTACGGAGACGCCCGAAGTCGCTCACGGAGAGCGACGTCAGGGGGAAGGGCTTCCATGTACATCGGAGTGGGCACTGTCGTACTGATCTTGATCATCATCGTGGTCGTGTTGTTGTTGCGGCGGGCGTAGTCAACAGCGATGGCGACGACCCGGTCATCCCGCCCACCCGGCAAGAAGCGAGAACGGCCGAGCTCGGTCTGAGGCCGGGCTCGGGTGGTGGGGCAAGTGTCGGGTCTATGCCAAGGCGCTCGGTCCGGGTCTGATCACTGGCGCCTCTGACGACGATCCGTCCGGGATCGCCACCTATTCGCAGGCGGGCGCCCAGTTCGGGCTGGGGCTGGTGTGGACCGCTCTCGTCACGTTGCCGCTGATGGCCACCGTCCAGGAGATCTGTGACCGCACGGCCTTGGCCACCGGCAAGAGCCTCGGCGCTCTGTGCCGACGACGGTTCGAGACCAAAGGCCGCGTCGTCGTGGGTGGCCTGGTGATCGGGCTCATCATCGCCAACACGCTCAACATCACCGCCGACCTGCTGGCCATCGGCGCTGGCATGAACCTGCTGCACCTCGGCCCGTCTGGCTGTGGGCGCTGATCGCCGGCGCCGCCATCACCGTCCTCATGCTGTCGGGCTCGTTCACCACCATCCAACGCGTCTTCAAGATCCTGTGCCTGGCGTTGTTGGCCTATGTGGTCGTCTTGTTCTTCGCCGACGTCGACTGGGCGGCGGTGATCACCCACACCCTGATCCCCCACGTCCAGTTCACCAGCGCCTACCTGGCGCTGCTGGTCGCGGTGTTGGGCACCACCATCTCGCCCTACCTGTTCTTCTGGCAGACCGCCCATCGGGTCGAGGAGCTCCGCGACGAAGACCTCGGCGGCAACAAGGCCGTGCCTCTCAAGGACCGCTCGAACGCCAACGCCAACACCACCCAACGAGGGGCCCGATTCGACGTGGCGTCGGGCATGGTCCTGTCCAACGTGGTCATGTTCGCCATCATCGTCGCCACCGCCTCCACCCTCGGCGCGCACGGATCCAAGACCATCCAAGGCGCCGCCGAAGCTGCCGCCGCCCTCAAACCGGTGGCCGGGAACCTGTCGTCGACCCTGTTCGCCCTCGGCTTCATCGGCAGCGGCATGCTCGCCGTCCCGGTCCTGGCCGGCTCCGGTTCGGTGGCGCTGGCCGGCCTGCTCGGTCGGGACTGGGGCTTCGCCAAAGGGCTCGGCCAAGCTTCCCATGTTCTACGTGCTCGTCGCCATCGGGACCGTCGGGGGTACCGCGCTCAGTCTGATCCATGTCAACCCGATCAAGCTCCTGGTCGTCTCCGCGGTCATCAATGGGCTGGCCGCCGCGCCGTTCCTGCTGATCGTCATGTTGATCTCCAACGACCACGAGATCATGGGCGACCAGCGCAACCGACGGCTCGCTCGCACCCTGGGTTGGTCCACGACTGCCCTCATGACCGTCGGCCGGTCTCGCCCTCATCTACACAACCGTGAACGGGAGCTGACCATGGCCGAGGACCTCGTCTGCCTGCGCGCCACCGCCATCGATGTTCGTCCCGGGATACTCAAGCCCATCCAGCTCAAACCGGTCGGTGCGCTCCCGGACTGGCTCTGCCTCCAGAACCGACAGATCGAGTTCACGATCCGAGGCTGGTACGAGGTGCTGCTCACCGTCGAATGGGACCCGACCAACACCGACGGCACCCGGTTCGCCCACACTGCCATCCCTGACCATCACCCTCTCCACAGCGAAGCCATCGACGCAGCCGTGCTCGGAGCCATCAGCGCCGGACGTCAACTCCTACGCGGCAACGCCATCTTCGATCCCGACGGACCCCACCAGCTCAGTCTCGAGGTCTGGCACAACGCCCCCGAGGCCATCGCCGTGGGCGCCGCCGCCCTCGACGTCCGGGCGCTCAGCGTGCCCACCTGAATTCCCAGTGAGCGACACGGTTGCAAGCGAAAGGAGTAGTCAGATGAAGTGGGGTTACACCCTTTCGCTCGCTTGGTAGCTGGGGGGCAGCACCTCGGAACCTCAGCGGGTTTCAGTCGGTGGCCAAGGGATCGGTCGAGCGACCGAGATAGTCCCTCACGCCGGTGAGGTCCAAGAGCCTGGCCACGATGTCGCTGCATTGGTCGACACACAGCCGGATGTTTCTGTCCAGCAACTGTTCTCGGGCGCTGAGCAGGGCTGACAGTCCGCTCGAGCCCATGTAGGTGACCCCTGATAGATCGAGGACCACCACCCGCGTGCCGGGGGCTCCACAAGCGACGATGGCGTCGCGCAGTTCGTCTCGCTCTGGCGAGTCAACCTCGCCCGAGACCCGCAACAAGCCAGCCACTGGGAAGGGCTGGCCGGCCAAGGCTGTGATCAGCATCTCTCATACCTCCGGGTTCTGGGGAGTTATGGAAACGAAATCCAGTCGGTTGTCGACCTCACGAGAAGGTCGCGAGAAATATCTGTCACAAGCTCGGCCCTCGTCAAGTACCTGAACGCCCTCCATCTGGGTAGGGGCAAGGAGTCAGGTGGTACCCACGGCCCTCGCCCTCCGTCCGGTTGGCTGAGGGCCGTGGCGCGCCCCGGTGGGGCGAGTCATGGGCCCCCGGGCCGCGACGCTCTCACCGGGTAGAGAAACACGCGCGTCTCCCGCCCGAGTGGTCACCGTCGATCGCATACCTGCCGTTTGTCCCAGCCCGCGGCGACAGGCGGGCGGGAGACGCAACCCGTCCCGTGACGTCCTGCACCCTCTCGACGGTCCCCGCCGACGGCCCTTCGTCGATCAGAACCGAGCGGATCGTCTGAGGTCGCGTGGACGGCCGTCTGGGTCGACGGCGAGCCGGGACAGCCGTCGGCTCCACCAGGAGGCCCAAACCGACACTGGTTTCGGGCGATGTCGACGAACTCGGCCGCTCGGACGTGGACCGTTCTGGCCGTCGTCGTGCCAGGCGTCGAGCACCTCGGCACTCCGCATCCACAGCTCGAAGCCGCGATCAGGATCCAGGAGCTCCGCGATGGACGGATCGGAACCCAGGTGTTCGCGCCACAGGGCAAGGCGAAGGTTCCGCGGCAACACTCGCGCTCCGTCGCCGAGGCCACCCGGATCAAGGGGATGGCGTGCGTCGTGGTCTGGGTCCAGTACTGCCAACGCGATCTCCGAGTCGTGCGTCCAGGAGCGTCGGTTCAGGTTGTCGGACCCGACTGACATCCAGACATCGTCGATGATGCAGAGCTTTCCGTGCACGTAGATCGGGAGGCCAACCTCATTTTCCAAATCGTAGAAGGCCACGCGCTCGCCACTGACCTCGTGGAGCAAGGCGAGCGCCTCTTCTTGCCCGATGCGGTTCAGCGGTCCCGAGAAGGTGGCGTCACGATCGGGGTATCTCGGGACTACTGCGATGAGGCGTAGTTCTGGTGAGCGCCGGAGCGCGTCGGCGAAGAGCGAGGCCACGTCTGTCGACCAGAAATATTGGTCCTCGATGTAGATCAGGGAGCGGGCGTTCGCGAGCGCCTTGGTGTAGGCGCGGGCGATGCTGCGTTCACCGCGCGGAGCGAATGGAAATGCCGGTCGCTTGGCCGGATATGTCCGCAGCACCTGCACAGCCACACTCCCGACCACAGGTGGATTCGGACGTTCGGCCGACGTCGGAATGGCTGGTTCGCCCCTGCACGAGCATGCTGTGTCTGGTTGGTCCGTTCGAGCCTTCTCCCGAGACTTGCCGGCGAATCGCCGGAGTAGCGCTCGACCAGGCCGGTTCTCGGCGGGGGTCGGATCCTGCCACCGCTCCCGGAAGGTCTCTCCGAGATCGCCGATCGCCGGCCCGCGGACCTCCAGCTGGACGTCGTGCCACGCCGGCCGCGCCCCATAGCGCCGATCCAGCTTGATGGTCTGAGGATCACCCTCGTGGCGCTCGTCGTCAGCCCGGCCGTGACACAGGTCGATGCCTCCGACGAATGCTGCATCGTCCATGTCACTGTCGCTTCGCCGGATGACGACCAACTTCTGATGATGTGACCCAAAGCGCCGCACCCGCTCATCGGCCACCACCACGCCCCCTGCTTCGTTCACAACCTGGGCGATGTGGCGGTTCTCCTGTTCGGAATAGCCCTCCTCATCGGGGTGGGACCGCCACACCAACCCTCGTACCGTCGCCCCGCGGCGCGCCGCGGCGGCGAGCAATGGGCCCACCTCAGTGCCGGGGCCGTTCAAGCGTTGCCCCGCGTCGCCACGCCAGTCGAGAAACCACACCTGATCACCAGGACCGACAGATGTGAGCTCGTCGTGTAGCCGAGCGAAATAGTTGGCCCCATGGATCAGAGGCTTGACCGAGTTCCCCTCAGTCCAGCCCGCATCGTCGCCGCGGCGACGATCGATGTTCGTCGCATCGTTGCCGCGCTCCTCCGCGCTGAGAAACCACCGCTCGACGGTCGACATCGCAGCCAAAGTAGTTTCAAGCCAGCACTCGTAGGGGTTTGGGGGGGCGGGCTGTGTGAGCGCGCCGCAGCCCAGCGCGAGGAGTTCGGGACGGCCGGCCCGAGACCGCCAGCTGGCCGCCGGAGACCGGGCGAGGGCCGCGACGAATGAACGCCAGTCGCGACGGATCGCCTTTCGCCAGCACCTCACCCCCACTCGCCTTCGACACCTATTGACGATCCGACGCGCCAAGAGTTATCTGGCGGTCAACGTCAAATCGACCCTGGGAGCGGTGGATGATGACGAGACCGACGCCACACGTACTGACGGTTGACATCAGCGACGAACTCGACAGACTTCTATGGCTCATCTTCGTCAACACCGAGGTGGGGTACGAGCGGCAGCTGGTTGTCCGACGCTTGCGCTCAATGATCGATCGGGGCGCTACACCGGATCCGACTGACGTCGACAAGTACTTGCGCAGCCGAATCATTCCCGTCTCGATGGTGCGCCAGATCGTGAGGATCTACCAGAACCTGCTCAACGGCCGAGTGGTGCTCGACTACGCCGGCCAGCCGATCTGATTGAGCGACAGTCCAACGGCAGTCTTGATGTCGTGGTCGTCCGCTCGTCCCGCGCGACGGGAGGGAAGCACGGCGCCGGCTGAGGAGTGGGGCCGCGACTCATACCTGCAGGTATCAGCGCCGTCTGGCTACGTGTTTGTGGGGGCCATGACCGACAGTGGGACCCGGGCGCGGACCTAGGTTGCCCAGATGGTCACTCCTCGCGCCGGCGATATTCCTCAGCACCCGAACTCGGCCCATACCGATTTGCCGCCACCGATTCCGTTATCGACGCCCCATCCCAGAGACACCTGGTCGACAATGAGCAAACCGCGGCCTGAAGGCTCTTGGAGGGTGGGTGCCAAGAGATTTGGCCAGCCCGGGCCGTCGTCGTTGACCTCGAGTCGAACCCGATCGTCGAGGCGGACGAGCCGCAGCGCGACGTAGCTGTCAGCGTGTTCGATCGCATTTGTCACCAGCTCGCTACCTGCCAGTTCGGCGTTGAGCGCGACTTCCTCGCCGCATCCCTCCGTGAGGACTGCATCGAGGATGGCGAGTCGAGCCGCCTTCACGCTCGAATAGCTGACCGCCACAGGGCGTCGCAGCAACTCTCGATAACGGCCAGCGCGACCGTCGGATCCCATCTGTCGCCTATACCCTCCCGTTCCCACATCAGAAGGGCCTATTTGCCGAGAACGCCGGACGCGATCACCGATCCTTGGGCCGCCCCAGTCAGTGCTTCGCCGACCCAGTAGGTCATGGCGTTGGGTGCGAGATCGAGATCCCCTGCATGCAGCCCAGCGCTGAACTTCGGTCCATGTTCATCAGGGCAGGTGGCGCCCGCAAGCCGGCTGCAACGGCTTGAAGGTCTGCTTCGGCGCGGATGAGAAGGCGTGCGTGAAACTGGCCTATGAAACCTGGCCCAACGAAGCCGTGGCCGGAGAGCTGGCCCATGAGCTGCCCACTCCATCTCACTTCGAGCAAGCCATCGAACTCGTGACACCGGAGATGGGGGCGGAGTCGGTGACCTGCGGTGACGATCCTGAGCGCTTCGTCGAGGTGATCAAGCCCTTCGAGGCCGCGGCTACGACCGGCTGTACATCCAGCAGATCGGACCTGACCAGGACGGGTTCCTCGACTTCTTCGGTCGCTCCGTCCGGCCCCGTCTCTAGCTCGAACCGCCATGTCCCTCGTTGGTCTCGCCGGATCGCGCGGGGGTATGTGAGCTGCCATGTACATAGGCGTCGGCACCATCGTCATCATCCTGATCATCGTGATCATCGTGTTGTTGCTGAGGGGTCGCGCCTGATCGCTCTCTGGCGCGGAGACGGCACATCCGGGGGCGATGCATCCGCGCCGTCACCGCGTCATATCGAGAAGAGGTGGCCGATGGGGCCATATGAAGCACCGGGGCACGGTCGCGAGTGGGCGGTCGACTCGTTCTCGGCTCGGCACCGGACCGACGGCGACGGTTGCGCGGTCGAGGTGCTCCTGGCCGGAGAAATCGACGCGATGACATGTCCTGCCGTTTGGGAGCAGCTCGAAGCGATCCTCGACGGCCACGATCGCGACCATCTGATACTGGACCTCGAGCCCGTCACCTTCTTCGACTCGACCGGCATCCGGTTGCTGGTTCAACTCATGCATCGGTGCAGCCCGCCAGACGGAGCGCTGCTGTTGCGAAACGTGCCGCCGCCGGTCGAACGTCTGCTGGAGACGACCGGTCTCGTTCACCGACTCGACATCGAGTGTTGGACATCGTCAAGGTCGTCTGTACGAGCCGGCTCCGCCGACGGGAGTGAGATCCGTCGATGCTCGTGAAGGCCCGAGGCTCTCTCACCACCCGAGGAACCCACGGCGAGTTGATCTAGCAACCGCGTGACCACGCCGCTGATGGGCGCGGTGTCGACGTAGGGGCAAGGTGGCGCTGGGGCTGAGGCGGTGCAGGGGAGGCAACGAATCAACCGTCGGGCTCGAGGACGCGCCGCTGCGTGCCGGGTGGCGGGCCCGCACGCCTACAGGAGCGGAGTGATCACGCGCTGGGGAGGTCGACTCGGGTCGCGGCCAGCTCCAGGTCAGCCACCAACGCCTCGAACGCAACCGTCCGAGACTCGCCGTCCGCGCGCAGGACTGAGGACGGATGAACGGTCGGCATCACCAGACCAACACCAGCGGCGTCGATGAACACGCCACGGTCGCGGGTGACTCGCACGTCCGGACCTAGGAGGGCTTTGGCTGCCACCGCGCCCAACGCCACGATCAGTTCGGGCTCGACGGTCGCGATCTCCGCCTCCAACCAGGAACGACAAGCCACCACCTCGCCCCGGTCAGGGTTCTGGTGGATCCTTCGCTTGCCCCTGGGCTTCCACTTGAAGTGCTTGACCGCGTTGGTCAGGTACAGCTCTTCGCGGTTGAGCCCGGCGGCCAGCAGCGCCCGATCAAGGAGCTTGCCGGCCGGCCCGACGAACACTGCACCCTCGCTGTCCTCGGCATCGCCCGGCTGCTCGCCGACGAGCATCATCCGCGCGTCACCGGGCCCCTGACCGAAGACCGTCTGCGTGGCGTTCTTGAACAAATCGCACCGTTCGCACTCGGCGGCCTGGCGTCGCAACCGCGACAGCGTCTGATCCGCTGTGCTCGTCATAGCATCCTCCGTAGCCGTCCCCGACGAGACGTCTACCCACTCATCGCTGTGACATCTCGGGGCCGCCCATTTCCACCCCTTTGGACAGTCGTCGCCACCCGGACGGGCATATACGGTTGCCATATGCGGCCGCGGCCAGGGACACCACCGGTGCGCATGGCGCTGGTCGACGACTACGAGGTCGTGTTGCGGGGTCTGGCCCAGATGCTGGCGGGCTACCGAGACCGAATCGAGGTGGTGCAGATCGATGCCGACGAGCCGGTGACGGTCGACGTCGACATCGCCCTCTATGACACCTTCGCCCAAGGCGAAGCCGACCAGGATGCCATCGAAGCGTTGGTGGCCAACGACCACGCCCGTCGGGTGGTGGTCTATACCTGGGCCTTCGCTCCCGCCTTGATCGAAGTGGCCCTGTCGAAAGGGGCGCGGGGCTACCTGTCGAAGAAGCTTTCAGCCGCCGATCTGGTGGAGTCGCTCTTGGCGATCCACGACGGCGAGCTCGTGGTCAGCGCCGAACCGGCCCGGGCCAGCGCGGTGGCCGGCCATGACTGGCCGGGTCGGGACGTGGGGCTCACCGAGCGTGAGTCGGAGGTGGTCGCCCTCATCACCCAGGGGCGGTCGAACAAGGAGATCGCCGAAATGACCTATCTGAGCGCGAGTTCGATCAAGATGTACATCCGGTCCAGCTACCGCAAGATGCAGGTGTCGAGACGGACTCAGGCGGTGTTGTGGGGGCTGGAGCACGGCTTCCAGCCTCCGGACCATCAGATCGATCGTTGGCGCTGATCATGGTCGACAGCGAAGGCTCGGGCGGTGGTGACGGGTCGGGGGTGCACGAGCGGCCGACGGCGCTGGCTGGCACTGTCTTCCACGCACCTACCGAACCGCCTGACTCAGTCGATGTGCTCGGGTGCCGCCGGTGATGTCCGAGTCCGGAGACATGCCTCGGTCGACGGAGTGGCTGGCCAGTCGTTTGGAGCGCATCCAACGAGTCAGCACCGAGTTGGCTTCCGCGCAATCCCCCCACGACGCGCTTGGCGTGGTGCTGGAGCTACTGGACCCACCAGGCAGGTCGGCGACAAGGGGCGTCTGGCTGTTCCGGTCCGAGACCGGGACGCTCGATCTCGTGGCTCAGGTCGGCATACCCGTCGAGGCGCTGACCGGGTTCGAGCACATCCCGCTCGACGCCGACGTACCGGTCGCCGCCGCCCATCGCGGCCGCCACACCATCCAGGAGATGTCGGTGGCGCACTCGGAGCAGAACTTCTCGGGACTGAGAGGCGCCCGACGCTTGACCGCCGCCTTCGTGGCGGTGCCCCTCGTACTCGAAGGCCTCTCACTGGGTGCCATCAGCCTGGGCTACGACGAGCTGCCGAGCGAGGAGGAGGTGCTCTTCCTCGAGGCCATCGCCGGTCAAGTGGCACAGACCCTCATGCGGCTGAGGCTCGCTGAGCGTGACCGACGTCGCCACTCCGAGCTCGAGTTCCTGGCTGCGCTGGCCGAATCCGCGTTGAACGCCACCGACCATCGTGAGCTCATGAAGAACGTCACGACTGCGGCCGTGCCCACGCTGGGGGACTGGTGCGCGATCCACTACCTCCCCGAAGACGGCGCTGACCCCGAAGTCGTCGTTGCTCACGTGGATCCCGACAAGGTGGCGTGGGCCGAGGAGCTCCAGACCCGTCACCCGTACAACGCCGAGGGCTTGATGGGCGTTCCGGCCGTGATCCGCTCAGGTCTCACCGAACACTTCTCCGTACGAGACCTGAGCATGCTCGACGACGCCATCGCCCGATCCCCGATCGACGACGCCGAAGCACGAGCGATCCTCGAGGCTCTGCAACTCACGAGCGTGATCACGGTGCCCCTTCGGACGAAGCATCGGCTGGTAGGCGCGATGCAGTTCGTCTCGGCCGAGTCCGGTCGCGACTACGACGCCGACGACGTGGCGTTGGCCGAGGTGGTTGCCGACCGGCTCGCAGGGCCGCTGGAGGATGCGTGGGTGAGCGACCAGCACCGTGAGTTCGGCGAGCTCTTGCAGCGCTCACTGCTCCCACCGCGGCTACCGGCGGTCCCCGGGATCGATCTCGCGGTCCGCTACCTACCGGCAGGACCCAGCGCCGTGGGCGGCGACTTCTACGATGTCTTCCAGATCGCCGAGCGCTCCTGGGCGCTCCTGATCGGTGACTGCTGTGGGACCGGGCCCAACGCCGCGGCGCTGAGCAGCATCGCCCGCCACACCGTTCGAGCCGCAGCGCGACACGGCTTGGACCACGCGGAGGTGGTCGATTGGCTCAACCAGGCGGTGGGCTTGTCGGATCGCGACCTCTTCTGCACGGCCTGCTACGCCACTCTCACCGATACCGGACCGACCTGGGAGCTACAGGTTGCGTCGGCCGGCCATCCGTTGCCGATCGTCGCCCGTGCCAACGCCACCACACCGATCGGCCGCCCGGGAACCCTCCTTGGTGTCTTTCGGGAGGCACCGGTGCATGTCGAGAACATCGCGCTGGAAGCCGACGACGTCGTCGTCTTGTACACCGACGGCGTCACCGATCTTCCGCCTCCCTACGACCTGACCGTCGACCAGCTCACCGACCAAGTTGGCGGGCTCCGGAACGCCGGTGACGCCAATGAGATCGCCGAGCTGATCGAACAAGCCCTACTCGCACGCGTCTCGGACCCATACCGTGCCGACGATGTCGCCCTGGTCGTCCTCCGGGTCAGCGGGCCGTGAAACACTCACCCCGTCGAACGCTGTTGGACCCCGGAGGCTCCGTGACCCACCACGAGCACCCGAGCCGATCGACCCACGTAGTCACCGAGGGCCAGTGCCGACCTAGTGCAGGTGACGACGCACACGCAGCACCGACGACGATGGGCCCGGCGCCTCATCATCATGGCGCTGGTCTGGGTGGGGGTCGCGGGCGTCCTCGCGTGGCAGGATCTCCGCCAGCCAGGGCCGAGGTTCGATCCGGTCCCGGACCTGTGGCCGCCTCAGCCTCGTTCGCTGGTCTGACCGATCGGACGAAAGCAGTTCGTAGGCGATCTCGGGGCTCGTCGAACGCTCTTCGACCCACGATCAAGCCGCACTAGCCAGTCGCGTCGACGTCGACTCACTGCCTGATGGCCAGGAGACCGCGAATCCACGGGTCGGGCAAGGCCCGAATCGGCTGCTCGGGATGGAACTACCCGGACTGGCGCGGGCCCGTGTACCCGCCCGAGGAGCCGCGACGTCGATGGTTCGACTTGTACGCCGAGCGGTTCGACACCGTCGAGCTGAACACCACCTTCTACCGCCTGCCCTCCGCCGCCACGGTCGAGCGCTGGGCGGCGACGGCCCCGGCGGGGTTCGTCTTCTCGGTCAAGTTGGGCCGGTTCGGCTC
This sequence comes from uncultured Actinomycetes bacterium, assembly GCA_963734725.1. Lineage (GTDB taxonomy): Bacteria > Actinomycetota > Actinomycetes > Streptosporangiales > Streptosporangiaceae > DASXKD01. Next base: position 12,880 of record CAVTIX010000008.1, read on the forward strand.
GCATCGAATGAAGCTGCGAGACCCCGGTCGATGGCTGGCGAACCACCTGGATCGAGTCGATCGCCTGGGTGACGCCCTGGGGCCGACCCTGATCCAGCTGCCACCCAACTGGCGTCGCGACCCGTCGCGCCTGGACGAGTTCCTCACGCTGGCCCCGAAGTCACACCGGTGGGCGGTCGAGCTCCGCGACCGGTCCTGGCTCCACGACGATGTGTTCAGCGTGCTCGAGCGCCACGGAGCCGCGCTCTGCATCCACGACCTGCTGGCCGACCACCCGTGGGTCGTCACCACCGATTGGACCTATCTGCGCTTCCACGGGCCCGATGCCCTCAGCGACAGATACAGGCATCAATACACCGGTCGCCGGCTCTGGCGCACCGCCGACCGACTGAGGGCCCTTCTGGCCGAGGGCAGGGACGTCTACGCGTACTTCAACAATGACCATGCCGGTTGCGCCGTTCGGGACGCGACCTGGCTGCGCGACCGGATCGGGCGGGACCTGCCTTCGTCGACGGCCCCATAGGTCACAGCTCGCGTTCAGAACTTCTTCGCGGCGGCCGATGCAGCTCGGATGACGCCGTCGCACTCGGCTCGCGCCGCTGCGGCTCAAGCCTCCTCCATGCCCCAGAGCAAACCGTAGGTGAACCCATTCTCACCCACGAGGTGCGCCTGGACCCCAACTGCCTCAGCACCCGCCTGGAGACGACGCCTAACCGGCGCAGGTCGAGAGCTCAGAGAGCGTTTCTACACTCGGCTGCACAAACCCCGGTCGGCTGGTTCGAGTGGCCAGCAGGTTTTGTCCGAGTGGGTCGGCTCTCCACCAGCAGCTCCGCGCCGCCCGAGCACGACGGTCAGGACGCCCCGGCACAAAACTAGAACGCGTTTCAGTTCTGGGATACAACTGGGGCGTGATGCTCCAAGGGAAAACCGTCATCGTCACCGGCGTCGGAGGGGGCCTTGGCCGTGAGTGCGTGATCAGCGCGCTCCGCGAAGGGGCCAACGTCGTCATCGCCGCCCGCACGCCGGAGACGCTCGAGACCACCGCCTCCGAGCTCGATCCGGGCGGGACGCGCATCGCCTGGCAGGCGACCGACATCAACGATCCCGACGCGTGCGGCGCGCTCGTCAAGCTCGCCCAGGAGAGGTTCGGGTCCGTCGACGCGCTCATCCAGGTCGCGGCGTTCGAGTACGTCTTCGGCGGCTTGCACGACACCAAGCTCGACGACTGGCGCACGGCGTACGAGACCAACGTGATCGGGGCCGTCACGCTCCTACGGCCGGTCGCGACGGCCATGAAGTCGTCCGGCGGCGGCGCGGTCGTGCTCATCGGCTCGCAGTCGATGTTCAAGCCCTCGCTCCCACAGGCCGGCTACGCGGCGTCGAAGGGCGCGCTCCTCAGCACGATGTACTACCTGGCCGACGAGCTCGGCGCCGACAACATCCGCTGCAACATGGTCGTGCCGTCGTGGATGTGGGGCCCGCCCGTGCAGATGTACGTGGAAGGCACCGCCAAGCACAAGGGAATCCCGGTGGAGGAGGCGCTCAACGACATCGTAGGCGGCTTCCCGCTGCAGCGCATGACCGAGGACGGCGAGGTCGCCGACGTGGCGATGTTCTTCGCCTCGGACCACGCCAAGGCGGTCACCGGCCAGCACCTGATGGTGAACTCCGGCGAGATGATGCGCTGATGGCCCCGAAGCGCGTGGTGGTGTGGGGAACGGGCTTCGTCGGCAAGCTCGTGATCCCGGAGATCCTGCCGCACCCCGAGTTCGAGCTCGTGGGTGTCGGTGTCAGCAACCCCGACAAGGTCGGCCAGGACGTTGGCACTCTCTGCGGCACGAACCCCATCGGCATCGACGCGACCGACGACCTCGAGGCGCTGGTGGCCCTCGAACCCGACGCGCTCGTGCACTACGGGCCCACCGCCGCGCACCCGATGGACAACATCCGCGACATCGGTGCGTTCCTGCGCGCCGGCATCGACGTGTGCTCCACCGCGATGACGCCGTGGGTGTGGCCGACGATGCACCTCAACCCGCCGGACTGGATCACCCCGATCACCGAAGCGTGCGAGATGGGCGACTCGTCGTGCTTCACGACCGGCATCGATCCGGGCTTCGCCAACGACCTGTTCCCCATGACGCTCATGGGCCTGTGCTCGGAGGTTCGGCTGGTCCGCGCCCTCGAGATCCTCGACTACATCAACTACGAGGGCGACTACGAGAACGAGATGGGCATCGGCCGCCCACCGGATTTCCGCCCGCTGCTCGAGCACCCCGACATCCTCACCATGGCGTGGGGCGCGACCGTGCCGATGATGGCCCACGCGGTCGGCAATCCCAGCCGCCCCACCATGTGTTGCCGGGCACAGAAAGTCCACGAGGCTAACCGGACCGCAGGGCATCTACCTGGGCTAATACCAAACAGCGCGGGCAGGATCAGGATCACAGCGCCAGTATGACCAACAACACCTCGTCGGATCCGGCACAGCTGCCCACCGCAACCCGTCGAGGGCGGCTGCGCTCCAGCGCCCTGATAGGCCTACGGGAGACCCGGGAGCAGAAACAAGATCCCGTATTACGAAGTCTTTACGGTTTGGGAACCCCGGGTGTGCTAAACGGTGCAGGTTGCCCGATAGAGGCGGTCCTTAACCCAGGGCGGCCTTCTCCGCAGGATCAGTGGCAACGTTTGCGGCTGGCGGCCTACTGTCAACGCCAACTGAAACTGGTTCTGGCTTACTTCATGGGGGAATCCGCCCGGCGTATCCTATGGCGTCTTGATCATCGTATTAGTGATCATGCGGCGGCGATCTTGAATGTCTCAGCGTCCAGCTTCCTCACCTGGCGCATGGTCATCGAGCATGTGTTCGCGGCAGGCAGGTCGGCGCATGTGCTGGCCCGGATCTGTGCCAGCGAGGTGACCCCGGCGACGACGTCACGACTGCTATGCCACGCCACCGATTGTGGTCGTTGCAGGGAGCTGGGTCCCCGTAGCGACCCCGAATAGCGGTCACAGCCAGTGCATGGACCGAGCCTATGACTGCGCCGCTGACGAGCTCTCCAGTAAGCACAGGGAGCTTCACCATTTAATGAGAGTCGTCCCGCCACCCTTCATTCACTGCGAGTCATTGCGAGCCGGGTACGCCGGCTGGTTTGGATAGGCCGACCGTGGGCAGTGCGAGGGCTTGTTGGCATGGGGCGGATCTGCGCTCCTGCATTCACTGCTACCAGAGGAACGTCATGTACATAGGTGTCGGCACGATCGTTCTCATCGTTCTGATCGTCTTGCTCATCCTGTTCCTGCGGAGGAGGGCCTGACCCTGTTCTGGCGAGGCTTGGCAAGGTCATCAAGACGGGAGGGTGTGCTGGTGTCGATCAAGGGCAGCGCGACGGGTCAGGATCTTCGCGGCATTGACCGGATGGTCCGCAATATCGAGACTGGCCGCTTCGAGCGGAGCCTGTCGGCTCTGACTGCTGCCGGAGCGCTGGTCACTGCAGCGGAAATCTACTTCGAGCATGACAGTGCCAGTTTCGGCAACAAGATGATGTGGCTGCCGATCGTGCTCGGGCCGGTAGGTGCCGCAGCGGGTGTGGCCGGATTTTTCAGCCGCCGACTGGCGAAGACAGCGCTGCCTGTGGCGTCGGCGGCGATCGTGGCCAACGGCCTGCAGGGTACGTATCTGCATGCGCGCGGGATCGCGCAGAAGCCGGGCGGCTGGTCCAATGCGCGCTACAACATGGAGATGGGACCGCCGCTGCTGGCTCCGCTGCTGGTGACCATGGTGGGCGGGATGGGGCTGCTCGCGGCCATCTTGCGGCGGGAGAAGTGAGCAGCCGGGCACGTACCTCGGGCGGCGGCCGGTTCCCCGGGTTCGACTCGGCGGCTCAGGCGCCGCACTGGGACGCCGTGACTGCCGGAGTGGTCTTGTCCCGCCTCGGCATGCCGCCTGATGTGCGGTTCTTTTCCCAGGCCGAGCAGGCCATCGCTACCGCGCTGTGCGATCAGCTTCTCGATCAGACCGAGGACGCCAGGCTGCCCGTCGTGAACCAGATCGATGCGCGGCTGGCCGAGAAGGAGACTGACGGCTGGCATTACGAGGGCATGCCTGAGGACGGAAAGGCCTGGCGGCTGTCGCTGGCGGCACTAGATGCGGATGCGGTCTCCCAGTATGGCTGCGGGTTCGCCGAAAGCCCGGCGCACGATCAGGCGAAGCTAGTGCAGGCGGTGCAGGATCTGGGCTCTGGTGACTGGCATGGGCTGAACGCGGGGCACGTGTGGAGCCTGTGGACGCGGTATGCCTGCACGGCGTTCTATGCGCACCCGTCGGCCTGGAACGAGATCGGCTTTCCCGGCCCCGCGTACCCCCGCGGGTACAAGAACGCCGGCGTCGATGCGCGCGAGCCGTTCGAGGTCCGTGACGTAAATCCGTCGGAGGATCCGGTGCGCGGTGGCGGTGGGCGATGAGCAACGTGCGCGGCCGCAACGAGTCGGCATGGCTGCTGCCTAACGACGGCAGCCGTACCAACCACCGGCTGCGCGCGGACATGCGCCGGTTCGCCGATACCGATGAAGTGGATCTGGTCGTTGTCGGCTGCGGCGCAGGCGGGTCGACGATGCTGCAGCGGCTGGCGCGGGCGGGCTGGCGGGTGGTCGGCTTGGACGCGGGCCCGTTCTGGGACCCTGATACCGACTGGGTCAGCGATGAGGCGGGTTCGCATCACCTGTACTGGACCGATCCGCGGGTCATCGCTGGCGACGACCCGGTCCCGCTTGGCTCGAACAACTCCGGCCGCGGAGTGGGCGGCTCGATGGTTCACTACGCCGGCTACACCCCGCGTTTCCACCCCAGCGACTTCGCCACCTACTCCCGCGACGGGGTAGGGGCGGACTGGCCGCTGAGTTACCAGGACCTGCGGCCCTACTACGCGGCCATCGAGGAGGAACTGCCGGTAGCGGGCGAGCGGTGGCCGTGGGGAGACCCGCACTCTTACCCCTACCGGCCGCACCCTGTGGGCGGCAACGGCGAGATCTTCCTGCGCGGCGCCAAGGCGCTGGGCATCGATGCGAAGGTCGGGCCGGTGGCCATCGCCAACGGCCGGTTCGGCAACCGGCCGCACTGTATTTACCGAGGCTTCTGCCTGCAGGGATGCAAGGTTAACGCCAAGGCCTCACCGTTGATCACGCATATTCCGGACGCGCTGGCCCACGGCGCCGAGGTCCGCGCTGATGCCATGGTCACCAGCGTCGAGGTGGATGAGCGCACCGGCGAGGCCACCGGAGTGCACTACGTCAAGGGCGGCGTGCCCCGTTTCCAGCGGGCCAGCATGGTCGCTATCGCCGGTTACTCCATCGAGACGCCGCGGCTGCTGCTCAATTCGGCGTCCAGGCGGTTCCCGGACGGGCTGTGCAACGAGTTCGACCAGGTGGGCCGCTACCTGATGGTGCAGGGAGCGCCGCAGACGGCAGGCCGCTTTGACGCCGAGATCCGGATGTACAAGTCCCCGCCGCCCGAGGTGAGCTCCGAGGAGTTCTACGAGACCGACGCGACTAAGGACTATAAGCGCGGATTCTCCATCCAGACGGTGTCGCCGCTGCCGATCACCTGGGCCGAGCATGTCGCGGCCCAAGGCCACTGGGGCAGGTCGCTGCGCGAGTACATGAGTGATTACGTGCACTGGTCCTGCCTGGGCGCGCTGTGCGAGTTCCTGCCGCTCCCGGATAACAGGGTGACGCTGGCGCAGGAGAAAGACCGGTACGGCTTGCCTGTCGCGCACTTTTCATACAGCCAGTGCGACAACGACCGGGCCCTGACGAAAGCCGCGCAGTCGGTGATGGAAGACCTGCTGCACGCGGCGGGGGCAGACGAGGTCATCACCATCAACCGCTACGCACACCTGGTCGGCGGCGCGCGGATGGCCGCAGACGAGCGGCACGGCGTCGTGAACGCTGATTGCCGTAGTTTCGCGGTACCCAATCTCTACATCACCGACGGCAGCGCGCTGCCTACTCAGGGCAGCGCCAACCCGGCCCTGACGATCATGGCGGTGGCCGCCCGTACCGCTGACCGGCTGACAACCGACTGCCGCGGCGGCCCGGCGCGGTGACGAGCTACCGCGACGCCAAGCTGCCGCTTTCCGCGATAACTAGGAGGAAACGCTGATGGCCACCACCACTGTCGCTGACTATCTGCTTCGCCGCTTGCGCGAATGGGGGGTCGACAAGGTGTTCGGTTTCCCTGGTGACGGCATCAACGGCATCCTTGCCGCCTGGGGCCGGGCCGAGAACAACCCGAAGTTCATCCAGGCCCGGCATGAGGAGATGAGCGCGTTCGAGGCAGTCGGCTACGCGAAGTTCACCGGCCGCTTCGGCGTCTGCATAGCCACCTCGGGCCCTGGCGCCGTGCACCTGCTCAATGGCTTGTACGACGCCAAGCTCGACCACGTCCCCGTGATCGCGATCGCGGGCCAGACCAGCCGGTCGGCCATGGGCGGCTCGTATCAGCAGGAAGTGGACCTGCTCAGTCTGTTCAAAGACGTCGCCAGCGAGTACGTGCAGATGGTCACCGTTCCCGAGCAGTTGCCTGGCGTGCTGGACCGGGCCATCCGTGTCGCGCTCACCGAGCGTGCGCCGACGGCGATCATCATCCCCTCCGACGTCCAGGAATTGGAGTACTCGGCACCGACGCATGCGTTCAAGATGGTCCCCTCCAGCATCGGGGTCGACTGGCCCACCGCCACACCCGGCAACGCCGCGATCGCCCGCGCGGCGGGGATCCTCAACGCAGGCCAGAAGGTCGCGATCTTGGCCGGCTCGGGTGCGCGCGGGGCATGCGCGGAACTGCAGCAGGTCGCTGAACTGCTGGGGGCCGGAATAGCGAAACCGCTGCTGGGCAAGGATGTGATCGGCGACGACCTGCCGTACGTCACCGGCTCTATCGGCCTGCTCGGCACACGCCCCAGCTACGAAATGATGATGGGCTGCGACACGTTGCTGACCGTCGGATCCAGTTTCCCCTACACGCAGTTCCTGCCCGGGTTTGAGCAGGCCCGCGGGGTGCAGATCGACATCGACGGCAAGTACATCGGCATGCGCTACCCCTACGAGGTCAATCTCGTCGGCGACGCCGCCGCGACGCTGCGAGCGCTCATCCCACATCTGGAGCGCAAACAGGACCGGTCCTGGCGCGAGGACATCGAGAAGAACGTGGCCCGCTGGTGGGAGGTCATGGAGGCCGAGGCGCTGGTGGAGGCCGACCCGATCAACCCGATGCGGCTGTTCCACGAGCTGTCGTCCCGGCTGCCCGGCAACGCGATCGTCGCGGCGGACTCTGGCTCGTCAGCGAACTGGTACGCAAGGCACCTGCGGTTCCACGGCGACATGCGCGGATCGCTGTCGGGCAACCTTGCCACCATGGGCCCAGGCGTCCCATACGGGATCGGCGCGAAGTTCGGCAACCCCGACCGCCCCGTCTTCGTGTTCGCTGGTGACGGCGCGATGCAGATGAACGGTCTGGCCGAGCTGATCACCATCAAGCACTACTGGCAGGAGTGGTCCGACCCGCGCCTTGTCATCGCCGTCTTGCACAACGACGACCTCAACCAGGTGACCTGGGAGATGCGGGCAATGGAAGGCGCGCCCAAGTTCGTGGAATCCCAGACACTGCCCAGTGTGGACTACGCAGGGTTCGCCGCGAGCCTCGGCCTGCAGGGAATCATCGTCGACAAGCCCGATGACATCGGCCCGGCCTGGGACCGGGCGCTGGCCGCTGACCGGCCGACGGTGCTGGACGTGCGCTGCGACCCGAACGTGCCGCCGATCCCGCCGCACGCGACACTCGATCAGATGAAGGACGCCGGGCGGGCAATACTCAAAGGCGATCCGGACAGGTGGGGCATAGTCAAGGAAGGCGTGCTGACAAAGGTCCAGGAACTCCTTCCGCACAAGGAGGACTGAGCTCCCGGTAATGCCGCACTTATCCGCAAAGGAAAGCCCTTGGTGGATGCGGCGGTGTCAGCCGAGGACACTCACTTGCCGCCCCCTCCCTCGACGATGCTTCATGTTCTTGTTGCGATCGCCACCGCCAGGAGATGGCGAACCGGTGGCGAGCAGCGCCGGTGACGTTGGCCGTGCGGTCGCTGGCCAGGATGAGCACCAGGTCGGCGACTTCTTCCGGGCGGCTGAACCGGCCGGTCACCGTCTGCTGGGCGGCCTGGCTCTGCACGTCCTGGGCGCTGGCGCCGGTCGCGCGGCTGACCGTCGCCGCGACGACGTGCCACAGGTCGGTGGCGACCGGGCCCGGGCTTATCGTGTCGACGCGGATGCCGTGCTGGTCGGCCTCATTGGACGGGGAACGGCTGGCCTGGTTGAACCCGCCAGAAAGTCACGTGTCAACTGTGACGGGGAACTAGCGGGGCGGGCGCCTCCCGGGCCGCCGCCGCATGCGCAGGGCGGCGAAGATGAGGGCGACGAGGAGCACGGCAATGCCGATGAACAGCAGATACAGCAGGCCTTTCGCGGCGACGCCTACGATACCCAGCACCATCGCCACGATCACCAGCAGTAGGAAGAAAGCAATCACCCAATCCTCCGCTCCGTCCGGCTGCTCAGCGGTGGGCCAGCCGCCGCTCGCCGCCAGCACCCGGCTGATATGCAAAGCCGTAGTGCTTAAAGATCGCCTCTTCGCCGCTCATCGACAACTCGCCATCGGTCCCGATCGCGGGGCGTTTTGGATCTGCTTCTTGTCGCAGGAGACCTTGATGTAGCCCGGGACCAACCGTCGCCTGGTCAAAAGGCATGAGCACAAGCCGGCGCCGAGTCGGCATCCCGACCTTGACCGTGCCGAACGACGGCTGATCTGTGCCGGTGTCGACGTAGACGGCCTCCAGCTCACCGATCATGTGACCCTGGGCAACCACATCGTGGCCGCGCCACTCCCGAACATCGGCAGCCTCGAACATGCTGCCCTCTCTCCTACTGCACCACTCCCCACGGCGGGAATGGCTCGCACGAGTTCGGCGTCCCCGGCGACGATCAGTGATGCGCTGCTCGGCACGAGCTAATCACTTCTTGAAGGCGTCCTTGACTTTCTCGCCAGCCTGTTTGAGGTCGCCCTTCGACTCCTCAGCCCGGCCTTCGGCCTCCAGGCCGGCGTCGTCGGTGGCCTGGCCCGCCTTCTTCTTCATCTTGCCCTTGACCTCGGTCACCTTGTTGGCTGCCTTGTTCTCAGCGCCCATGATGAAATCCCTTCCGGTTGGTGCCCGGCCTAGCTGCCCGCCGAGGTCAGCACCAAACATCCGCGCTGGCCAGAACGCCACTCAGACATGCTTCGCCACACCAACGCATGATCGCCGCCAGCGATCTTGGCCGGCAGAAGCAGGGCGGCGGAGCGCCACGCGCGGGTCTCCGCAGCCCTTCCGGGCGTAGCGGACAAGCCTGCGGAAAAGACCTGCCCTGGCCCCGGCCGCCGAACGTAGCCTCAGCCGGCCAGGGCCTGGGGGTGTGTGATGCTGACCAGGGTCGCCGGGCATCCCTGCTGGGTCGGCGTGGACGCTCACGCCGGTGCCGCGGCCGCCCCGCCATGACCCGGTGCGCTGACACGGATGGACGCTGAGAGCATGACCGGCGCGACTCCCATCATGCCGCAAGGGCCCTAGCGACCGATCCGATCAGCCCCCAGCCGCGTTCCGGCGGGTGCGACACCCGAATGCGACACGATTGTCATCGGGGGCGGCCCGGTCCGGGCGGCCGCCTTCATCGACTTCTTGTGCCCCTACTTCCGGCGCTTTGAGATGTCGGCGGTCGGCTCTGCGCTCCAGATGGAGCTGGGCGACTGAGCGGTCTTCTGCTTGTGGGCCGCGTGTAGGTCGGGGGGTGATACCGACCATCAGGCCCTGGGCAGCCTGGCCGGAGCCGGGCGCGTGCACCCCTAACCCTGCAGAGCGGTCCAACTTTGGGCTCCGGAGATGGTCATGTTCGCGGCGCCTGCGGCCCCCGCCCGGCCGAGCCGGACCGAAGCAGCAGTTGCTGCCGGTGCCGGCATCATTAGGGCTGTGGGGATTACCTGCTGTCTGCCTCGGCGAGGCGCTCGATGAGCTCGTCGATGTTGCCGGTCTTGGGCAGGTTCCGCTTGGCCAGCAGGTCGCTCAGCTGGGCCTTGGGCAGGCCTTCGTAACGCTGGCGGGCCCGCTCATGTGCCCGCCTGGCCTGCTCGCGCTCGGCCTGGCGGGCCTGGCGTGCCAGCTCCTTCTCAGCCTGATCGGCCTTGGCGGCCTGCTCGCGGGCGGCCTGCTCGGCCTTCATCGCCTGCTCGCGCTCGGCCTGGCGGGCCTGGCGTGCCAGCTCCTTCTCAGCCTGATCGGCTTTGGCGGCCTGCTCGCGGGCGGCCAGCTCAGCCTGCTGAGCCTGCCTGCGGGCGATGTCACTGGCCGCCTCGGCCTTTCCCCGCATGGCCTCACCGGCCGACCCGGCCTTCTCGCGGGCTGCGCCGGACAGCGTGCCCGCCGCCTCGGCCCACCTGACGGCGAGGCGGCGGTTGATGTCGACCGTCCGCTGCACGAGGTCGAAGTAGCGTTCCACGGCCGGGACCAGGTCGAGCTGCGGCAACCCGGGAAGCCGACCCGTCACCGTCCGCGCCCCGTCCGTCCACAAGTCAGCGGTCTTGTCCACGGCATTGCGCGCGCGGCTCGCCGCGGCGCTGTACTGCCTGGTCATGCTGGTCATATGCATCCCTTCGTGCTGCTTGAGTATGATATGCTAACTATAGTATGCGAAAATGCGTACTATAGCAAACGGCGGCTTGCCGCGGCGAAGGCCGCAGGTGGCCCGGGACGGGAGATTGCGTATCGGCTACCAGCGGTGGATGCTCAGCTGAGCGAGGGGCCGGGCCGCCGCTGGATTCCCGTGCCTCTATCGTCGCCGTGCGCCGCCGCGGCGCCCGGGAAGCTCGCCGGACGGACGCCCAGGGTGCTGGTCATCCCCGCATGTGCTGGCCGCCTATCGTGGCGCGGCCAGGCAGCTGACGAATCTTCGCCCTGGCGGTCAGGTGTCCCCGCCCGTGACCGGGCCGCGCTGCCCGCCCCTCGTCCGTAGCTTGCTTGTCTTCGCAGTTCTTTCATGCGTGTGTCCGTCGAGGCTCCCTCCCGCCCGAAGACCGGACTGTGGCAAGCTACCCGTGCTCACCAGAACAAACCCAGGCCGACGTCCACACGCTGAAATCCGGGCATGGGGCGGATGCAAACCTCATCCACTTGCGTCACAAGGCGCGCCACCCGCCACACGCGGCCCATGCCGTGTCCGGCAAGGATCGGGGCCGCGTTCAAGCGCTCCCGTCGCGCTCACGGGCGCGCGCGAGGACCAGCCTCGCCGGCGTGGTGGTTAGCACGCCGCGCGGCGGGTAGCCGCGAAGACCAATGAGACATGCCCGGCTGTGCGGCCAACCTGGCTGCCGGCAACGCCGCTGAGGCACAGCTCAATGGGGTAAGAGGTCCCGCACATCAGCTCCGGGCAGCCAGGGCCCGGCCTCCGGGCGGGAAGAAGAAGAAGAAGAAGAAGAAGAAGAAGAAGAAGAAGAAGAAGAAGAAGAAGGGACGCTGAGCATGTGGGTTTTCCTGTCTGCGCGGCTGCGGACGTGGCTGCTGCTGGCCATCGCACTGCCGCTGGCCCGGCTGCTTGTCCACCGCGTCGCTGTCGCCGCTGAACGCCATGACCCATCCGCCCGCAGGGCGAAATTGCTCCGCCGGGCCGACTCGGCAGTGACCGCGGTGTCCGGGCGCTCCTCCCGCAGGGCCAGACGCTGAGACCGGCGAGGAACCGCCAAGATGGCCGAATCGTCCCCCCTCAACGCCGCGCTGGCCCGGGCCATCACCGTTGCGTTGCCTTGTCACCAGGCATCTAGGTATATCGGCGGGCGGCTAGTTCCTGAATTGCTCGCTGTCGACGACCTGATCGCCACCACCCCGGCCCCGCGCCTGGTCCTGGACCTAGTCGGCATCCGTCAGTCCCTGATCGGCCATGACGGCATCGTGCTGGCTGACGGCCGCAGTACCCCGGACATCGATCCCCAGAACCCAGCAAGTCGCCCAGCTACTCACCGCGACCCCTAAGGAGCGCCTGCGCAATCTACCATGGAGTAAGCTACGGATACGTAAGCGTATCTTGCATGGGCTCTAGTCCACGGCGTATGCGGGGCACCTGTCCATCTGCATCACGACGACCGGCTAGCGAGGAGCCCATGACAACCACTGCTGACGCCACGGCGCACTCCGCTGTGCTCACCTCTGTTGACGTGCCCCGGCCGGAGATCGAGCCGGAGCAGCGCCCTACCTTTGAGCGCGTCCTGGTGGGCGTGTTCGTGGCCATCCCCTTGCTCGCCCTGATCGCCGCGGTGCCGCTGGCGTGGGGCTGGGGCCTCGGCTGGCATGACGTCATCATCGCGATTGCCTTTTACTACATCTGCGGGCTCGGGATCAGCGTGGGCCTGCACCGCTACTTCACTCACGGGTCATTCAAGGCGGTACGCGGGTTCAAGATCGCGCTGGCGGTCGCCGGGAGCCTGGCAATCGAGGGGCCGGTCATCACCTGGGTCGCCGATCACCGCAGGCACCACAAGTACAGCGACAAAGCAGGCGACCCGCACTCGCCATGGCGCTTCGGTAACGACTGGCAGGCGCTGAGTAAGGGCCTCGTCTTCGCGCATGTCGGCTGGCTGTTCGACGGTGACGTCACCTCGGAGGAGAAGTTTTGCCCGGACTGGCTCGCGGACTCTGACGTCCTGAGGATCTCCCGGTGGTTCCCCGGGCTGGTCGCTGTCTCCCTTCTCGCGCCTGCACTTATCGGCGGACTGTGGTCCATGTCGTGGCAGGGCGCGGTGACCGCGTTCTTCTGGGCGACCCTGGTGCGGATCGCGTTCCTGCATCACATCACCTGGTCGATCAACTCGATCTGCCATACGTTCGGCAAGGAAGAATTCAAGGTGCGCGACAAATCCAGGAACGTCTCCTGGCTCGCGATCCTGTCCTTCGGCGAGTCCTGGCACAACCTGCACCATGCCGACCCGACCTGCGCGCGTCATGGCGTGCTCAAAGGCCAGATCGACATCGCCGCGCGAATGATCTGGCTGGCCGAGAAGTTCGGCTGGGCCTATGACGTCCGGTGGCCGGACCAAGCCAGGCTGACCGGCAAGCAGACCGGTGCAAGCCGCAAGCTCGGCTCCATGACCAAGCCGGCAATTGCCAAGCCGATTCGCTGACCGGCGGAACCGACCATCGGCCTGCACCAGCTCGCCGTCCCGCGCTCGCCTGCGTTGCGATCGGCGGTCCCCGGGTTGCTGCGACTGTCTGTAATCGATCAACTTGTGTCGCCTGAGCTAAAGAACGTGGCGAAGCTGCCCGCGACTGCAGTGACGACGAAGATGGCCCACGCCTCGAGGCCAACATCGACAATCTTGCCGGCCGGCGTGAGCGGGTTCGTCATACTTGACGAAACCGTCAGCAATTGCACGGCGCAGAAAAAGGCCGCATCGCCGAGTCCGTGGATGTTCCCGCCTTTCTGCCCGCTCTCAAATACCCATATAAGCACGGTGGCGACGGCGAAGACCACAAGGGACAGTCCGAACGCAAGCAGCAAGCGCGCGAACAGCCGGCGGTGCCGTTCCTCTCGCGTGAAGAGCCTCGACAATTCTTCTCGTATCACAGCACAGTCTCCTTCCGCCCTGCGCAACTGTGCGAGGGCGTCCAATGATGCTTCGGCGGCCCGTCGGCGGCAAGGCAGCAGTCGAACCGGCCCGCGGAGCGGCACCGTGTGAAGCCGCCCTGTGCCGCTGCCCTGTCTCCTGCACCGAAGCATGGGGTGCCGCGAGCGTTCAGCAGGGCTTTTCGCTTGTCCTAGTCCTGCGAGCCAGGCCCATCGGCAGGGGCTCGGACCAAGTTCACGCCAGGGCAATGGCACGCTCATAGCACGGTGATCTTGGCAGCCTTTGCGCTAGGCCCTAGTGTGGCCGGGCCGCGCTGTAGTGCACCTGGTAGATCAGAACGGCGCGAAGGTGTGACTCGCCCAGGATCAGCATCTGTTCAATCCAAGCGTGTCGGCACCCGCCAATCGATGTCTTCCTTGCGGACCTTCCAGTAATCGATGGCGGGGGTACGCAGCTGCCGTAGTTCTCCTCTAGCTCCCCTCGCCCAGTGGTTACCCGCGTTGTCAGTGAAACTGATAATCACCATCACGCGGGACATGGCGGCTGATCCTTCCAGTTTGACATCCACGATGGCGCCACCGCTCTCAGGCAAGCTGATGGTCCATCGTCCGGGTGGAAGAACGCCGATCATGGCACGGTACTCCGGTTCTTGATCCCACCAGCGCTGGACCTTGTAGGAGGCCCGCGGCAGGAAGATCAGGACGTCGGTCACCGGGTCTTCCGAGTTGTTGAGAAGCTCAACATCGGCAGCTCGGCCCCGCAGCTTTGGGGGAAGCCGGTCTTCGCGACGCGGGTCTTCGCCATGCGGGTCTTTATGCATCTCAACGAACCACGCCGATATCCTCACGGCTTGTTGCCTGAGTTCCCGGCGCAAGCGCTCCTTCCGGTCCCTCCCGGGCTTCCCACAGAGCGAGGGAGACTGCTGCGACGGTCCCCACCGAGGCCACCCATGTAGCGACGGTCCCCCACTGCACGGCGCTCAAATCGCCATCATGGGGGACGGCGCGTACTGTCCGGCAGGGCCCAGCAGCGCTAAAGGCAGGCCCGTCACCGAGGCAAGTCCAACTGGACAGCCGCGGAGAGCCAGGCGGAAGGACCGCGTCGTGGTGACCGGTAGGGGTTCCCGGGTGCCCTCTGTGATCGTGTCGCGGTATGCCCGGCCCGGCTCCGTCTGCAGCGATGTTCTCGGCCACACGTTCGTGCTCACGCTCTTTGAGGAGAAGTGGAACCGGCCCGCGCTCACCGCACCGGCCGCGGCGGCGGCCTCGCCGCCCGGTGGCGCTGGGCCCGACCCGGTCTGCGGCCTTCCCCGATCCCCGTCGCTGCCCGAGCCCAGCCTGAGATGGGTTCCTGGTAGCTTCACACCGGCCAGCTATGCCCGCGTCGACGTTTGACCTGGCGGCACCCTCCGGGCGTTCGTGGATGGCCAGGACAGTTACGGCCGGCCCGGGATCAGCAACTCTAGATGGCCCTCCGGCGCTGGGTGGCGGTGAAAACCGTGGGGATCCCCGGCGGGACGCAACTGCCCGGCTCGCCTGCGGCCGGACGCCCGGCCCTGCCCGTCACCTGCGTCAAGGGTCAGGTGCGTCTGCCGGATCCCCCCGCCAGGGGCGGGAAATGCGGGAGCGTCCCGGGTGTCGTTGGACGGGCGCGCGGCCCGGGGCCGCGTAGGTGCTCTCCGCGCTCCGAGCCGCAGACCCGATCAAGCAGCGGGCTTTCCACAGCGGCCGGGAGGGCGGGCCGCCCTGGAAGTCAACGCGCACGCGCTCGGGCGGACCCGGGAGCGCTGGGGTAAACGTCAGTGGACTTGCCGGGCCTCGGGCACGGCGAGGCCCCGGCCCGCGTGACGCGGGCCGGGGCGTTGACCGGGTGGATCAGGAGGCCGGGACCGGGGTCACCGGCAGATCGGCTGTGACACCGTTGACGCTGACCTGCACGGCCTTGCTGATCGTCGCAGGATCGGAGGTCATCCCGTCGTTGGAGCCGCTGTCCGGGCGGGCGGGTGAGCCGCCCCGCCCGGGGCGCTGTGGGCGGCCCGCCGCCACCCGGACGCGAGAGTCAGCGCAGCGCCACGCCGAGGGCCAGGTGCGGTAACGATCTTCCGCCGCCTCCGCGAGCGCCCCGCGACCGGTCAGCCAGCCTGGGTGTAGGTGTTTCCGGCAGGCCAGGTGTCGCCGGAGCCGGTGACGTTCACCGAGTCCATCGACGGCGTGTAGCTGATCAGGTAGTGGGTGGCAGCGGCGGCCACGTCACCGTGGAACAGTTCGGTCAGCACCTTGCCCAGGCTGGTGTTGGGGTCCTGGACAGCCGGGACGTTGCCCGGGTCCGGCGCGGTGGCCGAGGCGATGCCGTTGTACTGGATGGAGCCGGTGATCGTGCCCTGGCTCAGCAGCGGGCCGCCCGCGTCGGTGCTGCCTTCGTCGGCTGACCTCGGGTCAGCGAAACCGGCGAACGTGCTGCCGCCGAAGCTGATCTTGACGTTGTACTTGCCGTCAGCCCGGTGCGTGGCGGTGACCGTCTCCTTGAGCCGGTCGGCCCCCCACACCGGCCCGCGGTTCGGGTCGGCCTGGGTCGCGCTGCCGGACACCGAGGTGGTGTCGGAGTGCAGCGGGCTGACCGTGTGCGCGACGACCGGGGTGGTGCTGGCTGACGCCGACGCCGCTGAGACGCCGATGCCGCCGAGGACTGCCGCAGCGCTGATCGCCGTGGCGGTGAGGATCTTCCTCATGATGAATATTCCTTCCTTAGATGCTTGTATTTGTACTCTATGGTATCTCTATGAGGTATGTAAAGAGACTGTATGCTAGATCACACTCACTCGTATGCGTGGTACAGTGGCTGCCATGCCGCGTCCCTATGCAGACCCTGTGGAGATCATCACCGCGCCGGTCCCCGCGCAGTCCCCCTTCATCCCCACCGACGCCAAAATCGTCGTCGGCGCGGTCGCCCCCGCCTCCCCCGACCCAATCCCGATCGTCCTGCTCCCCGGCTTCGAATACCGGATGCGCGAATGGCGGCACCCCGACACCCACGAGATCCACTGGCGCCTGGAGCGCAGACGCTCCTCCCAACACGGCGACCACGACGAATAGCCGCACCCACCGAACGATCGCGGCCACGTCCGCGGCGGTAACGCCGTGGAAATGCAGGTGCACCTGGCGTGGCCTTGCCCGTGCCGGGGTGCCAGCCGCGTGGTACTCGCCACGGCACCAGCCGTTGAACGCGGCGCGGCCCAGGGTGGCTGTCTACGGCGAGAATCCGCCACGCGGCTACCCTGGGTAAGGAGCGATGGCCCGCAGCGCTACGCGCTCATCTCGACGTAGCGCGACAGCGATCGCTAGCCCAGGTTCAGGATCACTGGAGGCCACGGGTCGTGTGTCACCGGTTGGCAATACCCGCGCCCAGGCTTGGAGAAGTTGCCGCGCCGGAACTGGCCGGCTCCTGACACCGACAAAGACGAAACCGTCCGACTGTACCCCGTATCTGTCAGATGGCCATCTTTGCCGATCAAAAGCTGATCAAGATGCTGCCCCAGCAAGTGTCAGCAGCCAGTGAGCCAGGAACGAGTCTCTAAAATTAAGCAAAGGCCGCGGAAAGAACAACGCCAGGTACGTGTCGGGCCACGTAATTCGGCTCACTCTCGTCCTAATCTTGCAGGCCAGGGCAAGTGATCACGCATGGGCGGACGCGGTGAGAATGCGGCAAGTCACACCCGCGCCGGGCGGGCAATCGAGAGGTCTTGTCGGGATAGCCGCCTGCGTGCTGCTAGCCGTGGTGGCGTGCGCGTCCATTCACGCCAGCAAGGCTGCCAAGTCTGCCTCGCCGCAGCCTGCGCCCAGCCCGGTCCTGGCGCAGCACCCGCATCTCCCGCCAGACCTGGGCAGCTAAGCGTTGCCTGGGGCGCCGGCTGCGTTGACGGTCACATCCAGGGTGCCGGGATGAATCGTCAAGGTGAAACCGCTGCTGGTGCCTACCGAGCTGCTGCCGCTTGGGACGGTGGCCCCGCCATAGCCCCGGTAGGTGATGACGACACCGGTGAGATCACAATCGGCGTGGCGGATGGTGACAGGCACGTTGCGCACCCTCACGTGGGAACCGGGGTGCCCGCATGCGGCCGCGAACTCTGGCGGGATTACCGTGCGAGGAAGTGGCCGCGAGGTGCCGCATGCCGCGGTGGCCACCGCAGTCAGCGCCAGGGCAGTGATCGCCGCCAGAACCTGGCCGGGCCGGCCGGGCATCCTAGTCATGACGATCTGACGCGGTTGCTCTTCGCCTGGTTCCACCAGCCTGGTCCGAACCTGAAGCAAGATGATCGCTAACTCTCAGGGTTGCAGTTCACCGCGGTCCGTCCTAGTTCACCCGAGTTCGCGCGTGCGGCCTGAGCTGCGGCACGAACGCCATGAACTCTGGTAAGCGCGCCCGCTCCAGTTCTCACACCGCGGGGTTCGCGGTTCGAGTCCTGGCGGCGCCCCGTACTGACCCGGTGTTTCTCTCACGCTCCCGTACCGTCAGCCGCTGCCCCGGGCCTGCACGGGCGCTAGGACGGGCGGTAACCTGCGCTGCTCAGCATCCGACGCAGGTCCGCGACCATCTGTGCGTCGATGTCCTTGCCGCGGGGCGGGTCGAGGAACTCCCGCGCTGGCCCGATCGTGACGTCGACCTTGCCATCGTGCCGCACGGTGACCGTGCCGACTGCCTCAAGGAGCGACAGCACCGCCCGCCATTCGATGTTGTGGCTCACCGGGTGCTGGAATATCTGGCGCAGCGTATCGCGGTGCCGGTTGTTCAGGTGCTCTTGCTGAGGCGATGTCATGGCGTTCCCTCCTGCCCGGGCCTGAGCGGCAGGCCCGTGGCGCAGCAGGCACTGGCGCGGAGCACGACGAACGGCAGCGCGTCCCGAAGCTGGCGGCCCGCTGACGATGATGGCACAGGTGACCGCGCCAGCGGCTGCCAGCCCATCGCCGGGAAGGCGACGAGGCTGACATCTCTGATGTTGAGCATGACGCGGACCGCCATGCTGTCAGTACTGTCGAGGCGTGCGGTTCGAGCAGCGGCTGCGGGACGGCATCCACTCCGGTGCGGTCGTCGTGGCCTTCCGGCGCTGGAAACGCAGCCAGGTCGTGCCCGGCCACCACTACCGCACTGGAATCGACATGGTCGAAGTCGAGTCGGTCAACGTAGTGGGGCCATCGTCGGTGGACGCCGCCCAGGCACGCGAGGCCGGGTACGCCAGCGCCGGCGAGTTGCTGGCCGACCTGCGCGGTGACCCGGCCTTGCCGATTTACCGCATCCGCCTGCGACGAATCGACGGGCCAGACCCCAGGGACGAGCTGGCCCTCGCCGCCAGCCTGACCGAGGCAGACGTCGCCGCGATCACCGCCAAGCTGGCCCGGATTGACAGGTCAAGCAGCCGCGGGCCGTGGACCGGCGCGGTGCTCGCGCTGATCGCTGACCGGCCCGGCATCGTGTCCACGGTCCTGGCCGAAGCCATGGGCTGGGAGCGGCAGGACTTCAAGCTGCACGTCAGGCGGCTAAAGCAACTCGGACTGACCCTCAGCCTCGACGTCGGCTACCGGTTGTCACCGCGCGGCGAGTCGTACCTGAACTACCTGCGGGCCCGGTGAGCGGTATATGCGCCCTAGTCACTCGCCTTGGCGCAGCGGACCGTGATCCGGAGCCGCAAGCGACATAACCTTCAGACTGCTTACGGGCGCTGGCGCCGGGAAATCTCGGGGGGCGCCCAGCCCAGCGAATCCCCGCTGGCGATCGCGGCACCGCGGGCGCCGGCCATGTCCAGGTCTGGCACCAGCGCGAAGGTCGCCCGCGGCCGCTGCTCGTCGCGCAGGTCGGTGTTCTCGCGCACAGTGTCAAGGAACCAGTCGCGGAAGTACGGCGCGGCCTCGACCACGCCCCCGCCGAGGAAATAGGCGTCCGGGTCGGTGATGTTCGCCGCGATGGTGAACAGCCTGCCGAGCGCGATCGCCTGCTGCCGGAAGATCTCCAGTGCCATCGGGTCCCCGGCAGCGGCATGGCCCCGTACCAGATACGCCGCCTGGCGTGCCGAGCCGACGCCATGCAGATCATGGCCGGGAAAGCGGGACAGCCAGTACGGGAGCAGGTTCTTCTCGATGCCGGTCAGCGACGCGACGCTCTCGCCGTCGGCGAGCAGGCCGCAGTTGCACGCTGGCACCGGCTGCGCCGGCGCCAGCAGCCCCTCCATCGAGATCTGGACGTGGCCGAATTCGCCGGCCATCCCGGCGGCGCCGCGCACCACCCGCCCGCTTTCGATCACGCCACCACCGAGCCCGGTTCCCACGATCAGCGCCACCGAGGAGCGGCGGGTGGCCTCGGGCCCGAAGTGAGCGTGGTGGGCGTACAGCGACGCGGCGTTCGCGTCGTTGTTGTAGATGACCGGCAGGCCGAGCCGGGCCTCCAGGGCACCGCGAACGTCGAAGCCGCGCCAGGCCGGATCCGCGAAGTTCACCGCTCCCCGCGTCGAGATCACCCCGTCGGCGCTGGCGGGGCCCGGGGTGTCCAGGCCTACCGCCTGCACCGCATCCCGGGGTATTCCGGTCAAGCTGAGCACGCCGGTGAACGCGTCGTTGAGCGCTTCGATGGCTACCGCCGGGCCTTCCCCGACCCGGCTGGGCGTCTCCACCAGCCGGTCTACCAGGAACCGTCCGGAGCAGTCGAGCACGGTCGCGTTGATGGCTGTCCCGCCGTTGTCGAGGCCCACCACGACCTCCCGGCCCTGACCTGGCATCGGGCTCCTTCCCGCCGCACCGCAATGGCCCACCGCCGCCGCGGCCGGGCATCCGCGCCGGGCGTTCACAAACCATGACAGTACGAATGGTTCCGGGCGGCAATGTTCCGTTCTTATTAACGCCCGGCGCCGACCAGCGCGCAGGGCAGGCCGGGCCGGGTCAGGTGATCGGCGCGAACCGGATCTCACGGGTGTTACCAGGCGCGGCGAACCCGAGCAGCCGCTGCGCCTCCTCGCCGACGGCGTCCCGGTCCCGCGACGGCGCGGCGCCAAATAGTTCCACCGTCAGCGCCGCGGTCCGGCGGGACCGGGTGAGCCGCCACATGCCGGCCACGAACCCGTCGAGGAGCACCGTCCCGGGAAAGATGCCGTTGCGGGTGTACAGCCGGCGCCGGTTGTCGCCGCTGACGACGCGGGCGCGGTCCGCATGCGACAAGATCAGGTTGTCGAACTCGGCGACCAGGCGGACGGGCGCCGGCGCGTCCGGGCCGGGCCGTGGCGCGTCCGGCAGGTCGAGCAACTCTCTCCCCTGCTCATCGTGGAAGGTCCGAAGGCCAGGCCGGAGCCGGTCCGCCACCTCGCCCAGCCGGGTCAGGCCGGACCAGGCCTGCGCGTCGGCGACCGTGGCCGGCCCGAACGCCGCGAGGTAACGGGTGATCAGAACGTCCACCGACGGGCTGGGGTCCAGGGGCCGGCCGAGCCAGGCTTCCGCGGAGGTGTGCCGCGCCTGGCCGGCGGTGCCCCAGACGGCACGGGGCGGCACCTGGACCAGCGGGACCAGCGCGCGGATGCCCTGGGCAAGCGCGGCGGGGGGGTGGCCGGGCCAGTCCGGCGCCAGCAGGTTGCCCAGCTCGCTGAACGTCCGGGGCTCGGCGTCCACGAGGGCGCGGCCCGCCTCGGCGAGGGCACCCGGGTCCAGCCCGGCGAACTGCTTGCCGAAGATGGCGGGCAGCGAACGGTCCAGCACCGGCTGGACCAGCGGGCGGAACGTCAGGCAGTCGCGGGCGGAGACGAGATGGATGGTGCTGCGCATCAGGGCGATCCGTACCACCTGCCGGCTTACCAGCAGCTCGGCCAGGTCGGCGGGCCGGAAACCGGCCAGCCGGGACAACAGCCCGAAGTAGGGCGGGAAAGGCGCCTGAGCTTGCAGGCCGGCCAGGTGCTCGACCATCCCGATCACGGCCTCAGCCCGGCCCGGCCCAGCCGGCAGCGGGACGGGGCAGAGCAGCATCTGCCGGGCGAGCAAGGCCCGGTTGAGGGCCCTCAGGTTCAGCGTGTCGGTGGGCATCGGCGTTCCAGTGGCATCGGAGAGACCAGGCTATGCCGGCGTCGCCTGGGGCGCGCCGGGCCGGCGCCGGTCGTCGTGGCAGGACGAATCCTGGCAGGGCATGCCCTAAATTCGGGACCATGAAGAAGCTTGTCGAGCTGCTCCTCTGCTTCCTCCACCCCTTGGCGGTCGTTCTCATCTGGATCGACTTGGTGTCGCGGACCGATATCTCCGGCGGCGCGAAGCTGGCGTGGGCCATCCTCGTCCTCATCCCGCTCGTGCCTTTCATCTACGTGCTCACCGGCGGCGACCTGTGGTGACGCCGCGGCGCCGGCGGCTAGCCGATCCGCGATAACCCGTGGCACGCGGCGTTGATCACATGGTCTGATCTGCTGAGGGCCGCCACGCCCCGGGCAGGCGCGGCGGCCCCCTCCTGCCCGCGGAATCCTCGTTAGAGTGACCGGGTGGCCCACCCCCGCGCCGGATCCAGCGTGACTGACCCCGCGGAGGTGCTGCGCCGGGTTTTCGGCTACGAGACGTTCCGGGACGGCCAGCGGGAGATCATCGATCACCTGGTCGGCGGGCATGACGCGCTGGTGCTGATGCCGACCGGCGGCGGCAAGTCATTGTGTTACCAGATCCCGGCGCTGGTCCGGGACGGGACCGGGGTGGTGGTCTCGCCCCTCATCGCGCTCATGCAAGACCAGGTGGATGCGCTGCGGAACCTCGGCGTCCGGGCCGGCTTCCTCAACTCCACCCAGGACCTTGGCGCCCGCCGCCTGGTCGAGGACGCCTTCCTGGCGGGCGAGCTTGACCTGCTGTACGTGGCGCCGGAACGGCTGTGCGGCGAGCCAGTGCTGCGGCTGCTGGAGCGAGGGCGAATATCGCTGTTCGCCATTGACGAGGCGCACTGCGTGTCGCAGTGGGGGCACGACTTCCGGCCCGACTACCTGGGCCTCGCCGTGTTGCGTGAGCGGTTCCCCGGGGTGCCGCTGGTCGCGCTGACCGCCACCGCGACCCAGGCCACCCGCGCCGAAGTCGTCTCCCGGCTGCACCTGACGCAGGCACGCCGGTTCGTGGCCAGTTTCGACCGGCCCAACATCCAGTACCGGATCGCGCCGAAGAACGAGCCCCGGCGCCAGCTGCTCGAACTGTTGCGCACCGAGCACGCCGGGGACTCCGGCATCGTCTACTGCCTGGCCCGGGCCTCGGTGGAGCAGACCGCCGAGTTCCTCGCGCAGAACGGGCTCGTCGCGCTGCCCTACCATGCCGGGCTGGACGCGCGGACCCGCGGCGAGAACCAGGCACGGTTCCTCCGTGAGGATGGTGTCGTCATGGTCGCCACCATCGCCTTCGGCATGGGCATCGACAAGCCGGATGTCCGGTTCGTCGCCCACCTCGACCTGCCCAAGTCGGTGGAGGGCTACTACCAGGAAACCGGGCGGGCCGGCCGCGACGGCCTGCCGTCCACGGCCTGGCTGAGCTACGGCCTGCAGGATGTCGTTCAGCAGCGAAAGCTGATCGACGCCTCGGGGGGCGATGAAGCGCACCGCCGCCGCCAGAGCCAGCACCTCGATGCGATGCTCGCGCTCTGCGAGGCGGTGGGATGCCGCCGCGTGCAGTTGCTCGGCTACTTCGGCGAGCAGAGCGAGCCGTGCGGCAACTGCGACACCTGCCTGTCGCCGCCGGAGGCGTGGGACGGCACGATCGCCGCGCAGAAGCTGCTGTCCGCGGTGTACCGGTTGCGCAGCGAGCGGCGCCAGCGGTTCGGCGCCGGTCACGTCATCGACATCCTGCTCGGCAAGCAGACCCCCAAGGTGACCCAGCACCGCCATGACACCCTGACGGTGTTCGGCATCGGCACCGACCTGCGGGACACCGAGTGGCGCGGCATCGTCCGGCAACTGCTCGCCCAGGGCTTGCTGGCGGTGGAAGGTGATTACGGCACGCTGGTGCTTACCGACGCGAGCGCGCAAGTGCTACGTAAGCAGCGGCCGGTCATGCTGCGCCGCGAGCCGGAGCGGCCCGCGAAGGCGCCGCGGGCGCGCAAGGCCGGGCCTGCCGCCAGCTTGCCGCCCGACGCCGCGGCGGCCTTCGAGCGGCTCCGCGCGTGGCGCGCGGCCGCCGCCAAGGAACAGGGCGTTCCCGCCTATGTGATCTTCCATGATGCGACCCTGCGGGAGGTCGCGATGACCTCACCCTCGTCGCTGGCCGAACTGAGCAAGGTGAGCGGCATCGGGGAGACCAAGCTGGCCAGGTACGGCCAGCAGCTCCTAGACGCGCTAACAGGCCACGACCGCCCGGCCGGCTAAGCCTCACCGGTCCCCCGCGGCGCTTCGTCGCCTCCCGCATCCACACAGCCACACACCCGATGCCCCAACCGGCCCTTCCAGCTTCCCCAGGACCAGCATGATTGGTCATCGTTCGCCAAAAGGATGTTAACAGTTTTACCGCAGAATAATTGAGCCCGGGTAAACGTCCGCTGCACGGAGTTCACCGTCCCATCTGCAGTCTTGCTCCTTGCACGGCGAAGTAGCTAGCAGTTGCTAGGATGCGTCCAGGCTAGCTGGCAGCTGTCCATTGGGGTGGCCGGGGGGATTCCGGCAAATACGCTATCAACCGGAGGTGGCGCGGTGGCAGAAACGTCCTGTCCCACCCCCTTCGCACGGGACGTCGTGGTGATCGGCGGGTGCGGGCACGTGGGCCTGCCGCTGGCCATCGCCTTCGCCTCGCGGGGCCTGCGGGTGGGCATCTTCGACCTCAGCGAGTCCGCGGTCGGGTGCGTGAACTCGGCCAAAATGCCCTTCGCCGAGCCGGGCGCCACACGAGCATTGGAGCGCGCGGTCGCAGCGGGCGCCCTCGTAGCCTCGACGGACCCTGCGATCGTGGGCACCGGCGAGCATGTGATCGTGGTCATCGGCACTCCGGTGGGCGAAAACCTCGAGCCAGACCAGTCCGCCATCCCGAACGCGATGCAAGACTGCGCGCCGCACTTCGCCTCCGGCCAGATCCTGATCCTGCGCAGCACCGTGTACCCCGGCGTGACGGCCCGGGTGGAGAAGATGGTGGCCGGGCTCGGCGTGGACCTCGACGTGGCGTTCTGCCCGGAACGCATCGCCGAGGGCAAGGCGATGACCGAGCTGTTCGAACTTCCCCAGATCGTGTCCAGCCGCACCGTGCGCGGGCGGGACCGGGCCAGCCGCCTGTTCCGAAAGCTGACGCTGACGCTGGTACCGATGACGCCGGAGGAAGCCGAGCTGGCGAAGCTGTTCACCAATACCTGGCGGTACATCAAATTCGCCATAGCGAATCAGCTCTACATGATGGCCAATGATCGCGGCCTGGATTTCGAGCGTATACGCCAGGGGCTCGCACTAGATTATCAGCGGGCCGCGGACATGCCCGGCGCTGGATTCGCGGCCGGCCCATGTTTGTTCAAGGACACAATGCAGCTCGCCGCGTTCAACAACAACAATTTCGCGCTAGGGCACACGGCCATGGCCATTAACGAGGGATTGCCACTGTACCTGGTGGCCCGCCTGGAGCAGCGCTTCGACCTGAGTTCGATGACCGTAGGCATCCTTGGCATGGCGTTCAAAGGTGGGTCCGATGACATCCGGGCCAGCCTCTCCTACAAGCTCAAGCGGCTCCTGGTGTTCAAGGCGGACCGGGTGCTGTGCACCGACCCCTACGTCACGGCCGACCCAGATCTGACCCCGCTGGCCGAGGTGCTGGCGCAGGCGGACCTGATGATCATCGCTGCCCCGCATCCCGAGTATGCCGGCCTCCAGACCGGCAAGCCGGTCGCCGACATCTGGAACGTGCTCGGGAAGGGGGTTGTTGTGTGACTGCGGGTGAGCCGCGGGTCTCGATCATCATCCCGGCATACGACGAGGGAAAGCACATTGTCCCCGTGCTGGATCGCCTGTTCGAATCGGTTCACCTGTCCTGTGAGGTGCTGGTCGTCGTTGACGACGAGGACGATTCCACCGTGCCCGTGGTCCGTGACTACGCCCGGGCCGAGCCGCGGCTACGGTGCCTGGTCAATACCTACGGCCCCGGCCCCGCGAACGCGGTCCGCTTCGGCATGGCGGCGGCCGCGGCCAATGTCGCGGTGGTCACGATGGCCGACGGCTGCGACGATTCCAGGCAGATCGATGACCTGGCCAGGCTGGTGGAGCGCGGGGTGGCGGTGGCCGCCGCATCCCGGTACATGGCCGGTGGGCAGCAGGTCGGCGGCCCGCTGGTCAAGGGCCTGCTATCGCGCACCGCGGGCCGTTCGCTCCGGCTGTTCGCCCGGCTCGGCACGCGGGACGCGACGAACTCGTTCAAGGCGTACTCGACCAGCTTCGTCCGCGAGGTCGGCATCGACTCGCGGGACGGCTTCGAGATCGGGATCGAGTTGACCGCCAAAGCCAAGCGGCTGCGGCTGCCCGTCGCGGAGATCCCGACAATCTGGCTAGACCGGCCGGCCGGGGTGTCGAACTTCAAGGTCGCCGAGTGGGTTCCCAAGTACCTTCGCTGGTACCGGTTCGCTTTCGGCGGCCCGCTGACCCCGGCGCAGATCAGGGCCCGAGGATCGAAGAAGGGCAGATGATGGAGAAGGTTCTGGTCAGCGGCTCCGCCGGGTTCATCGGCGGGTACGTCGTCGGGGAACTGCTCGACCGCGGCTACGACGTCGTGGGCCTGGACAACTTCTCCAAGTACGGCAAGGTGGCCAAGTCCTACGACGCCCACCCCAGCTACCGGCTGGTCGAAGGCGACGCCAGGGACGTCGGGCTGCTCAGCAGGCTGCTGGCCGACTGCGACCACTTCGTCGCCGGCGCCGCGATGATCGGCGGCATCTCTTACTTCCACGCCTACGCCTACGACCTGGTGGCCACCAACGAGCGGATCAACGCGGCCACCTGTGACGCAGCCATCAAGGCCTACAACGAGGGTCGGCTTCGCAAGGTCACCTACCTGTCGTCCTCGATGGTGTTCGAGAGCGCCGATCAGTGGCCGTCCTACGAGGGCCAGCAGCGCGAGATCCCGCCGCCGGTGTCCTCCTACGGTTTCCAGAAGCTGGCCGTCGAGTATTTCGCCCAGGCCGCGTGGGATCAGTACCGGCTGCCGTTCACGATCGTCCGGCCGTTCAACTGCGTGGGGATAGGCGAAAGCCGGGCGCTGGGCGACGATCAGATCATTTCGGGGAATGTCCGGCTGGCGATGAGCCACGTGGTGCCGGACCTGGTGCAGAAGGTGGTGAAGGGGCAGGATCCCCTGCACATCCTGGGTTCCGGCGAGCAGGTGCGGCACTACACCTACGGCGGGGACCTGGCCGTGGGCATCGTGACCGCGATGGAGCACCCGGATGCGCTAGGCGAGGACTTCAACCTCTCCACCAGCGAGAGCACCACCGTGCTACAGCTCGCCGAGCTGATCTGGCGCAAGATCAAGGGCCCGGACGTGCCGTTGCGCATGGTCCACGACGAGCCATTCGCCCACGACGTCCAGCGGCGGGTCCCGTCCACGGAGAAGGCCAAGCGGGTGCTCGGCTTCGAGGCGACGACCTCGCTGGATCAGATGCTGGACGAGGTGATCCCGTGGATCACCCGGGCCGTGCAGACGGGCGCCATCTGACCTGCGCGGGCCTCTGGGGGACGGGCCGGACCCGCTATCAGTTCGGCACCGGCCACCTGGCCGGCACCGGCCACCTGGCGGGCATCGGTTACCTGGCCGGCATCGTGGATGGGCCCACGTTCTTGGTCAGCCAGTCGCCCAGCGGCCGGGCCGCCCGCAAGAAGCCCGCGATGTGATCCTTCGCAGCCGCGGTCTCCAGCCAGGGCTCGGGCGGCCACTCCCGCCAGGCAACGATGCCCTTATAGCGGAGCAGCCGGGCGCGCGCGTGATCGGCCGGGTGCCCGCGCGGCACGGTCTTCAGCACGTCACGGCCGTGCACCTCGATGCCCTGCTTTTCGATCTCCGCGATCAGCTCCTCCAGCTCGCCGCCGGTCCGGTCCGCCGCCACCGCTTCGCGGTACCGGCTGACCTGGTCGGAGGCCATGCCGTACATGCCGTCGCCCACCGCGAGGCCCTTGGCGGAGAGCTGGATGTAGCCACCGCCGAGCAGGGCGCCGATGTGCGTCTTGTACGGCGTCTTGTCCTTGCTGAACCTGACGTCGCGGTAGGGGCGGAAGATCTTCGACTCGCCGAACTCCGGCCCCAGCTCGTCCAGCAGCTCCATCATGGGGCGCAGGACCTGCTCGTCGTAGACCGCCTTCTGCCGCGTCCAGTACGTCTTGGTGTTGTCGGCCTCGAGACCCTCGTAGAAGTCCAGTGCCTCCTCAGCCCACCCGCTGAAGGCCATGACTGCCGGTCCTTTCCTACGGTTCCTGCTTGTCCTGGATTTCCCAGGCGTGGTCAACGGCGTGCCAGGCGGTGCGGCGGGCCACGAACCGGGCGGGCCGCCGGGACCGGCTGAGGTCGCCCGGCGGGGCGGACACCGCGCCGGCCCGGATCTCCGCGAGGATCGCGGCGCGGACCCGGGCCAGCGCGGCGGCGTCGCCGGCCGGGAAGGGCCGCTCCTTGAGCCCGAGCATGCGGGCGTGGAGCACCTCGGTCTCGTGCACGTGCTCGATGATCTGGTCCCGGTCCCGGCCGCCGCCGCGCGGGCCCTTGCGCAGCGCCGGCGGGGAAGCGGCAGCGGTCTGCTCGAAGTAGTCCCACGTGGTCTGCACGAGCGCGGCCAGCCGGTCCGCCTGCTGCGCGGGGACCGGTTTCGCGTCCAGGGCGGGCGCGACGTCCAGGGCGCCGAAGTCCGTCGTGGCGCTGCCGGTCACCGTTTCGGCGATCTCGATGCAATCCACCTCATCGACGGGGTCGAAGGGGATGCCGGCCAGGGCGGCCAGCACGGCGTAGCGCGACGCGCTGGTGGCCAGCGCCTCGAGCGCCTGCTCCTCGTCCCGGCCGGACCGGCACCAGCCGGGCCAGCCGGCGGCGCAGGCGAACACCCGCTTCTTGCCGACTTCCAGGTACACGTCCGTCACGGGGACCATCCTCGCAGCCCGCGCCGGCGCCCGCACCATCCGGCGTGATGCGCGGGCGCGGTCCCGCGCCCGGCCGGTGTCAGCGGCGGCGCGTGGCCTTTCCCCTCAGCAACACCGTCAACTCGGTCCTCTGCCGGGTACGGCCCCGGGCAAAGACCGGCATGCAATCGCCGGCAATGCCTCCGGTCCCCTTTACAGACCGTTCGGGTTGGTTAACCATCACGGGTAAATCGCTATTGGACTGCTCTGATCACAGCGGGTTCCGGGGCCTGGCGCGCAGGAGGGGACCGTGACGCTGTTCACGCAGCCCGACGAGCCAGCAAGGCTGGCATCGGGAGGACCGTACCGGCGGGTGCCGCCGGTGCTGGCGGCCCTGGCCGGCCAGTTCGCCGGGCTGCGGGTCGAGAAGATGCTGCCCCACGACGGCAAGTCGCTGCTCGCCGCCGGGCACGCGGGCGACCAGCCGGTCATGATCAAGGTGCTGCCAGAAGGCGACCCATTGTGGCGGCACCGGCAGCGCCACGAGATCGACGTGTACCAGATCTTCGCCAGGCACCCCCCGCCGGTACGGGTGCCCCGGCTGGTGCATACCGACGGACGCCGCATCGTCGTCATGGAGCGGCTGGACGGTGCCACGCTGGGCAGCGGCCGCTACCCGCGGACCCTCACCGGCCAGGAGGTCGAGGCCGCGGCCGGGCTGGTCGGCCAGTTGCATAACTGGCGGCCGCTGCCGGACGGGTTCCGGCCGGTGTTCGGCTACCGCGACCGCATCGTGCGCTACCACGCCACCGGGTACTTCACCGAGGACGACCGCCGGGCGCTGGAGCGGTTGCTCGCCCGGTGCGGCAAGCCATGGCAGCTCAACCACGGCGACCCGCTGCCCGGGAACATGATCCGACTGCCTAGCGGCGAGTGGGCGCTGCTTGACTGGGAGTTCACCGGCCTGTTCCTGCCCGGATTCGACCTGGCCATGCTCAGTGTGCTGCTGGCCGGCACTCCCGGCGCGGCCGATTTCGTCAACGAGGTGGTCAGCCAGACCGGCCACGAGGACGCCTACCTGGTCAACCTGGCTATCGTGCTCTCCAGGGAGCGGCGCATCCACCTCCAGCTGCCCCGCAGCCATCCGCTGCGGCTCGCCCGGTTGCCGGTAATCGATGCTGCCTGGGTCGCCGCCAGGGAACGGCTCATGACAGCGGCGGGCCCCCGGTCGCTGGCGCCTGCGCGGTGTTAGGCCACCGCGGCCGCCACTAAGGCAGCATCCCTTGCACCCGGCGGATGATCTCCCGGCAGAGCCGCCCCACATCGGCCGGGTCGTCGGTGAACTGCGACGGCTTGATGCAGAAGGTGGTGAACCCCGCCGCTGCCTGCGGGCCGATGGTCGCCAGGGCCCGCCCGAGGTCGGCCACGCTGTCCGGGCCGTCAAATACCGCCCGGGTCCCGCCGACCAGCTCCAGGCTCGCCGGATCCCGCCCGGCTGCCCGCAGCGCGGCCGTCAGGGCGGCCATCTCGGCCGGCGCGGGGCGGCCCAGTGGGTTGAACCCGTCGCCGTAGGCGACGAGGCGGGCCAGCATCCGCCGGTGCAGGCCGGCTCCGCCCAGCCACAGCACCGGGCCGCCCGGCCGGTAGGCCTTGGGCTCGAAGTAGACGTCGCGGAACGAGTAGTGCTCCCCGGAGAAAGAGGCCGGGGTGTCGCGCCACAGCACGGTCCAGGCGACCAGGTGCTCGTCCAGCAGATCGCCGCGCCTGCCGAACGGCACGCCCAGCGCCGCGTACTCCTCGGCCAGCCAGGACACCGTCGGCAGCACCACCAGCCTTCCCGCGCTGAGCAAGTCGAGCGAGCCAAGTTCCCGTGCCAGCAGCAGCGGGTGCCGCAGCGGCGCGATGACCGCCCCGGCGACCAGCCGGATCCGCGTAGTCACCGCCGCGATCGCGGACAGCAGCACGAGCGAGCTTGGCCACGGCGTCGCCGGGTCCTGGTTGCCAGGCAGGGCGTACTCGCGGGGGTTGGCCATGACCCCGTTCGCCCCAGCGGATGGGCCCAGCACGATGTGCTCGCTGATCATCACCGAGTCGAACCCGGCGTCCTCGGCCTCACGGGCCCAGCGCACCAGCACCGGCAGGTCCCGGGCGCTGGTCATGGTCCAGTTCTCGCTGAGGATCAGGCACATCCGCGGCGCTGCCATGACTGTCCTCTCTGGGGCTGGGCCGCCCGGGCTGGCGGGGCCGCAGGCCATCGCGGGGTTCCGGGCATGTCTTACAGATCATCCAGCCTGCTGCGCGCCCACCGGCGGGCGCCTCGCGGCGTTGTCGTCGTCGCCCATAGCTCCGCTCATGCGTATCCGCTTTCGTCAGGGAATCGTCGCGCCGTGCACGCAGGCCGCGCTCGACCTGGGCGATCTTGTCGTCGGCTATCGGTGGGCGCGCCTGTCATCGCTGGTGCGATGGGTTCACCTGAGAAAACCGGATAGGCATGAGCTCCGCTATGGGCTCCTCCTCCGCCTTACGCTGCCCCACCCGCCTCCCCATCCCCCTTCACGGCAGCCGCTCGCCACGGCATAGATCTACGCTTGCTCCGGCATAGATCTATAAGACACGCCCTAGCGGCGCGGCGGCCGGATGCCCCTGAACTCCCAGTCGCCGCCGAGCGCGGTAGACCGGACCTCTTCGCTTTCCGTCGGCTGTGCGCCCACCTCGCTGGGCACGGGCAGCGGCCCGGCCACGACATGGTTGCGCAGCCGGCCAAGCCCGTCAACCTCGACCTCAACGACGTCCCCCGGCTGGACCGGGCGTGAGCCGGCCGGGGTTCCCGACAGCAGCACGTCCCCTGGGTACAGCGTGATGGTGCGGGCGATGTCGGCGACGAGGTAGTGCATGTCCCAGTGCATCTCGTCGGTGGCGCCGTCCTGCGCCAGGTTGCCGTTGACGTAGGTGCGCAACCGCTTGCCGCGGAAGTCCCAGCCGGTGACCAGCCCGGGCCCGAGCGGCGCCATCGTGTCCGAGCCCTTGACCCGCAGCATCGACCCCGCATCGGTATCGCGGAAGTCGTGCAGCCCGAAGTCGTTGCCGATCGTGTACCCGGCGATGTAGTCCCCGGCCTGCGCGGCCGGCGTCCCGCGGCAGGTGCGGCCGATCACGATGGCCACCTCGCCCTCGTAGTTGAGGTACTTGCAGTTCGCCGGGCGGACCACCGCGCCGCCGTGACCGACCAGCGCGGAGGTCGGCTTGTGGAAGTACGTCGGGGCGGGGGGCAGCGTCGCGCCGAACTCGGCCACCCGGCTGTGGTGGTTGAGGTGCACCGCCACGATCTTGGTGGGCACGACCGGCGGCAGGTGCACCGCCGTCGCTGCTGCCACCCGGCGCCCGTCCCCGGCCACCAGCGTGTCCCCCTCGCGCCGCACCTGCACGGCTGCGCCGTCGAGCAGGATCCTGCGGTGCTCAGTCATTGGCGGCCTCCAGAGTCGGCCTTGGTGTCACTGGGACCAGCCTCCCGCTGGCCGGTCGAACCAGAGGTGAACCTGTCCCGTGCCGACCGAATTTTCATAGTCACTAAACGAACGTGCCGGGGCGGTCACCGTCGCCTCGCCCAGGGCCGCCACCATCATCAGGTAATGCGCGAATCGGGCCTCGGGGCGCACCTTCAGGAACTCCGGCATCGTGGCGATCACCCGGGCGTGGTCCCCCGCCTCCAGCCAGCCGATCCGCTCCAGGTCCGCCGCGCGCGCCTCAGCCGTCCTGATGTGGACCGTGTCGCTGGCCTCGTGCGCGCGCAGTTCGCGCAGTGACCAGAACGTGTGCGACATGGCCCCGGACGCGACAAGCAACACCGTGCGGCCGGCCTGCTCGATGGCCGCGCCGAGCGCCCGCCCGGCGCGCAGGAAGTCCTCGGTGTCGCCGGTCTGCGCGGTGCTGACCGAGATCCACCGCTTGGCGAGCCCGCGGCCGAGGTAGTGCCACAGGTTGACGGTGGCGTAGTGGGTGGGCAGGCACGGATCGTCGATCGCGGCGATCCAGGTGCCATGCGCATCGGCCTGGGCGGCGATGGCGTACGCGAGCCCCGGGTCGCCCGGCCAGTCGTAAGGGATGCGGGACATGCCGCGTGGCAGCTCATCGGAGGTGAACAGCCCAGCCCGCATCGCCTGGGCCGCCACGACGAACTCGACTGTGGTGTGCCAGTGCGAGTCAAGCACCACGACCGTGTCGTAGTCGAGCACCTCGAACACCTCGGCACGAAGCCGTTCCAGCCCCGGGACCAGGCTGATCTCCTTGCCCTCGTTCAGTTCGAGCCGCTCGGCGTACGGCAGCATGATCGTAGGGACGTGTGCGAGCAAGCCCGCCCCGGCCACCTCACCCATTACCTTTGCCTCCTTCGCGGGACGTCGTGCCGGAGGCGCGCCAGCAAGCACCTCGCATGGTCGCGCCGGAGGCACGCAAACCGCCGGAGTGGGAGGCAAGCCACGGGGGCCCGGGGGTCGCTCCCCGGGCTAGCAGAGTCTCGGCGCCGGGACGCCGCGTGGCTCCGCGATGCGTTCGGCCCGGCGCCTGCGGCGCGGCGCTCCTCATTGCGGCACAGTGCTCACTCATCCCGGCGCCACCCTTGTCCTGCGTAGACGGTGTTCTTGACATCGCTGTAAAAGTCGAAGCTCCAGGTGCCGCCCTCGCGGCCGATGCCGGACAGCCCGGCGCCGCCGAACGGCGCGGCCAGGTCACGGACGAAGAAGCAGTTGACCCAGACGGTCCCAGCGACCAGCCGGGCCGATACCCGCTCGGCCCTCGCCTTGTCGCCGGTGAACAGCGTCGCGGCCAGCCCGTAAGGGGTGCTGTTGGCCAGCGCGATGGCCTCGGTCTCACGGGCGAAGGTCTGCAGGGTGAGCACCGGGCCGAACACCTCGTCGGTGAGGATCTCCGCGCCCGGCGCTGCGCCGCCGAGCAGGGTGGGCTGGTAGTACAGGCCGCCGAGGACCGGGTTGACCGCGCCGTCCCCCGGGTCGAGGTGGCCGGTCCAGTCCGCGAAGAACTCGAAGTTGTGCGCCACCCTCGGCAGCACGCTGCGCCGGTGCGAGCGGAGCAGGGAGCCGTTGTCGCGGGTCTCGACCTGAGCCAGGTCCTCGATCCGGGCCCGCACCCCGGCAGCGATAGCGCGCAGGACGGCGGCCCGCTCGGACGCAGGGACCGCCGCCCAGCCGCCGAACGCTGCCCGGGCGGCCCCGACCGCCGCGTCGACCTCGGCCGCCCCGCCCCGGGCCACCTCGGCGATGGGCGCCTCATCGATCGGGGACACATCGGTGAACGTGGCGGGCGAGGCAACCCTGCGGCCGCCGATCCAATGGCGGGTGTCCACCGCGACGCCGGCCACGTGCGCCGTGCACTCGTTCATCTGCCTCCCTCGCGGGCGCTTCGCTGGCTTCCGGAGGCGGTCCTCGCCGCCGGGACACCGCAACGGCGCCTGGGGCGCCTTATGCGGCGTTCGACCCGGCGGCTGCGGCGCGACACTGCCGAGGTTGACAGAGGGTCTCTCATCGGCAGGCAGATCACCGTCCGAAGGTCGTTTGGGGCCAAATTATCGTACATAAACCCGGTCGCGGCTAGCTTTCGCCCGCACGTTAACCGTGTACGGAGAACCGTGGATCACGGCTGGCCTGGTTCCCAGTCAGCACCGGCTTTCCTGGCTAGCACCGTGCCGCCATCCCAGGTGACGCCTACCTGGCGGTAGTACCCGGAGATGACCTCGCGGACCTCCAGCCGGGCCAGTTCCTCGGTGGGCGAGTCGAACAGATCCAGGGTGGCCTCGCCGCGCCAGGCGGGCCCGGCTTCCACGCTGGCGCTGCCCGAGGCGATCAACTCGTCGAGCGCGTCGGGCGCGCCCTTCTCGATCGAGGGCATCCACCGGTGGTGCGCCATCGGGTGGGCGTTGACGAACCCGTTGTCCGGCCACGGCTCGCGGAGCGTCACCAGCGCCTGGGCGAGCCGGCGGTCGGCGGCGGCCAGCGTGCCCGCGAACCGCCCGCCGGGCGCGATCCGCGGCGCCGCGCGGCCGAACGCGTGCGGCCTGGTCTGGTGGATCGACCCGAGTTTCTTGGGGTAGCCCTGGTGCAGGCCGCGCACCAGGGCGAAATCGGCGTCGACCCAGATGTAGACGCAGCGCGAGTAGACCCGCCCGGCGAAGCTGCACCGCACGACGGCGAAGCACTCGCGGTACTGGGCCCGGACCGGATCCAGCAGTTCCTCGCCGGACTCGCCGCAAGACTGCCAGTCCGCCCAGATCAGCGCGACCGCTCCGGGGTCGTCCGGGGCGGGCGCCAGCGGGGCCGGCAGCAGTTCGGCCACCCGGGCCGGGTTGGTGCGGTACTCCACGGTGAGCAGGTCGCCGGAGTAGTGCCAGGGCGGTTCGGGCAGCAGCGACGACCGGCCGGTCGCGGTCCTCGGGTAGAAAAAGCCCGCCAGATCGCTCATAGGTGCTCCGAGGTCGTTCGTATCCGTACGATCATGGATGCTAGACGGAGGGAATCATTACCGCCAGGCTCAGACCGAGAACGCCCCCTGCTGCCGCGCCCGCCGGGAGGACACCGTGACAGACCCGACCGACGCCGACGTCGCCGCCGTTGCCGAGCGGCTCGCCGGCCAGGGGATCGATGTGGTCCGGGTGTCCTACCCGGACCTGATCGGCGTGGACCGGGGCCGCGACGTGCTGCTCGGCGAGCTTCCGTCGGCGGTCGGCCACGGTCTGGCGTTCTGCCGGGCGGTGTACCACACCTCGCCGATGGGCGACGTGGTGCCGGTGCAGGGCGGCCTGGCGGACGGGCTGCCGGACATCACCGTCCGCCCGGACCTGAGCACGCTGACCCCGCTGCCGTGGGAGCACGGGGCAGCGTGGTGCCTCGGCGACGCGATGACCCCGGACGGCGCGCCCGCGCCGGAGTCACCGCGCACCGTGGCCCGCCGGGTGGCCGACCGGGTCGCCAGCGCCGGCTACACCCTGGTCTGCGGCCCCGAGCTCGAGTTCTACCTGTGCGAGCCAGCCCCCGGCGGCGGATGGCAGCGGTACGCCAACGACCTGGGGAACGTGTACGTGGTCGGCCGCAAGGGCGACCCGCAGGGCGTGCTGCTGGACATGCTCAGGCAGCTGCGGGACGCGGGATTGCGGGTCATCGCGGCCAACCACGAGTTCTCCCCCGGCCAGTTCGAGATCAACCTCGGCCACTCGGAACTGGCCGACGCCGCCGACCGGTCGTTCCGGCTCAAGTCCGCGGTGCAGGAGATCGCGAGGCACCACGGGCTGCTGGCCACGTTCATGGCCAAACCGTTCAACGACGAGGGCGGATCCGGGTTCCACGTGCACCTGTCGGTGGCGGACCCGGCCGGGGAGAACGTGTTCGGCGACCCATCGGGGCCAGATGGCCTCTCCGACGTGGGCCGGCACGCCATCGGCGGAGTGCTGGCGCACGCGCCGGCGCTGAGCGCCCTGCTCAACCCGACCATCAACTCCTACAAGCGGTTCGGCCCGCACACCCTGGCCCCGTGGCTGATCGACTGGGGCCTGGACAACCGCAGCGCCATGGTCCGGATCCCGCCGGAGCGGGGCGCCGCCGCCCGGATGGAGGTGCGGCTTGGCGACGCCACCGCCAATCCGTACCTCGCCATGGCAGCCGTCGGCGCGGCCGTCTACCTGGGCATCACCGGCAAGGTTGAGCCGCCCGCCAAGCTGGAGGGCTACGGCTACGACCCGTCGCGGGCCGAGGTGCTGCCGCAGCGGCTCGGGGACGCGCTGGACGCCCTGGAGGCCGACCACGAGCTTGCCGAAGTGCTCGGCGAGTACTTCGTCGGCTCGTTCCTGGCCTACAAGCGGAACGAGATCGATCGCTTCGAGCGGTTCGTCACCGACTGGGAGTTCCGCGAGTACACCTACCACCTCTGAGCCCGGGCGGTGTGGCGCCGCCTACGTCACACCCGGGTCCCCTCGCTCAAGTCGGTGAGCTGGCTGCTCGCCGACCGCCTGGCCCGCAGCACGAACGTGGACGCGAAGCCGGCGGCCAGCAGGGCAAGGGCCAGCCACGGAGCCCAGATCGTCGGGCTGGTCACCTTGTAGTACGAGCCGACGATGGCGGCGGCGGTGACCAGGATGCCGATCACCGCGGTCACGATGATCGACACCCGGCGCGAGGACGTCGCGAAGCTGCGCAGCGAGCCGACCGACATCAGCAGGTACACCACGACCAGGGCGAAACCGCCGAACGTGGATCCCCAGGCGAACAGCGCGAAGTAGTGCGGGGTGCCGGGCAGCGCGAACAGGCCGGTCCAGAACTGGTTGATCAGCAGGGTCACGATCGACGCCCCGACGACGAAGGCCGCAGCGCCCAGCGGCGCCCCGTTCCGCTCAGAGGTGACGGCGAGCGCCGCGGGCAGCCGGCGGTCGCGGCCCATGGCGAAGATGCCGCGGGAGGCGGAGACGGCGCAGCCGATGGCGACAGCCAGCATGTCGAACAGCACCACGAGTTCCAGCAGCCGGTCGGTCCAGGTGCCGCCGTACCCGCCGGCATGGGCCGGTGCGCCGAGCGCGAAAAGCGGCGCAACAGAGCCCCGCCGGGCACCCGGGCAGCGCCCCTCAGGCCGGGATTCGCAGGACCCTCCTCGCGTTCCCGCCGAAGATCGCCGCCGCGTCGGCGTCCGGCAGGTCGAGGGCCTCAATATCGGCGATCGTGTCCGCGACGACGTTCGGGCCCCCCAGCGGCATGTCCGTGCCGAACAGCACGTGATCCGCGCCGAAGAACTCGACCGCGCACCGGACCGCGTGCGTCGCGCCGAACATCGCCGTGTCGGCGTAGAAGCCCCTGAAGTAGTCCATGGGGTCACGGCCCAGGCCCGCCAGGATCGCCGCCCGGTCGGGATCCTCCAGCGGCGAAGCCAGCCGCCCGGCGAAGTGCGGCACCATGGCGCCCGCGTGATGGGTGATCACGCGCAGCCCCGGATAGGTGTCGAAAACACCCGAGTACACCAGCCGCGCCATGCACGCCGACGTCTCGTACGGCCAGCCAAGGGACCACCAGATGCCGTACTTCGACCGGCTCTCCGACGGGTAGTCCGGCCAGGCCGGGCTGCGCGTGGGGTGGATCCAGACCGCGCCATCCAGGCGGGTGACGGTGTCAAAGACGGGCGCGAATAGCCGGTCGTCGAGCGGCGCACCGCCGACGTTGGTGTGCAGTTGCGTACCGAGCGCGCCGAGCTGGGTGATCGCCCGGTCGAGTTCTTCGGCGGCGGCGTCGATGTCGTTCATCGGCAGCGCGGCGCTGAACCCGGCGAACCTGTCCGGGTGGTCGCGCACCAGCCCGGCCAGCTCGTCGTTGGCGGCGCGGGCGAGATCGCGGGCCAGGGCCGGGTCGCCGAGTTCGGCCGGCGGCGGCACGGCCAGCGTCAGCACCTGAACGTAGTCGTCGAACGCGTCCATGACCCGCCAGCGGGCACTGAGATCGATGAGCGCCGGGTCCTCGTGGATCCAGGGCCGGTAGCCGAGGATCCGGTCGCTGACCGGGCCGGACATGATCGACTCCAGGCGCCGAGCATACGAAGGAGGGAGGATGTGAGCGAACGCGTCGATCTTCCTCACGTCCGTCCCCTCGGCTGTGGCCCCGCGCGGATGCGGGGATCGTATGGAGGCAAACGATCGGTGTCAAGGCCCCCCGCCTACCGCTAGCACGATGACCCTTCATGCGAAACGGTCGCGTCGCCATCCGATTTGCCCGGTTTGGGCGTGCGTTTCGCGTGATATCAGGGGTTCTGGCTGGGATGCGGGAGCGGGCGCAGGGCCACGGAGGCGGTGGCCGCGCGGCGAAGGGTGGAACGGGGCGGCGGGTTAGACCGCGGTCACGCGGACCAGGAGGGACTTGAGGCCGTTGGTGAAATTTGACCGGATCCGGCGCGGCTCGCCGGCCAGCTCGAACCGGGCGATCCGCCGGGCCAGCGCGGCGAGCACGATCCGCACCTCCAGCCGGGCCAGGTGAGCGCCCAGGCACAGGTGCGGCCCGCCCCGGCCGAAGCTCAGGTGCCGGTTCGGCGCCCGGCCGACATCGAATAGTCCGGGATCGGAGAATTCGGCCTCGTCCCGGTTGCCGGACACGTACCAGAGCACGACCTTGTCTCCCGCGCGGATCGCCGCCCCGCCCAGCACGGTGTCCACGGTCGCGGCCCGGCGCATGAAGTGGGTCGGGCAGCTCCAGCGGAGAACCTCGTCGCTCGCCAGGTCCAGCAGCCCCGGGTCGGCCCGCAGCCGGTCCCATTGCTCCGGGTATTCGCAGAACGCCAGGACGCCCTGGGCGATGGCGATCCGGGTGGTCTCATTGCCGGCGATCACCAGGATCGAGAAGAAATTGTCGAGGTCGGTCTCGCTCAGCCGGTCGCCGTCCACCTCGGCCCGCAGCAGCCGGGACAGCAGGTCGTCGCCCGGGCCGCGGCGCCGTTCCGCCACGACTGCCCGGCCCAGGTCCCACAGTTGCTTGCCGTACGGGCTGCGGAACGGGAACCGCCGGTAGGCATCGGTGTCGTCGCGGCCCCAGACCACGTCGGTGATGTCCGGGTCGGTGTTGGCGATGAGCTTGTCGCCCAGGTCGATGAACGAGTCGAGGCCGGCCTCGGGCAGGCCCATGATGCGGGCCAGCACCCGGATCGGGACCTCCTTGGCCACCGTGTCCACGAAGTCGAACGCCTCGCCGGCCAGCACCGGCCCGGTCAGCGCGGCGTCCAGCACCTGCTCGGTGAGCCCTTCGACGAAGTGCTGGTAGACCGCGACCGCCCGGACCGAGAAGGCGCCGGACACGATCTTGCGGAGCTTGGCGTGCTCGGGCGGGTCGGTGTCGATGATCGTGCGCCGGGCCGCCATGTCCTCGTCGGTCGGCTCCTCGAAGGAGATGCCGCGCGCCGAGGAGAACGTGGCGACATCCCGGCTTGCCGCGACAATGTCGGAGTAGCCACACACGGACCAGAATCCCGAGTTCGGCGGCGCCTCGTCATGCCAGGCGACCGGGGACTCCCGCCGGAGTCGGGCAAACTCGTCATAGGGCGCCCCGCGTGCCCACATGTCGAGGTCGGTCAGGTTGACGGCGTCCGTCATGGCAAGTAGTTTGGCACCAAACGAGATCGCCGGCAATCGGAGGGACCTCATGCGGGTTGTCGTCGTCCGCCACCACGAAGAGGACTCGGCGGGGTTCATCGGGGCCGCGTTCGAGGCACGCGGCGCCACGCTGTCCACCCTGCTGTACCCCAAGGAAGGCGCGCTGCCGGACACCGGCGGCGTGGCGCACATCGTCATGCTCGGCTCGACCTCTTCGGTGTACGACGAGGGCGAGGCGCGCGCCTGGATCGGCGAGGAGCTCACCTGGCTGCGCCGGGCCGACGCGGCCGGGGTGCCAGTGCTGGGGATCTGCTTCGGGGGCCAGTTGCTGGCAGCCGCGTTCGGCGGGACGGTGGAGCACGCGGGCCGCCAGGAGATCGGGTGGGTCACGATCGACTCGGCCGACCCCGAATTGATCCCGCCGGGCCCGTGGCTGGAGTTCCACCACGACCGATGCCAGCCGCCCGCCGGGGCCACCGTGCTCGCCCGCAACGACCTGGGGGTCCAGGCGTTCCGCTTCGGCCAGCACCTCGGGGTCCAGTTCCACCCCGAGGTTGACGGCGACCAGTTCCGGCTGTGGCTGGACGCCGGGGGCCGGGCGGAGATCGCGGCGAACGGCCAGGACCCGGACAAGATGCTCGCGCAGACCATCGCCGAGGCGCCGCATGCGTCCGCCCGGGCCGACCAGCTCGTCGCATCCGCGCTGCGCATCGCGGCGGCCGGCGCCTAGCCTGGCCCGGGCCACTCCGGCGGCAGGGACCCGGGCGGCGCGGCTTTCGTTCGGCAAATAAAACGGGGCCGGGAGGTCAGCCTTCCTCGACCGAGCGGATGATCGTCCGCAGCAGCGACGCGAGCTGGTTCTTCTCCCGTTCCGACAGGCTGGCGCTGACGAACGCCTCGCCCTGGTTGAACGCGGGGAAGAGCCGCTCGATCACCCCCAGGCCCTTGGGTTCCAGGCTGACCAGCACCAGGCGGCCGTCGGACTCGTGCGCCCGGCGCCGGGCCAGGCCGCGCTTCTCCAGCGTCTTCAGCACGCCGGTGAGGGTGCCCTTGGTGACCCCGGCCTCGGCGGCAAGGTCCCGGGTCTGCTGCTCACCCCAGATCCACAGCACGAACAGCACGGTGAACGCGGCCCAGGACAGGTCCTCGTCCGCGAGCACCTTGCGCTCCATGTGGTTGCGGATGACGTTGGCAGCGCGGTAGATGTTCGACACCGCGGCCATGGCGGCGAAGTCGAGCTTCTGGTCGCCGACACGGCCGCGGATGTCGCGCTCGGCCTGCACGAGGTCGCTGGCGGTCCCAGCAGCGAGGCGACGTGGCATCCCACGATGGTACGTGGCGCGGTTCACCGGGCGAATCGCCGCTGCATGTACAGCAGGTTCCGGAATCGCTGCGGCGACGTCACGGCGCCGTCGTCAGCGCCCTCCGACAGCGCCCGGTTGATCAGCCTGGCCACCCTCTCGACGACCGCGACACCGTACGCCATGTCGGGGTCGTTTCTGGTCAGGATCGCGATCGAGTAGTCGCTGTCGTGCCGGGTGAAGTCGCCGATGCTGTTCACGTCCCACAGATCCGGATCCGGCAGCCATCCGTTCTTCAGGTGGACCGTCACATCCGGCGGCGCGCCCGCCGGGCACGCCCCAGCGCTGGTCCGGGACGACGTCGGCCATAAGGCCGAGCGCGTAGCGGCGGCTCGCCGCGTTCAGGACGGGGTTTGGGTTGATCAGCAGGTGCAGCAGGCGCAGCTCGTCGTGCGCGTTCACCTCGGTCAGGCCCCAGTAGTCGTCCTGGCCGAGCCAGGTGTGGTTCATCCTGGCCGCGGTCAGGAAGCGCTGCAGGGCGTCCATGCCCATCTCGTTCCACAGCGTGTCCTGTGCGTCGTTGTCCGACTCGGTGATCATCGCCTGTGCCAGGACGGCCTGGTCGGGGCTGAGGTTCTGCTGCCCCCGGAGTTCGTAGAGGAGCGCGCAGAGGGTGATGACCTTGATCACGCTGGCCGAGTGGAACTCTCGCCACTGGTGGTACCGGCAGCTGACCCTCTCCTCAGCGTCGTCCGCGGCGATGCCCACCGTCGAGGAGAGGCCGTGCAGGGCGCGGGCGATCTGCCGGGACAGTTTGGCCGCGAGCGCGGGCTGGGTGGATGACGTGCAGATTCCTGGCGTGGCCGGGGCAGGAACCGAAGCCGGGGTGACCGCGGCGCTTGGGGTGGCCGTAGCCCTCGGGGTGCTCGCGGGGCC
Organism: uncultured Actinomycetes bacterium; assembly: GCA_963734725.1. Taxonomy (GTDB): domain Bacteria; phylum Actinomycetota; class Actinomycetes; order Streptosporangiales; family Streptosporangiaceae; genus DASXKD01. The sequence goes on from CAVTIX010000008.1 coordinate 54,963, forward strand.
GGAGGGGCTCGCGGGGGCGGAAGGGCCCGCGGCGCCCGGAACGCCCGCCGCGCCGGGAGCCCACGCGGGGCCGGGAGCGTCCGCGGTGCCGAGGACGAGCAAAGCCGCCAGCGCGCTCGCACCCGCGGGCCATCGGCGCCATCCCCGCACCGTCATCACGCCCCTCCCACGGCGGTGACTCATCACGCCCCTCCCACGGCGGTGACTCATCACGCCCCTCCCACGGCGGTGACTCATCACGCCCCTCCCACGGCGGTGACTCATCACGCCCCTCCCACGGCGGTGACTCATCACGCTCCTCCGGCAGCGGTGACGATAACTAGCGAAGCTGGCGTGGCAGTGTCAAGCAGTTGTGAACAACGTGAGAAACGCATTGGGCGGGTTCAGGCGCCTTCGGGCGGATCGTACGCAATCGTCGGCAGGTCCACCGCGGTCGCGCCGCCGTCTACGGTGAGCACCGCCCCTGTCACCGCCGACGCGTGCTCGCTGGCCAGGAACGCTACCACGGCCGCGACTTCGGCGGGCTCGGCGGGCCTGCGCAGCGGCACCTGAGCCGTGGCGAGCCGGTACGCGGCCTCCCGGTCCGCCAGACCGCGCAGTGCGGCCAGCGTGTCCATCTCCTGGTCGGCCATGGGCGTGCGGACCCACCCCGGGCACACCGTGTTGACCCGCACGCCGCGCGAGCCGAAATCCCGGGCCATGGACCTGGCCAGCCCGATCAGGCCGTGCTTGGCACTGACGTAGCCCACCGACTCCGGCGCGGCCGCCAGGCCCGCAATCGAGGAGACGACTACCACGCAGCCGCGCCGCGCGATGAGCTGCGGCAGGCAGGCCCGCGCCGAGACCAGGCAGGTGGTCACGTTGGCGCGCCAGCTCTGCGCCCAGGCCTCGTCGGGGATGTCCGCGGCCGTGCCGACGCCGTGCCCGCCCGCGTTGGCGACCAGGATGTCGATGCCGCCGAACCGCTCGGCCGCCGCGACGGCCACGTCCGCCATGGCGGACTCGGCCGCGGCGTCGGCGGGCACGGCCAGCGCCCGCTCCCCCAGCGCCGCCGCGACGTCGCCGAGCAGCCTTTCTCTCCGGCCGACCAGGACCACGCGGGCGCCCTCGGCCACGAACCGGTGCGCCACGGCGGCGCCGATCCCGGTGCCCGCGCCGGTGACCACCGCCACCCGGCCGTCCAGCCACGCTCTGCTGTTCCCGCCCCCGCGCTCCGCGCCCGCCCCCGCACTGCTGTTCCCGCCCCCGCGCTCCGCGCCCGCCCCCGCACTGCTTCTCCCGCCCTCGCGCTCCGCGCCCGCCCCCGCACTGCTTCTCCCGCCCCCGCGCTCCGCGCCCGCCCCCGCACTGCTGTTCCCGCCCCCGCGCTCCGCGCCAACCCCCGCAGCCATGGCCACCTCCAGCGCGGCTAGCCGGCGATCTCGGCCGCGAGCTGCTCGACCCTGGCGTGCAGTTCGGGGACGTAACCGCGGGCCTCGGGCTTCATGAGGACGCTGCGCAGGATCCTGGCGCCGTCCCGGTCGGCCCTGATCCCGGGGCGCCGCCGCGACATGCCGGCGGAGGTCACCCGCAGCGTGCTGAGGAAGACCGGCCGGTCCTGCTCCATGCCATTGGCCAGCATCAAAACGGAAGCGGCATCGATCGCGGACAGCGCCGCGCCTTGCGTCACCGGGTAGTAGCAGACGATGTCGAGTTCCGGCGGCTGGTACAGCTCCAGCCGGGCGGATTCGGAGATCAACGCGGCCCAGTCCAGCGCGGCTGCGCGGCACTGGGCGAGCACCCGGCCGAGCCCGTCCGGGGCCGGTGGCAGGAGCTGGAGCGTGAGCCAGAGCGCGGCCGCCGCGGCGCCGGCGCGGGAGCACTCCAGGCTGATCTCGCCCAGGTGCAGCTCGTCGGAGGTGAAGTAGGTGTAGGGCGAGTCGTGCAGGTAGAACCGGCCGACCTCGGGGTCTTTGAACAGGATCGCGCCGCAGCCGTAGGGCTGCAGGCCGTGCTTGTGCGGGTTGACCACCACCGAGTCGCAGTCGGCGATGGCATGCCAGGGCGCCGGGTCCAGGCCGGCCTCGCCCGGCTGTCCGGCCAGCACGGCGAAGAACCCGCCATAGGCCGCGTCCACGTGCACCCGGGCCCCGTGGCGGCGGGCGACCGCCAGCACCTCGTGCACCGGGTCGATCGCGCCGAGGCCGGTGGTGCCGGCGGTCGCCACCACCGTCCCGATCCGGCCCCCGGCCAGGAGCGCGTCGAGCGCCCCGGGGTCCATCCGGCCCGCGGCGTCGGCCGGCACCGCAGTGCCGTCGATGCCGAGCACGCCGCACATCCGCGCGTGGGTGTAGTGCGCCTCCTCGCTGTAGGCGACGCCCAGGCCCGGGTGGGTTTCCCTGGCCACGTAGAGGGCTTCCAGGTTGGCGATCGTGCCACTGGTGGTCAGGTGGCCGAGGTGGGTGTCCAGGCCGAACATCGCGGCCAGCGTGGCAACGGTCTCCTTTTCCATCTGACCGGTCGCCGGGCCGCCGTCGAGGGCGTGGTTGTTCGGGTTGATGAGCATCGCGGCGAGGTACCCGGCCACCGCGGCGGGGTGCGGCGGCTTGAGCATCTGGCCCGCGTACGACGGGTGGAAGAACGGGTAGTTGTTCCGCAGCCGCCCGGTCAGCTCGCCGAACACGTCGGCGAACCGCTCGTCGCTGACCAGCACCGACGGGTCGGCCTGGTACGGCCCGAACCCGTCCTGCCACTCCTCGATCGCCGCGACAGCGTTGCTTAGCCAGCGCTGCAAGTCCACCGGGCAACGGTACTCCCGGGCGCCTCCCCTCAGGATCGGCGCGCCTCACTGCTCGCCACGCTGCCCGGCCGGCCGGTTATTATCTATAATATGAATAGGTAAAATAGATAAGGTGCGACGGGCCGGGTTAAGATCGTAATCTTGGGCGGCCGAGCCCTTCCCCTCGACGAGCAGGAGCCCCATGACCGCCATCGACGAGTACCTGGCCAACAACGCGCGCTACGCGGAAGGCTTCAGCGGCCCGCTGCCGATGCCACCGTCCGCCCACCTCGCCGTCGTCGCCTGCATGGACGCGCGGCTCAACGTTTACGCGCTACTGGGCCTGGGCGACGGCGAAGCGCACGTGATCCGCAACGCCGGCGGGGTCATCACCGACGACGAGATCCGGTCGCTGGCCATCAGCCAGCGGCTGCTCGGCACCCGCGAAATCATGCTGATCCACCACACCGACTGCGGGATGCTGACGTTCACCGATGATGCGTTCAAGCGCTCCATCCAGGACGAGACCGGGATCAAGCCCGCCTGGGGCGCCGAGGCCTTCCCCGACCTGGACGAGGACGTGCGGCAGTCGATCGCCCGGATCAAGGCCAGCCCGTTCGTGCCGCACACGGACGCCATCCGCGGCTTCGTCTTCGACGTCGCCACCGGCAAGCTCAACGAGGTCAGCTGACCGGTGACCACTCCGGGCGTCCCGGCAGCGGCCGGCGCCGCGGCCGGGACGCCGGTCATCGATGCCCACCAGCACTTCTGGGACCTGTCCGCGCACGACCAGCCCTGGCTGCGCAGCGACCCGGGACTGGCGCCGTTGCTGCGGAACTTCACCTTGGCGGATCTGGCGCCGCTGGCGGCGGCCAGCGGCGTTACCGCGACAGTGGTGGTGCAGACAGTCGCGGAAGCCTGGGAGACGCCGGAACTGCTCGCGCTCGCCGCCGGGCCGGGCCTGGTCGCCGGCGTGGTCGGCTGGGCCGACCTGACCACGCCCGACATCGTGGACGTGCTCGCGGCCCTGCGGGAACTGCCGGGCGGCGGGCGCCTGGCCGGCATCCGGCATCCGGTCCTGGTCGAGCCCGACCCGGACTGGCTGGCCCGGCCGGTCATGCTGCGGGGGCTGGCCGCGGTCGCCGCCGCGGGACTGGCCTACGACATCGTCGGGGAGCCCCGTCACCTGCCGGCCGCGGTTACTGCTGCCACCCGCCTCCCCCAGCTCACGTTCGTGCTCGACCACCTGGGCAACCCCGATATGAGCCCCGGCGCGAGCCCATCGGGGAGCCAGTCGTGGGCAAGCGCAGTCACCCGGCTCGCCGCCCTGCCGAACACCACGGCCAAACTGTCCGGCATCCTCGGGGTCCCCGGGCCGCCGGGCGCCGGCGCTGGGACCGTCTCCCACATCCGCCCGTACTACGATTTCGTACTATCCGAATTCGGCCCAAACCGCCTCATGTTCGGCACCGACTGGCCGCCGTGCACCCTGGACGCCAGCTACGCCCGGGTCTGTGCCGCGGCCCGGTCGCTCACCGCAGGACTCAGCGACTCCGAGCAGGAAGCGATCTTCTCCCGCACCGCGCGCCGCACCTATCGCCTCCGCTGACTCTGGGTTAAAGATCGCCCAACATGCCGGCGGGTGATGACCTGGGCAGGCGCCAGGGAGATGATGGCTTTTAGCGTGCGCCCAATGGTGACCCGCAGCGGCGGGGTACCCGGGGGGGTTTGCCCAGCCGATGAGAGGAGGCCGGCATGGCCGATGTCGTACGTGCCGCCCTGGTCCAGCAGAAGTGGACCGGCGACAAGGATTCGATGGTGAAGAACGCGGTGGCGGCGATCAGGGATGCCGCGGCCCAGGGCGCGCGCGTCACCTGCCTGCAGGAACTCTTCTACGGCCCGTACTTCTGCCAGGTACAGGCGCCCGAGTGGTACTCCTGGGCCGAGGCGGTGCCCGACGGGCCGACCGTCCGGCTGATGTGTGACGTCGCGCGCGAGCACCAGATGGTGCTGATCGTGCCGATCTACGAGGCGGAGCAGGAAGGCGTCCTCTACAACACCGCCGCGGTCATCGACGCCGACGGCGCTTTCCTCGGCAAGCACCGCAAGAATCACATCCCGCAGGTGAAGGGATTCTGGGAGAAGTACTACTTCCGCCCCGGCAACCTGGGCTACCCGGTGTTCGACACCGCGGTGGGCCGGATAGGCGTCTACATCTGCTACGAGCGGCATTTCCCCGAAGGCTGGCGGGCGCTCGGCCTGGCCGGCGCCAAGATCGTCTTCAATCCGTCGGCGACCAGCCGGGGCCTGTCGGAGTACCTGTGGCGGCTGGAGCAGACCAGCGCAGCGGTTGCGAACGAGTACTTCGTCGGCACCATCAACCGGGTCGGGGTCGAGCCGCTCGGCGACAACGACTTCTACGGGCAGTCCTATTTCGCCGACCCGCGCGGGCAGATCATCGGCGGGGCCGCGTCCGACGCCGCCGAGGAGGTCATCGTCCGCGACCTGGACATGGGGCTGCTGGAGGAGGTACGGAACCTGTGGCAGTTCTACCGCGACCGGCGCCCGGACTCCTACGGCCCGCTGGCCCAGCCGTAACGGGGAGGCAGCCATGCGCACTCTGATCCGCGGCGGCTCCGTCGTCACCGCGACCGGGTCATCAGCCGCCGACGTGCTCATCGACGGCGAGACCGTCGTGGCCCTGCTCGACCCCGCGCACACCGGCTCGTTCGCCGGCCTGGCCGACCGGTCGATCGACGCCACCGGCAAGTACGTCATCCCTGGCGGCATCGACGTGCACACCCACCTGGACATGCCGTTCGGCGGGACCTTCTCTGCCGACGACTTCGAGACCGGGACCCGCGCGGCCGCCTGGGGCGGCACGACGTCCCTTGTGGACTTCGCGGTACAGCCGAAGGGCGCCTCGCTGCGCGAGACGCTGGACACGTGGCACGCCAAGGCCGAGGGCAAAGCCAGCATCGACTACGGGTTCCACATGATCATCTCCGATGTCAACGAGCAGACGCTCAAGGAGATGGACGTCCTCGTCGGCGAGGGCGTGACCAGCTTCAAGATGTTCATGGCCTACCCGGGCGTGTTCTACGCGACGGACGGCGAGATCCTGCAGGCGATGCAGCGGGCCGCCAGCAGCGGCGCGACCATCATGATGCACGCGGAGAACGGCATCGCGATCGACGTGCTCGTCGCGCAGGCGCTGGCCAGCGGGCGCACCGACCCGGGGTGGCACGGGCGCACCAGGCCGCCCGAGCTCGAGGCGGAGGCCACCGCCCGGGCGATCCGGCTGGCCCAGGTCACTGGCGCCCCGTTGTACATCGTCCACCTGAGCGCCCAGCAGGCCCTCCAGGCGGTCATCGAGGCCCGTGACGACGGGAGCAACGTCTTCGCCGAGACCTGCCCCCAGTACCTGTACCTGTCCCAGGATGACCTCGACGCCCCGGGGTTCGAGGGCGCCAAGTACGTCTGCTCGCCGCCGGTGCGGCCGAAGGAGCACTGGGCGCACCTGTGGCGCGGCCTGCGCACCAACGACCTGAGCGTCGTCTCCACCGACCACTGCCCGTTCTGCTTCAAGGAGCAGAAGGAGATGGGCCGCGGCGACTTCTCGAAAATCCCGAACGGGATGCCCGGGATCGAGCACCGCATCGACCTGCTGCACCAGGGCGTGGTGGACGGCGAACTGTCGCTCGCGCGGTGGGTCGAGGTGAACTCAACCACCCCGGCGCGGATGTTCGGTCTCTACCCGCGCAAGGGCACGATCGCGCCCGGGTCGGACGCCGACATCGTCGTCTATGACCCAGCGCTGCGGCACGTGCTGTCCGCGGACACGCACCACATGGCGGTGGACTACTCCGCCTACGAGGGCAGGGAAGTGCAGGGCGGGGTCAGCACGGTGCTGTCCCGCGGTGAGGTCCTGGTCAGCGACGGGCAGTGGCACGGCCAGGCGGGGCGGGGCCGGTTCCTGCCCCGCGGCGAGTGCCAGTACCTGAAGTAGGGGGGCTTTGATGGATATCGGCTTGGTGCTGCAGACCGACCCACCGTGGAGCCGGGTGGCCGAACTGGCCGCCCGCGCAGACCTCGGCGGGTTCACGCACGTCTGGACGTTCGACTCCAGCGTGCTGTGGCAGGAACCTTTCGTCATCTACTCGCAGATTCTCGCCCAGACCTCCAACGTCAAGGTCGGCCCGATGGTCACCAACCCACTGTCACGCGAGCTGTCGGTGACCGCGTCGCTGTTCGCCACGCTGAACGACATGTTCGGCAACCGCACCGTGTGCGGCATCGGCCGGGGCGACTCCGCCATGCGGGTGCTCGGCCGGACGCCGTCCTCGCTGGCCACGCTCGGCCACGCCATCAACGTCATCCGGGACCTCGCCGAGGGCCGGGAGGTCAACTACGGGGGGACGAAGGTCCAGATCCCGTGGGTGCGGGGTGGCCGCCTGGAGGTGTGGATGGCGGCCTACGGGCCGAAGGCGCTGAAGCTGTGCGGTGAGGAGGCCGACGGCTTCATCCTCCAGTGCGCCGACCCGGACATCGCCCGGTGGACGATCGGCGCCGCCCGCGCGGCCGCGGCCGCGGCGGGCCGGGATCCCTCCGCGCTCACCATTTGCGTCGCCGCGCCGGCCTACGTCGGGGACGACTACGCGCACATGCGGGACCAGACCCGCTGGTTCGGCGGCATGGTGGGCAACCACGTCGCCGATCTGGTGGCCCGCTACGGCGACACAGGCGACGCGGTGCCCCGGGCCCTCACCGACTACATCAAGGCCCGGAAGGGCTACGACTACTCCCACCACGGCAAGGCGGACAACCCGTCCACGGACTTCGTTCCCGACGACATCGTGGACCGGTTCTGCTTGCTCGGGCCGCCGGAACGGCATGTGGACCGGCTCGCGGAACTGCGCGAGATAGGCGCCGACAACTTCAGCGTCTATCTGATGCACGACGCCCGGGACGCCACCCTGGACGCCTACGCAAGCCACGTGGTCGGCGCGGTCTGATCCGGGCCCGGGCCCGCCGGGTTCGCCGGCGCGGGGCCCGGTTCCTGGCGGGCGCGGCCGGGTGCTCCCATGGCCGGGCGCCTACCCGGCAGCCTTGCCGCTAACCACGGTCCAGGCCTCACCCATCGGCCGGCCACACGATGGGGAACAGCGGGTGGTCCAGGTCCGCCCCGGTGGCGAGTTCGTGGTCGAGGCCGTCGAACGGCGGCGAAGTGCGCCACTTGCGCGGCGCGAACGTGACTCCGGCAGACAGGTAGCGCAGCGACAGGACCCGCCGCGCACCGGGGAACGGGAACCCCGGCGCCCCGTGAACGGTGAGGAAGTCGAAGAAGATGGCGTCGCCGGGGGCAAGTTCGAACCGGCGGATGTCGTAGGCGTCACGGTCGGTGTCGATGTCCGGCAGTTCGGCGAGGCTCCCCTCGGGAAACCAGCGTGCCTCCCCGGTCAGGAAGGTGCGCGGCATGAGCCATGTCCCGCTATGCGAACCGGCTACCAGTTCCAGGCAGCCTTCCAGCGGCACCGGATCCACCGGGATCCAGGCGCTCACGCCGCGGCCGTCCACGTTGTAGTACGGCTGGTCCTGGTGCCAGGGGGTGCGCTGGCTCGTGCCGCCCTCCTTCACCAGGACGTGATCGTGGTAGAAGCGGACCCGCGGCGTGCGCATCAGCGTGGCGGCGATCCGCGGGACCCTGGAGTGACGGGCCAGGTGCTCGATCTCGGCGACCTCTTGCCACCGGCAGAAGTCCTCGGTGAAGCTGCCTGGATCGTCGGCGGCGCTGGCCACCAGGGTGAGCGGGCCTGGGCTGGCAAGCACCGCCTCGATGCCATGGACGGCGGTGGCCACCTCGGCCGGGTCCAGGGCGGCGCGGACGCAGACCACGCCGTCACGGGCGAACGCCTCCGCCAGTTCGGCGGCGCCGGGCATGAGTTCCATCGGCATCCGGGGCAAGAACTGCCCTGGCCCCCTTCCGCAAGCCAGCAAGTGTGGTCGTTGTGACAACGCCTACCAAAGATTGTGGGCGTTGCTACGACGACCACAAACGTCCCGGCGCCCGGTGTGGTGAGTTGTCCTGTTTCGCGGCGTTTGCGGGTCCGGCCCGGGGAATCAGCATCCGGCGCGGCCGGCGCCCGGGCGGCTAGCCCGCATCGAGGCCCAGGGCGTAGCCGCGGACGAAGGTGAGCAGCCTTGTGTGCGCCTCAAGCAGGCCCGCCACGCTGTCCGCCGTCCCGGGCGCCTCCGGCAGATCGGCCCGCACGTCGGCGAGCACCGCGAGCATCCCGGTGACCAGGCTGTGAGCATCGGTGGCGCCCTCCAGGTCCCGGTCGGCGCGGTCGATGATCTCTTTGCGGACGAGCAGGTCGGCCACCTCCTGCGGGCAGCCGAGCCCGGCCTCCAGCAGGTCACCCCAGCGTCGGCCTACCTTGCGCAGCCCGGTCTTGGATCGGTACCCGGCGAAGATCGACTCCCACTGCCGGGCGATGAACTCCTCCCAGCCGAGAGCCGTCACATCCTCTGGGTCGTGGTCATACACGTGCGCCAGACTATGGCCGCCGCCTCGGCGCCCGGGTCGGAAGGGCCACCGCCGCCGGCGCGGTTGCGTTCGTGGCGGAATGCGCTGCCCGCGGAAGGGGGTGCGCGCACGGCGGCAGCCGTATTTCAATGCGGTCATGGAAATCTTGATTCTGGGCGGAACCGCATGGCTTGGCCGCGAGTACGCGAGCCAGGCTGTGGCGGCCGGGCACGCGGTGACCTGCCTGGCCCGGGGCAAGGCAGGCCCGGCGGCGGAGGGCGCGGTGCTCGCCGCCGCCGACCGGAGCGATCCCGCCGCATACACCGCGGTGGCCGGGCGCGACTGGGACGCGGTGCTCGAAGTGTCCTGGCAGCCGGGTTTCGTCCGGAGCGCGCTGGCTGCGCTCGGCGACCGGGCGCGGCACTGGACCTACGTGTCGTCCGGCAGCGTGTACGCCTCCCATGCGGTGCTGGGCGACGACGAGTCGGCGGCGGCGCTGCCGCCGGCGGACGCCGACGAGGCCAGCGCGGAGCAGTACGGGGAGGCGAAGGTCGCGTGCGAGCAGGCGTCCGCCGCCGCCGTGGGCGACCGGCTGCTGGTGGCCCGCGCGGGGCTCATCGGCGGGCCCGGCGACCACAGCGACCGGTCCGGCTACTGGGCCGCGCGTGCCGCCCGGGATCCGGAGGGGCCGATGCTGGTTCCCGCCAGCCCCGGTATGGCCACGCAGGTCGTCAACGTGCGCGACCTCGCCGCCTGGCTGCTCGCCTGCGGGGCGGCCGGGACCACCGGGACCTACGACGCGGTCGGACCGGTGCTGCCGTTCGGCAAGTGGATCCGCTCCTCCCGCGCGGCGGGCGGGCACACCGGGCCGGTGGTCACCGCCGACCCGGCGTGGCTGCGCGAGCAGGGCATCGAGGAGTGGATGGGCGAAGAGTCACTGCCGATGTGGGTCGCCGAACCGGGCTGGGAGGGCTTCTCCGCGCGCAGCGGGGCGGCAGCCCTGGCCGCCGGGCTGCGGCACCGCTCGCGCGCCGACCTGCTTGCCGACACCCTGGCGTGGGAACGCACCCAGGGCCTGGACCGGCCCCGCCGGGCCGGGCTGAGCGCGCGCCGCGAACGCGAACTGATCCTGGCGCTGGGCTGACCGCGGCCGGCGAGCCCGCGACCTCATCGGCCGCGGGCTCGCCCGGCCGGACCCGCTTCGGCTTGGCATCGAGGCCAGTCCCAGCGCCCAAAGTGCTCCTGCCGCGGGCCGTCAGCCGCCGGCGCTGTGATCGACGCGGCGGGACGGCTCAGCACGCTGTTCACGCTCGGGCCGCCGCTGCGCGGGCTGCGGCACGAGACGACGGCCATCCCGGAGATCAGGGTTCAGGCCGCCGCCCTGGCCTTGCGGCTGACCGCCGCAGCCCCGCTGTCCGCCCGCCCGGACACCGGCGCCTGAACGGCCGACCGCGGGTTCGCTTCCCTGCCCGCCTACGGCGGCGAACCGTGGCCAGCGCCAGCGCCCCGGGATGCCGCGGCCGCCCCATTACGAATGGGTGACGTTCCGCGCAGTTCGTTGCGGCTGGGCCGGATGGGACGGCAGGTTTACCGCCAGGGTGCTGAGCATCCGCTGGCAAATCTGGGCGGGCCGAGGGATCAGCCTGGCGCGGGTCGTCCCCGCCCGCCGCGTGGCCAGGCGCGCGTCGCGGCGCGCCTGGCCACGCCTCAGCCCGCAGGCCGCTTGACGAGCCTGGCGCACTATGGTGATGTTGACCCGTCCATCGACGGCAGTGGAGGAAGTCGGTGCGAATCCGACGCGGTCCCGCCACTGTGACCGGGGAGCGGCCCTCACGTTAGCCACGACCGCATTGCGGTGGGAAGGCCGAGGGGAGCTTCGATCCGGGAGCCAGGACACTCCGGCCGCCGATCCTTCGCCCACCGGGGCGTGGTTACCCCGAGGAAGGCCCGCCATGATGTCCTCACCTGGCCCGCCAAGCACGCCGTCCGCGGCCCGCCGCCCGCCGCGCCCCCGCTGATGCCGCGACAGTCCGGGCTCGCCTCCGGGCTGCTGCTCGGCGCCGCTCTGGACGCCGTGCTCGCCGACCCGCGCCGGGGTCACCCGGTCGCGGTGTTCGGCACCGCCGCGGCCCGCGCCGAGCGCCGGTTCTGGGCGGCAAGCCGTGCCCGTGGCGCCCTGTTCACCCTGGCCTGTGCCGGCCCGGCGGCCGCCGCCGGCTGGGCCGGGCAACGGCTGGCCGGGCGCCGGGCGCTGCCCGGTGCCGCGCTGGCAGCCGCGGCGACGTGGGCGGTGCTCGGCGGGAGCAGCCTGGCGGCCGAAGCGGCCGGGATCTCCCGCGCCCTGGCGGCAGGCGATCTGGACGACGCACGGCGCCGGCTGCCCGCGCTGTGCGGGCGCGACCCCGCCGGGCTGTCCGCCGCCGAATTGGCCCGCGCGGCCGTGGAGTCGGTCGCGGAGAACACCTGCGACGCGGTGGTCGCGCCGCTGCTGTGGGGCGCGGTGGCCGGCGTCGGCGGGCTGCTCGGCTACCGCGCCGTGAACACGCTCGACGCCATGGTCGGGCATCACAGCATGCGATACGAAAGATTCGGGTGGGCCGCCGCCCGCCTCGACGACGTGGCAAACGTGGCGCCCGCCCGGGTGACCGCGGTCCTGGCCGTGGCCCTGGCGCCCGCGGCCGGCGGGAGCGGGCGCGCTGCGCTGCGCACGTTGCGCCGCGACGGAGGCGCGCATCCCAGCCCGAACGCGGGCCGCTGCGAGGCCGCGTTCGCCGGTGCGCTCGGGGTCAGCCTCGGCGGCGCCAACGTCTACCAGGGCCGGGCCGAGCGCCGGGGCGCCCTCGGCGACGGGCCGCCGCCCGGGCCTGCCGACCTCGACCGCGCCATCCGGCTGTCCCGGCTGATCGCCTTCGCCGCCACGGTCTTGGGTTCGGCTGCCGCGCACCTGCTCAGCGGGCGGGGCAGCGCGCGGGGAACCCGGCCGCCCGGGCCGGCCCTGCCGCGATACCCGACGTGTGTGATGGTTGGCGCAGCCACCACATTTTCTTGTCATGGTTGGCGCAACCCACGGCAAAAGAAGGCTGCGGTGGGGGCGCCGTGAAGGGGATTCTGGGTGCGGCGAGGGTAATCCTCGCGGGTGGGGGCGGCATGAGCGGGTTGCTGGCCGCGGGTACTGCGGCGGGAAAGCTATGAAAGGGCTGCTGGTCGCCGGGACGGCGTCGGAAGCGGGCAAGAGCGCGGTCACCGCGGGGATCTGCCGCTGGCTCGCCCGGCGCGGCGTCAAGGTAGCCCCGTTCAAGGCGCAGAACATGTCGCTGAACTCGGTGGTCACCCGGGACGGCGCGGAGATCGGCCGGGCCCAGGCCGCGCAGGCCGCCGCGGCCGGCATCGAGCCCGAGGCGGCGCTGAACCCGGTCCTGCTCAAGCCCGGCAGCCGGGGCACCAGCCAGGTCATGGTGCTCGGGCGCCCCGTCGCCGAGGCGGACGCCGTGTCCTACCCCGCGCTTAAGCCGCGCCTGGCGGAGACCGTGCTGGCCTGCCTGGCGGGCCTGGCGGACCGGTTCGACGCGGTCATCTGCGAGGGCGCCGGCAGCCCCGCCGAGATCAACCTGCGCGAGCACGACATCGCCAACATGGGCCTGGCCCGGGCGGCGGGCCTGCCGGTGATCGTCGTCGCCGACATCGACCGTGGCGGCGCGCTCGCCGCCATGTACGGCACGCTCGCCCTGCTCAGCCGGGAAGACCAGGCGCTGGTCGCCGGGTTCGTGGTGAACAAGTTCCGCGGTGACGTCGCTCTGCTGGAACCGGGGCTGGACCGGCTGCGCGAACTCACCGGGCGGCCGGTGCTCGGCGTGCTGCCGTGGACCCCCGGGCTCTGGCTGGACGCGGAGGACTCGCTCAGCCTGGGCGCCGGGCCCGACGACGGGGGCCAAGGCCCGATGAAGGGGGAAAGTGAAGGGGGAACAGTGAAGGGGGAACGGGGAGGCGGGCGGGGGGTGGGGGGTGGGGTGCTCCGGGTCGCGGTGATCCGGCTGCCCCGGATCAGCAACTTCACCGACACCGACCCGTTGACCGCCGAGCCGGGGGTGGCCGTCCGGTTCGTCTCCTCCCCCGCCGACATCGCCGACGCCGACCTGGTGATCCTGCCGGGCAGCCGGGCCACCGTGGCCGACCTTGCCTGGCTGCGCGAGCGCGGCCTGGCCAAGGCCGTGACGGAGCGGGCCGCGCGGGGCGGGCCGGTGCTGGGCATCTGCGGCGGCTACCAGATGCTCGCCCAGGAGATCCGCGACGACGTGGAAAGCGGCGCGGGCCTGGTCCCGGGGCTGGGCCTGCTCCCGGCCACGGCCGCGTTCGGCCGGGCGAAGGTGCTCCGGCTGCGGCAGGAAACCTGCGACGGCGAGCAGGTCACCGGGTACGAGATCCACCACGGCGTGGTCACCACGGACGGTGGTGAGCCGTTCCCCGGCGGGTGCGTCGCCGGGGCGGTGCTGGGCACCACGTGGCACGGTCTCTTCGAGAGCGACGGGTTCCGGCGGGCGCTGCTCCGCAAGGTCGCTGCCGCGGCCGGGCGCGCCTTCGACCCCGGCCGCATCACGTTCGCCCAGATCCGGGAGCGCAAGCTGGACACCCTGGCCGACCTGGTCGCCGCCCATCTGGACACGGCCGCACTGCTGGACCTGATCGACCACGGCGCGCCCGCCGGGCTACCGTTCATCCCGCCAGGAACCCCAGATGAGTGACGCGCCTTATACCGCCGGGAGTCACAGATGAGTGACGCGCCGCAGCCGCCGGGCCGAACGCCGCGTCGCGGCGCTGCTGGCGAGGACCCGCCTCCCACCCTGCCGATCTGCGCGCCTCCGGCACGACCAAGCGCGCTGCCGTCCGGCGCGCCTTCGGCACGACGTCCCGCGAGGGAGGCCATCACACTGATTTCCGCGTCGGACACCGACCTGCTGGCCGCCCGGGCCAGCGGGGCGCCGTGGCGCCTGGCCAACCCCGCGCGGACCGCGCCGGACGAGGTGCCGGGGCTGGTGGCCGGATCGTTTTGCGTGATCGTGCGACTGCTGGGCGGCAGGAGAAGCTGGCCCGAGGGCCTGGCCGCCGTCCTGGCGGAGGGCCTGCCCACGGTGGTGCTCAGCGGCGAGGCGGCGCCGGACGCGGACCTGATGGCGGCGTCCACCGTGCCGGCCGGGGTGGCCGCGGAGGCGCTCGGGTACCTGCGCGAGGGCGGGCCGGCCAACCTCGCCGAGCTGGCCGCCTTCCTGTCCGACACGCTGCTGCTCACCGGGCACGGGTTCGCGCCGCCGGTGGCGCTGCCCGGCCACGGCGTGCACGGGGACCGCGCCGCGGTGGCGGGCCGGCCGACCGTGGGGATCGTCTTCTACCGGGCGCACGCCGTGTCCGGCAACACCGCGTTCGTGGACGCGCTGGCCGACGCGGTCGAGGCGCGCGGCGGGAACGCCCTGTGCGTGTATTGCTCGTCGCTGCGCGCGGCCGGCCCCGAGGTTTACGAACTGCTCGCCGGGGCCGACGCGCTGATCGTCACCGTCCTCGCCGCGGGCGGGACGGTCGCCGGGGACGCGAGCGCAGGCGGGGACGAGGACGCCTGGGACGTGGCCGCGCTCGCCGCGCTGGACGTGCCGGTGCTCCAGGCGCTGTGCCTGACCTCGTCGCGGGCGGCGTGGGCCGCCTCGTCCGCAGCGCTTACCCCGATGGACGCCGCGATGCAGGTGGCGGTGCCGGAGTTCGACGGGCGGCTGATCACCGTGCCGTTCTCGTTCAAGGAGCAGGGCGTTGACGCTGTGCCGGAGTATGTAGCCGACCCGGAGCGCGCCGCGCGGGTGGCGGGGATCGCGCTGGCGCACGCGAGGCTCCGGCACGTCCCGCCCGGGCAGCGGCGGCTGGCGATCATGCTGTCCTCGTACCCGACCAAGCACGCGCGGGTCGGGAACGCCGTCGGGCTGGACACTCCGGCCTCGGCGGTAGTGCTGCTGCGGGCGCTGCGCGAGGCGGGTTACGACACCGGCGACGGGTTCCCCGAGGACGGCGACACGCTGATCCACACGCTGATCGCGACCGGCGGGCACGACGTCGAGTGGCTCACCGAGGATCAGCTGGCGGCGGCGCCGATGCGGGTGCCCGCCGCTGGGTATGGCGCGTGGTTCGAGGCGCTGCCGGTCGCTTTGCGCGAGGCGGTGCGCGGGCACTGGGGCGACCCGCCCGGCGAGCTGTACGTCGATGGGGATGAGATCGTGCTGGCCGGGCTGCGGTTCGGCAACGTGGTGCTGATGATCCAGCCGCCGCGCGGGTTCGGGGAGAACCCGGTGGCCATCTACCACGACCCGGACCTGCCGCCGTCGCACCACTACCTGGCGGCGTACCGGTGGCTGGAGGCCGGGTTCGGCGCGCACGCGGTGGTGCACCTGGGCAAGCACGGCACTTGCGAGTGGCTGCCGGGCAAGGGCCTCGGCCTGTCCGCGGAGTGCGCACCGGACGCGGTGCTCGGCGACCTGCCGCTGGTGTACCCGTTCATCGTGAACGACCCCGGCGAGGGCACCCAGGCCAAACGGCGCGGCCACGCGACGATCATCGACCACCTGATCCCGCCGATGGCGCGCGCCGACAGCTACGGCGACCTGGCCAAGCTGGAACAGCTGCTGGACGAGTACGCCACGGTCAGCGCGCTGGACCCGGCCAAGCTCCCGGCCGTCCGGGCCCAGGTCTGGGAGCTGATCTCCGCCGCGCAACTGCACCACGACCTGCACGTGGATGCCGCCCCGGCGGCTGAGGAGTTCGACAACTTCGTGCTGCACGTGGACGGGTACCTGTGCGAGATCAAGGACGCGCTCATCCGCGACGGCCTGCACGTGCTGGGCAGTGCGCCAGCCGGCGACCAGCGGGCCGCGACGGTGCAGGCGGTGCTGCGGGCCACGCAAATCTGGGGCGGGCGCAGCGCTCTCCCCGGACTGCGGGCCGCCCTGGCCGGTCATTTCATGCTGAACGAAACGGCCCTCCTGGCCGATCCCGGTCAGCCAGTCAGCGTGCCGGGCGATGTCCCCGGCCTGGCGGCCAGGGCGGCTCACACCGGGGCGGACGTGGTCAACGCGCTGGAGGCGCTCGCCGGGCAGCTAGTCGCGGGCCTGGACGATGCGGGCTGGCAGCCGGAGAAGGCCGGCGCCGTGGCCGCCGGGGTCCTCGGCGAGGCGCCGCCGAACGTGGTCGCCGTGCTGGAGTTCGCCGCGCGCGAGGTGGTGCCCCGGCTGGACCGCACCCCCGACGAGGTGGCCAACCTGCTCCGCGCGCTGGAGGGCAGGTACGTCCCGGCCGGGCCGTCGGGGTCGCCGACCCGGGGGCTGGTGAACGTGCTGCCGACCGGGCGGAACTTCTACTCGGTGGACCCGAAGGCGATCCCGTCCCGCAACGCGTGGGACGTGGGCGCCGCGCTCGCCGAGTCGCTGGTGGCGCGGCACCTGGCTGACACCGGTTCGTACCCGCGGTCGGTGGGGCTGACCGTGTGGGGCACCTCGGCCATGCGCACCCAGGGCGACGACATCGCCGAGGTGCTGGCGCTGATCGGGTGCCGGCCGGTGTGGGACGCCGCGTCCCGGCGGGTCACCGGGTTCGAGGTGACGCCGCCGGGCGACCTTGGCCGGCCCCGGATCGACGTGACCGTGCGCATCTCGGGGTTCTTCCGTGACGCGTTCCCGCATGTGATCGCGCTGCTCGATGACGCGATCGCGGCGGTGGCGGGCCTGGACGAGCCGTTGGAGTCAAACTATCTGCGGGCGCACGCGGACGCCGACGCCGCGGCGCACGGCGACCGGCGCCGCGCGACCACCCGGATCTTCGGGTCCAAGCCCGGCGCGTACGGGGCCGGGCTGCTGCCGCTGATCGACGCCAGGAACTGGCGCACCGACGCCGACCTGGCCGAGGTCTACGCGGTCTGGGGCGGGTACGCCTACGGCCGGGGCCTGGACGGCCGGGAGGCGCGCGCCGACATGGAGTCGGCGTTCCGGCGGATCTCGGTCGCGGCGAAGAACACCGACACCCGCGAGCACGACATCGCCGACTCCGACGACTACTTCCAGTTCCACGGCGGCATGGTGGCGATGGTGCGGCACCTGACCGGGAACCCCCCCGCCGCCTACATCGGCGACTCGGCGATGCCAGACCTGGTGCGCACCCGGACCCTGGCCGAGGAGACCCGGCGGGTGTTCCGGGCCCGCGTGGTCAACCCGCGGTGGCTCGCCGCCATGGCCCGGCACGGGTACAAGGGCGCGTTCGAGATGGCTGCGACCGTGGATTACCTGTTTGGCTACGATGCGACCGCCGGCGTGGTGGACGACTGGATGTATGAGCAGCTGGCCGTCTCGTACGTGTTCGATGAGCAGACGAGCGCGTTCCTGCGCAAGTCGAATCCCTGGGCGCTGCGCGGCATCGCCGAACGGCTGCTCGAAGCCGCCGACCGGGGCCTGTGGGCCAAGCCGGACGACGCGACGCTGGAAGGGCTGAGGTCGGTGTACTTGGAGCTGGAGGGCGACCTGGAGGGCGACGAGCCGTGAAAGCGCGCGGCGCCCCCCGCCGATGGCCATGTCCTTTTGTGGTCGTTGTAGCAGCGCCCACAAAAGAACGCACCAAAGAATGTATGCGTTGTCACAACGACCACATACGACGACTGCCCCGGGAGGCAGCACAGTGAGCGGGTTCCCCTTCAGCGCGGTCGTGGGGATGGAGGAGCTGCGGCTGGGGCTGGTGCTCAACGCGGTGTCGCCGGGCATCGGCGGGGTGCTGGTGCGCGGCGAGAAGGGCACCGCGAAGTCGACGATGGTGCGCGGCTTGGCGGCGATCCTGCCCGACGTGGAGGTCGTGGCCGGGTGCCGGTTCTCCTGTGACCCCGCCGGCCCGGACCCGTCCTGCCCCGACGGTCCACATGAAACAGAAGCGCCATCGGTCACCCGTACGGCGCGGCTGGTCGAGCTGCCGGTCGGCGCCAGCGAGGACCGGCTGGTCGGCGCCTTGGACATCGAGCGGGCGCTGACCGAGGGCGTCAAGGCGTACGAGCCGGGGCTGCTGGCCGCCGCGCACCGGGGCGTGCTGTACGTGGACGAGGTCAACCTGCTGCACGACCACCTGGTGGACCTGCTGCTGGACGCCGCCGCGCTGGGCACCTGCTACGTGGAGCGGGACGGGGTCTCTGTCCGGCACGCGGCCCGGTTCCTGCTGGTCGGCACGATGAACCCGGAGGAGGGCGAGCTGCGCCCGCAGTTGCTGGACCGGTTCGGGCTGACCGTGGAGGCCGCCGCCCCGCGGGATGCCGGACAGCGCGGCGAGGTGGTCCGGCGGCGGCTGGCCTACGACGCCGACCCTGCCGGGTTCGCCGGGCGCTGGCAGCAGGCCGAGTCGGGGCTGGCGGCGCGGATCGTCGCGGCCCGGGCGCTGCTGGCGGACGTGGTCCTGCCCGACGCCACACTGCGGCAGGTCGCGTCGGTGTGCGCGGCGTTCGACGTGGACGGGCTGCGCGCGGACCTGGTGACCGCGCGGGCGGCGATCGCGCACGCCGCGTGGGAGGGCCGGGGCGAGGTCACCGCGGTGGACGTGCGTGCCGCCGCGCGGCTGGCGCTGCCGCACCGGCGGCGCAGGCAGCCGTTCGACGCGCCGCAACTGGACGAGCAGGAACTCGACCGGGCGCTGGCCGGAGCCGGTGAGGATCCCGACGACGACCCTGGTCCCGGGGATGACGGGCCGGGCGGCGGGGCGCCCGAGGGCAGCCACGAAGCCACGCAGGGCCACGATGCCCCGGCGCCCCGCGCGGAGGCCGCGCCGGATCCCGGGCCGGACGGGCAGCCGCGGGGCCCGGCCGCGGAGGCGCCGGCCCCACCACGGCCGGGCGCCGCGCCGGCCAGGCCTCCCGCCGCCCCGGGGCCGGTGTTCCGGGTCAAGCGGCTCGAAGTCCCCGGAACCGGGACCGGGGCGGCGGGCCGCAGATCCCGGGCCCGCACGGACTCCGGGCACGTCACCGGGGCGCAGCGCCCACGGGACCGGGCCGCCCGGATCCACGTGCCCGCGACGTTCACGGCGGCCGCGCCGTACCAGGTGGCCAGGGGCCGGGTCCCGGGCGGCGGGCTGCTGCTCCGCCCCGGCGACCTGCGGGAGGCGCGCCATGAGGGACGGGAGTCCAACCTGGTCCTGTTCGTGGTGGACGCCAGCGGCTCGATGGCGGCCCGGGCCAGGATGGGCGCGGTCAAGGGCGCGGTGCTGTCCTTGCTGTTGGATGCCTACCAGCGCCGGGACAAGGTCGGCATGGTCACGTTCCGCGGCAGCGGGGCCGAACTCGCGCTGCCTCCCACGTTCTCGGTCGAGACGGCGGCCGCGCGGCTGTCCGCGCTGCCAACCGGCGGGCGCACCCCGCTCGCGGCCGGCCTGCTCCGGGCCGGGGACCTGCTCCGCGCCGAACGCATCCGCGACCCGCGCCGCCGCCCATTGCTGGTCCTGGTCACCGACGGCCGCGCCACCAGCGGCGCGGACCCGGTGGCCAGCGCGCACCGGGCGGCGGGGCTGCTGGCGGCGGCGGGGGTGCACAGCGTGGTCGTCGACTGCGAGGCCGGCCCGGTCCGGCTGGGCCTGGCGGGCGCCCTGGCCCTGTCCCTCGGCGGCGCCGTGCTCCGGCTTGGGCACCTGGCCGCCGCCCCCTTGGCCGAGTCGGTGAGAGCGCTCAGGGAGGTGGCGTAATGCCGCAAGGGAAACCGCTGGTCGTCCCGGACGACGGGCTGACCACCCGGCAGCGGCGGAACCGCGCGCTCATCGTGGTGCACACCGGAGAGATGAAGGGCAAATCCACCGCCGCGTTCGGGCTCGCGCTGCGGGCCTGGAACCAGGGCTGGCCGATCGTGGTGTACCAGTTCGTCAAGAGCGCCAAGTGGAAGACCGGCGAGGAATCCGCGCTGCTCGCCCTGGCCCGCATGCACGCGCAGACCGGCGAGGGCGCCCCGGTCACCTGGCACAAGATGGGCGAGGGGTGGTCGTGGATCGCCCGGCCGGGCACCGAGGCCGACCATGCCGCCAACGCCAGGGAGGGCTGGGAGCAGGTCAAGCGGGACCTCGCCGCGCAGGCGTACGGCTTCTACGTGCTGGATGAGTTCACCTACCCGATCAAGTGGGGCTGGGTCGACGCGGCGGACGTGGTCGCCGCCCTGGCCGCCCGCCCCGGGCGCCAGCACGTGGTCATCACGGGCCGCGATGCCGACCCGCGACTGGTCGAGGCGGCTGATCTCGTGGTGGAGATGACCAAGGTCAAGCACCCGATGGACGCCGGCCAGAAGGGCCAGAAGGGCATCGAGTGGTGAACGTCCCGCGCCTGGTGGTGGCCGCGCCCGCGTCCGGGCACGGCAAGACGACCGTGGCCACCGGGCTGATGGCGGCGCTGGCGGCCCGCGGCACGGCGGTGTCGGGGCACAAGGCCGGACCGGACTATATCGACCCCGGCTACCACGCGCTCGCGACCGGACGCCCGGCACGAAACCTGGACCCTGTGCTGTGCGGGGCGGACACGATCGCGCCGCTGTTCGCGTACGGCGCGGCCAGCGCCGACATCGCGGTCGTCGAGGGGGCTATGGGCCTGTTCGACGGGCGTGCCGCCACGGCGGAGGGGTCCACCGCGCACGTGGCCGGCCTGCTGGGCGCCCCGGTCGTCCTGGTCGTGGACGCCTCAGCCCAGGGCCGGTCGGTCGCCGCGCTGGTCTCCGGTTTCGCGTCGTTCGACCCGGCGGTGCGCCTGGCCGGGGTGATCTTGAACCGGGTCGGTTCCGCGCGGCACGAGCAGATCCTGCGCGACGCCCTCGCCGGGATCGGCATGCCGGTGCTCGGCGCGCTGCGCCGGGACGACGCAGTCGCTGTGCCGTCCCGGCACCTGGGCCTGGTGCCCGCCGCCGAGCGGGAAGGCGCGGCCCGCGACGCGATCGGGCGGCTCGCGGCCCTGATCACCGAGTCCGTGGACCTGGACGCCGCGATCAGCCTGGCGCGCCAGGCTGGCCCCTTGTCCACCACGCCCTGGGATCCGGCGAGCGCTGTCGCCGGCCCGGCCGAGCCGTCCGTGATCATGACTTCAGCGGCGTCCCGGCGCCACCCATCTCATGATCACGATCGGGGTCAGCGCGGCGGCAGGCCCGTGGTGGCGGTCGCGGGCGGGGCGGCGTTCACGTTCTGCTACACCGAAACGGTGGAACTGCTGACCGCTGCCGGGGCCGACGTGGTGACCGTGGACCCGCTGCGGGACGAGGCCTTGCCGGACGGCGCCGGCGCCCTCGTGCTCGGCGGCGGGTTCCCCGAAGTGCACGCCGGCGACCTGTCCGGCAACGAGCCGCTGCGCGCGGACGTGGCCCGGCTCGCCCGCTCTGGCGCCCCGGTGGTGGCCGAGTGCGCCGGGCTGCTGTACCTGGCCGCCGAACTCGACGGGCTGCCCATGTGCGGAGTGCTCGATGCGACCGCGCGGATGACCCCCAGGCTGACCCTCGGGTACCGGGACGCGGTCGCCGCGGGCGCCTCGGTGCTCGCATCAGCCGGGACGGCCGTCCGTGGGCACGAGTTCCACCGCACCACCGTGGTCCCGGGGAACCCGGCGCCCCCCGCATGGTCGTTTGGCGGGAAAGAAGAGGGTTTCGTGCGGGCCGGCGTGCACGCGTCCTACCTGCACCTGCACTGGGCCGGGTACCCGGGCCTGGCCCGGCGAGTCGTGGCGGCCGCGGGTATGAGGGAACCTTTGCCAGCTACCAGCAGTGGCACGCCGCAGCCGCCGGGCCGAACGCCGCATCGCTCCGCGCTGCGGCTTCCCGGCGGCGAGGCTCTGCTGGTCCGGGGGGCAACCCCCGGACCCCCGTGCCCCCCGAAGCCAGCGAAGCGCCCGCAAGGGAGGCCGTGAAATGACGGCGCCGGTGCTGGTGGGCGTGGGCATGGGCCCGGGCGACCCGGAACTGGTCACCGTGAAGGCGGTGCGCGTGCTGCACGAAGCCGACCTGGTGCTGGTCCCGGTCATGGCCACCGGCGAGCAGGGCCGCGCGGAGGCGACGGTGCGCGCGCACGTGACCCACGACCGGGTCACCCGGGTGGCATTCGCCCTGACCGAGGGCGCGGGCATGGCCGAGCGGGAGGCAGCGTGGGACTGCGCCGCCGACGCGGCCGTGGCGGCGTTCGAGGGCGGCGCCTCGGTGGTCGCGTTCGCCACGATCGGCGACCCCAACGTCTACTCGACGTTCACCTACCTCGCGGGCACGGTCCGGCCGCGGGTGCCCGGCCTGACCGTGGCCACCGTGCCCGGCATCACCGCCATGCAGGACCTCGCGGCGCGCAGCGGCACCGTGTTGTGCGAGGGCCGGGAGACGCTGGCGTTGCTGCCGCTGACCGCGGGAATGGGGCTGTTCAAGGCCGCGCTTGCCGGGTTCGACACCGTGGTCGGGTATAAGAGCGGCAGCCACCTGCCCGAGGTGCTCGCCGCGGTCCGGGACGCGGGCCGGCTGGACGGCGCGGTGCACGGGGCCAGCCTGGGCCTGCCCGGCGAGGACATCCGCCCGGCGGCCGAGGTCACCGGCCCGGCGCCGTACCTGTCCACGCTGCTGGTGCCCGGCCGGCGGACCCGCCGCGGAGGCAAGCTATGACTCGGCCGACAGATGGCCCTGCAAGAGGCCGAGTCATCACGCCGCAGCCGCCGGGCCGAACGCCGCATCGCTCCGCGCTGCGTCCCGGCGGCGAGACTCTGCCGCTACGCGGGGGCAAGCCCCCGGAGCCCATGCCTCCCACTCTGCTGGTTGGCGCGCCTCCGGCACGACCAAGCGCGCTGCTGCCTGGCGCGCCTCCGGCACGACGTCCCCGAGGGAGGCCAGAAAATTGAGTGCCAAGGTCTGGTTTATCGGGGCCGGTCCTGGCGCGGCCGACCTGCTCACGGTGCGCGCGGCCGCGGTGATCGCGGCGGCGGACATCGTCATCTGGGCATCCAGCCTGGTCAGCGCCGACGTGCTGGAGCACGCAGGGGCGGGCGCGCAGATCGTGGACTCCGCCGCGCTGCCGCTGGAGGACGTCCGCGCGCTCTACGAGCGGGCCCTGGCGGAGGGTCTCGTGGTGGCCCGGATCCACTCCGGCGACCCGGCGCTGTGGGGCGCGGTACAGGAGCAGCGGGAACTCTGCGACGAACTGGGGCTGCCGCACGAAACCGTCCCTGGGGTGAGCGCCTACTCCGCGGTCGCTGCCCTGGCCGACCGGGAGCTCACCATCCCGGAACTGGCCCAGTCGGTGATCCTCACCCGGCTCGGCGGCGGTAAGACCCCCATGCCGCGCGGAGAGGAGATCGCCAGCTTCGCCCGGCACGGCACGACGATGGCGGTGTTCCTGTCCGCCGCCCGGTCCGGGCAGCTTCAGGCGGAACTGCTGGAGGGCGGATACCCGCCGGACACGCCGGTGCTGGTGGCTTACCGGGCAACCTGGCCCGACGAGCTTGTCCTGGACTGCACGCTGGGGACCCTGGCCGAGACGGTCCGCGCGCGCAAACTCTGGAAGCACACGCTGTTCCTGGTCGGTCCCGCGCTCGCGGCCAGCGGCGCCCGCTCACACCTTTACCACCCGGGCCACTTCCACGGGCACCGCCGGGCCGCGCCGCAGGCCCGCCGCGAACTGCGCGCTGCCGACACGGCGCTGCATGAGGCCGACACGGCGCTGCGTGAGGCCGGGCCATGACCCAGCCGGGCCGCCCCGAGCCCGGGACCCAGCCGGGCCCCGAGCCCGAGTTGACCGAGCCGGACCTGCCCCGCACCGCCAAGGCGCGGCCCAAGGCGCTGCGCACCGGCTGGACCACCGGGACCTGCGCGTCCGCCGCGGCCAAGGCCGCCACCACCGCGTTGCGCGACCAGGCGCCGCAGCAGACCGTGGACGTCGCCCTGCCCAGCGGCCGGCGAGTCAGCTTCGCCGTCGAGTCCTGCACGTTTGACACGGCCCGGGCGACCGCGGTCGTGGTCAAGGACGCAGGCGACGACCCCGACGTCACGAACGGGGCGCACCTGACCGCGACCGTGCGCTGGCGCACCGAGGCCGGAATCATCCTCGAAGGCGGCGAGGGGGTCGGCATCGTCACCAAACCCGGCCTCGGCATCGACGTCGGCGAGCCGGCCATCACCACCACCCCGCGGGCGATGATCACCCAGGCCGTGGCGGAGGTTACCGACTTGGCAAACCGTGGGGTGCTGGTGACCCTCTCAGTGCCCGGCGGAGAGAAGATGGCACGGAAGACCACCAACGCGCGCCTGGGCATCCTCGGCGGGATCTCGATCCTCGGCACGACCGGGATCGTCCGGCCGTTTTCCACCGCGTCGTGGCGGGCCAGCGTGGAGCAGGCCGTGTCGGTTATGGCCGCTCAGGGCGAGCGGACGGTGGTGCTGTGCACCGGCGGGCGGACGGAGAAGGGGGCGATGGCGCTGCTGCCAGACCTGGCCGAGGTGTGCTTCGTCGAGGTCGGTGACTTCACCGGCGCGGCACTGCGGCGCGCCCTGGCCGTGGGCCTGGACCGGGTGATCTTCGTAGGCATGGCCGGCAAGCTGGCCAAGCTCGCGGCGGGAGTGCTGATGACCCACTACACCCGGTCCAAGGTGGATCTCGGGCTGCTCGGCGACGTCACCCTCGCCGCCGGGGGGTCAGCAGCCATAGCGGCGGAGGTCGCGGCCGCGAACACCGGCCGCCACGCCTACGAAATCTGGCAGCGCGAGGGCCTGCTGCGGCCCGCCGGGGACGAGCTGTGCCGCCGGGTCCGCTCGGTGCTGTTGCGGGCCGGCCAGGGCAAGCTGGACGCCGACGTGGCGATGGTGGACTTCAGCGGCGCCTGGGTGGTCGCGGCAACCAGGCCCGAGTGGGTGACCGCGGCATGATCACCGTCGTGGGCATGGACGGCTCACGGCTGAGCCGCCGGGCCGAGGCGGCGCTGGCGGCCGCGACCCTGGTGGCCGGCGCCCGCCGCCACCTCACCGTGGCGCCGCCACATGCGCGCACCATGGTCCTCGGGGAGCTGGCGCCAGCGCTGGACGCAGTAGCCGCGCACGAGGGTGCCGCCGTGGTCCTCGCCTCCGGAGATCCGGGTTTCTTCGGCATCGTCCGCGCCCTCCGCGAGCGCGGCCTGAAGTTCACGGTGCTGCCCGCGGTGTCCTCGGTCGCCATGGCCTTCGCCCGGGCCGGGCTGACCTGGGATGACGCCGCCGTGGTCAGCGCGCACGGCCGGGACCCGCGCCCGGCGCTCAACGTGTGCCGGGCGTATCCCAAGGTCGCGGTGTTCACCGGCCCGGGCTGCGGCCCGGCGGAGATCGGGGCGGCGCTGACCGGCTGGGACCGCCGGCTCATCGTCGCCGAGCACCTCGGCGCCGGCGCCGAGCGCGTCACCGAGTGCTCCCCCGCCGATGCGGCCGCCCGCACCTGGGCGGACCCGAACGTAGTCCTCGTGCTCAGCTCGTCCAAGGAGATCCCGGTCCCACACGCCTCCCACCCGTCATGGATGTGGATTTGCTGTTGTTCTTTGAACACCAAACCCACATTCATGGGTGCGAGGGGCGACGGAAGCACGGGCGCGGGCGGGTTTCAGGGCTATCCGGGGACCGTGGGCTGGGCGTTGCCGGAGGAGGTGTTCGACAGCCGGGACGCGGTGATCACGAAGGCCGAGGTGCGGGCGCTGGCGCTGGCCCGGCTCGCCCCGCTCCCCGGCCTGCTGGTGTGGGACGTGGGCGCGGGCAGCGGGTCGGTCGCGGTGGAATGCGCCCGATTCGGCGCGGCGGTGATCGCGGTGGAACGCGACGCCCTGCGCTGCGAGCGGGTCCGGGCCAACGCCGCCCGCCACGGCGCAGACGTGCGGATCGTGCCGGGCGAAGCGCCGGAGGCGCTGGCCGGGCTGCCGGACCCGGACGCGGTCTTCGTCGGCGGCGGCGGGACCGCGGTGATCGAGGCGGTAGCGGCCCGGCGCCCGGCGCGGATCGTGGTGGCCCTCGCCGCGGTGGAGCGGGCCGGACCGGCGCTCGCCGCCCTTACCGCGGCCGGTTATGCGGCCGATGGCGCCCTGGTGCAGGCGGCAAGGCTCGCCCCGCTGCCCGGTGACGTGCACCGGCTCGCCGCCACCAACCCGGTGTTCCTGCTCTGGGCGACGACGGTTACCACGGAACCGGCCGGCCCTGGGGACGCCGAGTCCCACGGCCCCGGCCCCGGGGGGCCGCCGTGATCGGGCTGATCGCCATCACCGTGGCCGGCCGCGCCTCCGCCGCCCGGCTGGCCGGGGCCTGGCCCAACGAGACCCGGACCTACGACGGGCCGACCAAGCAGGCGCTGCACCGCGCCTGGGCGGAGTGCGACGGGCTGGTGTGCTTCTTGGCGGTGGGCGCGACCACCCGGCTGGTTGCCCCGCTGCTGGACAGCAAATGGGTCGATCCGGCCGTGGTCTGCGTGGACGAAGCGGGGCGGTACGCGGTGGCGCTCGTCGGCGGACACGCGGCCGGCGCCAACGTGCTGTGCGCCAGGGTCGCCGACCTCCTCGGCGCCCAGCCGGTCATCACCACGGCGACCGACGCCGCAGGCCTGCCCGGGCTGGACGCACTGGGCTGGCCCGCCGAGGGCGCGGTCGCCCGGGTCAGCCGAGCCCTGCTGGACGGCGAGCAGGTCGGCTTCGAGGCGGACGCCACCTGGCCGCTTCCCGCGCTCCCCGTCGCCATCGGCGGGGCTGGCCTGCGCCGGATCCTGGTGACCGACCGGATCGTGCCGATCGACGAGAACACCGCGGTGCTGCGCCCGCCGTCGCTGGTAGCGGGCGTCGGGGCCAGCAAGGGCGTCGCCGCGGACGAGGTCCTCGCGCTGCTCGACGAGGCGCTGGCCGTGGGCGGGCTGTCCCGGGACTCGGTGACTGCGCTGGCCACCGTCGACGCCAAGGCGGCGGAGGAAGGGATCGTGGCGGCCGCGCGGCAGGGCGGCTGGCCGCTGTACAGCTACCCGGCCGACCAGCTCGCGGCCGTCGAGGTGCCCAACCCGGGCGAGGCGGCGCTGGCCGCCGTCGGCACTCCCAGCGTGGCCGAGGCAGCCGCCCTGACCTGCGGCAACGAACTCGTGGTGGGCAAGCGCAAGTCGTCGATGGCCACCGTGGCGCTGGCCCGGATCCGGCCGCGCGGCCGGCTCGCCCTGGTCGGGCTCGGCCCCGGGGACCGCGATCTGGTCACCCCGCGGGCCATCGACGAACTCCGGCTCGCCTCAGTGGTGGTCGGCCTGGACGTTTACCTGGACCAGATCCGGGACGTCCTCCGGCCTGGCACCCGGGTGCTCCGCAGTGGCCTCGGTGACGAGGAGAAACGGGCCACCTCGGCCGTGGCAGAAGCCCGCAAGGGGCACGCGGTCGCGCTGGTCGGCTCCGGCGACGCAGGCGTCTACGCGATGGCCAGCCCCGCCCTGGCGATCGCGGGCGCGGACATCGACGTGGTCGGGGTGCCAGGGGTGACCGCCGGGCTGGCCGCCGCCGCCCTGCTGGGCGCCCCGCTCGGCCATGATCACGTGATCATGTCCCTGTCCGACCTGCACACGCCGTGGGAGGTGATCGAGCGCCGGATCCAGGCGGTCGCGGAGGGCGACTTTGTGGTGGCCTTCTACAACCCGCGCAGCCAGGACCGCGACTGGCAGCTCGGCGCGGCGCTGGAGATCCTGGCCCGCCACCGGGATCCGGAAACCCCGGTCGGCGTTGTGCGCGACGCGTTCCGCCCCGGCCAGCAGGTGCTGGTCACGACGCTGGCCGGCGCCGACCCAGCTGTTGCGGACATGCGCAGCGTGGTCATCGTCGGCTCGGCCAGCACCCGGATAATCGCCGGCCGGATGGTCACCCCGAGAGGGTACAAATGGCAGCGCCGGTGATGATCGGCGCGTGTCAGGGCTGCGGTGCGTGCCTGCGCACCTGTCCAGAGCATGCAATACGACCTGCCGGGGGGACCCTGGCAGTCCTCGCGGACCGGTGCACGGGGTGCGGCGAATGCATCGAAATCTGCCCGGTGGACGCGATCACCGAGAACGAGCCCGCGGCTGACGCGGCAGGGACGGGGTTCCCTGCGGGGAGGACGGCACGATGGCCCGCGTAGTGCACCCGATCGAGAAGCAGTCCTATGAGATCCTGCGCGGGCGTGTGGACACCTCGGGGCTGCCGCCGTGGACCCGGGCCGTGGTGGAACGGGTGATCCACGCCAGCGCCGACATCACCTACCTCCCCGATATCGTCTGCGAGGAAGCCGATCTCGCCGCCGCGGCGGCGGCGCTGCGCCACGGCGCGCCGGTGGTCGCCGACTCAGCAATGACCGCCGCAGGAATCACCGCCCGCAAGGCGGTATGCCGGGTGGCGGATCCGCAGGCCGCGGCGCTGAGCCGGGTGCTCGGCATCACCCGCGCGGCGGCGGGCATCCGGGTGGCCGGCAGTGAGGTGGGTCCCGGCGCGGTGTGGGTGATCGGCACCGCGCCCACCGCCCTGGCCGACCTTCTCGCCCGGGGCCCGGCCCCCGCGCTGGTCATCGGGCTGCCGGTGGGCTTCGTGGGCGCCGTCGAAGCGAAACAGGCGCTGCGGGAAAGCGGGCTGCCTGCGGTCACCAACATCAGCGAGAAGGGCGGCGCCGCCGTCGCCGCGGCCGCCCTCAACGCCCTGATCTACGGCGACCCATTGGAAGAACTGGGCGAGGAGGAACCGCCGCAGGCGCCGGGCCGAACGCCGCATAAGGCGCCTCAGGCGCCGTTGCGGGGTCCCGGCGCCGAGGACCAGCCTCCCGAAGCCAGCGAAGCGCCCGCGAGGGAGGCAGATAAATGAGCACCAGTCCGCCCTTGCTCCTCGTCGGCCATGGGACCCGCAGTGACGCGGGCGTGGCCGAGTTCACCCGGTTCGTCGGGCAGGTGCGAGCCCGCACCCGGGGCCGGGTCCCGACGGTAGACGGCGGGTTCATCGAGCTGGCCCGGCCGTCCGTGGCGGACGCGGTCGCGCGGCTGGTCGAGCCCGGGGCCGGCGGCCCGCGGCCGATCGTCGCGGCGCCGCTGGTGCTCACCGCCGCCGGGCACGGCAAAGGCGACATCCCGGCCGCGCTTGCGCGGGAGCTGGCGCGGCATCCGGGCCTGTCATACTGCTACGGCCGCCCGCTCGGCCCGCATCCGGTGCTCCAGGACATCCTGGCGGCCAGGATCGACGCCGCGCTGGCGGGTGCGCCCCGGCGGGACACGCACGTGGTGCTGGCCGCGCGCGGGTCCACCGATCCGGACGCCAACGCCGAGATCGCCAAGGTGGCGCGGCTGCTCTGGGAGGGCCGGGGTTATGCCGGGGTGGAGTTCTGCTTCATCTCCCTGGCCGAGCCGTCGGTGCCGGCGGCGCTGCACCGGGCCGTGCTGCTCGGCGCGCGCCGCATCGTGGTGGCGCCGTACTTCCTGTTCCCGGGGGTCCTGCCGGACCGAGTGGTGACCCAGTCGCGGGAGTTCGCCGCCGCGCGCCGCGACCCGGAGGTCACCGTGGCCGGGCTGATCGGCGGCTGCGACGAGCTGGCCGGGTTGGTGCTGGAGCGCTACGACGAGGCACTGGGCGGTGACATCCGGATGAACTGCGACACATGTGCTTACCGGGTGGCGCTGCCCGGGTTCACCGACAAGGTGGGCCGCCCGCAGGTGCCCCACTATCACCCCGAAGATGAGCACCACCATGCGGCAGACAGTCACGCCCCAGTTCCCGACGCCCGGCAACATCACGCTGCGAACATGAGCGATGAGCACCACCATGCGGCAGACAGTCACGCCCCAGTTCCCGACGCCCGGCAACATCACGCTGCGAACATGAGCGATGAGCACCACCATGCGGCAGACAGTCACGCCCCAGTTCCCGACGCCCGGCAACATCACGCTGCGAACATGAGCGATGAACACCGGCGCGAGCACGCCGCACGCGAGGTGCTGTCATGACGGGCTCCGTGCCCCAGCCGGGCGAGCCGATGCCCGGCCCGGACATCGACGCGTTCTACCGTCTCGTTGCCGCGCGCCGGGACATGCGCAATGGGTTCCTGCCCGACCCCGTCTCCAGCGAGGTGCTGACCCGGGTGCTGACCGCAGCGCACCAGGCGCCCAGCGTGGGCCTGAGCCAGCCGTGGGATTTCCTCATCGTCCGGGACCGGGCGGTACGCGAGCGGGTGCGCGCCCTGGCGCGCAAGGAGCAGGACGTGTTCGCCGGTTCGCTGCCCCGATCACGGGCGCTGCGGTTCGGCGACCTGAAGGTCGAGGCGATCCTGGACGCGCCGGTCAACATCGTGGTGACCTGCGACCCCACCCGGGGCGGCAGGCATGTCCTGGGCCGGCACGCCCAGCCGCAGGTCGCCGCGTACTCCAGCGTGTGCGCGGTGCAGAACCTGTGGCTCGCGGCCAGGGCCGAAGGGCTCGGCGTGGGCTGGGTCAGCTTCTTCGACGAGCGGGAACTGGCTACCGCGCTGGGCCTGCCGCCGCACCTGGAGGTCGTGGCCTACCTGTGCGTGGGCCACGTGACCGAGTTCCCGCCCGCGCCAGAGCTGGCACTATCCGGCTGGGCCCGGCGGCGCCCGCTGGCCTGGGCCGTCCACGACGAACGGTGGGGCCAGCGGGGGCTGCCCGGGGGAAACCCGGCGAGCCTGCTGGCCGACACGCTGGCCGCCATCGCCCCCGCGGACGCCGGTGCGATGGCGCAGGCCAGGGAGCGCCAGGAACGGCTCACCAAGCCCAGCGGCGCCCTCGGCGCGCTCGAAGAGTTGTCGGTGCGGCTAGCCGGGCTGGCCGGGGACTGCCCGCCCCCGCTGCCCGAGCCCGCGGCCGTCGCGGTGTTCGCCGCCGACCACGGCGTGCACGCCCAGGGGGTGACCCCATGGCCGCAGGAGGTCACCGCGCAGATGGTGGCCAACTTCCTGGCCGGCGGCGCGGTGGTGAACGCGATCGCGGCGCAGGCCGGCGCCGAGGTGTGCGTGGTGGACGTGGGGGTCGCGGCCGAGCTTCCGCCCGCGCCCGGGCTGCTGCCGCGGAAGGTCCGGCCGGGGACTGCGGACATGACCGCCGGACCGGCGATGAGCACGGACGAAGCACGGCGGGCGGTGGAAGCCGGCATCGAGACCGCGCGGGACCTGGTGGCGGCGGGCAACCGATGCCTGGTGACCGGCGACATGG
This sequence comes from uncultured Actinomycetes bacterium, assembly GCA_963734725.1. Taxonomy (GTDB): domain Bacteria; phylum Actinomycetota; class Actinomycetes; order Streptosporangiales; family Streptosporangiaceae; genus DASXKD01. Next base: position 86,429 of record CAVTIX010000008.1, read on the forward strand.
GGATCGCGAACACCACCGCGTCCGCGGCCCTGATCGCGGTGTTCACCGGCGCCGAGGCGCAGGAGGTCACCGGCCGGGGCACCGGGATCGACGATGAGATGTGGGAACAGAAGGTCAGCGTGATCCGGCGAGCGCTGACCCAGCACCGGCCCGACCCGGCCGACCCGCTCGCCGTGCTGGCGGCCGTCGGCGGTCTGGAGCACGCCGCGCTGGCCGGGTTCATGCTGGGCGCGGCGGCGCTGCGCACCCCCGTGGTGCTCGACGGCGTGATCGCCTGTGCAGCGGCGCTGGCCGCGCGCGCGTTCGCACCGGACGTCGTGGACTGCCTGGTGGCCGGGCACGTGTCCACCGAGCCCGGCGCAGGCCGTGCGCTGACCGCGCTTGGCCTGCGGCCCCTGCTCGACCTGGACATGCGCCTGGGCGAAGGGTCAGGCGCCGCGCTGGCGGTGCCGATCGTGCAGGCGGCCGCCCGGGTGCTGCGCGATGTCGCGACCTTCGACAGCGCCGGCGTATCCGGCGCCAAGGAGTGAGGGCGGACATGGGAACCCCGTCCGCGCCGCGTCCCGACGCTCCTGTCTACCCCCTCAGCCTGCGACTGGCTGGCCGGCGGGTGATCGTGGTCGGCGGTGGCTCGGTCGCGCTGCGCCGGGTGGCCGGGCTGCGCGCGGCAGACGCCGAGGTCGTGGTGGTGTCCCCGCGGCTCACCCCGGCTCTCGCCGACATGGCGGCCCGCGGGCTGATCACCGCGCACCAGCGTGCCTATCAGCCCGGCGACCTCGACGGCGCCTGGCTGGCGCTCGCCTGCACCGACCAGCCGCAGGTCAACGAGGCCGTGGCGGCGGACGCGGAGCGGCAGCACGTCTGGTGCGCCCGGGCCGACGACGCGGCTGCCTCGGCCGCCTGGGTTCCCGCGGTCGGGCGGACAGGCCCGGTGACCGTGGCGGTCAACGCGGGCCGCGACCCGCGCCGCGCCGCGGAACTCCGCGATCGGCTGGTGGACACGGTTGACGCCGAAGGCCGTTTGGCGGAACAAGCCACGGAACCGGCGGCCGGCGGGCAGCAGGAGACCGGGCGGGTGTCGATCGTGGGCGGCGGGCCCGGGGATCCCGGCCTGATCACGGTGACCGGGCTGCGCCGTCTGCGCGCGGCGGATGTCGTGCTGACCGACCGCCTCGCCCCCCTGGAACTGCTGGCGGACCTGGCGCCTGGAGTGCAGGTCGTGGACGCGGCCAAAGTGCCGGGTGGGCCGGCGATGCGCCAGGACCGCATCAACCGCGCGCTGGTGGAAAACGCCCGCGCCGGGCGCGCCGTGGTCCGGCTGAAGGGCGGCGACCCGTTTGTGTTCGGGCGGGGCCGCGAGGAGGTCGAGGCGTGCCTGGCCGCAGGCATTCCGGTCGAGGTCGTGCCGGGGGTCACCAGCGCCATCTCCGTCCCGGCCGCGGCTGGCATTCCGGTCACGCACCGTGGGGTGAGCCAGGGTTTCTGCGTGCTCGCCGGGCATGTCCGCCCCGGGGACTCCCGCAGCTCGGTCAACTGGGCGGCCCTCGCCCGCAGCAGGATGACCCTGGTGCTGCTGATGGCGGTGGACCACCTGGCCGCCATCGCCGACACGCTGATCTCTGCCGGGCTGCCCGCCACCACCCCGGGCGCCGTGGTGTCCAACGGCTGGACGAGGCACCAGCGGGTGGTCACCGCGCCGCTGGCGGAGCTGGCCGATGCGGTCAAGCTGGCCGGCGTGACGAACCCTGCGGTCGTCGTGATCGGCGACGTCGCCCAGTTGACGGCTGGTGATCTCGTAGGGCCCGGAGCTGACTCTCCTGCCGGGCAAACGTCGCCCGACGGCCCGGCCGCGAGCGCAAGCCCGGCAGCGAACGGCATCCCGACGCCGGACGGCACCCCGGCAGCGAACGGCACCCCGACGCCGGACGCCACCCCGGCCGGCGGGGCTGCTGCAGCAGAACAATCGTCCGCGCCAGCGCTGGGCGGCGGCGCCGCCTCACCCATCCCCCGCACCCGGCTGGCGCGGCGAGTGCTGGTGCTGGGCGGGGCGAGGTCGGGCAAGTCGGCCACGGCTGAGGGGATGCTCGCGGGTGACGGCCCGGTGGATTACGTCGCGACGGGCACGCCACCGGGCTCGGGCGACGCGGAATGGGACACCCGGGTGGTCGAGCACCAGCAGCGGCGCCCGCCGCACTGGCGCACGATGGAGACGCTGGCGCTGGCGGAGGTGCTGGCCGCGCCGGACGCGCCCCCCGTCCTGGTGGACTGCCTGACCACCTGGCTGGCCCGGGTGATGGACGACTGCGGCGCCTGGGACGGCGACCAGGACGCCGCCCGCGCGCTGGCGGCCCGCATCGACGAGACCGTCGGCGCGTGGCGGCTCACCGGGCGGCACGTGGTCGCGGTCAGCAACGAGATCGGGTCCGGCGTGGTGCCCGGCACGGCATCTGGCCGGCGGTTCCGCGACGAACTCGGGCGGCTGAACGCCCGCATCGCCGCGGACAGCGACGAGGTGTGGTTCTGCACGGCGGGGATCGCCCGGCGGCTGCGATGACGCAGGCGCCGCCGACCCGGCAGGACCGTCCGTGGCGGGCCGGCCTGGCCGCGCTGCGCGACGCTTTCGGACTGTTCACGATCCTTCCGGTGCGGGCCGCCCCGGAGATCGGCCGGCGCGAAGCGGCCCGGGCGGTGCTCTGGCTGCCCGCGGCCGGCGCGCTGCTCGCGGTTCCCGCGGCCGGGGTGCTGCTGGCGGTGGAGGCCGGCGGCCACTCCGCGCCGCGCCGGCTGCTGGCTGCGGTCCTGGCGATCGGCGTGCTCGCGCTGCTGACCGGGGGGCTGCACCTGGACGGGCTGGCCGACACGGCCGACGGGCTGGGCAGCCGCCGTCCCCGCGATGAGGCCCTGGCGATCATGCGCCGGTCCGACGTCGGGCCGTTCGGCGTAGCGGCCCTGTTGTTCACGGTCCTGGTGCAGATCACCGCGCTGGCCACGGTGAACCCGGGCTGGCCCGGCGCCGGGGCGGTCCTGCTGGCCGCCGTCACCGGCCGGGTCGCGGTGGTGCTGGCGACCGGGCCCGGCGCCCCCGCGGCCCGCCCGGGCGGGTTCGGCGCCCTGGTCGCCGCCGCGACGACGGCTCGGGCCCGGGTCGCGGCGGGCGCCGCCGTGCTCGTGGTGGCGGCCGGGACCGCGGCCGTGGTGGCGGGCCCGGCGGCAGCGCTGCGTGCCGCGGTCGCAGTGCTGGCCGGCCTTCTCGCCGCCGAGCTGCTACGCCGCATTGCGGTGCGGCGCCTTGGCGGCATGACCGGAGACGTGTTCGGCGCCCTGATCGAGGTGGCCGCGGCCACGGCGCTGCTGGCCCTGGCGCTTGCCACCCCCGGCTGAGGCCGTCAGCGAGGCCGGCTCCCGTGCCACCCCGCCCTAAACCTGCCTCCCGCCCTCCGCGGCGGGTGATGCGCCGGCCTGGCACGCTCTGTTACTGTTCCCAAGCCAATCGGCGATAGACCCGGGGCGAAAGGGGAGGAATCACGCCATGAGGGGATATCTGCGAGGTTTGTCCTGCCTTGTATTCACAAGCGCGGTCGTCGGGGGCCTGCTGGCGGCCGGGCCGGTCACCGCCGCGGGCGCGGCGGCCACCAGCGGCACCACCGCCTGCTCGGGCACTCCGTCGGCGCCGGGCGTGCTCACGGGCACGCACTCCAATGTGGTGGTGAACGGAGTGTGCGCGGTCAACGCGGGGCGCGCGGTCGTCAACGGTAATCTCACGGTCACCGCGGGCTCGGCCCTGCTCGCGGCGTTCGCGCTGAATGACGCGACCGGAACCGGCAAGTCCAGCCTGACCGTGAAGGGCAACGTTCAGGTCAACGTGGGCGCGGTCCTGCTCATGGGCTGCAACCCGGCGAACTTCGCGTGCCTGGACGACCCGAACCAGAACAAGCCGACGCTGTCCAGCCATGCCACCGTTGGCCTGGACCTGCGGTCCAACCGGCCGCTGGGCGTCATCGTGCACAACTTCACAGTCGGCGGGGACGTGATCCAGACCGGCGGCGGCGGCGGCGTCAACTGCAAACCGCAGGGGCTCTTCCAGTTCTTCCAGAGCCCGGTCTACAGCACCTACGAGGTCGGCACCGTCGGCGGTGACGTGCGGATAAGCGGCTACCTGTCATGCTGGATGGGCGTGGTGCAGGTGCACGTGGGCAACACCATGGCCTTCCGTGGCAACAGGCTCGCGGATCCGGACGCCATCGAGATCCTGTCCAACAACATCGCGGGCAGCCTGATCTGCCGGGGCAACAGCCGCGTCTGGGACAACGCGGACACCGGTCCGCACCTGTTCCCGCGCCAGCCCGCGCCGAACACGGTCGGCAGGAACCGGATCGGTCAGTGCGTGCTGTCCAGCCCGAACACGAAGACGGACAAGCCCGGACCCGGGCCGTTCTAACCCCGGGCAACCTGTGATCGTGGCGCTGGCTACGGGCTCCCGTAGCCAGCGCCACGCGCATGCCCTGGCGGGTCAGGTGGAGATGTCGGGATAGGGCACGCTCCAGTGCCTGAGCCGGGCCGCGTACTCCCGCTGGAACGCCAGCGGCTCGGCGTAGTCGCGCTCGAACAGCGCGATGAACAGTGTCAGCGTGAGGAAGTTGTGCGCGCCCATCTCGAATAGCGCGACGTAGTCGTGGGCGGCCAGCGCCTCCCGCTCGGCGTCGGTGAACTTCAGCCAGGTGCTGCAGTCCCCCTGGGGGCAGTTGAGGATCACGTTGGCCTGGCCGGCCTCCCACCACGCAACGGTGCCGCGCGGGTCGGCGCGGTACCGCTCGACCAGTTCCGGGTCGCGGTCGATGGTGTACAGGAACTTGTTCAGCAGGTACTTGCTCACGCGCCCACCCCGTTCGGGTACCAGGTGAAGTAGGCCTCCATCGTGTGGAAGAGGTCCAGCGAGTCGGCGTGGTCAGCCTTGGCGTTCTCCCCCGCGACCCCCATCATCAGCATGAAGTCCATGAAGCCGTGGGTCGCGTTGCCCGGTTCCCACAGGCTGTCCAGGCTGACCTCCGCCAGCGCCGAGTCCAGGTCGCCGGAGGCGATCCAGCCGACCGCCTTGCGGTCGAACTCCGGGTCGGGGCCGTGCGGGCCGAACTGCCGAGGCCCGCCCAGTTCCAGCGACAGGTGACCGGTGCCGATGATCGCCACCCGCTGGTCGCTCGGCCAGGCCTCCACCAGCCGGCGAATGGTCTTGCCCAGCTCCACGAAGCGCTTCGGCTGCGGCATCGGCGGCGCGAAGATGTTGGTGTACACGGGCACGATCGGCAGGTCCGTCGCTGGCCGCAGGGTGATCAGCGGGCAGGTGATGCTGTGGTCGACCCTCAGTTCATTGCTGAACGCAAGGTCGAAGCCGGCGTCGATGCCTTCGCGCAGCAGGTACCCGGACAATTCTTCGTGGCCCGGCATGAACATCCGCGGCAGGCCGAATTCCCGCTCCTCGTTGTAGAAGTTCCCGTCGTAGAACGGCGCCTTCCCGATGAGGAACTGCGGCATGTTGTCCAGCCAGATCTGGTGGAAGTGATCGGAGCCCACCATGACGAGCACGTCGGGGCGGGCCTGGGTCAGCGTGTCCCGGAATGCCTCGATCTTGGCCACCCACTCGTCGGCGAACGGCGGCCGGTCATCCCCGGTCGCGGTGCTCGCCCGGTAGTAGAACGGGTGATGGGTGGATGCGATGACCGCTGCGACGGTGGCCATGGTGGCTCCTTGGGTTGAGCGGCCGCTGATCGCCGCAGCAGCCTGCGAACAGGCCAGCGTTCCGTCAAGCTAGACCTGACCGCTCTACGGACATGTGTCCGATCCTAGAACGACCACTGCTTGACCCGGAGGTAGGAAATGACAACCCCACCCAGCCCGGCGCAAAGCGGTGTGACGCCGGCTGCCGAGGACTTTGCGCCGGGCCGGCCGGTGGTGTTCCGCAACGCCACCGTGCTGACCATGGACGAAGGGCATCACGTGCTGCGTGGTGCGGACGTGCTGGTTTCCGGTGAGCGGATCGCCGCGGTCGGCCATGCCCTGGAATCGCCCGCGGACGCCGTCGAGATCGACGCGACCGGCGGCATCGTCATGCCTGGCATGATCGACACGCACCGGCACATGTGGCAGACCGCGATGCGCGGGTACGGCGCCGACTGGACGCTAACCCAGTACTTCGTCTGGAACTACCTGCAGTGGGGCAAGTCGTTCCGGCCTCAGGACATCTACGCGGGCAACCTGGTGTCGGCGATCGAGGCGATCGACGCCGGCGTGACCACCTCGGTGGACTGGTCGCACAACCTGCAGACGGTGGATCACGCCGAGGCTGCGCTGGCCGCGCTCAAGGAGGTGCCCGGGCGGTTCGTCCTGGGCTACGGCAACATCCAGGCAGCCCCCTGGGAGTGGTCGGCCGCCCCTGAGTTCCGCGACTTCGTAAGCAGGAACTTCAGCGGCAGCGACGATATGCTCGGCTTCCAGCTGGCCTTCGACGTCCCGCCCGCCAGCCCGGACTTCCCGGAGAAGGCGGCCTTCGAGGTGGCGCGTGACCTGGACGTACCGGTCACGACACACGCCGGGGTCTGGAAGGTCACTACTGACGACGGCATCCGGCTCATGCACGAGCACGGCTTCATGACCCCGCGCACGGTCTATGTGCACGCCGCGACCCTGAGCGCCGACTCCTACAACCGGATCGCGGCCACCGGCGGCTCGGCATCGATGTCCACCGAGAGCGAGTGCAGCGCCGGGCAGGGTTACCCGCCGACCTGGAAGCTGCGCCAGCACGGCATTCCCGTGTCCCTGTCCATGGACACCAGCGTGTGGTGGAGTGGCGACCTGTTCTCGGCCATGCGCGCGACACTGAGCGCGGACCGGGCCAGGGAGCACCTGGAGGCGCACGCCCGCGACGAGACCGTGATCAACCACAAACTGCGTGCCGAGCAGGTGGTGAGCTGGGCCACCCGGGGCGGGGCCCATGCGCTGGGCTTGGATGGGGTGATCGGCAGCCTGGCGCCGGGCAAGAAGGCGGACGTCGTGCTGATCAAGAACGACAGCTCACCGGTGATGGTCCCGGTGCTGCACCCCTACGGGCACGTCGTGTTCCAGGCGCAGCGCGGCGACGTGCACACGGTTCTGGTCAACGGGCGGGTGGTCAAGCACGACCACCGGCTCATCGGCGCGGACGTGGCGAAGGCCAGGCAGGCGGTCGAGCAGACGGTGGAGTACCTGCAAGGGCAACTCGGCCCCGAGGCCTGGACCGAGGGGATGCACCCGGAGATCCCGGAGACGCGGGTGCTGCACAACCCCTACACCTACACCTACTCCGACGGCGGCCAGGAGCAGGGCGGCGTTTCCTGACCCGGCGGCGATCGCCTGGATGCGGGCCGCGGCGGTCACGGAACCGGCGCGGCCTGCGCGGCTTTCACCGACTTGTTGTAGTCGTAACGGGTGCGGAACCCGGCAGCGAGGTCGGCCCTCGCGGCAGCGGTGAACTGCGACACGTAGGCGGCAGCTGCGCACGCCGCGGTCGCGGGCGAGCGGCCCTAATTGGTCCTATGTTGGTCATTGATTGATCCCTGGTTGGCACGTTAGCGTCTTGCCGTGGTGAGTGAGCAACTTGCGACCGGTCGGCTGGCGCCGGCGGAGCAGCCGCGCTACGTGTCGGTGGCCCGGGCGGTCCGCGATGCCATCGCCCAAGGCGTGCTGCCGGTGGGAGACAGATTGCCGGCCGAGCGCGAGCTATGCCGCAGGTTCGGCGTCAGCCGCGCGACCGTCCGGCGCGCGCTGGTCGAATTGGAGGCTCAGGGTCGCGTCAAGGCGGCCGGCACCCGCGGCTGGTTCGTGACCGCGCTAGTTGAGCCAAATGTGCTCATGGGCTTTACCGACTTGGCCGCCCATAGGGGCTTCGCGACAACCTCACGCGTACTCGCCAGTGTGGTGCGCGCGCCGAACCTCGACGAAGCAGAGGTGCTGCGGGCGCCACCTGGATCTGCCGTACTGGAACTCGAGCGGGTTCGGCTCATGGACGGCGTCCCGGTGGGCTGGCAGCGGGCGATTGCGGCGGCATGGCTCGCGCCGTCGCTGGCTGATCTGAGCTATGAGCATGCATCGCTGTTCCAGGGTTTTCGCGAGCACGACATCACACCGGCCCGTGCGGATTATGGCGTGGCCGCCATTCCGGCCGACGCTCGTGCGTCGGAGCTGCTGCTGGTACCCCTCGGCACATGTTTGCTTCAGGTCAAAGCCGTCACGTCGGATCAGCACGGCAGGCCAATCGAGATCTCGGAAGGCACGTTCCTTGGGGACAGGTACCGGTTCACCGCCTCCGTCGGCTCCGACATGACACCACAGCTGTGATGAGCGAGTACCGTCCATCACCGCGGCCGTCGTTCGATCACGCCACGGCGCTGCGAAGCGCCGAGGTGGCCCGGCACGTCTGGGGGGACGCAGAGTCCGGTGAGGTGCTCGATTGGATTTACGTCTCCAGTGGTCTGATCCACCAGATCGTCTTCGGTGTGCCAGTCGGGTCGTCGTTCCGGCACTCTGATGACTTCCGCACGATCTTCGCAGCCGACGAGGTGCTGCATGTCCTGTGCGGCGCGATGGTTCTGGCGAATCCGGAGACGGGTGAAGCGCACCGGGTCGATACCGGTGAATCGGCGTTCTTCCGCCGCGACACCTGGCATCACGCCCATTCGGTAGGCACAGAGCCGCTGCGCGTCCTGGAGATGTTCGCCCCCCCTCCCGCGACGGGCTCATCCGGCTCGTACGCGCGAACCATAGACCTGCTCACAGACGTCCGGCTCGGCAATGACGAGCTGCTGGGGCGATTCACCCCGACCGATTTGTCAGCGCCTGCCCCTGACAGCATCCGCGTGCTCCGCACGGCCGACCACCGCTGGCGCCTTGAGGCCGGATACCCGGGGCCCGTTCCGCTGGGTCTGCTCGTGAGCACAGAACATCTGACGGTCGCCGTGGCCGAGCTTTATCCCGGACAACGCGGCGACTGGCAGACCCGCGGCGGCGACGAGAGTGGTTACGTGCTGGACGGCGTCCTCGGAGTAAGGATCGGATCCGGCGGCGGCCGGGAATTTCTGGAGCTACATCCCGGCGATGGGTGGTACGTGCCGAAGGGGATAGCGCACAGCTATTTCGCGCCGCAGAGTGCCGCCAGCTTCATATTCGGAGTCGCGCCGCGCTTCCTTGCCGAGTCGGCCGGCTCTCCTGCCCCGGCAAGCGAGTGAGGTCCCCATGAGTGCAATCCCGAACCCTCCCGATAGCTGGCCACCAAACCGAGTCAACATCGAGATCGACAGGCGTGCTGTGCTGAAGAGCCTGGCCGCGGCCGGCGCCCTGGCGGTCCCCGGGCTCGGCATCGCCGCATGCGGCGGATCCCCAGCGCCCAAGCCGGTCAGCTCTGCCCCCCAGGTCAAGAAGGGCGGAACCTTGCGCGTCGCGCTGACCGGCGGTTCGAGCGCCGACAGCCTGGATGCGCAGTCCGCAATTACCACAGTCGACTTCGCGCGCATCTTCCAGCTGAATGAACCGCTGATCGGATTCGGGCCGGACGCGCGTCTCGTTCGGATCCTCGCAGAGGAACTAACGCCCTCCGCGGATGCGACCAGCTGGGTGGTTCGCGTGCGGCCCGGGGTCACCTTTCACAACGGGAAGCCCTTGACCGCTGACGATGTGATGTACAGCCTGAAGCGCATCGTCAACCCGAAGGCGCCATTGCCGGGCGCTGCGCCCCTGGCCGCGGTCGACACTGCGGGCATGAAGAAACTCGATTCGCGTACGGTGAAGATCCCCTGCCACACCCCATACGCGATTCTCGATCAGACGCTGGCGAACTACTATTACAACATTGTCCCGGTCGGTTACGACCCCAAGGCACCTGTTGGCACCGGGCCCTTCAAATTTGCCAGCTTTACGCCAGGCCAGGAAAGCGTATTCGAACGTTACGATGGCTATTGGCGAAGCGGCCAGCCCTACCTCGACAAGGTAGTAATAACTGACTTCGCGGACGAAGCCAGCCAGCTCAACGCGCTGACGTCCAAACAGGCAGATATGGTCAATCAGCTGTCGTCCGCTGGCGGCCGGACCCTGCAGGCGTCGGGTTCGAACGTTGTCATATCCAATGGCGGCGGGTGGGTGCCATTCACCATGAGAGTAGACGTCCCCCCATTTAATGACGTGCGTGTTCGCCAGGCGATGCGCCTGCTTGCGAATCGACCGCAAATGCTCAATGCGGTCTTCGGTGGCCACGGGACCATTGGAAATGACGTGTTCTCCCGCTTCGATCCGTCCTACAACACCAGCCTGGCCCAGCGCCACTACGATCCGGCTCAGGCACGAGCGCTGCTGAAGGCGGCCGGACACGAGAATCTGCACGTTCAGCTCGTGTCGGCGCCTATCGCTCAAGGCGCATCCGGATCAGCGGAAGCTTTCGCCCAGCAGGCGACGGCTGGTGGTGTTACGATCTCCTTGCGCCAGGTCACAGTCACCCAATTCTACGGGCCCCAGTACCTGAAATGGGCATTCGCCCAAGACTTTTCCTTCTACCAGTATTACCTGCCATCGGTGGCCCAGTTCTTCGTCCCATCAGGGCCTTACAATGAGTGCCACTACAACAATCCGCGCTATACATCCCTGTTCAATCAGGCGCTGAAGATCGTCGACCCGGTCAAGCGCTTCCCGGTGATCCACGAAATGCAGCAGATCGACTATTCTGACGGCGGGTATATCATCCCGCTGTTCCCGCCGGTCATCGACGGTGTGGGCGCCAATGTGCACGGGGTGCATCCGACAAGGACCGGGGCGCCGCTTGAATAACTACGACTGGAGGACGGTCTGGATCGGGTAGCGACCAGCCCGGCGACGTCGCGGGTCACGGTGGGCGTTATCGGCGGTGGCAGCGCCGCCCGCGCGTATTTGCGCACCCTGGACTCGCTCGTCGCCAGCGGTTACGCCGCGGCCGGACCCGTTTGCGTGCGGCGGGCCGAGGCCTGGGGCCAGTTCCTCCGCGCACGGCCGGACGCACACCTGGTGACGGATGCCGCCGATGTGCTCGGCGCCGATGTCGACCTTGTCGTCATCACCACTCCGCCGGACAGCCATGCCGACCTGACTCGTCGTGCCCTCGAGCGGGACAAGCATGTCGTGGTCGAGAAGCCGTTGACGTTCGACACCGACAGTGCCCGCCGTCTTGCAGAATCGGCACGCGTTCGTGGCAGGTTGCTGATCGTAGCGCCGTTCGTCCAGATGTCGCCGGCCATGCGGCTCTTGTGGACCCTGGTCACCTCGGGCGTCGCCGGGCAGGTCCATTCGGCCAGGGCCATGTACGGCAACGCCGGCTCCACCTGGGCGCCGTGGTATCACACCAGCCAGGTCGGTCCCCTCGGTGACCTCGCTATCTACAACATCAAAACGCTCACGGCGCTGTTGGGCCCCGTGGCCGAAGCGCGCATGCTGCAGCACACCTCGGGTATCGTCCGCGAGTTCGATGGCACGCCACTGGCCGACGTTGACCCTGACGTCAGCCACCTCATCATGCGGCACCGCAGCGGCGCTCTGTCCACGATCATGGCCAGCCACGCGGTCTGGGCGTACCGCAGGACCGCGGTCGAGTTGTACGGGTCTGAGGGAACCGCCAACCTGCTCGGGGACGACTGGGATCCCACTGGCATCGAGGTGTTCCGGGCCGACTGGGGTCATTGGCGCAGCTACGCCAGTCCAGATCGAACCTGGAACTGGACTGACGGCCTTCGCGGGGCGGTGCTGGCACTAGCCACGGGAAGCTCGCCCGCCGTCGACCTCGAGCATGACATTCACATCGTCGATGTCCTGGGCGCCGCGGTCCGATCGGCGGCAGGATACGGCCGGCCCGTTCCGGTCTCCAGTGAGTTCGGCCCCCTGGACCTCACTTACGACTTCGACCCTGCCGCTGCTGTGATCCACGACCACACTCGCCCCTGGCGGGAGCAATAAGGCGGTCCGCTCATGAGCCGAACTGAGCCAAGGCGCGTATCCGTCGGCATCGACATCGGCGGCACCAAGACGGCTGTCCTGGCTGTCACGCTGCCGGGCGTTGATGTGCTGTTCCGTGAGGCCTTTCCGACTCAAGCCACGCTCGGAGCGGCCCATCTGCGCGGCAAGCTCACCGCGATTTTGGCCCGCCTGCGTTCCGAGCTGGGCCTGCACGCGCGCTTTCCTGTCGGTGTCAGCGTGCCGGAGCTTGTCGATCTTGACGGGTTGGTCGCCACTGACGTGGTCGTGCCAGGGCTCACCGGTGACCTCAAGGAGTGGGTCGAGATCGGCGTCGAGTGCGTCGAGTCCGACGTCCGGGCTGCCGCCCATGCGGAGGCCCGGGTCGGCGCCGGCCGAGGATTCCCGTCGTTCGGCTACATGTCGATCGGAACCGGAATCAGCTCAACGTTCGTTCTGGGCGGCGTCGCCTGGCCGGGCGCGCATGGCGCGGCGATCCTTCTGGGCAGCGGGCCCTTCGGCCCGAAGCTGAGCCCAGACGGCCGCCCGTACCCCCTCGAAGAGCTCGCCTCAGGACCGGCGATGGTGGCGGCGTACCGTGCCCTCGGCGGACGAGCCAGGACGGCGCAAGAGGTCCTCGATCGCTGCGACTCCGATCCGCTCGCGGCCCAGGCCGTCGCCGACGCCGGATCCGCCGCCGGCCAGGGCGTCGCCCTTTTCGTCAACGTGCTAGACCCGCACGCCCTGATTGTCGGCGGGGGCCTCGGCTGCGTCGGCGGGCCTTACTGGCAATGCCTCGAGGCAGCAGCCCGCGCGCAGATCTGGGCCATCGCAGCCCGCCGCATCCCGCTGCTGCGCTCCGGCCTCGGCCCGGACGCAGCCGCGATCGGCGCCGCGCTTAAAGCAGACGCTGCTCCAGCGAAGCCAAGTTAGGGAATACGCCCGATGTGCCGCCCGGCTGGGCCGGGCTTTCCTGTACCAATGACCTACCCGGATATCCGCGCCGTGCTGGGGCGCGAACGACAGAAAACACTGCTGGCCGACGGCAGCATGGGCGCGGGCGTGGGCGCCGCTGTGAGCTGGCTGTCGTTTCCACGGATCATCGATATTCCGTTCAAGACATGCGTGGCCGCGCTGGAAAGCTGGCAGCGCACGGGACAGGGCGGCGAACTGCACATCGGCCAGAGCCTGTTGCGCTGGCCGATCGAGCTCGATCACGACCGCTGTGCCTGCCGGCTCGGGGTTGGCCTGGCCCGGGGGCCGCTGCGCCCGCCGCGTCGCATGCGGCTGGACATCAGCTGCTGGTCGCCCTCATCGTCAAGGACTGTTCTTGAACTCATCCCAAGCCAGCGGGTCCGGGCCACCGCGGCCTATTTCCGATCCGGCCACCTCCTGCTGGACTCGCTGACCCACTCCCTGCTGCGGCACGCCGGCGCAGCAATCTGACTCAGAGAACCTCTCCGTGGGTCAGGCGGCGGTCCAGGCTTCGCTGTGCTCCCACAGCGCCCTGGCCAGTTCCGGGGTGGCGACCGCGCTGGCCGCCCGCTCGCGGCAGTCCTCGTAGAAACGGCCGCTCACCCCGGCCAGCTCCGGCGCGGTGGCGCAGTACAGCGAGGTTGCCGCGCCCTGCTCGGTGGACAGCATCCGCAGCTTCATCAGCGCGCGGACCGGCCAGGGAATCCGCCGCCAGATGTCCGAGGCGACCACCCCGGGGTGCAGCGCGTAGGTGGTGATGCCGCGCCCCGCCGCGCGCCGGGCGAGTTCCTGGCTGAACAGCACGTTGCCCAGCTTGGAGACCGCGTACTCGCGCAGCCCGGTCCGGGAGGCCGTCGGCCGGCGCACCGCCTCGAAGTCGATCCCCGGGGCCTGGTAGTGCGCGTCGCTGGACACGGTGACCACCCGGGCCGGCGCGCTGGCGGCCAGGCGGTCGAGCAGCGCGGCGGTCAGCGCGAAGTGACCGAGGTGGTTGATCCCGAACGTCAGCTCGAAGCCGTCCTTGCTCAGGCCCCGCGCCCCGCCGACGCCGGCGTTGTTGATCAGCACGTGCAGCGGTTCGCCGCGTGCCAGGAACTCATCCGCGCAGGCGCGGACGGAGGCCAGGTCCGCCAGGTCCAGGGGGAGGAACGCGACCGCGTCGTTCCCGGTCCCGGCCGAGATGCCCGTGACCGCGGCACGGCCCTTCTCCGCCGAGCGGCAGGCCACGAATACCCGGCCGCCGCGCTTGGCCAGGCCGGTGGCCGTGGCCAGGCCGATCCCGGTGTTGCCGCCGGTGATCAGGAAAGTACGCCCGGACAGCTCGCCGGAGTTCGCCGACATGTTGAACTTTGTACCGCATGCGGATGCGCCGGCGGCACGAGGCCCGCCCGGAACGGCCGCCCCTCATTGGCCCCGGGCGCGGTGTCAGCGAGAGCGCGAGGTGGCTGGTGTCGCGTTATGCTCGCCAAATAGAGCAAGCGGGCACTGCCCGGACATTTTGCAGGAGGGCCGGGTGCGGATCGCAGGTGCAAGACAGCACGGCGAGCCGGCGGGCGCCGGTGCGGCGACCGGGACCGCCGAGCAGCCGCCACCCGATGCCAGTGCGCGCCGGTCCGGACGCCGCCGCCGGATGTGGATCACCCTGAGCGTGGTCGCCGTGCTGCTGATCGGCGTGAACGCCTACGCGGCGTATGTGCTCGTCGGCCAGCGCAACGCGAATGCCGGTGCCAACCTGCGGCCGTCGGGCATCCCGGGGAACATCTCCACCAGCACCGCCAACCTGATGCAGCTCTCCCCGGTCCCCGGGGTCCGGGCGCCGGGATTCCGGCTCACCGACCAGCACGGCCACACGATGACGCTGGCCAGCCTGCGCGGCAAGGTCGTGGTGCTGGAGTTCATGGACCCGCACTGCACCGACATTTGCCCGATCGTGTCGCAGGAGTTCGTCAACGCTTACCATCAGCTCGGAGCGCAGGCCAGCAAGGTCGTGTTCGTGGCCATCAACGTGAACCAGTACCACGCGACGGTCCAGAACATGGCGGCGTACTCCACCGCGCACCGGCTGAACATCATACCGAGCTGGCATTTCTTCACCGGGCCGGTGCCCGCCCTGCGGACCGTGTGGCGCAACTACAACATCGCGGTCGAGGCGCCCAGCCCGAACGCCGACATCATCCACACCTCGGTGGTGTATTTCATCGACGCCAAGGGCACGGAGCGCTTCCTCGCGTCGCCGATGGTGGACCACACGGCTGGCGGGACCGCGTACCTCCCGCTGGCGCAGATCTCCGACTGGGCCAGCGGGATCGCGCGGCTCGCGGACGATCTGGCCCGCCCCGCGCGCTGACTTCCGCTCGCGCTCTACCCCGGGCCGCCGACTCCCGCCCCGCCCGCTGACGCCTCGTCCGCTTCACCCGCGCCGCCCAGTTTCCGCGCGCTGATTTCCGCTCGCGCTTTATCCCACGTCGTTCGCTCCCGCCGGGCATCGCTCTACCAACGCGACCCACTCCCGCCGACAGCCACAGCGCCAACAGTTGTCCGGCTGGGCCGCACCGGGCTCGCGCAAATTTGTAAGCTAAGACTTATCAGTTTAGACTGATGGAATGGCTGGGGATCCGGATGTCAGGGAGATCGCTGCGGCGCTGCGGGTGAGCATCGGCCTGGTTGTGCGGCGCCTGCGCCAGGTGCGCCCGGAGGGCGAACTCTCGCTGCCGGAAAGCACGGCCCTGGCCCGGCTGGATCGCATTGGCCCGGCCACCCCGGGCACGCTCGCCAAGATGGAGCAGATCAGCCCGCAGTCGATGGGCACGACACTTGGAGCGCTCGAGGCCCGAGGCCTGATCGAGCGGCACGCGGACCCGGCCGACGGCAGGCGGGTCGTCCTGTCGGTCACCGAAGCCGGCCTCGAAGTGCTGCGGCACAAGCGGGGCGTGCGGACCGGGCAACTGGCTGAGGCCCTGTCCACCGGGTTCACACCGGCGGAACTTAGGCAACTCATGGCGGTCGCGCCACTGCTCGAGCGACTGGCGCAGCGCCTCTGATGCGGTTGGCCAGGCGACGCGCCGCCGCGGGAACGGGCGACCGGTACAAGTGGGTGGCCTTGTCGAACACGACGGCGGGCGTGTTCATGTCCGCCCTCGATGGGTCCATAGTCATCATCGCGATGCCCGCCATCTTCCGCGGCATCCACCTGGATCCCCTGGCGCCGGGCAACGTCTTTTTCCTGTTGTGGATGATCATGGGGTACCGGCTTGTCCAGGCCGTGCTCGTGGTCAACCTCGGCCGCCTGGGCGACATGTTCGGCCGTGTCAAGATCTACAACGCGGGCTTCGCCGTGTTCACCCTGGCGTCGATCCTGCTGTCGTTCGATCCGTACTACGGCGCCCGCGGCGCGCTGTGGCTGATCGGCTGGCGGGTGTGGCAGGCCGTCGGCGGGTCCATGCTCATGGCCAACTCGGCCGCGATCCTGACCGACGCGTTCCCCGCCGAACAGCGCGGGTTCGCCCTCGGCACCAACCAGGTCGCCGCCATCGCCGGCCAGTTCATCGGCCTGGTCGCGGGCGGCATTCTGGCCGCCATTGACTGGCGCGCGGTGTTCTGGGTGAACGTGCCGGTCGGGGTGTTCGGGACGCTGTGGGCCTACCGGAAGCTGCGGGACAGCGGGGAACGGCACCGTGGCCGCATCGACTGGTGGGGCAACGTCACCTTCGCCGTCGGCCTGGGCGCAGTGCTGATCGCGATCACCACCGGCATCCAGCCGTACCACGGTCACGCTATGGGCTGGGCCAATCCCGTGGTCATCGTCCTGCTGACCGGGGGGCTTGCCCTGCTCGCGGCCTTCGTGGTGATCGAGAGCCGGATCGCCGAGCCGATGTTCCAGCTCAGCCTGTTCCGCATCAGGGCGTTCACCGCGGGGAACATCGCCGGGCTGGCGGTGTCCATCGCCCGGGGCGGGCTGCAGTTCATGCTGATCATCTGGCTGCAGGGGATCTGGCTTCCGCTGCACGGCTACGACTACGCCGCTACGCCCCTGTGGGCTGGCATCTTCCTGCTCCCGCTGACCGGCGGAATCCTCATCGCGGGCCCGGCATCCGGCTTTCTTTCTGACCGGTTCGGCGCCCGGGGCATCGCGACCGCCGGGATGGTCGTGTTCGGCGTCAGCTTCGTCGGCCTGATGCTGTTGCCCGTGGACTTCCCGTACTGGGTGTTTGCCCTGATCACCGGGCTGAACGGGATTGGCGGCGGGATGTTCGCCGCGCCCAACTCCTCCTCGATCATGGGCAGCGTGCCCGCCAGGCACCGGGGCGCGGCGTCGGGCATGCGCGCGACCTTCCAGAACTCCGGCACCGCGCTGTCGATCGGGGTGTTCTTCTCGCTCATGATCGCCGGGCTGGCGGACAGCCTGCCGAGAACGCTGACCAGCGGCCTGCAGCAGCAGGGCGTGCCGCCGGCGCTCGCCCACCAGATCGGGTCCCTGCCGCCGGTCGCGTCGCTGTTCGCGGCGGTGCTCGGGGTCAACCCGGTGCAGCACGTCCTCGCCGCCCGCGGCGCCCTGTCCTCGCTGTCGGCCGCGCACCAGCGGGTCCTCACCGGCAGGCAGTTCTTCCCGGAGCTGATCTCCGGGCCGTTCCACCAGGGCCTGTCGGTGGTGCTGGCCGTGGCCACCGCGCTGGCGGCGATCGCGGCCCTCGCGTCACTGCTGCGCGGCCGGCCCGCCAACAGCCGGGCGGCAGGCTCGCCGGGCGCGGCAGGCGCGACAAGCCCGGCAGGCCCGGCAAGCCCGGCAGGCCCGGCAAGCCCGGCCGGATCGGCAAGCCCGGCAGGCCCGGCAAGCCCGGCAGACCCGGCAAGCCCGGCAGGCCCGGCCGGAGATGGCGAGCGGGCCGGCTCACCGCAGCAGATTTCGGCGGGACCCGGACACGAGGCATCACCCGGCTGGGACACTACCCGTCATGCAGACTCTGGTTGTCGATCATCCGCTGGTCACCCACAAGCTCACCGTTTTGCGGGACGAGACCACGGAGGCGCCCACGTTCCGCCGTCTCACCGATGAGCTGGTGACCCTGCTCGCCTACGAGGCGACCCGCGAGGTCCCGGTGCGTCCCGTTACCATCCGCACGCCGGTGGCCGACGCCGCCGGGGTCAAGATGGCGAGGCCAGTCCCGCTCGTGGTGCCTGTGCTGCGCGCGGGCATCGGCATGCTCGACGGCATGGCCCGGCTGCTCCCTACGGCCGAGGTCGGCTTCGTGGGACTGGCCAGGGACGAGGAGTCGCTGGTCGCCAGCACCTACGCCAACCGGCTCCCGGCCGACCTGACCGGCCGTGCCGTGTTCGTGCTCGACCCGATGCTCGCCACCGGCGGCACCCTGGAGACCGTGTTCGGCATGCTGATCGAGCGGGGCGCCGGCGCCGTCACCGGGGTCAGCCTGCTGGCCGCTCCCGAGGGGATCGCCCGGCTGGAGTCCGCCTTCCCCGGCGCCGGCCCGATCCCGGTCCGCGTGGTGACGGCCGCCCTCGACGAGCGGCTGAACGAGCGCGGCTTCATCGTGCCGGGCCTAGGCGACGCCGGCGACCGCCTGTTCGGCGAGATCTAGCGCCCGCCGCCCGGCCGGGCGGTCAGGCGCCGGTGAACTGCGGCGCGCGCTTTTCGGTGAAGGCCTTGACGCCCTCCAGGAAGTCGGCCGACCCCGCCGACTCCTGCTGGATCTGCGCCTCCAGTTCGAGCTGGGCGTTCATCCGGTCGTAGAGCCAGTGGTTCAGCTGGCGCTTGGCGCCCGCGTACGACGTGGTCGGCCCGGCCGCGAGGCGCACGACCAGCTCGTCGGTGTGGGCGGCGAACTCCTCGTCCGGCCACGCCCGGTTGATCAGGCCCCAGTCGACGGCCTGCCGCGCGCTGACCCGCTCGCCGAGCATCGCCATCTCCGCGGCCCGGGCGAAACCCACCCGGGCCGGCACCAGCAACGACGAGCCGCCGTCCGGTACGAGGCCGATGTTCACGAAGGCGAGCAGGAAGTAGGCCGACTCGGCGGCGACAACCAGATCGCAGGCGAGTGCGAGGGACGCCCCGATCCCGGCGGCGGCGCCGTGCACCGCAGCCACTACGGGCTTGGGCAGCTCACGGACCCCGACGATGATCGGATGGTACTGCTCGGTCAGCCTGCGATACACGTTCGGCCGCCCGCCCTCTTCGTCCTCGGCCAGGCTGGCCTTGAGATCCGCTCCGCTGGAGAACCCCCGCCCGGCGCCGGTGATGACCACGGCGCGGACTCCGGGGTCATCCCCGGCGGCCCGGATGGCGCCGACCACGTCCACGGCGAATTGCTTGTTCCACGCGTTCCGGGTCTCCGGGCGGTTCAGCTCGATCTTCGCCGCGCCGCCACGGCGGTACACATTCACGGTCTCGTACTCGTGAGCCAGCTCGTAGTCGTCCATGACGCAAGCCTAGGTTGACGCGCTCAGTCGCCGAAATGCGGCGCGGTCATCGTGTACCGGGCCTCGACCTGGGCGCTCACCGTCTGCATCGCGGGGTCGAAGTCAAACTCCGGCGTGGAGCCGGCCATGGCAGCCGCGGGGGCGGCGCGGGCCGCGGCCATGAACGTGGCGCGCCCGGTGTCGCCCATTAGCCCTGAGTCGGCCGCCTCGACCAGCCCACTGATCCGCCCGCCGAACGCCTCGGCGTACTCCCCCGCCCGCCGGGTCGCGTCCTTGGCCGCGGCCAGCCGCGCGGCGCGGTACACCGGGCTGTCCGGCCGCAGCTGCCAATCCGGGCCGGTCACGGTGACCATGTCCGCATCGGCCAGGCCCGCCACAAGCTCGCCGAGGACCGCGAAGTCCCGGACGGTCACGGTAAAGCCCGCCCGGGCCAGGTAACCGGACACCTTCTCGCGGATCCGGCCGTCCTTGAACACTGGCTGCACGCTAACCGGCTGGCTCTCCAGTTTCTCGATCGCCTCGCCGTACCCCTTGATCATGTCGCCGGCCCGGCCGCTCCGCCCGGCGAGCAGGTCCACGGCCTTGTGCCGGTCCGCGTCGCGCGCCATCACCACGACCCACACGACGGCGATCTCGGGCTCGACTTCGAGGGTGGCCTCGCCCCGGACGGAAATAACCGGCTCTGCTGGCATCTGTCGCTCCGGTGTGCGGGCACCGGCCGGGCGGCTCAGACCCCAACCGGGTGCCAGACGGTCTTGATCTCCAGGAAGGCGAGCATCCGGGCCGGCGACGGCGGCGCGGCCCAGTCCTCCCCGGCGGCGAACACCCGCTTGACGTTACCCGCCGCCAGGCGCTCGAGCTCGGCGCGGGCGCCGGCCGGCGCCCGGTGAGGTCGATCGCGTTCACGTCCATGTGCGCGGCGAGCACCGGCGCAAGCTCGGCCAGCCGCCCGGTCAGGATGTTCACCACTCCGCCGGGCACGTCCGAGGTGGCGAGCACCTCGGCCAGGGTCACCGCGGGCAGCGGCGCGGGCTCGCTGGCCACCAGCACCGCCGTGTTGCCGGTCGCGACCACCGGGGCGAGCACGCTGACCAGGCCGAGCAAGCTGGACTCCGGGGGGGCGAGCACCGCCACCACGCCGGTCGGCTCCGGCACGCTGAAGTTGAAGTACGGCCCGGCGACGGGATTGGCGGCGCCGGCCACCTGGGCGACCTTGTCCGGCCAGCCGGCGTACCAGACCCACCGGTCGATCGCCTCCGCCACGGTCCGCGCCGCTTCCGGTCCAGAAAGGCCTTCATTCTTAACGATTTCCTCGGCAAACTGCGCCGCCCGGCCCTGGAGCAGTTCCGCCACACGGTAAAGCACCTGACCCCGGTTGTAGGCGGTCGCGCCGGCCCAGCCTGGCCCGGCCTTACGGGCGGCGACCACGGCGTCCCTGGCGTCTTTGCGCGAGGCCCGCGCGGCGTGGGCCAGCAGGGCGCCGCCGGGCGCGGCCACGGGGTAGGAGCGGCCGGATTCGGACCGGGGGAACGCGCCGCCGATGAACAGCTTGTAGGTCTTGCGCACGTCCAGCCGGGACCGGGGGCCGGCCTCGCCGTCGCTGGTGGCCACGGCGTCCGGCGCCGAGGAGGCTGCGGCCCGCAAGGCGGGCTGGCTGGCCCGGCGGTTGGTGTTGAGCGCCGTGGTCTTCCCGCTCGCCCTGGCTGTCGCGGGCTTCCCGCTCGCCTTGGGGGCGGCGGGCTTTCCAGTCGCCGTGCGGGCCGCCGACGTCCCGCTGGCTCTGGGGGCGGCGGGCTTCCCGCGGGCTGGCGCGCGCTCCCCGCTGGCCTTGGATGTCGCGGCCTTCTTGGGGCGGCCGGTTGGCTCAGCCATGGAGATACGCGGCGAGCCCGGCCCGGCCGCCCTCCCGTCCGAAACCGGATTCCTGGTACCCGCCGAACGGGCTGGCCGGGTCGAACCTGTTGTAGGTGTTGGCCCAGACCACGCCCGCGCGCAACTTTTGTGCCATGGAGAGGATCCGGCTGCCTTTCTCCGTCCAGACCCCGGCGGACAGCCCGTACGGGGTGTTGTTGGCCTTGGCCACGGCCTCCTCCGGGGTGCGGAAGGTGAGCACCGACAGGACCGGCCCGAAGATCTCCTCCCGGGCGATCCGGTGCGACTGGCTCACCCCGCTGAACACCGTCGGCGGGAACCAGTAGCCGCGGGCGGGCAGCACGCACGCCGGCGACCAGCGCTGGCCGCCCTCGGCCTCCCCGGCCGCGGCCAGGCTGGTGATCTTGTCGAGCTGCTCGCGCGAGTTGATCGCCCCGATGTCGGTGTTCTTGTCCAGCGGGTCGCCGAGGCGCAGCGTTTCAAGGCGCTGCTTGAGCCTGTCTAGGAGCGTGTCGGCGATCGACTCCTGGGCCAGCAGCCGGGACCCGGCGCAGCAGACATGCCCCTGGTTGAAGAAGATGCCGTTCACGATGCCCTCGACCGCCTGGTCGATCGGCGCGTCGTCGAACACGATGTTCGCCGCCTTGCCGCCCAGCTCCAGGGTGAGCCGCTTGCCGGTGCCGGCGATGGTCCGCTGGATCTGTTTGCCGACCTCGGTGGAGCCGGTGAAGGCGATCTTGTCCACGCCGGGGTGGGCGACCAGGTCGCGCCCGGTGCGGCCGTCGCCGGTGACGATGTTGACCGTGCCGGGCGGCAGGTCCGCCTCCTGGATCACCTCAGCGAGCAGCAGCGCGGACAGCGGCGTGGTCTCGGCCGGCTTGAGCACGCAGGTGTTTCCCGTGGCGAGCGCCGGGGCCAGCTTCCACGCGGCCATCAGCAGCGGGAAGTTCCACGGGATGACCTGGCCCGCCACGCCGATCGGGCGCGGGTCCGGGCCGAACCCGGCGTAGCCGAGCTTGTCCGCCCAGCCTGCGTGGTAGAAGAAGTGCGCCGCCGCCAGCGGGATGTCCACATCCCGGGTTTCCTTGATCGGCTTGCCGTTGTCCAGGCTCTCCAGCACCGCGAACTCACGGGCCCGCTCCTGGATGACCCGCGCGATCCGGTACAGGTACTTGGCCCGCTCCCGGCCCGGCATCTTGCCCCAGGACTGGTCGTAGGCCTGCCGGGCGGCGCCGACCGCCCGGTCCACGTCGGCCTCGCCCGCCTGCGCGACGTCGGCCAGGGGCGCCTCGGATGCGGGGTTGACCGTGCTGAAGTGCTCCCCGCTCACCGGCGCGGTGAACTCCCCGCCGATGAACAGGCCGTATTCATCGTGGATGGAAACGATGTCGCGTGACTCGGGTGCGGGCGCGTACTCCCAGTCCGTACTTGTCCGGAGGTCTCCGCCCGCCTCCCCGGCCGCGACCGGCGAGCCTGGATTACTGACCATCTGCCGCTGGCCTCCACATATAGCTGCGACGCTAACCTACCTCGCTGGCGCAGCCGCGCACCCGCCCGGCCGGTGCTGTGCCGTCAGTCGAGCGTGAAGTAGTCCGGGCCGGCGTAGGCGCCGGTGAGCTGCTTGCTGCGCTGCATGAGCAGGTCGTTGAGCAGGCTGGACGCGCCGATGCGGAAGTAGTCGGGAGACAGCCACTCCGGCCCCGCGGTCTCTCGGACGAGCACGAGGTAGCGGACGGCGTCCTTGGCGGTGCGCACGCCGCCGGCCACCTTGACGCCGACCCGGCGGCCGGTGGCGGCCGCGAAGTCTCGCGCCGCCGACAGCATGACCAGGGCCACCGGCGGCGTCGCCGCGGGCTGCACCTTCCCGGTGGAGGTCTTGATGAAGTCGGCGCCGGCCAGCATCACCAGCCAGGAGGCGCGCGACACGTTGTCGAGCGTGACCAGTTCGCCGGTCTCCAGTATCACCTTGAGGTGCGCGTTCCCGCAGGCCTCACGGACCGCGCGGACCTCCTCATACACCTGGGCGTACCGGCCCGCCAGGAACGCCCCGCGGTCGATGACCATGTCCACCTCGTCAGCGCCGGCGTCCACCGCCTCCGCCACGTCGGCGAGCTTGACCGCCAGCGAGGCGCGCCCGGACGGGAACGCCGTGGCCACCGAGGCCACCGCGACCTGGCTGCCGGCCAGTTCCGTCTTCGCCACGGCGACCAGGTCCGGGTACACGCACACCGCAGCGACCGGCGGGACGGCGGGGTCGGCCGGATCCGGCTGGCGCGCCTTGGCGCACAGGCCCCGGACCTTGCCGGGCGTGTCCGCGCCCTCCAGCGTGGTGAGGTCGACCATGCGGACCGCCATCTCCAGCGCCCAGAGCTTGGCTTCCCGCTTGATCGACCTGGTCGCCAGGGCGGCGGCCCGCGCCTGCGCGCCGGTTTGGTCCACCCCGGGCAGGCCGTGCAGCGCGCGCCGCAGCGCGGCGTCGGACAGCACGGCGCCACTGCCGGGCACCGGCGCCCCCGCCAGCGCGGTGTCGGTCACGGCGCCGCCCGGCGCGGAGACCGCCGCACCGGCGAGCACGTCCAGGCCCGGCCGCACGTTCTGGTCGTTGGCAGCCATACCAGCTACGTACCCAGCCCGGGAACGCGCACCACGGAATCGCTGGCCGCGCGCGCGGTGGCGAATCCCGGCTTGATCACCGTGTTGATGATCCGCAGCCGTTCGTCGAAGTGGCCGAACGCGCTCTTCATCGCGTTGATCGTCAGCCACTCGATGTCCGACCAGCCATAACCGAAGGCTTCCACGAGACGGCGGAACTCCGAGGACAGCGTCACCCCGCTCATCAGCCGGTTGTCAGTGTTCACCGTGACCCGGAACGAAAGCTGGCGCAGCAGCCGGATCGGGTGCTCCTCGATCGACGGCGCGGCGCCGGTCTGCACGTTGGAGGTCGGGCACATCTCCAGCGGGATCCGGCGGTCCCGGATGTACGCGGCCAGCCGGCCCAGGTCCACGGCGCCCGCGGGGGTGACCCGGATGTCATCCACGATGCGGACGCCGTGCCCGAGGCGCTCCGCGCCGCACCACTGCAGCGCCTCCCAGATCGACGGGAGCCCGAAGCCCTCGCCGGCGTGGATGGTGATGTGGAAGTTCTCCCGCGCCACGTACTGGAACGCGTCCAGGTGCCGGCTGGGCGGCCAGCCCGCCTCCGCGCCGGCGATGTCGAACCCGGCCACTCCCCGGTCGCGGTAGCGGACCGCGAGTTCGGCGATCTCCAGCGAGCGCGCGGCCGTCCGCATGGCCGTGAGCAGGGCGTAGACGGTGATGCCCCGGCCCTCGCTGCCGATGCGGAAACCCTCGAGCACCGCCTCGACCACCTCGTTGAGGCCTAGCCCGCCGGCCACGTGCAGTTCCGGCGCGAACCTGACTTCCGCGTAGACCACGCCATCGGCGGCCAGGTCCTCCGCGCACTCGGCCGCTACCCGGATCAGCGCGTCACGGGTCTGCATAACCGCCAGGGTGTGCTGGAACGCGTCCAGGTACAGGTTCAGGTGGCCCCGGTTGGCGCCCCGCTGGAGCCAGACCGCGACCTCCTCCACGTCGTCGCTGGGCAGCCGGTCGTAACCGATGCTGCGGGCCAGGTCCACCACGGTGGCGGCCCGCAGCCCGCCATCCAGGTGATCGTGCAGCAAGACCTTCGGCGCGGCGCGGATCTCATCCAAGCTGGGCGGCATTCGCCAATTCTCCCACCACGCGGGGCTATCTGCCTCCCTCGCGGGCGCTCCGCTGGCTTCGGGAGGCACGGGGGTCCGGGGATTGTCCCCCGAGCTGGCAGAGTCTCGCCGCCGGGAAGCCGCGGCGCGGAGCGATGCGGCGTTCGGCCCGGCGGCTGCGGCGCTCCGGAACCGCTGAGTTATTCGCCTACCTGGTCGATGACCAGGGCGGGCAGGACGGGGCGCTCGGGGCCGACCTGGACGGCGTCACCGAGCGCGGGCAGCGCCGCGTCGAACCGGGACTCGTCGTCGGCGCGCAACTCCAGCAACGGCTCTCCCTCCTGCACCCAGTCCCCCGGCTTTGCCAGGCACAGCACGCCCGCCGCCGCGCTCACCGGGTCCTCCTTGCGGGCCCGGCCCGCGCCGAGCCGCCAGGCAGCGTTGCCCACGGCGCGGGCGTCCAGACGCTGCAGCCAGCCGGCCGCGGGCGCGGGCACCGTCCGGATGTGCCGGGCCACCGCCAGCGGCGCATCGGGGTCCCCGCCCTGCGCGGCGATCATGGCGCGGTAGCGCGCCAGTGCCTGCCCGTTGGCCAGCGCCGCCTCGGGGTCGGCCTCCAGGCCGGCCAGCCGCAGCATCTGCCTGGCCAGCGCGAGCACCACCTCGACCAGGTCGGACGGCCCGTATCCGGCCAGCGTGGCGACGGACTCCTCGACCTCCATCGCGTTGCCTACCGCCCGTCCGAGTGGGACGTCCATCCTGGTCAACAGCGCGGTCGTGCGCACCCCGTACTCGGCGCCGAGGGCCACCATGGTCTGCGCCAGCAGGCGGGCATCCTCCTCCCGCCGCATGAAGGCGCCGCTGCCCACCTTGACGTCGAGCACGAGGGCGCCGGTGCCCTCGGCAATCTTCTTCGACATGATCGAGCTGGCGATGAGCGGGATGGACTCGACGGTGCCGGTCACGTCCCGCAGCGCGTAGAGGCGGCGGTCCGCGGGCGCCAGGCCCGCGCCTGCGGCGCAGATGACGCAACCTTCCCGCCGCAGCACGCCGAGCATCTCCTCGTTGGACAGGGCGGCACGCCACCCGGGAATGGCCTCCAGCTTGTCCAGGGTCCCGCCGGTGTGCCCGAGCCCCCGGCCCGACAGTTGCGGGACGGCGGCCCCGCAGGCCGCAACCAGCGGGGCGAGGATGAGCGAGACCTTGTCGCCGACCCCTCCGGTGGAGTGCTTGTCCACAGTGGGCAGGCCGACCGCGGACAGGTCGAGCCGCTCCCCGGAGTCGATCATCGCCCCGGTCCAGGCGCGCAGCTCGGCGGGCTCAAGCCCACGGAAATAGATGGCCATGAGCAGCGCCGACATCTGCTCTTCGGCGACCTCGCCACGCAGGTAGGCCCCGATGACCCAGTCGATGTCGTGGCCGGACAGTGGCACGCCGTCTCGTTTGGCCCTAATGAGGTCGACAGCAGCGGGAACCAGCCCGTCGCTCGCCGCCGGCGGGACAGGGCGTGCCGCCTCACTCATCGGCGCCTCCCCGCTCGGCCAGGTCGGCGCCGGTGAACGGCGAGGGCAGCAGCCGGGCCAGCTCGGCCGGCCCGGCGGCGGTGTCCACCAGCAGGCCGGGGCCGCCGGCCTCCATCAGCAGCTGGCGGCAGCGCCCGCACGGCAACAGCGGCTGGCCGTCGCCGCTGACCACGGCGACCGCAACAAGGTTGCCGCCGCCGGTGGCGTGCAGGGCGGAGACGAGACCGCATTCGGCGCACAGGGTGAGCCCGTAGGAGGCGTTCTCGACGTTACAGCCGGTGACCATGCGGCCATCGCTGGTCACCGCCGCGGCCCCCACGTGCAGGCGCGAGTACGGCGCGTACGCCCGCTCGGTCATCTGCGCCGCGGCAGCCCGCAACGCCGGCCAGTCGACATCCATGGCACCCCTCCGGGTGATCACGATAACAGCCACCGCGGTGGCGGAACCGGACACGATAAGCCACGGCAGGCAGCCGGACCCGGCGGCGCCGGGCGGGCCGCCGGTTGCATTTTGGCAACGGCGCGGGAGATCGCAGCCCGCTACCTTCCCCGGACGGCTGACCAGGTCTAGCCTGCGATCATCCCGAAGCAGGCGCCTGGGATCTTGAACCCATGGGCGCTCCAGGCGGAGGAGGGGGCCAGCAGTCCGCACGTGGCAGCGGGAACCCGTCCCAACGGAGCAGGCGACAGGCGCTCCGGAAGAGGAGGTTAACAAGTGAGACCAGCTTTCCGGGCAGCGGCAGCGTTGGCAGCAGTGGCCTTGCTCGCTGCTGGGTGCGCCAAGCCCAGTTCGTCAACCACGGGTTCGGGCTCGGGTACGGGCACGACCAGTTTTAAGGCCTGCATGGTCACCGACACCGGCGGCATCAACGACAAGTCGTTCAACCAGTCCTCGTGGGCGGGCATGCAGGGCGCCGCGGCGGCCAGCGGAGGCAAGATCACGGTCAAGTACCTGCCGTTGACAGCCACGTCGGACTATGCCAAGAACATCTCCGCGCTCGAGGCCCAGAAGTGCGGGGTCATCGTCACCGTCGGCTTCGCGATGGGCGCGGCGACCCAGTCCGCCGCCCTGGCCGACCCGAAGCAGAAGTTCGCGATCGTCGACTGCTCGTACGCCTCATTCTGTCTGTCAACCAAGCCCCATCCGCCGATCGCCCACAACATCACCCAACTGGTGTACAACACGGTCCAGGACGCCTTTCTCGGCGGCTACCTGGCCGCCGGGATGACCAAGACCGGCAAGGTGGCGACCTACGGCGGCATGAAGTTCGGCACGGTCACGATCTACGAGGACGGCTTCTGGGATGGGGTGCAGTACTACAACAAGCAGCACCACACCCACGTCCAGGTGCTGGGGTGGAGCTATCCGAGCCAGAACGGCACGTTCGCAGGCAGCTTCACCAATATCACCGCGGGCCAGACCATCGCCAATACGTTCATCCACGATGGCGCCGACATCATCTTCCCGGTGGCGGGCGGCGTCGGGCTCGGCACGGCGAAGGCGGTCCAGACCGCCGACACCTCCGGCAAGAACATCGCCATGTTCTGGGTGGACACCGACGGCTGCATCAGCAACGCGACCTACTGCAAGTACTTCATCACCAGCGTGGAGAAGGGCATCACTGCCTCGGTGAAGGCCGCTGTGCTCCTCGCCTCCAAGGGCGCCCAGGGCGGCAGCTACATCGGCACGCTCGCCAACGGCGGGGCCGTGCTGGCACCGTTCCATGACTGGGCGAGCAAGGTCCCCGCGTCGCTCCAGAGCGAACTCAAGACGCTGCAGCAGCAAATCATCAGCGGCAAGATCGTTCCTGCCACCAAGAGCCCTGTGTAGCCAGGGCACCAGGCAAGAAGTACCGTCAAGCTGGTCAGTGTCCCCGGCGCGGCCGGGGACACTGACCAGAATCGGCTGGAGGGTGGCTGCCGGTGAAACTTGAGCTGCGCGGGATCACGAAGCGCTTCGGGAGCCTGGTCGCCAACGATCAGATCGACCTGGTCGTCCAGACCGGTGAGATCCGCGCCCTGCTGGGGGAAAACGGCGCGGGCAAGACCACGCTGATGAACGTGCTCTACGGGCTCGTGCAGCCCGACGAGGGCGAGATCCTGCTCAACGACGAGCCGGTCGCCATCCACTCGCCCAGGGACGCAATCCGGGCCAAGATCGGCATGGTGCATCAGCACTTCATGCTGGTGCCGGTATTCACCGTGGCCGAGAACGTCACGCTCGGCAGCGAGCCGGTGCGTAAGGGGCCGCTCGGCCTGCCCTCCTTTGGCCTGCTCGACCGGCGCAAAGCGCGCCGCGAGGTGCTCGCGCTCTCCGAGCGGTTCGGCCTGCGTGTGGACCCGGACGCCCTCGTGGAGGAGCTGCCGGTCGGCGTGCAGCAGCGGGTCGAGATCATCAAGGCGTTGCTCCGCGACGCGCAGGTGCTCGTGCTCGACGAGCCCAGCGCCGTGCTGACCCCCCACGAGACCGAGGACCTGTTCCGGATCATGCGCGAACTGCGCGAGGGCGGACGGTCGATCATCTTCATCTCGCACAAGCTCAAAGAGGTCCAGGCGATCGCCGACAACATCACGGTCATCAGGCGCGGGAAGGTCGTCGGGGAGCGGCCGCCGACGACCACCAGCACCGAGCTCGCGTCGCTGATGGTCGGGCGTTCGGTCCAGCTACGGGTGAGCAAGGAACCGGCCAAGCCGGGCGACGTGGTGCTCGACGTCCAGGACCTGACCGTGGCGGGAGAGCGCGGTGAGCAGTCGGTGCGCGGTGTTTCGTTCCAGGTGCGCGCCGGCGAGATCCTGGGCATGGCCGGCGTCCAGGGAAACGGCCAGACCGAGCTGTGCGAGGCGCTGATGGGCCTGCGGCCCTCGACCGGCTCAGTGCGCCTCGACGGCGCCGATCTCAGCCACGCCACGACCAGGGGCCGGCTGCACGCCGGCATCGGCTACGTCCCGGAGGACCGGTCCGAAGATGGCTTGGTGAGCGACTTCTCGGTCGCCGACAACCTCATCCTCGATCTCTACGACCGGCCGCCGTACGCCTCCGGCTTCGCCCTGAACCTGGACGCCATCCGGGAATCGGCGGTCAAGCGCGTTGAGGAATACGACGTGCGGACGACGTCCACCACGACGCCGGCCGGGACCCTGTCCGGCGGCAATCAGCAGAAGGTCGTGGTCGCCCGGGAGATGAGCCGGGACGTCAAACTGATGCTCGTCAGCCAGCCGACCCGCGGCCTGGACGTCGGCTCGATCGAGTTCGTGCACAAACGCCTGGTCGCTCAGCGGGACGAGGGCGTGGCCGTGCTGATCGTCTCCTCCGAGCTCGACGAGATCTACGCCCTGGCCGACCGCATCGCGGTCATGTACGAAGGCCAGATCGTCGCGTTCTGCCCGCCCACCATCCCCGAGCAGGAACTCGGCCTGCTGATGGCCGGCAGCCAAGTGGATGGAGCCACCGTCCCCGGCGCCGAGGGCGAAGCGGCTGGGTCCGCCGCCCCCGCCGCGGCGGGCGAACCGGAGACGCCGGTACCCGCCCAGGAGCCGAGCAGCCATGAGTGATCAGGACGAGGCAGAGCCCTCCGCAGCGCCTTACGTACCGACCACGACAACCACCGCCGAGGACACGGGCGCGCCCGCACCGGACCGGCCGCGCGGCCGGCAGCCGCTGACCGGCAACGCGATCATCAGAGCGGTGACCGAGGGACACTCGGTCGTCATCACCTTCCTGGCCGTGCTCGTGGCCCTGCTGGTCGGCGCCGTGCTGATCGTGGCGAGCGACCCGGTGGTGCTGCGCGCCTGGGACTCGTTCGGCTACGCACCAGGCGCCGCGTTCTCGGCCACCTGGACGTCGGTGGCCGCCGCCTACTCGGCGTTGTTCGAAGGCGCGATATTCAGCCCCGGGACGATCTCGGCTGCCTTCCACGGCGGCTCGATCGCGGCGATCTTCTACCCGCTGTCGCTCACCGCGTTCGAGGCGACGCCGCTCATCCTGACCGGGCTTTCGGTGGCGGTATGCTTCCGGGCCGGGATGTTCAACATCGGCGCGGCGGGCCAGTGGATCGGCGGCGCGCTCGTCGCGACGTGGCTGGGTTACGCGGTGAACCTGCCGATCGTGCTGCACGCGGTGGTGTGCATCGTCGGCGCCTTCATCGGCGGCGCGATAATCGGCTGGATCGTGGGCGAGATCAAGGCGAGGACCGGCGCGCACGAGGTCATCCTCACGATCATGCTCAACTACGTCATGTACAACTTCCTGGCCTTCGCGTTGTCCAGCCAGTCGCTGATGCAGGCACCACACCAGAGCAACGCGGTCGCGCCGAGCATCGACGGGAACGCGATGTTGCCGCACGTCGGCGGGCCACCGCCGCAAGTCGGCGTCGGGTTCCTGATCGCGCTGGCCGCCGCCGCCGCAACCGCCTGGCTGCTCTCCCGCAGCACGCTGGGCTTCGAGTTCCGGACCGTGGGCGCGAGCCCCAGCGCGGCGCGCAGCGCCGGCATCAGCGTGGAGCGGGTCTGGGTGCTCGCGTTCCTGATCGCCGGCGGCCTGGCCGGCCTGTCGGCGACCACGATCGTGCAGGGCCAGACGGCGCCGCTGACGACCACCAGCTATGGCACGTACGGCTTCGACGGGATCACCGTCGCGCTGCTCGGCCGGGCCAGGCCGCTGGGCGTGGTCTTCGCCGGGCTGCTGTTTGGCGCGCTGAACGCCGGTGGAACGGTCATGGAGGCCGCCACCGGGGTCCCGACCGATGTCACCAACGTGATCGAGGCGCTGATCGTGCTCTTTGTCGCCGCACCACCGCTGATCCGGTTGCTGTTCCGGCTGCGGAGC
Organism: uncultured Actinomycetes bacterium; assembly: GCA_963734725.1. Lineage (GTDB taxonomy): Bacteria > Actinomycetota > Actinomycetes > Streptosporangiales > Streptosporangiaceae > DASXKD01. The sequence goes on from CAVTIX010000008.1 coordinate 117,754, forward strand.
ACCAGCGGCGCCGGCCCGCAGGCCGTCACGTCGAAGGGATGGTCGGGATGACCACCACTCTTGATGCACCTGCCCCGGTTCGCGTACCGGTCTCGGTGACGCGCAGGTACATCGCCGCGGGCACATTCATCCTGCTCGGCCTGATCGACATCTTCGTCTTCGGCCTCTTCGCGCACCGCGGCGACGCCGTCTTCGCGCTGTCCCTGCCCGGCGCCACGCCGAAACTGCCCGGGATCCACGTGCCCGGGGCGCTGACGGCGTACCTGCTCGGCGCCATCTCGATCGGCCTGGGCATCCTGCGTGCGCTCGTCAACCTGCCTCGCTGGGGCAAGCGGCTCACGATCGCGATCGCGCTGCTGTGCTTCCTGCTGTCGCTGCTCGCTTGGGCGGACGCCGGCAGCACGGTCGGCCCGCTCCAGGTCATCGACCTGCTACAGGGGACCTTGACCGCGTCGATCCCGCTGGTGCTCGGCGCTTTGGCCGGCCTCATGTGTGAACGATCCGGTGTTATCAACATCGCGATCGAGGGCCAGTTGCTCACCGGCGCGTTCGCCGCCGCGGCCGTGGCCAGCGTCACCGGCGGGGTCTGGCTCGGGCTGATCGGCGGGTCGCTGACCGGCGGCCTGGTCGGGGTGATACTCGCCATATTCGCGATCACGTTCCTGACCGATCAGATCATCGTTGGCGTGGTGCTCGACGTGATCGCGCTCGGGCTGACCAACTACCTGTACGACCGGGTCATGGTCAACTACGCCAATACCTGGAACGCCGGCAACACGTTCGGCACCGTCAAGGTCCCGGTGCTCGGCAACATCCCGATCATCGGCCCGGTCTTCTTCGACTCGAGCATCTTCCTCTACATCACCTACGCGCTGATCCTGATAATCCAGATCGGCCTGTTCCGTACCCGGTGGGGCCTGCGGGTGCGCGCGGTCGGCGAGCACCCGGTCGCGGCCGATACGGTCGGCATCCGAGTGCGGTGGACGAGGTACCGCAACGTCATCCTCGGCGGCCTGATCGCCGGGATCGGCGGGGCATACCTGACGGTCGGCTCGGTCGGCTTCTTCACCTCGAACATCAGCTCGGGCTTCGGCTACATCGCGCTCGCCGCCATGATTTTCGGCCGCTGGACGCCACTGGGCTCGGTGGCGGCGGCGCTGCTGTTCGGATTCAGCTTCCAGTTGCAGACCGAGCTGTCCGTCCTGCGGGTGCCGGTCTCCTCGTTCATCCTGCTAATGGCGCCGTACGTGGCGACGATCATCGCGGTCGCCGGGCTGGTCGGACGGGTACGGCCGCCCGCCGCCGATGGAAAGCCGTATATCAAGGCATGACGGCGGCCACCGATCCGTACCAGGCGGCGCAGGACAGTGCCGCCCGGCTGGCGGAACTGACCGGCCAGCCCCGGCACGACGCCGTCGTGGTGCTCGGCTCCGGGTGGGCGCCGACCGCGGATGCCCTCGGCGCCGTGGACGCCGAGGTCCCGATCGCCGAACTCGGCGGCTTCCCGCAGCCCCGGGTGGGTGGCCACTCCCCCGTGGCCCGGTCGGTACGGGCCGGCTCGGTCCGCGCCCTGGTGTTCCTCGGCCGGGTCCACCTCTACGAGGGGCACGACGTGGCGACCGTGGTGCACGGCGTGCGCACCGCGGTGGCGGCCGGCTGCCAGGTCGTGGTGCTTACCAACGCAGCTGGCGGGATCCAGGAGGGCTACCGGGTTGGCCAGCCGGTGCTGATCCGCGACCACCTCAACCTCACCGGGCGCTCGCCGCTGAGCGGCAGTCCGCCGCCGCCTGGCTACCCATCGCGCTTCGTCAACCTCACCGACCTGTACTCGGCCCGGCTGCGCACCCGGGCCGCCGAAGCCGACGACGGCCTGGCCGAGGGCGTGTACGCCGCGCTGCCCGGGCCGCACTACGAGACGCCGGCCGAGATCCGGATGCTGCGCATGCTCGGCGCCGACCTCGTCGGCATGTCCACGGTGCTGGAGGCCATCGCCGCCCGCCATCTCGGCGCGGAGGTGCTCGCGATCTCGCTGGTCAGCAACCTGGCGGCCGGCCTCGCACCGCACGGGCTCGACCACGCGGAGGTGCTGGCCGCCGGCCAGGCGGCGACCGGGCGGATGGGATCGCTGCTGGCCGGGCTACTGCCCGTCGTTGTGCCAGGCGCCTCGCCGTGATCGGCGCTGAACTGCCGTGATCGGCGCCGACCTGCGCGCGGAGGCCGAGCGCTGGATCGCGAGCGACCCGGACGAGCGGGACCGCGCCGAACTGCGCGCGCTGCTCGACGATGGCGGCGAGGCCGCCGCGGCGGATCTTGCCGACCGGTTCGGGGCGCGGCTGGAGTTCGGCACCGCGGGCCTGCGCGGCGCGATCGGGGCCGGCCCCAACCGGATGAACCGGGCCGTGGTCCGGGCCGCCACGGCGGCGCTCGCCGAATGGCTCGCCTCCCACGGCGGCCCTGAGGCGGCGCAGGCCGGGGTGGTCATCGGCTGCGACGCCCGGCACCGGTCCGACGAGTTCGCCGAGGAGGCCGCCCGGGTGCTCGCGGGGGCCGGGATCCGGGCACGGCTGCTGCCGCCACGGCAGCCGACGCCGCTGCTCGCCTTCGCCGTCAGGCACCTGCGCGCCGCCGCCGGGATCATGATCACGGCGAGCCACAACCCGCCCGCGGACAACGGTTATAAGCTCTATCTGGGCGATGGAGCGCAGATCATCCCCCCGGTGGACAAGCAGATCGCCGGCGCGATCGCCGGGCTTGGCGATCTGTCGCTGGTCCCGGTCGCCGCGGTGGACAGCGCGCTGATCGGCAGGCTCGGCGACGAGGTAGCGCGCGCGTACCTGGACGCGATCGTGGCCGCGGTTCCCGGGCCGGCCGCGCCGGGCGGCAAGCCCCCGGGCCTGCGCGTGGTCTACACGCCGCTGCACGGCGTGGCGGCAGGCCTGGCGCTGCGGGCCTTCGAGCGGGCCGGGTTCGGGCCGCCGCAGGTGGTCGCCGCCCAGGCCGAGCCCGATCCAGGGTTCCCGACCGTCGCGTTCCCCAACCCGGAGGAGCCGGGGGCGCTCGACCTGGCGCTGGCGCAGGCGCGGGATACCGGCGCGGACCTGGTCATCGCGAACGACCCGGACGGCGACCGGCTAGCCGTCGCGGTCCCGGATGCCACCGCCCCCGGTGGCTGGCGGGCGCTCACCGGCGACCAGGTGGGCGGGCTGCTCGGCGCCTACCTGCTGGACCGGGCCGCCGGCCCGGCGGCGGCCGCCCGGCTGGTCGCCACGACCGTGGTCTCGTCCACCCTGCTGGCCAAGGTCGCGGCGGCGGCGGGGGTGCGCTACGCGGAAACGCTCACCGGGTTCAAGTGGATCGTCCGGGCCGCGGACGGTGTGCCCGGCGCGCGTTTCGTGTTCGGGTACGAGGAGGCGCTCGGCTATGCCGTCACCCCCGTGGTGCGGGACAAGGACGGGATGAGCGCGGCCCTGGCGTTGCTTTCCCTGGCGGCCACGGCGCGCGCGGCGGGGCAGTCGCTGCTGGACCGCTGGGACGCGCTCGAAGCCACCCACGGGGTCCACCTGACCGCGCAGGTCACCCTGCCGACCCGGGCCCCGGCACAGGTCATGTCCGCGCTGCGGGCCCGCCCGCCGGACAGCGTGGCGGACCTGCCGGTGACCGCGATCACCGACCTCGCCGCGGGCGCCAGCGGGCTGCCGCCGTCGGACGTGCTGACCTACCACCTGGCGGGGGCGCGGGTGGTGATCCGGCCGAGCGGCACCGAGCCCAAGATCAAGGCCTACCTCGAAGTGGTCGAGCCGGTGGCCGGTGGGTCACTCGTCGCGGCCCGGGCAGCCGCCGCCGGACGTCTCACCCCGCTGCGTTCGGCGGTCGCCGCCTTGGTGGCCGGCTAGGCCATGCCCCGGGGGGTCCCCAGGTGGCCGCGCCTCCCCCGGCGTGGCAAGCTCGGATCCATGAGTGATTCCGCTGCCGCCGTCTCCGTCCCGCCCGCCACTGCCGCCAGCACCGTCGATCCGGCGTGTGATGTGGCACATGGCAAGGCCGACGTCCCGGCCAGCACGCGGACGCTGGTAGCCGTCTTCGCCTCCCCCGTTGCGCGCTTCCTGCTCAGCTACGCCAGGGACGCCGGGTACCGCCCGGTGCTGCTCGAACCCGGCGGCGGCCCCGCCCCGGGCGACGGGCCCGCCCCGGACGGGCTCACCACGGTCTCCTCGCTGGCGGGACTGGCCGACGAGGCCACCGACATCGTGGTCTGCGATCACCACCGGCCCGAACTGGGCCCGGTGCTGCGCGACGCGCTGGCCAGCCCGGCCCGCTGGGTCGGAGTCCTGGGCAACCCGCGGCACCCGGCGCCGCACATCCCGGCGCTGACGGCGCTGGGCGTGCCCGACGACGAGATCGCCCGGGTGCACCGCCCGATCGGGCTGAACATCGGCTCCCGGACCCCGGCGGAGATCGCGCTGGCGACCATGGCCGGGCTCATCGCGGACCGCAACGGCCGGCCCGGCGGCTTCGAGTTCTGAGCCGGACGGGGCTAGCCTGCGCCGTCCGGCTGGCCCGTACGAAGATCAGGGTTCGCTTAAGCCCGCACAGTTGACCGCACCCGATGTTAACGGTAACAATCCTGGGACTGCCATCGGCGCAGGCGACCAGGGAGGCGCGAGATGGCGCCAGCACGAGCGGGCCGGTCCAGGCCGCCAGTCATGGCCGACGTGGCGCGTCTGGCCGGGGTATCGCACCAGACGGTTTCCCGGGTGCTCAACTCGCATCCCAACGTCAAGCCGCAGACCAGGGACAGCGTGCTCGCCGCGATCGCGGAACTCGGCTACCGGCCGAACGCGGCCGCCCGCACCCTGGTCACCAGGCGCACCCGCACGCTCGGCGTGGTCAGCTTCGACACCACCCTGTACGGGCCGGCCTCCATGCTCTACGGCATCGAGCGGGCGGCGGCGCACTCCTACTTCGTGTCGATCGCCAGCCTGCCCGCCCTGGACCGGCGCAGCGTGCTCGGCGCGGTGGACCGGTTCCTCGACCAGGGCGTCGAGGGGATGATCGTGATCGCGCCGACGACCACGGCGGTGGCCGCGTGCAGCCGGGTCCGCGCGCACGTGCCCCTGGTCGCGCTGGGCTGCGGCACCCACGCGCCGCTCACCTCCGCCGCGGTGGACAACGCCGCGGGCGCCGCGCTGGCCACCCGGCACCTGCTCGGCCACGGCCACCGCACGGTGCACCATATCGCCGGGCCCGCCTCGTGGCTGGATGCCCAAGAGCGGATCTCCGGCTGGCGGGAGGCGCTGGCCCAGGCGGGCGCCCCGGAACCGGAACTGCTGTCCGGCGACTGGAGCTGCCCGTCGGGGTACCGGCTCGGCCAGCGGATCGCCGCCAATCCCGAGATCACCGCGGTGTTCTGCGGGAACGACCACATGGCGCTCGGGCTGATCCGAGCGCTCGCGGAACACGGGCGGCGGGTGCCCGACGACATCTGCGTGGTGGGGTTCGACGACATACCGGAATCGGCGTACTTCCTGCCCCCGCTGACCACGGTGCGACAGGACTTCGGCGAGCTGGGCCGACGGGCCCTGGCCACCCTGGTGGACATGATCAACGGCCGCCCGGCGCCAGCGGCCTGCCTGCGGATCGAACCGCACCTGGTGACCCGGGCCAGCGCTTCGGCGCCCGGCGCGGGGCCGGAACACCCGCCCGGCGCGGCCCCGGAACACCGGCCCGGCGCCGGCCCGGAATCCGACCGGGGAGGGAGCGCCCATGACCGCTGACCCGGCACACCACGACTCCTGCGTCGTCGGTGTGGACTTCGGCACCCTGTCCGGGCGTGCCGTCGTGGTGCGGGTGAGCGACGGCGCCGAACTCGGCGCCGCGGTCCACGACTACCGGCACGGCGTGATGGACGCGGAGCTGGCCGCCACCGGGGCGCCGCTGCCGCCGGACTGGGCGCTTCAGGACCCGGCGGACTACACCGATGTGCTGCGCGAGGCGGTCCCGGCGGCGCTGGCCCAAGCCGGGATGGATCACGCGCGGGTCATCGGCATCGGCACCGACTTCACCGCGTCCACGCCGCTCCCGGTGACCCGCGACGGCACCCCGCTCTGCCAGTTCCCCGGCCTGGACAGCCGACCGCACGCTTACGCGAAGCTGTGGAAGCACCACGCCGCCCAGGGGCAGGCGGACCGGATCAACGCCGTGGCGCGCGAGCGCGGCGAGCCGTGGCTGGCCCGGTATGGCGGGAAGATCTCCGCCGAGTGGCAGTACGCCAAGGCGCTCCAGGTCCTCGACGAGGACCCGGACATGTACCAGCGGGCGGAACGCTGGATCGAGGCAGCCGACTGGATCATCTGGCAGTTGTGCGGCAGGGAGACCCGCAACGCGTGCACCGCCGGGTACAAGGGCATCCGCCAGGACGGCCACTACCCGTCCCGGGAGTATCTGTCCGCCCTGGACCCGCGGTTCGCCGGGTTCGCCGAGGACAAGCTGGAGCACCCCATCTCCCCGCTGGGCGCGCGGGCCGGCTCCCTCACCGCCCGCGCCGCGGCCTGGACGCACCTGCCCGAGGGGATCGCGGTCGCCGTCGGCAACGTGGACGCGCACGTCACCCCGCCGGCCGCGAACGCCATCGAGCCGGGCCAGATGGTGCTCATCATGGGCACCTCCACCTGCCACGTGATGAACGCGGAGAAGCTGGCCGAGGTGCCTGGCATGTGCGGGGTGGTGGACGGCGGCATCGTCGCGGGCCGCTACGGCTACGAGGCCGGCCAGACCGGCGTCGGCGACATCTTCGCCTGGTTCGCCGACCAAGCGGCGCCGCCGGGCTACGCCGCGGAGGCGGCCCGGCGCGGGCTGAGCGTGCATGAACTGCTGTCGGCTGAGGCCGCCGCGCAGCCGCCCGGCGCACACGGCCTGATCGCCCTTGATTGGCTGAACGGCAACCGGTCGGTGCTCGTGGACCATCACCTGTCGGGCGTCGTGGCCGGCCTGACGCTGGCTACCCGCGCGCCGGACATCTACCGGGCGCTGATCGAGTCCACGGCGTTCGGCACCCGGGTGATCATCGACGCGTTCGAGGGCGCCGGGGTGAGCGTCGGGGAACTGGTGATCGCGGGCGGGCTGACCAAGAACGAACTGATCATGCAGATCTACGCGGACGTGACCCGCCGCCCGCTGAGCCTGATCGGAACCGCCCAGGGACCGGCCCAGGGGTCGGCGATCCACGCAGCGGTGGCCGCGGGCGCCTACCCCGACGTGCCGGCCGCCGCCGCGGCGATGGGGGCGATGCAGCGCGGCGTGTACGCGCCGGACCCGGCCAGCGCCGCGGTGTACGACGAGCTGTACGCGGAGTACGTGGCCCTGCACGACTACTTTGGCCGGGGCGCCAACGAGGTGCTGCACCGGCTGCGTGCCCTGCGCGACCGGGTGCTGGCCGGCGCCCAGGAAGGAGCCAGGCCGTGACGCGCCGTCTGTCGGTTGCAAGCGATCCTGGAACGCCGCAGCCGCCGGGCCGAACGCCGCAACGCTCCGCGATGCGGCGTCCCGGCGGCGAGACTCTGCTGGCCCGGGGGACAACCCCCGGACCCCCGATGCCTCCCGAAGCCAGCACAGTACTGGCTGGCGCGTCTGCGGCACGACGTCCCGCGAGGGAGGCCAGGTGAACGCCGTGCCCGAAGGCATGCGCGACGCCGTTCAGCGCGCCCGGGCGGAGGTGTGCCGGCTGCACGCTGCCCTGGTGTCCAACGGGCTGGTGGCCTGGACCTCGGGCAACGTGTCCGCCCGCGTGCCCGGCGACGGGACCGGAATGAAGGGGGATCGCGAAGAGGGAACGGGGAGGCGGGTGGGGGGTGGGCCCGACCTGATGGTGATCAAGCCCAGCGGCATCGAATACCCGGACCTGACGCCGGACTCGATGGTGGTCTGTGACCTGCACGGCGCCCTGGTGGACGGGGCCTACCAGCCCTCCAGCGACACTGCCTCGCACGCCTACGTGTACCGGCACATGCCGCAGGTCGGCGGGGTGGTGCACACGCATTCGGCGTACGCCACCGCGTGGGCGGCCCGCGGCGAGGCGATTCCCTGCGTGATCACCGCCATGGCGGACGAGTTCGGCGGGGAGATCCCGCTCGGGCCCTTCGCGCTCATCGGCGGGGACGAGATCGGCCGGGGTGTCGTGGCCACCCTGACCGGGCACCGCTCGCCCGCAGTGCTCATGCGCAACCACGGCGTCTTCACCGTTGGCCCCACCGCCCGGGCCGCCACCAAGGCCGCCGTGATGTGTGAAGACGCCGCTCGAACGGTCCACCTGGCCCGGGTGCTCGGTGAGCCGCAGCCCCTACCGTCCGACCAGGTTGACGCCCTGCACCGCCGGTACACCACGGACTACGGCCAGCGCTGACGGCCGGACGGCCATCGTTCAGGAGGAGAGTCATGGCCACAAGCACGGCGCGCAACGGTGCGCGCATCGGGATTCTCGGCATCATGCAAGATCTTTACGACGACATGATCCCGGGGATCGCCCAGCGGCAGGAGGGGTACGCCGCCGAACTGGCCGCGCGCCTGGGCGTTCCGGGCCAGTTCGAGTTCATCGCGTCCAAGCCGGTCAAGTACCGCGAGGATGCCGAGCGCTCCATGCGCGAGTTCGAGAACGCCGACCTCGACGGGGTGCTCGTCGTCATGCTCACCTACGGGCCGGCGATGCGGGTGGCCCGGCTGCTCGCCGAGTCGCGGCTGCCCATCTGCCTGGCCAACATCCAGCCCGAGCCGAATGTCACGCCGGCCTGGGACATGGCCGACATGACCTACAACCAGGGCGTGCACGGCGCGCAGGACACGGCGAACGCGATGGTACGGGCGGGGCGGCGGTTCAGCGTGCTCACCGACGACTGGCGAACCGACCGCTTCCGCGACGACGTGCACCGGTGGGCGCGCGCCGCGGCCGCGGTGACCGCGTGGCGGCGGCTCCGGGTGGCACTGGTCGGCTACGCCATGAACGACATGGGCGACATCAGGGTGGACGAGTCCGCCCTGGTCAGGTCGCTGGGCCCGGAGATACTCGCGGTCGCGCCGGGGGACCTGTACCGGGGCATGACGGACGCCACGGACGCCGCGGTCGCCGAGGTGATCGCGTTCGAGGACGCGAACTTCGAGATCGACCCCCGGCTGTCAGAGGAGGAGCGGACGGACCACGCGCGGATGCAGGTCGCGATCGAGAACATCCTGACCGAGGGGGGTTTCGGCGCGTACACGGCGCATTTCGACGCGATCGGCGAGGACGGCCGGTTCCGGCGACTGCCGCTGGCGGCGGCGTCCACGCTCATGGCCAAGGGCTACGGCTACGCGGCCGAAGGCGACGTGCTCACCTCCTGCCTGGTGGCGGCCGGGCATGTGCTTATCGGCGACGCGCACTTCACCGAGATGTACGCGATGGATTTCCCGTCGGATTCGGTGCTGATGAGCCACATGGGCGAGGGCAACTGGAAGATCGCCCGCTCCGACCGGCCGGTCCGGCTGATCAAGCGGCCGCTGGGCATCGGGCGGCTGGACGACCCGCCGACGTTCCTGTTCCAGTACCAGCCGGGCCCGGCGACCCTGGCCACACTGGTCTCGCTGGAGGGCGAGCGGTTCCGCCTGGTCGTCGCCGAGGGCGAGAACCTCGACACCCAGGAACTGCCCGCCCTGGAGATGCCCTACGGCCAGTTCCACCCGGCGTCCGGGGTGCGGGCCTGCATGAACGGGTGGCTGGCCGCGGGCGGGCCGCACCACGAGGTGATGAACCTCGGCCACCACGCCGCCGCCTGGCGCGAGTTCTGCAACCTGGCAGGCATCGAATTCGTCCAGGTCTGACCCGGTCAGCGACACGGCGCGGCAGCAGGCGTAAGCCAGAATGCCGAGTCCCCGCAGCGATAACCTGGTGCGGCCGATCCACGGCGGCAGCCCTTTGATCTGCAGGGGAGCACATCATGGCCACGACAAGCCCTTGGCCGCTCATTCATGCCGAGCGCGAAGCGCTCATCGCCGACCTCGGCACGCTCACCGACGAGCAGTGGGCGACACAATCGTTGTGTGACGACTGGACCGTGCGCGACGTGCTCGGGCACATGATCGCGACGGCAAAGATGACACCGCCCGCTTTCTTCGCCGCCTTGGCGGGAGCTGGCTTCCGATTCAACGCGATGAACGCGAAGAACATCTCGCGGGAGGCCACGCCGACTCCCTCGGACGGGCTCGCCGAGTTCCGCCGGCATGTCAAGGACACCACGCATCCACCCGGGCCGGTTGACGCGATGCTCGGCGAGGCGGTGATCCACTCGGCCGACATCCGCAGACCGCTGGGGATATCTCGGGAGTACCCAGAGGAGGCGCTGACCCGGGTCGCCGACTTCTTCAAGGGATCTAACCTGCTGATCGGCGCCAAGCGGCGGATCGCCGGCCTCGCCCTGCGCGCCACGGACACCGGCTGGTCCACCGGCAGCGGGCCCGAGGTGACCGGGCCGCACCTTTCGCTGGCGCTCGCCATGACCGGGCGCTCCGCAGCCCTGGCAGACCTGTCTGGCGAGGGGCTGGCCACGCTCCGCTCGCGCGGCTAGAGTGCGCGAAGCGGGCGGTTCACCGGCCGCGGGCTACTCGGGCACGCCGCTGCCGCGCAAGCTCGGCATCAAGCCGGGCCACGCGGTGGCGGTCCTCGGCGGGCCCGCCGGGTTCGCCGACCGCCTGGCCGCGCTGTCCGGCGCCGATGTGGCGCAGGCGCTGCCCGCCGCCGGGCTGCTGGACGTGCTCGTGACGTTCGTCTGCTGGCGCGAGGAGTTCGAAGCCCAGCTGCCGGGGCTGCGCGAGCGCATGGCCCCGGCCTGCGGCGTGTGGATCGCCTGGCCGAAACGGGCGGCCCGGGTCCCCACCGATATGACCGAGCAGGTGGTGCGGGAGGTGGCCCTGCCCACCGGCTTGGTGGACAACAAGGTGTGCGCCATCGACGAGGTCTGGTCGGGCCTGCGCCTGGTGATCCGGCGGGAACTGCGGGCCTGACCCGGCGGAAACTCCCGGCCCCGGCGCCGGTCCTGGCCCCGCTCGGTCAGTCGAGCAAGCGCCTGCCGTCGAAGATGCCGAGTTCCTCCCGGTACAGTTCCACGTTCACCCCGTTCGGGTCGCGGAAGTACATGCTCTCCTCCACGCCGCGATCCGGGCCCAGGTAATCCACGCCAGCCTCGTCAAGCTTGTTCTTCGCGGCGTCGAACTGCGCCGGGGAGATGGAGATGGCCAGGTGCTGCACCCCGCCGATGGTCTCCTCGAACGGCGGGTGCTGATGGCCGGGGAAGTCGAAGAACCCAAGCATGTTGCGGTTGCCGATGTCGAAGAAGAAGTGGCTGGAGCCCGCGTAGTCCCGGTTCTCCACGAGTTCCACCAGCGGGAAGCCGAGGAACTCCTGGTAGAACTGGATGGTCTCCTCGACGTTCTTGCAGATCAAGGCGATATGGTGCACGCCTTGCACCGTGCTGGCCGGCCGCTCGCCGCGGCGGCGCAAGTACTTCTCGCGCAGCTTCTGCCTGCGCGCCCTGATCTCCTCGAGTTCCTTGCCCTGAGGCGGTGGCATGGATCGCCTCCCTGCGTGATGGCGGCTGGAGTCATGGTCCGGCGGCGTCCCCTCAGCCCAGGGTAGCGGTGCAGGCGGGCCAAGGCATCAGGGCAGCCCGGCGCCTTCACATCGCCCCGGCGCGGGGAGCTTATGCGGTGACGCTGCCGCCGCTGCGCTGGATCCGGTCCGTGCTCAGCCCGCGCCGCAGCGCCCAGCCGTGCAGGCCGCGGCCCGCCTGGGCGAGGGTGGCGGGCGGCACGGCCAGCACCGGGCATTGCGCATGGGCCAGGCAGTAGCGGCCCACCCGGCCGTGGCCAAGCCAGGCCAGGCCGCCGCGGCGGCCCGCGCCCACGACGAGCAGGTCGCCGGGCCTGGCCAGGCCGGCCAGCACCGGGCCGGGCTGGCCGCGCTGCACGGCCGGCTGGACGGACAGGTCCACGGGGACCATGCCCCATGCCGCCTCGAGCGCGTCCCAGAGCCGCTGCCAAGCGGCCTCGTGCCAGATGCGGACCATGGCGGGGCAGGGCTGCCGCGCGGCGAGATCACCGCCGGGCGGCACCCAGGCAAGAACGGGTATCAGGGTGGCGTCACTCTGGCGGGCCAGGTCCTCCGCGTGCCGAAGTGCCCGGAGGCTGCCCGGCGAGCCGCTGGCGCCGACGATGACCCGACGTAGGCCGGACACGGCAGCGCTCCTTCCTCGCGCGGTGCGCAGTGACCGTTTGGTATTCGGAGTCTACGCCTCACCGCTGGCGGAGATATTGAGTGCTTAACGCCACTCTCGGGCCGGACCTGACCGCGGCGGAACCCCGCATCGGCGGCCTGCCCGCCGTGGGGAATGTTGAACTATCAACTATCGTTGCAGCGGGCGAAGCTACTGTTAGGTGAGACCCACCGCCCGAGCGGAGGAGACAACATGCCCGCCATCACTGTCCCGGACATCCTGGTGCTGCCGCGTGTCCCGGCGCCAGACCCCGCGGTAGCGGAGCGCCCCGTGCTGTCGGTAACCACGGCGCCGTCTGGGTTCGAGGGAGAGGGGTTCCCGGTCCGGCGGGCGTTCGCCGGGGTGGACCTGGCCCGGCTCGACCCGTTCATCCACATGGACCAGATGGGCGAGGTGGACTACGCGCCCGGTGAGCCCAAGGGCACCGCATGGCACCCGCACCGCGGTTTTGAGACCGTGACCTACATCATCGACGGGACCTTCCGCCACCAGGACTCCAACGGCGGCGGTGGCCTGATCACCAACGGCGACACTCAGTGGATGACGGCGGGCGGCGGAATCCTGCACATCGAGGAGCCGCCTGAGGAGCTTGTCGTCAGCGGCGGCCTGTTCCACGGCTTCCAGCTCTGGGTGAACCTGCCCGCCCGGCTCAAGATGACCAACCCCCGCTATCAGGACATCCGGTCACGCGAAGTGGCGCTGCTGTCCACGTCCGACGGCGGCGCGCTGCTCCGCGTCATCGCCGGTGACCTGGCGGGCCACAAGGGCCCCGGCATCACCCACACACCGATCACCGTGGTGCACGCCACCGTGTCCCCGGGCGCCCAGGTCCGGCTGCCCTGGCGGCCCGACTTCAACGCGCTCGGCTACGTCCTTGCCGGGAACGGCACGGTGGGCGCCCAGCGGCGCCCGGTGCGCACCGGGCAGCTGGTCGTTTTCGGGCCCGGCGGCTCGGTCACGTTCGGGGCCGACCCGCGCCAGCAAGGGCCGGGCCAGGACTTCGACATCCTGCTCCTGGGCGGCGAGCCGATCAGGGAGCCGGTCGCCGCGTACGGGCCGTTCGTGATGAACACGAGGGACGAGCTGGTCCGGGCGTTCGAGGACTACCAGGCGGGCCGGCTGGGCAGCATCCCGGCCCAGCCACGGCCGATCCCCGAGGCGCCACATCCCGGTCACGACGTGCTCTGACCCGGGAATGGCGGCGCCGGGACGGCAGATGCCCGGGTGGCCGACAGGCTGAACTCCCGTTTGTGGTCGCCACGACAACGCCCGCATTCTTTCGTGGGCGGCGTGGCAACGACCACAAACGTTGTGGCCGGGCGCGCGACGCGGCCCCGGCCCTGGCCGAGACCCTCCAGCCCGGCCGGCGCCGTCCGTAGACTGCCCAGCATGAGCAGCAAGCCAACCCGCGCCGACGGGACGACCGCGACGACCGGCCCGCCGGGACAGCCCGCCGAGGCCTCCCCCGGGCCGCCCCTCGCCCGGCGGATTCCGAGCGAGCGTACCCATCACGGCGACACGGTCACCGACGAGTACGCGTGGCTGGCCGACAAGGACAACCCGGAGACCCTGCGCTACCTGGAGGCCGAGAACGCCTACACGGCGGCGATGACGGCCGGCCAGGCCGGGCTGCGCGAGGAGATCTTCGCCGAGATCAAGGGGCGCACCCAGGAGACCGACCTGTCCGTGCCGGTCCGCAAGGGCGGCTGGTGGTACTACTCGCGCACGGTCGCGGGCAAGCAGTACCCGGTGCACTGCCGGCGCGCCGTCCAGCGAGGCGAGGATGCCCCGCCGGCCACCGGTGACGGCGCGCCGCTGCCGGGCGAGGAGGTCTTGCTGGACGGCAACGAGCTGGCCGGTGACTCGTCGTTCTTCTCGCTGGGCGCATTCGACGTCAGCCCGGACGGGAAGCTGCTCGCCTACTCGACCGACTTCGCCGGCGACGAGCGGTTCACGCTGCGGATCAAGGACCTGGTGACCGGGCAGACGGCGGCCGATGAGATTCCCGGCACCTTCTACGGCTGCGCGTGGTCCGCGGACGCGTCGGTGCTGTTCTACGTGACCGTGGACGACGCGTGGCGCCCCTACCGGGTGTGGCGGCACCAGGTGGGCACGCCAGCCGCCGGCGACGTGATCGTGATCGAGGAAAACGACCAGCGGTTCAACGTCGGAGTCGGGCTGACCCGCAGCGAGCGATATGTGTCCATCACCATCGCCAGCTCGCTGACCAGCGAGGTATGGCTGCTGGACGCGGCCAGGCCGACGACGGCCCCGCGAGTGGTGCTGCCCCGCAGGCAGGGGGTCGAGTACCTGGTCGAGCACCAGGCCGCCCCCGATGGGCAGGACGGCGGCGGCCGGCTGCTAATCCTGCACAACGACGGCGCGCTTAACTTCGAACTGGCGCAGGCGCCGTTGCGTGGCGCCGGGGAAAGCGGCCCGCTGGCCGACCTCGCGGACTTCACCACGGTCATCGCGCACCGCGCGGACACCAGGCTGCTGAGCGCGGACGCCTTCGAGGGCCATGCCGTGATCTACTTCCGCCGGCAGGGCCTGACCGGCCTGCGACTGCTTCGCGCGGACGGCACCGAGCGGGAGATCGCCTTTCCCGAGCCGCTGTATCAGGTCTCCCCCGGCTCGAACCCGGAGTACGCCACCCGGCAGTTCCGGCTGCACTACGCCTCGCTGGCGACCCCCGACTCGGTGTTCGATGCCGACACGCTGACCGGCGAATTGACCCTGCGCAAGCGCCGGCCGGTGCTCCCGCTGCCCGGCAAGGGCAGCTACGACCCGGCGGCGTTCGAGCAGCACCGGGAGTGGGCCGTCGCCGCCGACGGCACCCGCGTCCCTATCTCCCTGATCTGCCGCGCCGGGGCGCCACGCGACGGCAGCGCGCCGCTGGTGCTCTACGGCTACGGCAGCTACGAGATGTCGGTCGACCCCAGCTTCTCGATTCCGCGGCTGTCGCTGCTGGACCGGGGATTCGGCTACGCGATCGCGCACGTCCGGGGCGGCGGGGAGATGGGCCGCCACTGGTACGACGACGGCAAGACGCTGCGCAAGGCCAACACGTTCACCGACTTCGTCGCCTGCGCCGAGCACCTGGTAGCGCAGGGCTGGACCCGGGCGGACCGGCTGATCGCCCGGGGCGGGTCAGCGGGCGGCCTGCTCATGGGCGCCGTGGCCAACATCGCCCCGCAAGCATTCGGCGGGATCGTCGCCCAGGTCCCGTTCGTGGACGCGCTGACCTCCATCCTGGATCCCTCGCTGCCGCTGACCGTGCCGGAATGGGAGGAATGGGGCGACCCGCTGCACGACGCGGACGTGTACGCGTACATGAAGGCGTACTCGCCGTACGAGAACGTGCGCGACCGGGTCTATCCGCCGATCCTGGCGGTGACCAGCCTGCATGACACCAGGGTGCTGTTCCGCGAGCCCGCCAAGTGGGTCGCCCGGCTGCGCGCCACCGCCCGCGGCGGCCCGTTCCTGCTGAAGACCGAGATGACTGCGGGCCACGGCGGCCGGAGCGGGCGCTACGACGCCTGGCGCGAGGAGGCCCTGATCCTGGCCTGGATCGTGACCACCGCGAAGGCCGGCTGACCCGGACCCGGCACGCCGCCGGCCACATCCACGCCCCCGCCCCCGGCTACAGCACCTATTTGACGTGCAGCAGCCGTTTCGCCGCACGGATCAGCCCAGCGTCGCCCCATAGCTCCGGCTGGGCCGCCCCGGCCACCGCGACCCCGACGGTCAGGCACCCCGAGGGGGTTACCACGACGCGCGGCGCCCGCCCGGACGCGGG
The DNA here is from genome assembly GCA_963734725.1 of uncultured Actinomycetes bacterium. Taxonomy (GTDB): domain Bacteria; phylum Actinomycetota; class Actinomycetes; order Streptosporangiales; family Streptosporangiaceae; genus DASXKD01. The sequence continues at coordinate 133,846 of CAVTIX010000008.1, forward strand.
AACGAACTCGATCCGGTAGCTGGCCAGCAGTGCCGGGCAGCCCATCGGCACGTCCGGCGCCGCGTGCAGGCCGTCCGCCAGCCCGGCCAGCCAGGCGATCACCCGGCTGGAGGTGACCGTCCCGGTCACCGTGTGCCGCCTCGGGTTGAACATGGTGATGGCGACCACGGCGGCCCGGTATTCCGCCGGATCGATGTGCTCGGCGGCAGACCTGGCGGGATACCAGGTCGCCGCGGCGTCGGCACGCACCAGCGAACCGCCGCCCGCCGCGGGCGCCACTTCCGTGTTCAGTTCGGCGCTGCGGATGCCGGCGGGCAACGAGCGTGGGTTGAAGCTCACGCTCTCCATGCCGATGCCACCGGAACGGGTCAGCTGGCCGGAACCCAACGAGCGCATCCCGGCTGGCAGGTGCCCTTTCAGAAACGCCTGCACGGCCGTCATCGGCTGGCGCAGCAGGAACACCCGGTGGACGTAGGCCGTATTGAGCTCGCCGTAGCCGATCGGCGGCTGGCGCAGCGAGGGCGGCAGCACCTGCAACCGCACCGGCCGCGCCCCCGGGGGCAGGACCAGGCGGGACAGCAGCCGGGTGGCCAGCGCCTGCGCCCCGGCGCGCGAGCCCGCGGCCGGCCCCGGGCCGGTTCCCGGCCTGGCGCTGGCCGCCGCGACAGGCGTGGCGCCAGCGCGCGGCGGCGGGTTCGCGGTCCGGGTGCCACACCCCGCGAGGAGCACGGCCGCCGTCGCGGTGACCGCCATGACCATGACGCCCCCGCGCCGGGCGCGTGGACCGGCGCCCGTCCGCACCACCGGGCCCGTGCGTGCCATGGCGACCCTCCCGCCCGAGGGCCGGCGCTGGCGTCACGAGCGGTCAGGGTACGCCCCTAGCGACCAGCGCCGGCGAACTTACTAGCTTGGACGCACGCTGCGGCGCCGCGGTTCCAGTCGGGCCGCGGGCTCGTGGGGCCGCGGGCTCGTGGGGCCGCGAACCCGCGGCACTCGCAACAGCCAGATCCGGAGAGTGCAGGGCTAGCTGTAGCGCAGCGAGCGGAGTTGTGGCGGGTAGCCTGCCCCGTAACCGGTTGAGGTGCCGTCGTAGCTGTGATCGGGGATGAGCCCGAGGAACAGGGGAAGGCGGCGTTCCAGGCCCAGGCCAGGTAGCTGGCCGGCTGCGAGTCGAGCCAGTTCATTGCGCACTGATGTAGCTAGACGTGAATTAGGCCGCCACTGGGTCAGTGGGCGTTGAGGTTGCCGTTCAGTAGGCTCCGGCCGAGCGGGTCAGCGAATGCTTAACACCCCGATCTTGGCCGGCGCCGCGCTATCGGCGGAATGCCCCGCCGCCGCAAAGTCAGCAGAATGCCCTAGGGTGTCTCCCGTGGCGGGACGCGAGTTGTCGGAGATCATCGATCCGGACTGGGCCCGGGCGCTCGAACCGGTCGCGGGGCGGATTGCCGCGATGGGCGACTTTCTGCGCGCGGAAATAGCCGCCGGCCGCCGTTACCTGCCCGCGGGCGAGCATGTGCTGCGCGCCTTCACCCAGCCATTCGGCGCGGCGCGGGTGCTCATTGTCGGGCAGGACCCCTACCCCACGCCCGGTCACGCGGTAGGCCTCAGCTTTTCCGTGGCGCCGACGGTACGGCGGCTGCCGGCCAGCCTGCTGAACATCTTCCGTGAGTACACCGCCGACCTCGGCTACCCGACGCCCTCCAGCGGTGACCTGGTGCCGTGGAGCGAACGGGGGGTGCTATTGCTGAACAGGGTTCTGACGGTGCAGCCCGGCCAGCCCGCCTCGCACCGCGGAAAAGGCTGGGAGGAGGTCACCGAGCAGGCGATCCGAGCGCTGGCCGACCGCCGCGCGCCGGACGGGGAGCGCGTCCCGCTCGTCGCCATCTTGTGGGGCAGGGACGCGCGCAGCCTCGCGCCCCTGCTCGACGGGGTCCCGCTGATCGAATCCGCCCACCCCAGCCCCAACTCCGCCGACCGCGGCTTCTTCGGGTCCCGCCCGTTCAGCCGGGCCAACAAGCTGCTGGAGCAGCAAGGCGCGCCGACCATCGACTGGAAGCTTCCCTGACGCCGCCACCAGCCCCGGAGCCGAGTCCCCGTCACCCGCGCCCAGCCCGGTGATCCGCAGCCCCGCGAACCTCCGAGGTCCCCACGCACGCATCAGCGCGATCATGCTCGCCGGCGGGCGCTTGCCCTGGCTGTCGCCTGCCCGCCATGGCGGCGGCCGACACGAGCGCCGCCACCTGGACCGTCAAGCCGGGAGGGCAGTTCCTGGGGGCAGGTCGGCAACAACAACCCCTGGGGGAATGCTGTAGGTGGCCGGAAGCGGTGGATTGCTGCGTCTTTGCCGTGCCATGCTTTCTCTGCTGCGATGGCGAGACCTGCGCATGACGCCGACTTGGCGTTCACAGGAGGCGCAGCCGGGGGTCTCTAATTCTGTGAGCTAGCCGAAGCAAGGGGAGAATGTGAAACAAACACGCTTGACGCGAGCCATGATCGGTGGCGCCTCGGCGCTCGGGATCGGTGTGCTCATGGCCCTGCCTGCTGCCCTGCCAGCATCGGCGGCGCCATCGCCCATCAAGACAGTCCGGCCCGGGCCCGCCCTCTACGACGTGGGCGTCCACCCGCGCATCACCCAGGCCCAGGCCCGCGCGTCGGCGCGCGCCGGGACGACCGTGCCCGAGTACACGGCCAGTGTGAAGGTGGGCACCCAGAACTTCACCTACACGATCGTGGGCAAGAACCCCGCGATCAAGGTGGCCAACCCGGCGACCACGGTCAAGGCCGTGCTCATTCCGGTGATCATGAAGTTCTCGAACGGCGAAAACTGGAACCCGGCCAAGGCCGACAGCTGTGACCCCGGCGCAAGCGCGCTTGCCCGAACGCAGAAGTCCCCGGTCTTCGCCAGCCAGTCCTGGAAGTTCGGCGCCACGTCGGTCGGCGCCGGACAGTACATCGACGCCTTCCAGCGCGCCGAGTTCTGGAAGTTCGCCAAGCCCACCGGGATCAACCCGGGTTTCCACAACAAGCTGACGGTGACGACGCTCCCGGCGATCACCATCAACGTGCCGAACGCCCAGGCGTTCGTGCTAACTCAGGGAATCAGCTGCGGTAACGGCCAGGTCGGCGCGACCAACATCGGCTGGCTGGACTCGCGCCTGCAGAACGTCGTTATCCCGTCGCTGGCGAGCCAGGGCGTCCACACCACGACGTTCCCGATCTTCCTGCTGCACAACTTCGTGGAGCTCTCCGGCAGCCAGTGCTGCGTGCTCGGCTACCACAACATCTTCAACACCCCGGCCGGGGCGCAGACCTACGGCCTGGCGATGTACGACAACTCCGGCATCTTCACCGGCTCGTCGGACATCTCCGCCCTCTCCCACGAGGTGGGCGAATGGCAGAACGACCCGAACACTAGCGGCCCGAACAATGGCAACCCGACCCCGTCCTGGGGCAACATCGGCCAGGTCAGCGGCTGCCAGGCCAACCTCGAGGTCGGCGACCCGCTATCCGGCACGATCTTCAACGACACCCTGAACGGCTTCACCTACCACCCGCAGGAGCTCGCCTTCTTCTCGTGGTTCTACCACCAGAGCCCAAGCCTCGGCGTCAATGGCTGGTATTCCGACAAGGGCAAGTTCAAGTCGTTCGCAGCGCCCTGCCCGTAGTCCGCGGCAGCGGTACCACAAGTTCATAAGACCCGCCCGGAGGGGGCCGCCCAGCCCGCCCGCTCCGGGCGGATCGCTGTCCGGGTCCGGGATGGGGCGAACTGCCCGGGCCAAGGACGGAGGCGAACTGCCCGGGCCAAAGATGGAGGCGAACTGCCGGGCCGGCATGGGCGGAAGCAGCGGCGGTTTATCCGGAGCGGGCGGCGAGACGCCGCAGCGCGGCACGGGCCACGGCCGGGTCGGTGGTCGGCCAGAACGGCGGCAGCGACGCCTGCAGGAAGCTGCCGTAGCGCGCGGTGGCCAGGCGCGGGTCGAGCACGGCGACCATGCCCCGGTCCTGCATGGTCCGCAATAGCCGGCCCGCCCCCTGGGCGAGCAGCAGCCCGGCGTGCGCGGCGGCCACGGTCATGAACCCGTTGCCGCCCCGCGCCGCCACGGCCCGCTGCCGGGCGGAGGCGAGCGGGTCGTCGGGGCGGGGGAACGGGATCCGGTCGATCACCACGAGTTGCAGCGCCGCACCCGGCACATCCACGCCCTGCCACAGCGACAGCGTGCCGAACAGGCATGTCGCCTCGTCCTCGGCGAACTGCCGGACAAGCTGGGCAGTGGCGTCGTCGCCCTGGCACAGCAGCGGCTGCTCGATCACGCCGCGCAGTTCCTCGGTCGCCTGCCGGGCGGCCCGCATCGAGGAGAACAACCCGAGCGTGCGCCCGCCCGCGGCAGCGATCAGCTCGCGCAGCTCGGTGAGGTAGGCCGGGGGCAGCCCGTCCCGGCCGGGCGGTGGCAGGTGGCGCGCGACATAGAGGATGCCGCTGCGCGGATGGTCGAACGGCGAGCCGACGTCGCGCCCGGACCAGGCGAGCCGGTGTTCTTTCGCCGCTGCGTCGTCCCCGCTGGCCTCTTCTCCGGTGGCATCCTGCCCGGCTTCTGCGGCGGCTTCCTCCCCGGCCGGCCCGGCGTCGCCCTGGCCCTCCGGTGGCAGCCCCCACTGCCGGGCCAGCGGCTCGAACGACCCGCCGACCGCGAGCGTCGCCGACGTGAGCACCACGGTCCTGCGCCGGAACACGCGCCCGGCCAGCAGCCCGCCCACGTCCAGCGGGGCGACCCGCAGCGTCGGCGGGCGCTGCCGCTCGTCCACGGCGGGCCGGTCCATCCACACCACATCAGGGCGAGCCGCGATGTCGTCACCGAAGGCGCCCAGGATCCGCTCCGCGGTCTCCGCGATGTCACTCAGCGCGGCGAGCGCCGCCCGGCCCGCCGCAAGGCGTTCTGCATCATCGGAAGCTTCCTTGCCGAGGGCCCGCACTTGCGCGGCACATGAGATGGCGGCGGCGCGCAGCGCGGTCAGCGACGCCGCCACCGGCTCGGCCAGCACGTCCATCCTGCCCGGAACGATGTCGGGCAGCACCCGGGCGAGCCCTTCGGCGGCCTCGCGCAGCCGGTCGAGGACGTCCCCGGCGGCGCCGGGCCCGCCAGCAGCGCTAGCCCGGTGGGACGACCCCCCGGCGCCCGCCGATAGAACCTTGGCGGTGCGGCGGACCGCGGCCTCGGCGCCGGGGGCGGACAGCTCCCGTGACGCGGCCGTGGTGACCCGGTTGACGAGGTCGTGCGCCTCGTCGATCACGACCACGTCATGCTCGGGCAGGACAATGAAGTCCTCCAGCGCGTCGATCGCGAGCAGGGCGTGGTTGGTGACCACGATGTCCACCAGCCCGGCTTGCTCCCTGGCTCTCTCGGCGAAGCATTCGGCGCCGTTCGGGCAGCGGGCCGCCCCGATGCATTCCTTCGCGCTGATCGCGACCTGCCGCCAGGCCCGGTCCTCGACCCCGGGCACGAGCTCGTCGCGGTCGCCGGTCTCGGTGCTCGCGGCCCACTCGTGCAGTCGCTGCACCTGCTTGCCCACCGCCGACGCGGCGGCGGGCTCGAACAGGGTGTCCCCGGGGTCCTCGGGCGCCCCGCCGTGCAGGCGGTACCGGCACACGTAGTTGCCACGGCCCTTGAGTATCGCGAACGTGGGTGGCCGGCCCAGCAAGGGTTCCAGCGCGGCGGCCAGCCGCGGCAGGTCGCGGTCGATGAGCTGGCGCTGCAGCGCGATTGTCGCGGTCGCCACCACGACGCTGGCGCCGCTGGCCATGGCGTGTGCCGCCGCGGGCACCAGGTATGCGAGTGACTTCCCGGTCCCGGTGCCGGCCTGGACCGCCAGGTGCTCGCCGCTGGCGATCGACCGCTGCACCGACTCGGCCATCGCGACCTGCCCGGGCCGCTCCGTCCCGCCGATCCCGGCGACCGCCGCGGCGAGCAGCGTGGTCACGCCGGGCTCGGCGGGCTCGGCGGCATCGCCGGCCGCGCGCCCCGGCGGGGCGCAGCTTTTCACGGGCGGGCACACCGGAACGGTACCGCGCACCAGCGACACCCGCGCAGTGACAACGCGTGCCTGCGCAGCGTCATTGGCGGGAACTCGCAGAAGCGGGCGGATCCCCAGGCGGTCATCCTGGATACGCTGCTGTCCATCGAGGAGCTCCTGGCCCAAGCAGCACCGGGCTAAGCGCGAGCGGAGTTCATCAGCCAGCTCTGGGGACGAAGACATGATCTTCATGCAGTTCGCCGCCCTATTCGTCATCTACGCTGGCTACCTGACCGTAGTGGTCCTGCTGCCCGTGGCCGTAACGGCCGTCCTCGGCGTCGCCTGCGTGAGGGCCATCATGATGCGGGGTACCCGATAGCAACGAGAGTTCACTATGCACGATTGCGATTGACTGCTACGTCTGAGGATGCGCAAAGGCAGGCCATTGCGCTCTCGGCGGCGTTAAATGACCAGGTCAGGTGCCTGCGCGTGGTTACGTGGTGACAGTTACGATGAACCCCATTGTGGCTGGGCTGCACGTAACGCCGGTTGCGTATGGCCTGGTCAGGGGCACCGGACGCACCCCCGACGGCGGACATTACGCGGTGTCATGGTGGCACGCAACCCGATCCCAATCGGCGCACGTCACGCACGTGTTATCGCACGGGGCGTGCATCGCCCGTGCCCGGTCCCATACGATGACCATGGGCCAACGGCCCGAACACACATTCTGTTTATCTCGTTTACGAGCTAAGCAAGAGCCATAGGGCGCGGTGGCGCATTGTGCTGCCAGCGGGCAGCTGCGGCACGCCGCGCCGAAGCTGGCCGCCCCGGCATGGCGCCCGGCGCGGGCGCGGATGGGCGCGGCGCGGCCCGCCGGGCAGGTGACGGTCCCGGCGCGCAGGCCGGTGCCGAAGCGGTCCTTGGGGAAGCGGCCCTTCAGCGCGGGCGGCGGCGGCACCTTGATGCCGGCATAAATGCCGGCGTCCTCCAGCGTTGCCAGCAGCTGCCCGGCTCCGTAGGCGGCATCGCCGCAGACCTCCAGGCCGGCGATCGCCAGTGTCCGGGGCCGTGGCGCCGGCCGCCTCGCCCGGCAGCAGGTCAGCGAGCAGCGCCCCGGCCACCTCGGCGTCCCCGCTGTTGCCCGGCGTGACCGCGGTGGCCGTGATGATCTCGAAGTCGGGGCCAGGCCTGCGATGTGGCCGCTGGTCACCGTCGAAGCCGCGGGCGGCGGTCTTGCGCCCATGCCGGGCCTGCGGGCCCACCGTCGAGATCACCCGGTCCGCGGCAACCCGCCCGGCGATCCGGAACACCCCGCCTGCGTCTTCCTCCAGGTCCTGGCCGGTCACCGTGGCCAGCAGCACCGCCGCCGGCGCCAGCACCGGGCCCAGCTCCTGCCCGTCCAGGGCGCCCCAGCACCGCCCGGGCGTCACGGGCCAGCGCATCCACCAGCTGCTCGCGAGCCGCCGCGTCGTCGTAATCGCAGGCCGGCTTGCCCGCGGTCACATAATCGTCAGCACGGGCCAGCAGCCCCCGCAGCCGCGCGCCCAGCTCAACCGTCACAGGCCCTCCGCAGCCCGCGGATCGCCAGCCAGGACCAGCATGACCGTGTCCATCGTCGCCACCGGCGTCATACAGCGGGGCGGAATCCAGCACCCGCTGCTGGCGCTGCCCGCCAGCCCGGCCTGCCTCGCCGCCCCCAGCGCGGCCTCGAAGATACGGTCCGGGCTCTGCGAGCCAGCCAGCCGGGCCCGCCTATCCACCAGCACGGTGCGCACAAACCCCGGGTAATCGAAATCCAGCCCCCCAGCGGCGTGCTTCCACCGTCTCAGGTCATGGCTACCACCAACGGTCCAGAGTCGCGGCGGCCTCGATTGGCCCGGTCCCAAGATGCCTACGACCGGTTCTCGGCTGCAGTAGACATCCCTTTGACGGTCATCACCATTCTGTGGCTCCCCGTCCTGATCGTCCCCCTTATCACGCCCGTCCACGGGACGATTGCGGAAACCTTCGCCGTCATCGACTACATGGTTTGGGCGCTATTCGCCGTGGAGTACCTGATCAAGCTGTATCTGTCGCCCAGTCGCGCCCATTTTTTCAAGACCCACATCCTGGACCTGCTCATCGTGGCCGTCCCCTTCTTCCGACCCGCCCGCGCCGGCCGCCTAGTCAGGGTGTCCCGTCTGGCTCGGGTCGGGGTGGTGCTCGCCCGAGGGATCAAGCGGGCCAGGGACCTGCTGTCTCACAAGGGACTGCACTTCGTCCTGTTGACCGTGGCCATGATCATCTTCGCCTGCGCTGGATTGGCCACCGTGGCCGAACGCTCCCCCCAGGGCGGCAACATCCACAACTTCGGCCAAGGCTTGTGGTGGGCAGTCGTGACGGTGACAACCGTTGGCTACGGCGACCACTACCCGGTTACCGCCCTCGGGCAAGGGGTGGCTGTGGTGCTGATGCTGGTCGGCATCGGCCTCATCGGAATATTGACGGCCACCGTCGCCAGCTACTTCGTGGGTCAGGACCTAGCCCGCGATAAAACCGAGCGAGACCTGATGAGAACGGAACTGGAGGACGCCCGAGCTGAGCGCCAGAACCTGGCCCTCAAGCTGGACGCCGTCCAGGCCCAGCTAACCGAGCTACTGAGCCGCAGATGAGAGGCGGCGCCCCGGCAGGCGCCGTTGCGCTTCCACGGCATCACCGCCGAGGACGTGCCCGCCGTTATCAAGCGCGAGATGCCATGATCGTGGGCGCGTTGGTTTGATGGTTGCGGCGCACTGCCGGATGATTCGGGGATGAGCATGGCCGCAGCGTCAACAGCAACACGAAGTACCGTGCGGTGCCGCTGTGGGCCGCAGCCATCGGCGCCGGTGCTGCTGTGGCCGTGGGCGCTGTGACCCCCCGTTGCCTTGGCGGTTGGAGGCCGGACGCTCTCCTAACGGTCGTGCCGGAGTATCTTTCGGCCCGCTCGGAGGTTCTAAGGATCCCCCTCGTATGCCCGTCCCTCCACGGCGACGGCCACGAACAGGACCGGGATCACGGTCGCGCAAGTGACGTAGAAGTCGGGCTGAAACTCTGTCAACCATGAAGGCCACTTTGGCAGTCGGCGACACGGCGCGCAGGCGGTTAGCGTCCGCTAGAGCGCCCGGTCCAAACGCTCCGAAAGCTCGCGGACCCGCCGCTGTAGGCGGTCCACGTTTGGTGCTGGCCCGCCCATACGCCTGCCGAGCCGCATACCTGTCCCGCCGCGCCTGGGCCCGGACCTCACGGGCCGCGTCAAAGGGCTCTTTCGGCGGCATCGAACTGATCGCTTGCCGCGTCGTACTCTTCCTCGGTCTGCTTCCTGGCGGTCTGGGCGTGGACCAGCTCATCCTCCGCTGCGGCCAGGCGGCGGTACAGATCGGCGCGCTGCCGGATCGCCTCGCGGCGAATACTCAGTCTCCTGCTAAACCCGTCTGATCACGGTCACGACCCGGCCCATGATGGCCGCCTCGTCACCGAGAATCGGCGCGTATGCGGGGTTGTGGGGCATCAGCCAGATGTGCCCGTCTGCCCGCTGGAACGTCTTGACCGTGGCCTCCCCGTCGATCCTCGCCGCGACGATGTCGCCGTTCTTCACGTCGGACTGCTCGCGGACCACAACAAGGTCACCGTCGGCGATCGCCGCGCCGATCATGGAGTCGCCGGTGACCTTGAGCGTGAACAGCGTCCCGTCGCCGACCAACTGTTTAGGCAGCGTGAGAGTGTCGTCCAGGACCTGCTCGGCCGACTGGAGATTACCTGCGGCGATCTCGCCCATCACATCCACCGGAACGTAGGCCGGATCCTCGAAGGAGTCCAGGGCAGCGGCCACATCGTCCGCCTCTGCAGGAGGGCGACGGACCGTCCGGGCAGCACCACCTCCACCGTGCGCGGGCCACCAGCGATACGCCGAAGGTAACCCTTGTTCTGCAACACCGAGAGCTGGTAGGAGACGGCGGAGGTGCTGGTCAGGTCAACTGCCCCGGCGATCTCGCGCATCGACGGCGCATAGCCGTTGCACTCCCCGAAATCCCGGATGAACCCGAGGATCTGCTCTTGCCTGGGCGTGAGCCTGGCGTGGAGGGTGGCCTGGCCGGGCAGGCCGTGGCCGGCTGTCCTGGTCATGGAGCCTCCGCTCGCGGTTGCTGCGACGATCGTACCCGTGAAGCGCACGATAGCAAACACCTGTTCGAAAGTAGATTGTCCGTGCGAACAAGCTTTCGGGGACGCAGAGGGCGCGCGACTCCCGCACCAGGTGCTGAGAAACGATCTTGAAGTGCTGCTCACAATCAAGATCGCTCGCTGCGCTCGCGTCGCTGCGCGATCCCTCCGGGCCTCTGGACCGCTGCGCCGCAGGGATTCAGGGGGCGCCTATCAGAGGGATGGCATCCTCCGAGTGCTGGCTGCCTCTGTAGCTGATTCCTGTAGCAACCGTGTCGCTTGCCAGTCTGATGGGTTCTGGCGCGAATTCTGTGATCGGGGTTACGGCGGGTGATGGATGACGCGTTTGCGGAGCAGGTCGAGGCTGGCGCGGCCATACATCTGCCGTTTGATCGCTTTGAGCCGGTTGACGTTGCCTTCGGTGGTGCCGGAACTGTCGGGCAAGCTCGAGCCCGGCGGTGACTGCGGCCAGGTCCTGGCGGATCCCGGTGGCGAAGGTGTGCAGCTCGGGCTGGTCGTCTGCGTCGCACACGCTCTAGCCAGCTGGCCAGCTCCTGGTCGCCCGTGCGCTTGGTCATCATCTTGGCGAAGCTGGTCACATGCTCGGCCAGGCGGTCCAGCTGGGAGCAGTGGCCGCGCACGTCGGCCAGCATCTGCTGCTGGCGGGGGCTGAGGTCTTCGGCCCGGCGCAGCAGCCAGCTGGTGACCTCGCCGATCTTCAGCGCTGCCGGGGTGAGGGCCGCTGGGTTTGTGCCGGTGCGCAGCGGCTGCAGGTAGCGGTAGACGGTGCGCAGGCTGCCGCGGTAGCCCAGGACGGTGATCTCGGCATGCAGGACGGCGGCGTCGTGGCAGCCTTCATTCCACCGGCGGTGCAGGTGGGGCTGGTAGCGGTCGAGCACCGTAGGCCGGGAGATGGCCCTGGCGACAGCTTCGTCAGAGGTGGTGGCGTGGGCGAAGCGGCGGACGGTCTTGCGGTCTGCGCCGAGTTCGCGGGCGATCGCGCGCAGGCTCAGGCCGCGGGCTGCCAGGGCTTGGACGGCGGCGTGCTGGTCACGCATCCGCACCGCCAGCCGGGAGTCGGGCGCTGGTATCTCGGTGAGGGTCTCGGCTGGCGCAGGCGGTGGTTGCGGCTGGTCAGCGGCTGGCGGCGATCTGCTTGAGGCAGGCCCGGTGCCGGGCGACGGCCCTGGCGGTGTGCTCGGCCAGGTTGTGCCACAGGTGCCACCGGTCGGCGACCTGGACCGCCTCCGGTGCACCGTCGCGGGCGCCTTCGGCGTAGGCGCCAGCGCGGTCGCGGCAGATCACCTGCGCGCCCGGATGCGCCTTGAGCCAGTCGGCCAGCGGGCGGCCTCGCGGCCGGGCAGGATGTCGATCGCCTGGCCGGTGGCGGCGTCAACCAAGATGGTGGCGTAGACGTGGCCGCGGCGCAGCGCGAAGTCATCGACGCCGAGAACTTCCGGCGCGGCAGTGATCGCGGGCTCGGGCAGGTCGATGACCAGTCGCAGCAGCGTGCCGCGGTGCACCGCAATGCCCAGCGCCCTGGCCAGCCGCGCCCCCGCCCGCCCGGCCAGCTCCAGCGCGACCTGCGCCAGTAACCCGGCCAGCGGGACGCTCCAACGCTGGTAGCGGGCGGTGAGCCCGTCCGCCTGCCCGGCGAACGTGACTTTTGCACACGCCGCGTTCTGGCACACGAACCGGCGCATGGCCAGCCGGATCAGCACCGGGCGGCCGCCGAGCGGCAAGTCGCGCACCTGCCGGACGTAACTGCCATGCACCCGCGACGACCAAGTCCCGCACCCTGGGCACGCCGCCCCCCTCTGCTGGCAACACGCCCAGATGACCACAGCGGACGGCGTGCACTCGATCTTGTCCACGATCACGCTGCCCAGATGAGGCAGGAGAGCGCCGATCCACGGCACCCTCACCAGCGGCGCCACCGGCAATGGCCGGCGAGGCAGGGCAAGTGACACACTGAGGCAGCAACGAGGCTCCCGACGTGAGTGATCTTGGCCGGTCACCCGCGTCCTACCGGGGCCTCGTTGCACACTGGCGGCAACACGCCACCAGCACGCCCAAATCGTGATCTTCAGAACCCGCCGGCCCTCAGCCACTACTCCTGCCCGGTTCGCCGAACGGCCACCTCAGCAATCACCCGCTGTGACCTGATCACAGAATTCCCGCCAGAGCCCATGCTCGTGGCAGAAAACCCCGAAAAGCGGTCCCATGACCGTGGCAGGCGACACAACCACCCCGGCCCGTCCCGATCGATAGCGGGTCATGCGTCCGAAAAACTGCACGTCACGCACCGTCCCGGCCGCACTGGCTGTAGCTTCTAAACAGCGGATCACGACGAGGGCTGGAGGTCGGGTTTACGCCACATCCGGCAGCAGCGGGGTGACCGGAGCCAGTCGGCCAGGGGGCGGCCGGAACACTACTGCGCCTCTTTGGTGGCATCGGCGGGGGCTCGCGATGGTGCGGGTTCCGGCAGTCTGGCCGCGCAGCACAGCGATCCGGCCGTGAACCCGCAGCGTTCGTGGACTTGATGGCATATGTGGCCTGTGCGGTGATGGTTTGAGCAATCGCTTCTACAAGCTCTTTCGCCTATTTGATTGCTGCCACTTCCTTCTGTGTCAGCTCCAGCCTCTGCCCGCCACAGGCGGAGTGTGGCGTCGGTATAACCACAATGTCCTCTGAGCCTATCGGCGATGATCCGGCGGTTCCAGTAATCGAGGAAACTCGCACCCCACAGGCGCTTGATATAGCGGTTTTGCCCGCGGTTGTTAGATACACCGTGATGGTAGTTGGTGCTGGTTTCGGGCCTCCGTAGAAATATGCCAAGATGAAGCCGCCTGAGATCAGGCCGATTGTTAGCGATACAATGGAGATCGGATAGTACCCAGGCGTTGTTTGTGTATTGCTCCGGTTATACCAGCACGAACTTCCCCTACTTTAGTGAGAGGCTTGAAGGAAATGCCGCGAGTCTTGCCGATGATAGCTGCCAGAAATGCGGCCACTAGCGGAATCATCGGAAGAACGACGACGAAGGGAGGTACCTGGGTGCTGGGGCGAACCGCTGGGATCCTCCTCGACCTGGAGGCTGCGGTCCGCCGCGAACTCGGCGCCGACCAGATCCCGCCGAAGACCAGGCCCCCCGGGGACAACACCAGCGACCGTGCTGGTCGCGGTTAATCCCCCGCTTGGGCGGTGTCAGCCCTGGTCAAGTTCTGTTTTGTTCTGCAGGCGCAGCGCATGGTTCGGGTGAAGCTGCCCGGCCGCCGGGCGGCTGATCGCGGGGACTCCTCTGGGAAGGGCGAAGGCGTACAGAGTGCCGTTGTTGGCGGTGACGTAGACCATCCCATTGGCGACCACTGGCGCTCCGCCAATGGAGGCTGCGGTGGTGAATCTCCATAGTTTGGCCCCGGTGGCTGCGTTGAGGCCGTAGAGGTTGCCGTCGTTGGAGCCGATGTAGACCACGCCGTTGGCGACCGCTGGAGAGGAGTTAACGAGGGCTCCGGTGCTGAAGGCTCCACAGTTTGGCCCCGGTGGCGGCGTTGAGGGCAAGCAGGTCGGGACCGCCGTCGCCGATGTAGACCACGCCGTTGGCGACCGCTGGAGAGGAGAAATCGAAGCCCTGTCCGGTGGGGAAGCTCCACAGCTGTTGTCCCAGTGGCTGCGTTGAGGGCGTACACGTTGCCGTTGCTCGGAGCCGATGTAGACCACCCCGCCGGCTACCGTCGGCGAGGAGCCGAAGGAGAGCACCAGGGTGCTGCTCCACAATTTGGCCCCGGTAGCGGCGTTCAGAGCGCTCACGCCCGCTGTGTAGGCCACCCCGTTGACCACCGCCGGCGAGGTGAAGGCGGGCCCGTTGGGGACGCTCCAGCGCAGGCCCAGCCCAGCGACGTTCGAGTGGGATAGCACGTTCTCATACCGGTTGAACGCGGTGCGGCTGGGCGTGTGGCGGTCCTGGTCCCTGTTGAAGTTGACCAAGAACGGGGCCTGGGCGCTGCGGCCCGAATGCCGCTGGACAGCGGTGATGTAGTGCTTGCCGGGCACCGCCGAGGCCGGGACTCTGACCGGGATGCCCGAGAAAGCGCCATTGCCGTTGGTACTGACCGAGCGCCTCATCCCTGGTGTCGAAATAGATGTCCACCGGGCGGTGGGCGCCAAAACCGGTGCCTGACACCCGCACCGTGCTAGTGGGCAGCCCAGTCTGAGGGGAAACCCTGACACCGGGAGCCGCCGTCACGGCCGCCGCGTGTGAGGCAGCAGCCGAGGCGGCCCGGCAGCCACCAGACCGGCCCCGGCCACCACCGCGAGCAACGCCGCGCGCAAAGCCTGCGTACGCATCGGAACCCCCCTCAGGACAGGCGCTCATCCGGGGGAGGCCTCAAGCCAGCCATGCCCCCCAGTTACGTGGACAAATCCGGAAAGCGCGGCCTGAGCCAATTCAACACCCAAGTTGCATAATGGGGAAGCGAGCAGGCCCAAATCACCAGGCACAAACCTTCTGGGGAACGCCTCTTTGCCCGCACTTGGGGAAATCAGGCCAAATCAATTAATCTGACCACGTCAATCCTCACCCGCGTCAACCGTGAGGGCGGCTAGCGCGTCAGAAGTAATGGCGCCGCCATCGGAGGCGGGCGCAGCCAATTGGGGGGTTCCAGTGAAGATTCGCACGTCCATCATCGCGGCCAGCGCAGCGGTCGTCCTCGGCACCACAGGAGCGCTCGTGCTCCCCGCCGTGGCCAGCGCGCACAGCAGTACCACCACGCTGAAGTTCATCTCGGTGATGAAGAAGTCGGTCCAGTTCACCAAGTCAACCGGCGCGCAGCAGGACACCGATCAAAACGCGACGGGCAAGACCATCGGCTTCGACGTGATCTACTTCTCGTTCATCTCGTCAACCACCGCCAACGTGAACGTCACGCTGGACACCAAGGGCGGCTTCCTGTACGGCACGGGCAAACAGTCCAATTCGGGGTTCAGCAACGGCAAGGTGACCGGCGGGACCGGCAGCTTCAAGGGAGCCACCGGAACGATCACCGCCAAGCCCATCTCCAGCACCAAGACCGCAGTCACGATCACCTACAGCGGTTAGCCAGGGACGGCAGCCTCACAGAGGCGGGACGGTCCGCGCTGCGAGACCGTCCCGCCTTTCCCATATCAAGATCAGCATCCAGACCGGCCCACTACCGGCCCTCCAGAAGAGTCCCCGGCCTGGAACGCCCCGAAAGTCGGGCCGGGGTCACTAATCACCGTCGGTCGCTCAGCCCGGCCGCCGCGGCTTGTGCGGCGGGTCGTACCACACCGACCGGCACCCCGGCTCCCGGCGGGCGATCGCCAGGTGCACCTGCACTTCCACGGCGTCACCGCCGAGGATCGCCGCGATCCTCGCTGACGTGAACCGGGACCACGGCTAGCTCGTTCCACAATCAACCGGCCCGGGGCGGCGAATCCCCCCTCGCCACCTCGGGCCGCTTGACGCCCGCGCGCCTGGCTCATGCTGCGGCGAGTACCACTTTGACCGGGCATTCCGGTTGTAGCGTTGCGCGGCATGACCGTAAAACCAGGCTGGGCACGCAAAAGAGACAGGCTGCGGCGCCGCGAGGCGGACGCAGGGAGCGCCGGCCCGGCAGGACCACTCTGGGCGTTCTCGCCCGCAGAGTGGCGACTCCTGGCCATCACGTTCGCCGGCGGCCTCGGCTCGCTCGTCGCGCGCCGCTTGCTTCATCGGCGGGGCAATCGCGCTTGCCCGGTCTGCAAGAAAGTCGCGGCCTATGGAACGCGGTCCTGGTCACGGCGGCAACGGGTAGCTGTTTTCGCGCTCATGCCCTGATATCAGCTCAGGATCTTCGCCACCGGCGAGCGGGGAGACAGAGGGTCTATAAGCGCGGTTCATCATTGCGGTGAGCGTCCGTCGCTTCTTGTTCTTGCCGCTGATGATCTGGATTGGCGTGGCTGCGGGAATCCACTAGGCCGAGCGCCACGCGCGTAGGGTCACTGCCGGTCGGCGGGGCCTCCGGTTGCCCTTGGCTCATGCGGCGGGCTATACCACACCGACCGGCACCACGGCTCCCGGCAGGCCACCTTGAAGTGCCCCAGATGGCCCGGTCCGGATGCAGTGTCTGGGCACCAGGGCACAGGCACCGCTTCCAGCTCACCAGCGCCCGCCCGGGTCGTCCCCACTCGTGCTTGTTTCCGCACCGCTCCGGGTAGGCCAGTCAGGCTGCTGCAGGCTCACCCAGTACGATTAGAACACTATTTCTAGCACTTGTGTGGCTCGGGACGAACGTCCTGCGCCCGGGGGACGTTTGGCGCCATGGCATGCGGCAGCCTGCATGACGGGATCGACTGACAGTGATGAGAGGGTTGCGCTAGACCCGGGGCAGGGGATCATGTCTGCGCCCTGCGCAGCGCGGGTCCACGCTTATGGGGGGGCCGGAACCCTCTCCTCAAGGCCTAACGGCGCCTACTCACCAACCCGGTCGAGGCGTTCGGAGGCCTCGCGCACCCGCCGCGCCAGCCGGTCGGCGGCGGTGCTGGCCCGCTGGTAAGCCTGCCGGGCCGCATACCGGGCTTCCCGAGCCTGGGCCCGTGCCGTCGCGGGCAGCGTCCAGCGCATGCCTCGGCTTCGGTGAATCGGTCGTTGGCGGCGTCGTACGCCTGCCTCGGCGCGCTTTGGCCGCGGCGTGGGCTTCGGTCAGGGCGTCCTCGGCCGCAGCCAGCCTGCGGCGCAGCTCGGCGAGCTGCCGGATCGCCTCGCGGCGTTCCCGCGCCCCGTCTGCCACCCAATGATCGTGGCAGGCGGCAAGACGGGTTCCAGGTACTGGGGCATTCCCAGTGCCCGGCCGGGCATCTAACGAAGCACAGAGTCGAAGGGGGGCCCGGCCCATGAGGCGAACCATCCCTGCCGCCGTGGCGGCTCTAGCTTGCGCACTCACCTTGGCCGCTTGCACCGGCTCCGCCGCCCCGCCGTCGGGAGTGGCCTCCTTCAGCCCGGGCCCAACGCCGTCGGCATTCAGCCCCGCGGGCACACCCAGCTTCACACCATTTCCGACGCTGCCCCGACAATCCCGAGCGTGGCCCAGCGCGCGACGATCAGCCAGGCCGGGGCCGCCTACCTGCGCATCGCGGCCCCAGTGAACCGGGCAGCGGCTGCTGTCAACACCGACGTGGCCTATGGCGTGCCGTTCGCCCTGACCCGGGCCGATGACATCGCCTATATCGCGGCTCTGCGCAAATCCGTCAGCCAACTCCGCGCGATCCGCTGGCCCGCGCGGGTTCAGGGATACGTCGCCGCCATGCTGCTGACCTACCCAGCGAGCATTGCGTGCGCGCAAGCGGCGGCCTCAGCGGGCAGTAACAGCGCTGCTACCGACGTGCTAAGCACGAATCAGGCTTGCGCAGAGTCTCAGAACGCGAGCGACCCACACGAGATCCGGATGCTCCTGCACCTGCCATCCACGGCGGGACACCTCCCAGGGATGTAGACCACCTTCATTGCGGCCAGGCCTACGCTGGGGGAGCCGCCCGCACCAGTGATTCAGATGATCGCCGATTCGCACACCTGAGGCGGCCTAGGACAAGATTAGAAAACTGGGACGCCCAATCACTCTAAGGCGGTTGCGGGGATCGGTTGTGGGCCGCCTGGGGCCCGGGAATCGGCAATTCTGAGTCAGGGTCCGCCTGTCCAGGGCGAATTTCTCTGGCGAAAAGCTGAATCACCTGCACCAGCCGTTGTGGATCTCGAAAAGCTTCCCGTTTTCACCACTGGAATGGGACGGTCGGCGGACCATGCCGGCCGGAGCGCTCCCGCATCCAGAATGAACGGAATGCCCTGTATGTCTGGTGTTGGGGATTTCCTGGGACATTCCACCATCCTTCCTGATAGGCGTTTCCCCTGATGGGGATGGCCGTGGGATGCCCCGTATGCGTCCCCATGGGCCACGGAGCCAGATGTGGCGCTGATGTTGGCACGTGACATGGCATTCCGTCCTTCGTGGCGTTAAATGACCAGGTCAGACGCCTGCGCGTGTTACGTGGTGACAGTTACGATGAACCCCATGACGCAACCGACCCAAGCTACCGACACCTTCCGGGCCGCCCGCGACCTGCTGCTCCGCCGCCGCGAGGACTACCCCGCTGCGGTGCGCGAGTTCTCCTGGCCCGAGCTGACGGAGTTCAACTGGGCGCTGGACTGGTTCGACGTAGTCGCGGCGGAGCATCCCGGCCAGGAGGCGCTGCGAGTGGTCGCCGAAGACGGCGTCACCACGCTGACCTACGGTGACCTGGCGGCCAGGTCCAGCCAGGTGGCCAATTGGCTGCGCGGCCTCGGCGCACGGCGCAGCGACCGGCTGCTGCTCATGCTCGGCAACATCGCCCCGCTGTGGGAGGTCATCCTCGCCGCGATCAAGCTCGGCGTGGTGATCATCCCGGCCAGCACCCTGCTCAGCCCCGACGATCTCGCCGACCGCATCGACCGGGGAAACGTCCGGTTCGTGGTGACCGAGACGGCGCAGCGGGAGAAGTTCCAGGCGCTGCCGGGCTTCGGCGCGGGCGGCTGGACGCCGATCCTGGTGGCGCCCGGCGCAGGCGGGGAAGCCGGGCCGTGGCATCGCTACGCCGAGGCGTTCGGCGCGTCCGCCGAGTTCGCCCCGGACGGCCCGACGGCCGCCAGCGACCCGCTGCTGCTGTACTTCACCTCTGGCACCACCGCGCAGCCCAAGCTGGTCGAGCACACCCACGTGTCCTACCCAGCCGGTCACCTGTCCACGGCCTACTGGATCGGCCTGCAGCCGGGTGACGTCCACCTGAACATCTCCTCGCCTGGCTGGGCGAAGCACGCCTGGAGCAATGTGTTCGCCCCGTGGAACGCCGAAGCGACCGCGCTGAACCTCGGCTACGAGCGGTTCAACGCGGAACTGCTGCTGAAGGCGCTTGGTGAGCAGCACGTGAGCACGTTCTGCGCGCCGCCCACGGTGTGGCGGATGCTCATCCAGGCCGACCTCGGCGCCGCCGACGTGAGCGCGCTGCGGGAGTGCGTGGCCGCGGGCGAGCCACTCAACCCGGAGGTCATCGAGAGAGTCAGGGAGGCGTGGCGCATCACCGTCCGCGACGGGTACGGGCAGACCGAGACCACCGCGCAGGTGGGGAACTGCCCGGGCCAGCCGCTGAAGCTGGGCTCGATGGGCAGGCCGCTGCCCGGTTACACGGTGGCACTGCTCGACCCGATCAGCGGCGAGCACGCGGAGGAAGGCGAACTCTGCCTCGACCTGTCCCGCCGCCCGCTCGGCCTGATGACCGGCTACCGGGACGACCCGGAGCGGGACGCTGCGGCCATGCGCGGCGGCTTCTACCACACCGGCGACGTGGCCTCCCGCGACGGCGACGGGTACCTGACCTACGTCGGCCGCACCGACGACGTGTTCAAGGCCTCGGACTACCGCATCTCGCCATTCGAGCTGGAAAGCGTGCTGATCGAGCACGAGGCGGTGGCGGAGGCCGCCGTGGTGCCGTCCCCGGATCCGCTGCGGCTGGCGGTGCCCAAGGCGTACGTGACGCTCGTGGCCGGCGCCGCCCCCACCAGCGATACAGCGATGGCGATCTTCGCCTACACCCGGGAGCGGCTGGCCCCGTACAAACGGGTACGGCGGCTGGAGTTCTCCGACCTGCCCAAGACGATCTCCGGCAAGATCCGCCGGGTGGAACTGCGGGCCCAGGAGACCGACCGGCATGCGGGCGAGGCCGCTCCGGGCCCGCGCGGCGTCACGGAGTTCTGGGAGGAAGACTTCCCTGCTCTCAAGGGCTGAGCGTTGCTACCTTACCTGCGTCTTTGCAGGTAGATGGCCGAAAATCAGCTCTTCGCTCGTTAGCCACGAGCGGCCGTTCCTACCCCGCGTCAACTCCCACCGCACAATTGGAACACAGATTCGACCCTAGAGCCGGACTAGGAGCGGCCCGCTTATGTCTCCTCAGAGTAGGAGGGGCGGGCGCTAATCGGCGCGCCAGTCCTCTGCCGGCGGGTACCAGGCCATGCACTTGCGGCACAAGTCCGGGTTGTCGTCGCTCGGCTCGTGGCCGCCTGTCACCTGGCAGAACTCCGCGTCCTGGTCCATCTTGCGCTGGTAGCTGACTACCTGCTCAACCATCTCCTGGTCGAGCACCTTGTAGCCGCCGTCTGCCCGCTCCCACATCCCGGCCGCGCACAGCTCGGCCGCTGTGATGGTGGTCTCCGCCGAGACCGCGTTCAGATACTCGTCAGACACGAAGCCGGGGTGACCGTCCTTCGCGCTGTTGATGATCCCGAAGCCGTGGAGCTGGAACGCGGCCACGGACACCACGGCCTCCTCGCCGTCGGCGTTACGCGTTCCTTCCAGGTGCAGGAACCTCGTGTGGTCGTCGTCTTCAGGGTCGCGGCTCATGCCCTCCAGTGTGGCGTACGGTCCCGACTATGCAGGCATCCGCACCTGCCGCCCAGGCCTCCCACCATCACCTGACCGCCCAGACGCCGCCCCCCAGCACGCACCCGCTGGTCATTGGCTGGGGAGGGCGGCCCGGGCGAAGCGGCCCGCCCGGATCGCATCGACGAGTGGCTCTAGCTCCGCGGGCGGAGCCTGCCCGCGAGCAGTGAAGCCGACAAGCTCGCGCACCAGACGAAACGCCCGCCCGGCCCCCTCGCCCAGGCTGGCGGGCTGGCGCAGGTCGATGGCCTGCGCGGCGACCAGGAGCTCGACGGCGACGACCCGGGCGGCGAGGTCGGTCATCTCGGCGAGTCTCCTGGCCGAGAGCGGGGCCATTGTCGTGCGGTCCTCGATCCCTTCGGCCTTGCTCGAACTCACGACCTCGAAGGAGACCGGGTAGGCGAGCATGCGTGCCTCCGCCGCGACCGCCTGCGCGGCGCCAGCGAACTCGGCGAGGGCATCCTCGCCCGTGTCCGCCTCGGCCGCCAGGCCGGCCGGAAGGCCCGAGAGTGGGCTCTGCAGCAGCTTCACGGTCCGTTCGGCTGCACAGGTCACCACCGTGGCCAGGGCGATCCGGGCAAAGTCCAACGCGGCGGCGACCGGCACGATGTCAAGGTTGCCGACCGACACGATGCGCCGTTCGGCGAGGACGACGGCGGGATTGCCCTGTGCGGAGTTGATCTCGGTCTCGATCGTGCTGCTGGCGTACCGGAGGGCGTCCCGGGCCGCGCCGAGGATTTGGGGGATGCTGCGGAAGGTGAGCGGGTCCTGCAGGTTCCGGGCGTTACCCGGCTCAAACAGGGAACTCCCGGCGAGCAGCGCACGCAGGTTGCGGATCGTCGAGGCGGTGCCCGGGTGCGGCCGGACCTCGGTGACCACCGGATGGAGAATGCTGAGGTTGCCGGCGAACGCTTCGAGGTCGAGGGCAGCGGCGACGTCGGCCTCTCCCAGCAGCCGTTCGGCGGCGAGCTCGGCCAGCGCAGCCCAGCCGGTGGAGAAGGCATTGTTGTTGATGAGCGCCAGCCCTTCGTTGTCCGCGAGGGCGAAGCCGGTCTTGCGAACCAGACCGTCGGCGAGGTCGGCCATCGGGCCAAGATCAGCCTGGCCCACCGAGCCGAGGCTGCGAACGGCCGGAACAAGACCACGGTTGAGCGCGTCGACCAGCATGTCGGCGAGCTCGGGACGCACACCGGCCGCGCCCTTCGCGAAACCGTTCACCAGGCAGACCATCGCCGCCCGCACGACGGGGGGCGGCGCCGGGGGTCCTTGGGCAATAAGGTGACCCCGGACCAGGAACCGGCTGAAGCCTCGGCGCGCCCCGGCGTCAAGCTCGACGCTCTTCCGCTCCGCCAAAGCGGTCGTCAGGCCATAGACGATCGCGCCCGACCGCAGCGCCTCCTCGACAACCTCCCGGGCGGCCGCCATCCGGTCGCGCGCCGCGGGGGCGAGGGCAACCAAAGCGCTTCCCTCAGCCACGGCGGCAAGAGAATCGATCGTGAGTGACGCACCGTCAAGCACCACCATTAGCACGGTCCCCCGAAGGCGCGTGCCCCTGCCACGGCCCGTCCAGCGGCAGACAGAAACAGCGGCCGACACGTCGCCCAGATTGGATGCGGACCGACCAGACTACAGCAGGCGCCAGCGGAACGCCGCCTGACGTGCTCCAGGGAAAGCCCAAGACGTTACCGCCAAACTGGGCAACCGTTGAAGACGGCCGGGGCTTCACGCGGACCGGATCTCTCTCCCCGGAAGGCTGGGATCGGCGACGCCACCGATCCTTTCGCCACCCCGGCCACACAGAACGCCCACTCGGGCCGCGGTGAGCGGTCATGTCGGCCGATCATCATGGTCCCGCAACTCTGGTCACTGCCTCCACACTGTCATAGACTGAATGTTCAGTCAATTAGTGGCACAGCGACGGCGCGGTCGGCTCGTCGCAGATCTCTGGATCCGTCCCGAGCTAGGCGGGAGCACCCCATGGAGGCCAGGCACGCCGTCTTGTTCGAGCCAGTCAGCATCGGCCCGAAGACGCTGCCCAACCGCTTCTACCAGGTTCCGCACGCGTCCGGGTTCGGCTCGGCCAGGCCAAGGGCGCAGGCCGCGTTCCGCGCGATCAAGGCCGAAGGCGGCTGGGGCGGGGTATGCGTGGAGTACGCTCCGGTCTCGCCGGACTCCGACGAGATCCCGGCGATCGCCGCGGACATCTGGGACGACCGCGACGCCCGCGCGCTTGGCCTGGCCGCCGAGGCGATCCACGCTCACGGGGCGCTGGCCGGGCTGGAGCTCTATCACGGCGGCGCGTCCAGCCCCAATGGCAGCTCACGGACGGTCCGGCTGGCGCCGAGCCAGCTCACCTCCGGGGTTCAGTGGGGCGGGCTCGCGAAGGAGATGGACACCGCCGACATCGCCCGGATCCAGCGGAACTGGGTGCAGGCCGCCCGGCGGGCCCGCGACGTCGGCTTCGACATCGTCTACGTTTACGGGGCGCACGGCTACCTGATGACCCAGTTCCTCTCCGCATATGCCAACCGACGGACCGACGGCTACGGGGGCAGCCTGGCTAACCGGGGCCGGTTCTGGCTGGAGACCCTGGCCGCGGTGCGGGAGGCGGTGGGAAGCGATTGCGCGGTCGCCACCAGGATCGCCGTGCACGGCGACTCTGGGGTGGCGGGGGCGGAGGGGCTGCCCGGCATTCATGCCGACGACATGCTGACGCTGGTGAAGATGGCCGACGACCTGGTCAACCTGTGGGACGTGACCGTCGGGTCCTGGCCCGAGGACTCGGGCACCTCCCGGTACTACCCGGAGGGACACGAGCGGCCCTGGGCACACCGGATGCGAGAAGCCACCGCCAAGCCGGTGGTCGCGGTCGGCCGCTACAGCAGCCCCGACCTGATGGCCGGGGTGATCGGGTCGGGCGCGGTGGACTTGATCGGTTCGGCCCGGCAGGCGATCGCCGACCCGTTCCTGCCCCGCAAGATCGCCGAGGGCAGACTGGATGAGATCCGCGAGTGCACCGGGTCCAACATGTGCATCCTGCGAGAGGAAACCTTCAATCAAATCGGCTGTGTGCAGAACGCCACCGCCGGGGAGGAGTACCGCCGCGGCTGGCATCCGGAGTCATTCCCAGCACCTGCCGACCCCAGCCGGCCGGTGCTCATCGTAGGCGCCGGGCAGGCGGGCATGGAATGTGCGGTGGTGCTTGGCAGGCGCGGTTTCACGGCCGTGCACCTGGTGGAGGCCGAGCCGGAGATTGGCGGCAGGCTGCGCTGGACCAGGCGCCTGCCCACCCTCGGCGACTGGGGGCGAATCATCGACTGGCGCGCGGTCCAGCTCGCCAAACTGCCCGGGGTGAAGGTGATCACCGGGCGCAGCCTGGCCGCAGCGGACGTCCTGGACTACGGGGCGGACCTGGTGGTGCTCGCTACCGGCTCGTCCTGGCGCGGTGACGGCGCCCAGCCTGGCTGCCCCGATCCGATGCCAGGCGCGGACCCGGCGCTGCCGCACGTGCTCACCCCCGAGCAGGTATGCGCCGGTAAGCGGCCGCCCGGACGGCGGGTCATCGTCTACGACACCGACGGCTACTACGTTGCCCCCGGCGTCGCCGAGCTGCTCGCCGCCGACGGGTTCGAGGTAACCGTGGTCACTACGTTCGCGGTCTTGTCGCCGGTCAGCGACGAGACCCTGGAAGGTGACATGCTGCGTGCCCACCTGCATCGGGCAGGCATCGCAGTCCAGCACGCGACCACCATCACCGGTATCGGCGCCGGATCGGTCACCGGCCAATGCCGCCACGGCGAGCCCTGGTCCGCCGCCTGTGACGGGGTGGTGCTCGTTACCCAGCAAGCGTCGCAGGACGCCCTGTACACCGAACTGGCCGGGGACGAGCCGGCGCTCGCGGCCGCCGGGATCAGCCGGCTGTACCGGATCGGCGACGCGGTCGCGCCACGAATGATCTCGGAGGCGATCTTCGAGGGGCACCGGCTCGCCCGCGAAATCGACCAGGACCGCCCGGCCCAGCCCGCCCCCTACCGGCGGGAACGAACAAATCTCGGCTAGCCGACGACCTCCTCATTTCGCCCCGAGCCAGGTGATCTCCTGGTCTGGAAACCGCAAGCCACGCGCAGGTTGGAGGCGCCGGCCCTGTGACAGGTGTCGTGTTCGTCCTATCGGCGAACATGGGATGCTCGGCATGCGGAAGCGGATGCAGACGGGTGTGTACGCTTCGTATCGCACTAGGAAACCGCACCTAAGAGGGGCGTGGCCGTTACCTGCGCATATCGGCTGGCTCAGACAAGAACAACATGGGGTTCAGGAGGGTTGAGATGGCATCACGGGTCGCCGTGATTGGCGCCGGACCGTGCGGGCTGGCACAGCTGAACGCCTTCGGGGAAGCTCGCCGAGGGGGTGCCGAGGTCCCCCAGATCGCTTGTTTCGAGAAGCAGAGCGACTGGGGTGGGCTGTGGAACTACACCTGGCGCACTGGGCTCGACGAGCACGGCGACCCAGTACACGGCAGCCAGTACCGCTACCTGTGGTCCAACGGGCCCAAGGAGTGCCTCGAGTTCGCCGACTACACCTTCGATGAGCACTTCGGGCAGCCGATCCCGTCGTTCCCGCCGCGCGAAGTGCTTTGCGACTACATCACCGGGCGGGCCAAGGCGAACAACGTACGGCAGTTCATCCAGTTCAACACCGTCGTCCGGTGGATCAGCTACGACGGGAAGGCCGGGAAGTTCGCGGTAACCGTGCAGACCAGGGACGACGGCCGGACCAGGACCGAAGAGTTCGACAAGGTCATCGTCTCGACCGGGCATTTCTCCACGCCGAACACGCCGTCGTTCGAGGGATTCGACCAGTTCCCGGGCCGCATCATGCACTCCCACGACTTCCGGGACGCCCAGGAATTCGCCGGCAAGCGGCTGCTCGTCATCGGCAGCAGCTACTCCGCGGAGGACATCGCGCTGCAGAGCAAGAAGTACGGCGCCGACTCCGTAACCATCTCCTACCGGACCGAGGCAATGGGCTTCCCGTGGCCAGCGGGCATCGACGAGGTGCCGCTGCTTGCCAAGGTCAACGGCAGCACCGCGCACTTCGCCGATGGGACGGCGCGCGATGTGGACGTCATCGTGCTGTGCACCGGGTATCAGCACTCGTTCGGGTTCATCTCCGACGAGATGCGGTTGCGCACCGCGAACGTGCTGTACCCCGACAACCTCTACAAGGGTGTCTTCTGGCTCGGCAACCCCGACCTCATGTACCTCGGGATGCAGGACCAGTACTACACGTTCACCATGTTCGACGCGCAGGCGTGGTACGCGCGGGACTACGTGCTCGGCCGGATCTCGCTGCCCTCGCGTGCGGAGATGGCCGCCGACATCGCGAAGTGGCGCGACCGGCTGGCCGAGTGCGCGGGGCCGCTCGACGAGATCGACTTCCAGGCCGACTACGTGGAGGACCTGAATAAGGATGTCGACTACCCCAGCTACGACGTCGACTTGACCCGTGCGCACTTCAAGGAGTGGGAGCACGACAAGATGACCAGCATCACCGGGTACCGGGACAGGTCTTTCTCCTCGCCCTGCACCGGAACCGTCGCGCCGGTCCACCACACCCCGTGGTGGCAAGAACTCGACGACTCGATGGCAACCTTCCTGGGCAACCAGACGTAGGGCGTGGACGCCGGGGGAGCTGGCTGAAGGCGCTCCGCTGGCGGGACGGGTTCGTGATAGTGCTCACCGAGCCGTCCGCCGAGCAGATGGCGCTGCTCCGCGAAGAGGCCGCGGTCACCGCCGACTGAGACGGGTGACCGGCCAGCGCTCGTAACTCGCCGGGTTTCCCGGCGGGCGGCCGTTGCGGCCGCTTGGCGGCCAGATCGAGTCAGCTCCAGGGGAATGGCGAGTTGCTGACCGGGTGCAGCTCGCCGGTCCGGTACCGGCCGAACCGGAACGGTGCGAGCAGCACCTGCTCCTCGCCGAGCAGTTCCTTGGCAACCAGCGCGCCGACGCCGATCATCTTGTAACCGTGGTTGGAGTCGGCGATGACGTAGGCGTTCTGGCGGAACACGTCGAAGACGGGGAAGCTGTCCGGGGTGAACGCGCCGATCCCGCCGGTCGGCTCGTGCCGGTACGCCTTACGCCTGCCCTCGAAGCGCTTATGGCAGTGAGCCAGCGCGGACGTCCACATGCGGACGAACCCCTCCCGTACCGTGTAGTCGGGGCTCTCCGGGCCGTACGGGTCCACGGCGATCTCATCGGCGGGACGGTCGATGAGGTAAGGCGAGGTGCCGCCCTGAACCCCGCTGAAGTAGAAGTCCGGCTTGTAGTAGATCCCCCACATCCGGTCCGTGAGGAGGTCTCCGCCTACGTCGTCATAGAGCGGCGCGCTGGAGTCGACGTGCAGGACCGGTGGGAACCCGCCCCTGTTGTCAGTGAATTCCTTCGGGTCGATCCCGAGCGTCCCTTCCTGGAGCGCCCAGTAGGTCCACATCGGACGGTCCTCCGAGGGGAGGCCGGCGGGGCCGGTCACCGAGATCCGCCCGGGCAGGCCCAGCATCGCCCACAGGTCTCGAATCCATGGGCCGACGGCGATGACGAGCTGATCAGTGTTGATGTCGCCCCGGTCGGTCTGTACCGCGGTGACCGCGTCGCCGCTGGTCCGCAGGCCGGTCACGCGGATTCCCGGGACGATCCGCACGCCCTCGGCCTCGGCCTTGGCGGCCAGGCCACGCAGCGACCGGACGTTGTTGGCGTAGCCACCCTTCTTCTCGTGCAGGATCGCCGTCGCCCCGGGCGCCTGCCAGTCGTCGAACAGGTCCAGCAGGTAGCCGCGGCAGTCGCGCTCACCCTCGATGAGCTCGGACGGGTAGCCGATCGCCTGCTGCTCGGCGAAGATCTTCGCGACGTTCCCGTGCATCTCCTCCGGCGCGATCTGCATATAGCCGACGGGGTGGTAGGCCAGCGCTTCCGGGTCTGACTCCCAGATGGCCACGGAGTGGGCCATCAGCTCGCGCATCGCCGGCTGGAAGTAGTTGTTGCGCACGACGCCGCAGGCGATCCCCGACGCGCCCGCTCCGACGGCGCGCTTGTCAAGGATGATGATGTCGTCGCCGCTGCCCAGGCCCCGGGCCCGGAGTTCCCTGGCAAGATGCCATCCGGTGGAGAGCCCATGGATTCCGGCGCCGACGATGACGTAGCGACTGCTGGCAGGGATGGAAGTCACCGCGACCGCCTCTCTAGCGACAACGGGAATCGCCCACTACAATTGCCTATAAGGCAACAGTATTTCCAATCTAAGGAAATTGTACCGTGGCAAGGACTGGTCGACCAGCCACCCGTCAGGTCGGAGCGGTCCAGCGTGCGATCGCCATCCTTAACGAGCTCGCCGCCGCGCGGACCGAACTGGGAACGAACGAGATTGCCCGCCGGACCGGAATCAACGTGAGCACGATCTCGCGGATCCTGGCTACGCTCGCGGGCGGTGGGCTTGTTGACCACGTCGCGTCCACCGGCCGCTACCGCATCGGCGTCGGGATCGTCCGGCTGGCCAGCGCGGTGGACCTGGACATCCGGTCCCTCGCCCGGCCGCACCTGCAGCAACTGAGCATGCGCCTCGCCGAGACCGCTACGTTGTCGGTGCCTGGAGAGCACGAGGCATCCACGCTCGACTTCGTGCAGAGCCCGCACACCGTCCGCAGCGTGGCCGAGGTGGGCCGGACGAGCGCGGCACACGCGACAGCGGTGGGCAAGGTACTCCTCGCGCACGGCGGGACCCTGCCCAGCGGGCGCCTAAAGGCCTATACCGAACGGACCATCGTGGGCCGCGCGGTCCTCGAAGCCGATCTTGCTGCCATCCGGGACAGGGGCTGGGCGCAAGCGATCGGCGAGCGGGAGGAGGACTTGAACGCGGTCGCGGTGCCGGTGCTCGGCCGCGACGGGAAACTCGCGGCGATCCTCGGGGTGCAGGGCCCCGCGGTCCGGTTCACCCCCGGGCGATGCATGCTGCCGTCGATCTATTGAGCGAGAAGGCCGCCCAGATCTCCGCCGCGCTGTGAGCCCAGCCGTGGATCCCAGCGCCGTGTGCCGATCGTCCGCCGACACACGAAGCAATTGCCTGACTGGAAATGCCGCCGCAGCCTGTGCTCTAACGTTCAGGACCTGGGGCGGGTTTTGTCCGGGTCGTAGAACGGGAACGGGACAACCTGGGCGGGGATGCGCTTACGGTGCCCGTCCAGCTTGCCGACGTCCACGGCCGTGCCGATCTGCGAGTACTCCACGGCCATCCGGCATAGCGCTATGTTCTTGCGGAGGATCGGTGACCGGGTCCCGCTGGTGATCACGCCGACCTGGGACCGCCCGGCGTGCACGCAGTCGCCGTGCGCGGCCGGCTCGTTGCCGTCGAGTTCGAGCCCCACTAGCACCCGCTGCGGGGCAGCCTTGCGCCGCTCCAGCGCCGCGCGCCCGACGAAGTCGTCTTCCTTCGTCTTCAGCGGGATCGTGAACCCGATCCCCGCCTCGAACGGGTCAACCTGGTCGCAGAACTCATACCCGGCGAAGATCAGGCCCGCCTCGATCCGGAGGATGTCCAGCGCCTCCAGCCCGAGCGGGGTCAGGTCATGGCCGGAACCCGCCTGCCACACCGCATCCCACAGCGCGAGCCCGTCCCGGGGATGGCACCACAGCTCATAGCCGAGCTCACCGGTGTACCCGGTGCGCGAGACGAGCAGCGGCAGCCCTTGCGGCCCGCCGAGCCGCCCGATCGCGAACCGGAACCAGGTCAAGTCCCGGAACGAGGGCTGGGTGGGCGGCGTCCACACGAGATCGGCGAGCAACTCGCGCGACCGGGGTCCCTGCACCGCGATGTTGTGCAGGTGATCGGTTGAGTGCTTGACCCACACCCGGTCCAGGCCGAGCTTCCCGGCGACCTGGCGCAGCCAGACGCCGTCGTGCTCGTCGCCGCCGACGAAGCGGAACCTGTCCGCGGCGAGCCGGAAGACGGTGGCGTCATCGAGCATCCCGCCAGTCTCGTTGCACAGCGCCGTGTAGACGACCTGGCCGTCCGCGAGCTTCCTGATGTTCCGGGTGACCGCCGCCTGCAGCAGCGCCTCGGCGTCGGGGCCGACCACCTCGAACTTGCGCAACGGGGAAAGGTCCATGACCACTGCGCCCTCGCGACAGGCCCAGTACTCCTCCACCGCGCCGTGATTGTCGAAGCTGGTCGGCAGCCAGTAACCGCGGTACTCGGTGATCCTCCTGGTCAGTGACGACCAGCGCGGCTGGAAGGCCGTTTCGCGAGTGAGCTTCGGCTCGGCGTCCGGGGTCACGCGGTGCGCGATCGCCATGGAGAACCTCCGCTGGGCCGGGTAGACGCGGACGTGGATATCGGTCGGGTTCCAGGCGTTGGCGGGATCGATGTCGTCGGGGCAGGCCGATGAGGCACAGACCAGGTCCGTCATCGCCCGGAGCAGCACGTAGTCACCCGGCGCTGACCATGGCTCGTCGAAGTAAAGCTGGTTGGCATCGTTGAAGAAGGTGTTGTAGAAGAAGTTCAGCGCCGGCCAGCCGCGGCGCGCCGCGATGCCGAACCGGGTTAGCTGGTCGTTGAAGTTGTCGGTGCAGTTCACGTGGCCGGGGTAACCCAGATCCTCGTAGTACTTGGCGTTGCAGGCCAGCGCGAACGTGTCGTGCCTGCCCACCGTGTCGCGCACCACCTCGACCAGCGGGCGCATGTCCTGGTCGAAGAATTTGCCGAACAGGCCAGGTTGAGGATAGGCGCTGCCCATCAGGTTGCGGGTGGTGGTGGCGTCCAGCCCGCGCTCGGCGCCTTCCGATAGCCGCGCGGCGTCAAAGGCGAGGAAGTCCGAGCACTGCCGCCCCTCGACGTCGATGACCTGGATGTAGCAGCCGGCTTCGACCTCATACGCCAGCGCGGTCGCGCGATCCACCCGCAGATCGAGCACCGGGTCGGCCAGCGGCGGCGGCAGCCGTGGCTCACGCGGCTGCCGGGGCTGCCGCCGCCGGACCTCGATGACCAGGTCAGACGGGGGGTTGTGCTGGTCCACGGGCATCAGGCCGCCGGGGGCCGCCACGATGCACGTCACCGGGTGCTGCGCCGTGAACGCGGCACAGGCCCCGGCCGGCGACCACTCGCCGAACAGGATTGCCGCACGGGCCGCGGACGGATCCAGGCCGCGCGCCGCGAGGATGCCGACCACCTCGGACGTCGTCACCCTGCCTGGGGCCCACGCGGGGTCCAGGGCAGTCGCGGCGCTCGCCTCCCCGCCAGCATGCGTCTCTGCCATGCCTCGCAGCACGGTTGCTGCGCCGTCGGCGGACGCGCCCATCTCGGCGAAGCCCTCGCCGCCGCGGGCGAGGACGGTAAGCTCGCCCCGCTGCCGTCCGTCGGCGTCGATGATGGTGATCTCGTCGCCCGCGTCGAGTTCCACCGCGGTGACCGCGCCCGGGTGCACCCGGTAACGCTCCAGCCGCGGATCGGTCGGCGGCAGGCCGGGAAGGAGGAGGCGGGGCCGGCCAGCGGGCGCCTGCCCCGGGTCGGCCGGGGCCTGGCGCCCCGCTGACACGGTCACCGCGGGATCACCTTC
The DNA here is from genome assembly GCA_963734725.1 of uncultured Actinomycetes bacterium. GTDB lineage: Bacteria > Actinomycetota > Actinomycetes > Streptosporangiales > Streptosporangiaceae > DASXKD01. The sequence continues at coordinate 165,094 of CAVTIX010000008.1, forward strand.
CGATCGGCGCCTTGCCCTCGTCCTCGGCCGCCTGGCCGAGCTGATTTACATCGTCTCTCTATGGTGAACCTCTTTGGCTGCGTTACGACAGTCCCACGACCTCGCCATTCTCATCGAGGTCGATGCGCGCGGCAGCCGGGGTCTTGCTGAGCCCGGGCATCGTCCGCATCTCGCCGCAGATGGGGTACACGAAGCCGGCGCCGACCGAGGCACGCACCTCGCGGACGGGGAGAGTCCAGCCGGTCGGGGCGCCCTTGAGCGTGGGGTCGGAGGAGATGGACAGGTGGGTCTTGGCGATGCAGACCGGCAGGTTCCCAAAGCCCGCCCGCTCGTAGGTGTCGAGCTGGGCCGAGGCCTGCGCCGAGTACTCCACGCCGTCCGCCCCGTACACCTTGGTGGCCACGGTGGCGATCTTCTCGCGCAGGCTCGCCGAGTCCGGGTAGAGAACCGTGAAGTTCGACGGCTCCTCGGCGGCCTCGGCCACCGCCTCGGCCAGCTCGATGGCGCCGCGTCCGCCGTCGGCGAAGTGGGTGCACAGCGCCGACCTGGCGCCCTGCTCTGCCGCGATATCCCGGATCATCTGATGCTCGCTGGGGTGATCGGTGGGGAAGGCGTTGATGGCCACCACCGGTGACACGCCGTGCAGGCGGATGTTCTCGATCTGCTTGCGGAGGTTGGCGGCCCCGGCGGCCACGTCGTCGGGGTTCTCCGCCAGGAGCTCTTCGGGAAGCGGCTTGCCCGCGACGATCTTGTACTTGCCCGAGTGCGCCTTGAGCGCCCGGACCGTGGCGACGACGACCGCGGCGTCCGGCCGCAGCCCCGAGGTCCGGCACTTGATGTTGAAGAACCGCTCCGCCCCCATGTCGGCCCCGAAGCCAGCCTCGGTGACGAGGAAGTCACCGGCGTGGATGCCGATCAGGTCGGCGATCACCGACGAGTTGCCAGTGGCGATGTTGCCGAACGGGCCCGCGTGGACCAGAACCGGGGTGTTCTCCAGTGTTTGCAGCAGGTTCGGCTTGACGGCGTCCCGGAGGATGACAGCCATCGCCCCGGCCGCGTCCAGCTGCTCGGCGGTGACCGGCGTCCCGTCCCTCTTGTAGCCGATCACGATCCTGGCCAGCCGGGCCCGCAGGTCGGCGAGCGAGCGGGCCAGCGCCAGGGTGGCCATGACCTCCGACGCCGCGGTGATGTCGAACCCCGTCTGCCGCGGCACGCCGTCGCCCCGCCCGCCGAGCCCGATGACGATGTTCCGCAGCGCCCGGTCGTTGACGTCGAGCACCCGCCGCCAGGTGATGTTGTGCATGTCGATGCCCAGCGCGTTGCCCTGGAAAAGGTGGTTGTCGATCATCGCGGCCAGCATGTTGTGCGCCGCGGTCACCGCGTGCATGTCCCCGGTCAGGTGCAGGTTGAGCACCTCCATGGGCACCACCTGGCTATAGCCGCCGCCGGCCGCGCCGCCCTTGATGCCGAACGTCGGCCCCATCGACGGCTGCCGGATCGATATCGTCGCCCGCTTGCCGATGTGCCGGAACCCCTGCCCAAGCCCGACCGTGGTCGTGGTCTTGCCCTCGCCCAGCGGCGTCGGCGTGATCGCGCTCACCACCACATACTTGGCGGTGGGCCGGTCCGCCAGCTCCTCGATCGCGTCGAGCTTGATCTTCATCACCTGCTCCCCGTACGGCTCCAGCAGGTGTATGCCCAGGCCCATCTCGCTCGCGATGTCGTTGAACGGGCTTCAGTTGTGCGCGTCGGGCGATCTCAAGATCGCTCGGGAATGCCATGTCAGGGCTCCTTATATTCCTGGGGGTTCGAAACCGCCGATCTCGATGCCGAACTCGGCGCCTGCCCGGAGCAGGGCGCCGAACAGGTACTGCCCGGAGGATCGCTCGCAGTGCAGCAGGTAGGAGGGGATGCCGTCCCGGTCGTCGCGGACGACGTCAGTGGCAAGCGCGGCGACGGCGGTCCGGAACGCGGCGCCGTCCGGCGTGATGTCGTCCGACAGGTCAATCCCGCAGACCTTGGCAAGCACGCTGGCCGCGGACGATCCGTCAAGCCTGACCAATGCTCGGCCGTGGGTGAGATTGACCCAGGTGACGGACTCGCCGGGGCCCTGCGCGGCGGCCTTCTCCAGCGTGGGCGCCAGCGCGCCGGCCTGGCCAGGAGCCGCCAGCAGCAGCCACTCCCCCGGCCCCGAGCCCACCACGAGGGTGCCGTCGAGGTCTCGCGCCGCCCGGCCGTACGGCACGCCGAGCGAGGCGGCGACCTCGCCATCCACCGGCGCGCGCAGCTGTACCTTCGTCAGCGGGGTGCAATCGGTCAGGGTCAGGGCATCAACGCCTGCGGCACTGGCGCGCCGCCCGCTGACCTCCCACCCAGCCTTGACGACGACGGGTGATTCGGGCGGGATGGGGCTGCGCGCGACGGGCTCCCCGCTGGCCCGGGGGTATCTCCCGGGCCCTTCCGCTGCGCTCCCCCCCGAGGGCGGCTCGGCGCCGACCGGGGGAACCGCCCGGGCCTCCGGAGCAGGGATTTCCGATTCAGACACGCATCCTCCCCCCGTCCGGATCGACGTGCGCATGCTGCGGGGTGACCCGCGCCTCGATCAGGCGGCCGCTGGGCAGCCGCACCGTGACCACGGTTCCGGGCTCGGCGAGGCGCGCCTCGACCTGGGCCAGGCAGATGGACAGGCGCAGGGTCGGTGACATCCGGCTGGAGGTGATCCGGCCAGCGATCGTGCTCCCGTCGACGATCAGGCTGGCCTCCTCCGGCACGATCGAGGAGTCGAACGGGCTGCAGCCCGACAAGCTTGGTGGCGATGCCCTGGGCAAGTTGCCAGGCGAGCTCGGGCTTTCCGGCGAAGTCGTCCTTGTCCAGCTTGATCGCCCAGTCCAGTCCGGCGCTGAAGGCTCTCGTCAGGCCGTCGGTGTCCTGGCCGACGATGAAGTGGCCCTTCTCCAGCCGCAGGATCCGCTGCGCCTCCACGCCGAACGCCTCCACGCCAAGATCGGCACCGGCCGCCAGCAGCGTCTCCCAGACGTGCAGCCCGTACCCGGCCGGGACGTGAATTTCGTAACTGAGCTCGCCGGTGAAGCCGATCCGCCAGAGCACGCTGTCGCCGACGCCGGCGATCACGCCGGTACGCACATGCATGTAGGGGAACGCCTCGTTGGCCAGGTCCACCCCTTCGGTGACCCGCTCGATGAGCCGGCGTGACTTCGGGCCCGCCACGTTGATGCTGGCGTAGGCGGTGGTCACCGGCGTGACGTGCACCCGCCAGTCCGGATGTTCGGTCTGCAGCCAGTTCTCCGCCCACTCCCAGACCGCGGCCGCGCCGGAGGAGGTGGTGCTCATCAGGTAGTGCTCTTCGCCCAGCCGGCCGGTCACGCCGTCGTCGAAGACGACTCCGTCCTCGGCGCACATGACGCCGTAGCGGACCCGGCCGATCTCAAGCTTGGACCACTTGTTGACATAAAGCAGGTTGAGCAGCCGTGGCACGTCGGGGCCGCGCAGGTCGAGCTTCCCGATCGGGGTGACGTCGATGATGCCCACGTTCTCGCGCACGTTGCGCGCTTCCGCAGGCGGGTCGCCGTAGCCGTCCGGCCGGATCCACGCGCCCGCGATGAGCGGCACGGCGCCGTGTGCCTCGTGCCAGGGCTGCATCGGCGAGTAGCGCACCGGCTCGAAGGCCTGCCCCGCCAGCGCCGCGAGCGTGACCGGCGCGTAGGGCGGGCGCCACGTCGTGGTCCCGGTTTCCGCGATCGAGCCGCCGGCCGCCTTGGCCACGGCCGCGACCGTGTTGACCGTCTCCAGTTTGCCCTGCAGCGGCCCCATCGTGGCCGTGGTGAACCGTTTGGCAAGCTCGGCGCTGTCGTAGCCCTCGGCGACCGCGGCCTCGAGGTCCTTGGACGACACGTCCTCGCTGAAGTCAACGAACCCATGGGTGCGGCCGAGGAACAACTCAGGATGCGGATAGATCGGCAGGCCAGGGACAGGAACCGGCTCCGGCTCCGGCCCCGGCCGGCTCGGCCGCTCGGGTGGGCACCGCCAGCCGCCGGGACCTGGCGACCCGCGCGGCGCGGCGGGCCGCCTCGGCGCCGGTGGCGAAGCCGTGCCCGGTGAGCTCCTCGAGCCGGCCGTCTCCGACGATCCCGCCAGTCACGAGCACGTCCTCGGGCAGCCGACCCGGGTCGGGGAGGAAACGGGCCGCACGCGGGCTGTACCGCGGGCGGTCACCAGCGGCATTGAGCAGCGCCGTCGGCGCGGTCCAGCCGACGGCGGTGACCAGCAGGTCACAGTCGGTCTTCGTGCCATCCGCGGTCATCACGGCACGGACCCCCGCGCGTCCCCGAACAGCGGTCACATCGCCGCCGAGGCGGGCATCTTCGACCCGGGCGACCTCCACGCCTGCCCGCTTGAGGTCGGCGACCGCGGCGTCGCCCTCGGCGTTGGCGCTCAGCACCACGGCGCGCTCGCCGGGCTTGACCGCGTAGAGGTTGATGAGCCTGCGCACCGCGGTGGAGAGCATCACCCCTGGCAGGTCGTTGCCCTGGATAACGTAGGGCCGCTCGATCAGGCCGGGCGCGACCACGAGGGCCTTCGCCCGCGCCTTGACCAGCCGCTCGAGGTGCTGGCCCGGGGGGGCGACCCCCGGAATCCCCCGCCTTCGCTCCGTTCGAGGACGGCGACCCAGTTGCCGTCGTACCGGCCGAGCACGACCGCGTTGGTCAGCACCTCGATTCCGTCCTCGGCCGCCACCTGGCCGGCCAGGTCGGCCAGCGCGGCCAAGTCGGCTTCGCCGCCCCACCGGAGGTGGCCGCCGAGGTGGTGCTCCTCCTCGACGAGGAGGACGGAGGCGCCGGCCCGGGCGGCCGCCACGGCCGCGGCCATGCCGGCGGGCCCGCCGCCCGCCACCAGGACGTCCGGGTGGGCATGGCGCTTTTCCGGCCGGTCATGCGGCGTTTCGGCGGACACCCGGCCGCCGTTCACGAACCGCCGCAGCACGCTTTCGTAGGCCGGCCACAAGGCCTGCGGCCGGATGAAGGTCTTGTAGTAGAACCCGGCGGTGAGGAACCGCCCGGCGAACCGGTTGGCGGCCTTGGCGTCAAAACGCAGCGACGGCCACGCGTTCTGGGAGGTCACCGCCACGCCGTCGGCCACCAGCCGGTGCGCGCCGCGCACGTTCGGCTCGTCACCCACCTGCACCATGCAGCCCGGGTCGTGGAAGGAGGCCGTGAGCAACCCGCGCGGGCGGTGGTATTTCATGGACCGGGAGAAGACCCGTTCCCCCGCGGCCGCCAGTGCCGAGACGATCGTGTCGCCTTGGTAGGCGGCGAACTCCCGCCCGTTCCAGGTGAAGGAGAGTTCCCTGGCGCGGTCGATGACCTCGCCGGGCTGAGGCGGAAGGCGCATGTCCGCTGCGCCGTGACCGTTACCGTTCACTGATGGCCCCGCCCGCGGATACGCCACGGACCTCGTTGGTCTCGGTGTGCCGCTCGACGCTGATGTACCTGCGGCAGCCCATCCGGTGATACCAGGTCTCCGTGGTCCAGCCGCGCGGGTTGGCCCGCAGGTAAAGGTACCCGCGCCACTGCGCGGCAGTGGCGGCCGCCGGGTCGGGCCGCGCCACCACCTCGCCTACGTGCTGAAATTCGCTGGCGTCACGCGGACCGCACCAAGCGCACGGCAGGAGAATCATCACCGGACCTTTGACATATCAGTGACCGACGGCGGCCGCGCCTTTCTCCCCCACCAGCGCGCCACTGGCGAAGCGTTCCAGGCTGAAGGCGGCGATGATCTCCGGGGCCTGCCCAGATGCGATGCACTGCGCCATCGCCTCCCCCGACACCGGGCCGGCCTTGAAGCCATAGGTGCCCCAGCCGGCGTGAACCAGGAACCCCTCCACCTGGGTGTGGCCCATGACCGGCGAGAAGTCGGGTGTCATGTCGCACAGGCCCGCCCACTGCCGGAGCACGCGGACCTTGGTCAGGGCGGGCATCAGCTCGAGCACGTGACCGGCCAGGCCCTCGATGAACTCCAGCGACCCGCGCATTGAGTAGGACGTGAACGGGTCGACGCTCGCCCCGAACACCAGCTCGCCGCGATCGGTCTGGCTGATATAGACGTGCAGCGTGCCGGACACGATCACGGTGGACAGGAAGGGCTTCACCGGTTCGGTGACTGCGGCCTGGAGCGGGAACGTCTGGATCGGCATCGCGACGCCGGCCATGCCGGAGATCAGCGTGGACCAGCCTGCGGTCGCGTTGAGGACAATGGGCGTGGCGATATCGCCACGACTGGTCCGCACCCCGCGGATCCGCCCGTCCGCAACGTCGATGCCGGTCACCTCGGTGTTCTGATGGATGTGCACGCCGAGCGCATCCGCGCCGCGCGCGTATCCCCACACCACGGCATCGTGCCGGATGATGCCGCCCGGCGGGTGCCACAGTGCGCCGAGTATCGGATACCTGGCGCCGTCGCCGACATCAAGGAACGGCGCCAGCCGCTTGACCTCGGCTGGCCCGATCACCTCGGAGTCAACGCCCTGCGCCTTGTTGACCTCGGCGCGCCACCGCATGGTGCGCAGCGACGAGTCACTGTGCGCCAGGGTGAGGTGACCCCGCCGCGAGAACATCACATTGAAGTCCAGGTCGGCGGCGAGCCGCCGGTAGAGCTGGATCGAGCGGTCATAGAACCTGACTCCTTCGGGTGTCAGGTAGTTCGACCGCAGGATCGCGGTGTTCCGGCCCGAGCCGCCCGATCCCATATAGCCCTTGTCCAGCACCGCGACGTCGGTAATCCCATGATTGGCGGCCAGGTAGTAGGCAGCGGCAAGGCCGTGCACGCCCCCGCCGACAATCACCACGTCATAGGAGCCCTTCAGCGGGTGCGGGCGCCAGGCAGGCGGCCATTCACTGTGCGTGAAGCCGCGGCGCAGCAGGCCGAGCGCAGAGTACCTGGCGGGATATGCGGCGCGGCGCGCCCGTGGCCGGTGTCCATTCGTACTCGCCAGCACGGCTCCCTCGCCTCCCCGCGAGCCACGATAGGTGACCGAGATCTCCCGCCGGATAGGCTACGCCAGCAATGAAACTCTGTCCACTTTGAGTAAACGCAGTGCGATCGCCAGCCCGATGCGCCGCCGGGGGCTCCGGGGGGTCGTCCCCGGGACAGCACCGCGGGCTACGGCGAAGCTGGCCGAAGGCCAGCGAGCAGCCTTTGCCGCCTCGGGCCGCTCAGCCTGCCGGCTGGATCGACTTCACGGCAAGGAACTGGATGGGCAGCTCGATCAGCGCGTTGGGCCCATGTGGCACTTCACCCACGAACTGCAGTGCGTCCCCCGGTTCCAGCACATAGCGGGAGCTGCCATAGAGATACTCCATGCGGCCCGAGATCATGTAGATCAGCTCCGTCCCCGCATGCTGGTACAGCGGGAACGTGTCGGCTCGCTCGGTGAGCGTGACCAGCAGGTTCTCCAGCGAGTTGTGCGGGGAGCGCATTGTGCCAAGGGATTGGTACCTATGCCCGGGGCCCGCGCCCTTGTGCTGGATATCCAGGCCGCGGCCTGCCTTGACAAAGAGCACATCCTGTTCTTCGTTCAGGCCACGGAAAAAGGCGGTAACCGGGACCTTCAATGCCTCCGACAGCCGCGCGAGAGTAGCGAGGCTGGGCGAGGCCTGCGCGTTCTCGATCTTCGACAGCATGCCCTTGGACAGGCCGGTCAGCTCAGCCAGCTGGCCGACGGTGAGCGCGAGCTGGAGCCGGAACTCGCGGACCCGCTCGGCGATGATCGCCCCGAGCGCGTCCTCGAGGGCGCCGTCCGACCCCGGCGGGGACGCCACGGCGGCGCCGTCCACCTGGTTCTCGGCGTTGTCCGCGGCCCGGCTTACCAGTTCCGTCATCAGGTCCAGCGTCCTCCCCCGAGCGGCCACCGTCACTCTCACCTGACCGGCCGGCCGACAGGCGGGCGAACCGCCCGCTCAGGAACAGGAGCCGGACAAGATGTTGTATCGTCCCATGATACAAGGTTTACTGTCCGTAAATAATTACGTCTAGCTCCGGCTCGGGACGGCACGCTGCGGCCCCATACACGGCCCTTCGCGGACCGCCGGGAGCGGGCCGGGCCGACGGCTCCCGCCAGGAGGTCCCGTGAGCACAGACCTCGAAAGGTTCACCAGCTCCGACGGCCGCGCCGAGGCGGTCGCGCGCGTACGGGCGGAGATCGACGCCAAGGGCATCACGTATATCTACTACCAGTTCGTGTCGGTCACCGGCCGCATCATGGGCAAGGGGGTGCCCGCCGACCACTGGGAGCGGATCGCCGAACGCGGCTTCCAGCTCGTCTATGGGTCCACCGCCAACCTGTTCACTGATCGCCACGGCCAGTACATCGGCTACGGGCCCGAGGCGTGGGAGCTCGTCGGGATCCCGGATGTCGAGACGTTCTGCCAGCTGCCCTGGGATCCGAAGGTCGCCCGGGTCTTCTGCACGCTGTTCCGCAACCGGGAGGAAGAAGTCGACCCGGGTGGCTACCTGAGCTCCGACTGCCGCGGGAACCTTCGCCGGATCCACGAGGCGTTCGAGGCCGAGACCGGGCTCCACATGCGGGTCGGCACCGAGCCGGAGATGATGTGGCTCAAGGTCAACCCGGACGGCACGCCCTCGGTCGACGGCAAGACCAAGCCGTACTGCTACCACATCGACCAGTTCGCCGAGCTGCAGCCGCTCATCCACAAAGTGATGGAGTACGGCAAGGCGATGGGCCTCGACATGATCCAGGGCGACCACGAGGACGCGCCCGGTCAGCTGGAGCTCAACTGGATGTTCGACCGGGCCGAGCACACCGCCGACCGGCTCACCACCTACCGGCAGATCTGCAGGCAGGTGGGCCGTGAGCTCGGTGCGTTCCCGTGCTTCATGCCCAAGCCGTTCATGGGCGTGTCGGCGAACGGCTGCCATCACAACATCTCGCTCTGGCAAGGCGACGAGAACATGTTCCTGCCCGACACCGACAACCCGCGCCTGCCCAGCAAGCTCGGGCTGAACGCGATCGGCGGCATCCTGGAGCACCTGGGCGCCCTGACCTGCATCACCGCGCCGACCGTGAACTCCTACCGGCGGTTCTGGGACACTGGCTTCTGGGCACCGCTCTTCGCCGACTGGGGCTACCAGAACCGGACGACGGCACTGCGGATCAGCGCCCCCGGCCGGTTCGAATACCGGTCCGTGGACTCCTCGGTCAATCCGTATCTCTCGTTCGCCGCGGTCATCAAGGCGATGGCCGACGGCATCCAGCGCAACCTCGACCCTGGGCCGCCGGAGGACCGCAACATCTACGACGCGATCGCCGGCGGCAAGACCGTCAAGAAGGTCCCGATGACGCTCGGCGACGCACTGGCGGCGCTGGAGCAGGACCGGGTGGTCAAGGACGCGATGCCGGGCGAGATGTACAAGGTCTTCCGTCATTACAAGACCGACGAGTGGGAGCGCTACTGCGCCACGGTCTCCGACTGGGACATCAATGAGTACCTGGACATCCTTCCGTAGCACCCGGCGCGGCTAGGACGGACAGCACGCGCAGCGAGAGGGGCTAACGACATGTGCGGTATCGCCGGCATCATCCACCGGGACGGGCTCGGAGACATCGGCAGCGAGATGACCCGCATGCTTCAGTCGATGAAGCACCGCGGCCCGGACTCCACCGGTTTCGCGCTTTACGGTCTACCGGATGACCTCTTTGTCATGCGGATCAAGCTGGCCGACCCGAACGAGGAGCGTGACTTCGGCTGGGGTGACCGGCTGGAGCGGCACCGGAACGAGATCGAGCATCGGCTGGCCAAGATCGGCGCGATGGTGGACGTGATCGACGGGGACCAGGAATATGCCTACCGGGTCAAGTTCCGCTACTCCGGCGACCTCAAGCCGCTCGCCGACTACGTCGAGGACGTGCCCGGGTGCGAGGTGCTGTCTCTGGGCCACTCCCTGGAGATCATCAAGGATCTCAGCGATGCCGAGAGCGTCGCGCAGCGCTACGACCTCGCCGGGTTCGCCGGCACGCACGCGATCGGGCACGTCCGGATGGCGACCGAGTCCGACGTGGACATCTCGGGCGCGCACCCCTACTGGGCCTATCCGTTCTCCGACATCGCGGTCGTGCACAACGGCCAGCTGACCAACTACCACATGTGGCGGCGGCGGCTGGAACGCAAGGGGCACAGGTTCCAGTCCGAGTGCGACTCCGAGATCATCGCGGTGTACCTGGCGCAGAAGATGGACGACGGCCTGTCGCTGGAGACGGCGATGAAGCAGAGCCTCGACGAGCTCGACGGGGTCTTCACCTACCTGGTGGTCACCGCGGACGCGCTCGGGATGGCCAAGGACGAGATGGCCGCCAAGCCGCTGGTGCTGTTCGAGTCGCCGGGGCTGGTGGCGCTGGCGTCGGAGGAGGTGGCGATCCGCGCCGTGATCGGGCGGGAGATCGACACCTACGATCCCTACGAGCGTGAAGTGCTGGTGTGGCACCGGTGAAGATCAGTTACGACGCCCGCGGACTGGCCGAGCCGGACGCACAGGCGCCCGGCATCGCCGAGATCGAGGGGGAAGGGCCGCAGCGCCGGGCGGTCTTCGACGGCGACAGCCTGTCGACCCGCCAGATCAACCTGGAGCTGCGCCGCCTGGTCTACGCGGAGGGGATCACCGACGTCACGATCCAGAACCCGGGCGCAAAGCACTCCATCGCGGTCGGCATCCTCACCCGGTGCCGGATCACCATCGGCGGCAGCCTCGGTTACTTCGGCTGCGGCCTGATCGACGGCCCCGAGATCCGCATCACGGGCCGGGTCGGCTGGTCGGTGGCGGAGAACATGATGTCCGGCGTGATCGTGATTGACAAGAACGCAGGCTCGCTGGCGGGTGCCGCGCTGCGCGGCGGCGATCTGGTGGTCCGGGGCGACGTGGGGGCGCGCACCGGCATCGATCAGAAGGGCGGCACGATCATCGTCGGCGGCAATGCGGGCATGATGACAGGGTTCATGCTGCAGCGCGGCCGGCAGATCATCTTCGGGAACGTGGGCGGCGGGCTCGGTGACTCCATGTATGACGGCGCGATCTACGTCGGCGGCAAAGTCGCCTCCCTGGGCGTCGACTGCGTCGAGGCCGAGCTGGCCGCGGACGACCACGAACTGCTCGAGCGGAAGCTGCGGATCTACGGGATGAGCCCGCCGGGCTCGTTCCGGAAGTTCGTCTGCGGTAAGAAGCTCTGGAACTACGACAGCCTCGAGCCGGCCGAGCGCAAGCTCGTCCTCTGACGTGGCGCGGCACTGGGAGCAAAGACCCAATGAGCACAGTTGACGACGGCAGGCGCGCCGTGCTGGGGCGCAGCAGCATCTTCACGCCCGAGGTGATCAACGACATCCATGTGAAGGCCGAACTCGGCCGGTACCGGATGCGCGGGTTCTCGATGTTCAAGCGTATCCCCCACTGGGACGAGCTAATGTTCCTGCCCGGCACGCTGACCAGGTTCGTCATCGAGGGCTACCGGGAGAAGTGCGAGACCAAGACGGTGCTGGGCGCGCGATTCGCGAAGCGGCCGCTGGAGCTGGACATCCCCGTCTACATCACCGGGATGAGCTTCGGGGCGCTGTCCCTGGAGGCAAAGATGGCGCTGGCCAAGGGCGCCACCATGGCGGGCACCGCGACATGTTCCGGCGAGGGCGGCATGATCCCGCCCGAGCGCGACCTGTCCACCAAGTGGTTCTACCAGATCATCCAGAGCCGCTACGGGTTCAACCCGCATCACCTGATGCTCGCCGACGGGGTGGAATTCTTCATCGGGCAGGGCTGCAAGGTCGGCCTCGGCGGTCACCTGATGGGCCAGAAGGTCACCGAGCAGGTCGCCGAGATGCGCTCGCTGCCAGCCGGCATCGACCAGCGGAGCCCGGCGCGCCACCCGGATTGGCTCGGGCCCGACGACCTGTCGCTGAAGATCCAGGAAATCCGCGAGGCGACCGACTACCAGGTGCCGATCCAGCTCAAGCTGGGCGCCGCGCGCGTGTACGACGACGTCCGGATGGCTGCCAAATGCGGTCCGGACACCATCTATCTGGACGGCGCCGAGGGCGGCACCGGGGCGGGGCCGCACATCGCCGCGGAGGAGACCGGCATTCCGCTGATGGCGGCCATTCCGGAGGCGCGCCGGGCGCTGGAGGACGTGGGCCTGGTCGATGAGATCGACCTGGTGGTGGCCGGCGGCATCCGCAACGGCGCTGACGTCGCCAAGTGCCTGGCGCTGGGCGCGAAGGCGGTGGCCATTGGGCACTCCGCGCTGATGGCGCTCAACTGCAACAAGGACATCCCGGGAGTCACCGACTACGAGGGCACCGTGGGCGTCCCGGCCGGGCAGTGTTACCACTGTCACACCGGGCGGTGCCCGGTTGGCATCACCACTCAGGACCCCGAACTGCGCAAGCGGCTCAAGGTCGAGGAGGCGGCCGAACGCGTCTACAACTTCCTGCACACGCTGACCATCGAGGCGCAAATGTTCGCACGGGCCTGCGGCAAGACCAACGTGCACAGCCTCGAGCCCGAGGACCTCTGTGCGCTGACGGTGGAGGCGTCCGCGATGGCGAAGGTTCCGCTGGCCGGCACAAACTACATCCCCGGGCAGACCGAGGAGCGCGCGCTGGCCGAGATCAAGGCGCTCCTGGAAAAGCAGATTCTGAACGAGGGCACGGGCGGTCCGGGCAATGGCTGAGGAATCTTTCTCCGGGTTGACCGGCAGCGAGACCCGGGCGGCGCCGCACCTGTCGGTGAAGATCGGCATCGACACCGAGGAACTGACCGGGCGGACCTTCCCCTATCAGTTCGACCGGTCCCTGGTGGACGACGTTGATCTCATCGCGGCGACCCCGGGCGAGGACCTCAACTGGCTGGAGGACGTCCACCTGATGTACGAGGATGGCGTCCCGGCGGTCTTCGACCGGTACACCAACGCCTTTCTCAAGATCCATTTTGAGATTCCCGAAGGCCGGGAGGACGAGTACGCGCGCAAGGTGCTGATCACACACCTGTGCGAGGGCAGCTCCTACGGCATCTGGCTCAAGCACCGCCACGCGAAGTTCCCGCAGCCCGAACTCGGCTCGTGGCTGGCAGGCTCCGCCATGGTTGGCGAGAACTGGCACCCTCCCGAGGCACCGGGGCCAGCGCGCCCATCCGGTCACTGACGCGACCGGCCTCCTTCTTAACCCAAGGCATGACCATGGCTCGGCCCGGCCCAACGGCTCGCTCCGTCGGCCTCCCGCAGCGCTGTGACGCCGTTGTCATTGGCGGCGGCGTACTCGGGCTGTCGTCAGCGTATGAACTTGCCCGCCGTGGTCTCTCGGTTGTCCTGGTGGAGAGCGCCCGCGTGGGAGGGCGGCAGTCCGGCCGGAACCTGGGCTTCGTCCGCCAGCAGGGCCGCGCGCCCGCCGAACTGCCGATGATGATGGCCGCCAACCAGCGATGGCAAGGTCTCAGCCATGAACTCGGGGCAGACGTGGAGTGGCGGGCGGGGGGCAACCTCCGGCTTACCAACGACCCTGAGCTGGCCAGCCGCTACGAGCGCTGGGTCGGCGACGCTGCCTCCCTCGGACTCGACAGCCGGGTCGTGAGCAACGCCGAGGTGGAGTCGATCCTGCCCGGGGTCAACGAGAAGTGGCTGCTCGGGATCTTCACGGCATCCGATGGGCACGCCGACCCCATCGCGACGTGCCGCGCCTACACGAGGGCGTTGCGGGAGCGCGGGGTGCAGGTCTGTGAGGGTGTGCCGGTGCAGCAAATCACTGTCGCTGGCGGCTCGGTGACTGGCGTCAGGACGCCCATCGGCGAGCTCCAGGCTGATGTCGTCGTCCTGGCTGCGGGATCTGGCAGCGCGCGACTCGCCCGCGGGGCGGCAGGCGAGATCCCCCAGCAACTGGTCAGCCAGACTGTCATCCTGACGGAGCCAGTCCCGGTGGTCACGCGGGCGGCCGCGTGGACGGGCGAGCTCTTCATCCGCCAGGACGCCAGGGGGTGCCTTCGCCTCGCCGCTGCTACCCGCAACGAGATCGTTCTGGACCTAGCTGGGATCCGTCACGCTGGGCGGTTCCTCTCGAACTACCTCGCCAACCGCTCGCGGCTTAGCGTGCCGCTGAACCCAGCACGTCTCGCTAGGGCCCTGCTCCGGCCCGCACAGTCCACCTGGGGTGGTATGTCGTCGCCCCGGCCCAGGTTCGACGACATCCGATTCTGCCTAGAGCGGGCGCAGCGTTACTTTCCGGGCCTCGGTGATTTGCGCCTCCGGCGGGCATGGTCCGGGGAGATCGAGGTGACACCGGATGCGCTACCTGTCATCGACGGTGGAGGCGGGCCGAGCGGTCTTGTCATCGCCACCGGGATGAGCGGGCACGGGTTCGGGCTCGGGCCCATCGTGGGCACTGTCGTGGCCGATATCGTTGACGGCGCCGAGACCGGCTTCGACCTTCGGCCATTCCGCTTCGCTCGCTTCCATGACGGCAGCCGACTCGAGCCCATACACCTCATCTGACCCGTCGCATGACCGCCTGTCGCCTGACCATGGGGATCCTTCAGGCGGCTCAGGGGGCAGCCCGCACCGGCTGATTCGAGGCGGCGGGCTCTGGCCTTGCTGCAGCACTCAGCAAGGGGCCGAACTACGGAGTAAGCCGACCGCCAACGCCTGCGGCGGCCAGGTTACCCCGCGGATCAATACATCGCGCCGCGTGCGCCGCCAGGCACGCGCATGGCCGCGTGGCTAGCCAGACCCGGCAGGTGATCTGGCCCGTCCGGCTGGCCGCGCGATCACCGTTGGCGTGATGGGCAGCGAGACTGAGGCCTGGTTCAGCGCTGGGTTTCCCGGTTCCCTCTGAGGCGGCTGTTCGCCTTGTAGCCCCAGAACATGTACCAGAAGAAAGTGGCCGCCGCCAACGCAGCGCAGGCGGCGGCGCCCCAGGTCACAACCCCGCGAGCGTGATTGGCGATGGCCGAGATGCCGACGCAGGCGCCTGGTCCCGCCCGCAGGTTCAGCTGTGCCCTGCACGGCCTGGCAAGGGAGTTGGTGACCTGGAGAAGGATGACGCCGACAATCGCGAGTGTGGCTGCGGCGCCCAGGAAATCCTTGGCCCGGTGCGGTGGCGGTCTGTGCAGCTCTTCGAAGGCGAGGGCGGTAAACGGGTCCCGGGGCGCCTGCGCAGGATATCGTCGTCTGATGCGAGCCGGTCTGTCGGGCGAACTCATACTTCGGTGGATTCCCCCGTCGGCATGAGCGGTAACCGGGACCGGGCCGGATCGCGGTCATCACATGCCTACGGGCCCAAGCGGCGGTCCTGCCTGAGTTCGGGACTCGGACCCCTGACCTCTTGCATGCCATGCGGATGCGGTCAGTCGATCCCAAGATCGAGGGTGATCATCAGGCGGCGAGGACGCGTGCGCAGCCGGCTAAGATCACGACGCCCCGTCCCCTGGTGCTGGGGTGAAAACGATCGGCAGCCGGATCGGCCCGGTGTTGCCGCTGTCGGGCAGCCAGGTGGCTGTGCCCGCTGCGCGGGGCTCGCGCAGGCGGCGGGCCAGCACGGTTAGCGCCGCGCACATGTCCGCCCGCGCGACCAGGTGGCCAAGGCAGTAGTGGATCCCGCCGCCGAAACCGAAGTGCGGCGGCCGGTCGGCCGCGGTGATGTCGAAATCCGCGCCGCCGACGCGCGGGTCGGTTCCTGCCGACTCGCAGAACAGGTGGATGGTCGTGCCTGCGGGGATGTCGAGTCCGTCGAAGGTGAAGTCGGCGATTGCCTCCCGAGTAACCCAGGTCGTCGTAGGGCTGACGCGCATGACCTCCTCGACCGCGGCCGGCCCCAGCTCCGGGCGCTCGCCGAGCAACCGCCATTGGCCGGGGTGGTCCATAAAGGCCTGCACCGCCAGGCCGAGCTGGTTGCGAGTGGTGTCGAAACCTCCAAAGATCAGCAGCACGAGTGAGTCGCGCAACTCGGCATCGGCCAGGTGTTCCTCCTTGGCCGGGGGGCATGCCAGGCATGTCACGAAGTCCTCGCGGGGGTTGCGGCGCCGATCGGCGATCAGCGCGTCTGCGTAGCCGTACAGCGCCGCAAGCGACGCCTCGATCTCCGGCAGGTGCTCGCGGATCCGCACGCCCATGGCCAGGCCCACGGTCGCCGAGTGTGCCGCGATGGTTGCCCAGTCTTCCTCCGGAATGCCGAGCAATATGGCGATGGCCCGCGCCGCGTAGGGCGCGGCGAATTCGGATACAAACTCGCACCGCTCGCGGGGCGCGAAGGCGCCGGCCAGTTCTCCGGCTAGCGCCTCAAAGCGCGGCCGCAGCCGGTCGATGATGCGCCGGGAGAACGCAGGATTCAGCAGGCGACGCAGCCGTTGGTGAGCCTCGCCTTCGTTGTTGAGCACCCAGCTCGCCCACCAGTCGGCAAACGGCCCAGAGGTGACGCCGTGGTGCGCTGGCCAAAGCCTGCTCCCTTGCCGCAGGCTCGGGTGCCGTATCAGCCGCGCCACCTGGTCGTGCCGCAGCACCGCCAGCCCGTAGCTGGTCCGGGCGTACCAGGTTGCTTCTCGCGCCCGGCGCACACCAGCGGACCTGACGGAAAAGGCTGGATCGGCCACGTCAAGGAACAGCGCGGACTCGTCAACTGTGATTTGCCACCGCTCCTCTCGCCGGCCTGCCTGCCCTCAGCACATGGACCCAGCCGGTGGCCGCCGGTCAGCATGCCGCCTGGCGAAAGACCAGCTAGGTCGGTTCGCCATACGGCATCAGATTAACGCCGCTGATGCGCTGGCCTGCTGTCCTCCACTGCCGCCGCAGGCTCCGCATATTGCCTGAGCGGCAAGGCTCACCAGCCGCGCCGGAGCGTCGCTTGTGCCGTGCGGCCGCCCAGTGGGATCGGCGTCCACTGGCTGGGAGCAGGAGGAAAGAGGATTCACAGGCCAGCGCGACAAACGAACTCAGGGCATGATCAATGTATGGCTATCGCGCGGGCCGTGGCGCTGTTCATCGCTGCCGGACTGGCCGAGATCGGCGGCGGCTACCTGGTCTGGCGATGGCTCCGGGACGGAGCACCCGTTTTCGTCGGCGTCCTGGGCGCGATCATCCTGGTTCTCTACGGCATTATCCCGACCCTGCAGCAGAGCAGCGACTTCGGCCGGATCTATGCCGCGTACGGCGGCGTGTTCGTCGTCGCCTCCCTACTGTGGGGCTGGGGGATCGACGGGAAGCAGCCCGACGGGTATGACTGGGCAGGCGCTGCGGTGGTGGTCGTCGGAGTCGCCATTATCTTCTTCGCGCCCCGCACCTAGCCATGGCGCCCGCGTGGAGGCTAACACCGGTAATTCACTCACATGAAACAGGGTTTAATCAGATGATAACAGGTTTGTAGCCGATCGCTCACTGCCCGGATTCGCGCGGGCCGCGCCCTCTACCCGGCGGGCCGCGCCCGCCTGGGTTAGCCGCGCCCTGCGGCTGGACCTCCTGCGGACCGCCGGATCATTCGGATGTCCACAGCAGCGTCCCGGTGCGGGACCGGATGGCCCGGACCGCCCGCCGATAGCGGAGCCGGGGGATCCGGGCCCGGTCGGGACCGAAGACGAAGATCCCCGGCGCCTGCTCGGCCATGACCTCAAGCATGGCCGGGATGGGATGAAAGCTCTTCACCCGGAGCCTGGTCACCTCCACCCCGAGCGACATGGCCAGCATCGCGGGAGCTTTCAGGGATTCTTCGAGCTGCGGCGGGTACGGCAGGTCGTCGTAGCCCAACATCGCCGACAGCGGCAATGGTGAGCGCTCCACGAAGTTGACTACGATCAGCCGCCCGCCGAGTTCGACCGCCGAATCCACGGCAAACATCACCGCGTTGGTGTCGAAGGGAACGTCAAGGGTCGCGAGCATAACCGGCCGCCCCCCCGCCCCGGTGGACTGGCCCGGGGCCGCCGGCGCGCGGCGCGTCATGGCCGACATGTCAGGTCACTCTGGGTGGAGTTTCCATCGGCGCAGGCTTCTGGCTTGCTCCCTGACCCGCCGCCGCCACCTGGGCATGTAGAAGAAGAACCAGAAGCCCATCACCACCGGAAACAGTAGCAACAGTTGGAGTCCGGCGAAGCTCGCCAGGGCCACGATCGGGACGACAAGGGCCAGCGCGGTGAGGATCACGGAAATGCGCATCCGCCGCATGTCCCGCATGATTCCCCAGTACTCCTCAGCCGGGATCTGCCTGGTGTTCCAGCGGCGGTGGCACGTAGGGCACTCCCACCGCTCGCCGTAGGGGACGTATCCGATCCCGCCGCAGTCGCAGCTGACCGTGATCTGGGCACCACGCACCTTTCGCATTGTAGGTGTTGGCTAGCAGCCCGAACAGGCTGAGCGAAGGATGGGGGCGGTACCCGGGCCCGCCAGGACGGCGCCCGCTCACCTCGCCTGGCCGCGCGAACGCGAAAGGTAACGCGACAATCACGCGGGCATGATGCATATGGACACCGGGGAGGTAGCCGTGCGAAACTCCGTTTACCTGCGGTGAACGGAGGTGCCCTGGTGGCTGAGGCTTTCGTTGAAGAACGGCACCTGCTGAAGACGCTCCGCTGGTGGGACGGGTTCGTCATAGCCTTGTGCAACCCAGGCTTCCTGATCGCGGCGCTCGGGTTCTCCATGGGGGCGCTGGGCACCTGGGGCGCCGTGGCCCTGTGGGGCATCTCGGCCTGCGTCGGCATGCTGCAGACCTGGATCTACGCCGAGAGCGCGTCGATGTTCCCCGACAAGCCCGGCGGGATCTCACTGTACGCACACGAGGGCTGGCGCGGCCGGTTCTCACTCGCGGGGCCGATCGGCGCGTTCGGCTACTGGATCGGCTGGTCGGTCGTGTTGTCGATCTTCGGCAAGACCATCGGCGACCTGATCCAGGCAAAGTGGTTCCCGACCACGACGTGGTCGTTGTTCGACGGGGTCGTGCACCTGGGGCTCGCTCACTTCATCGCCATCGGCTGCATTATCGCCGTGTGGCTGCTCAACGTCTTCGGCATACGGCCCGCGGTGTGGGTGTCTTACCTGACCGGCGCCGGTCTCCTGGTGACGCTGGTCATCTTCATGTTCGTGCCGTATTTCACCGGTGATTGGCACAGCTCCAACATGACCTGGGCCTTGCACGGGTGGATCGGCTGGAAGACCGCGTTTGTGTGGCTATTCCTGATGTGCTGGTCGATATACGCCGCCGAGATATGCGCCACCTTCGCTCCGGAGTATTACGACACCAAGCGGGACACGACCATCGCGCTGCGGTCGGCCGGGGTGTTCACGCTGGTGGTGGCCCTGCTGTTCCCGCTCGGAGTGGGCGGGGTCACCGGCGTCCCGCCGGCGAGCCAGCTCGAGGGCCAATTCTACGTGCCGGCGCTCGAGAAGCTCGTCGGCCCCGGCCTGGCGGGCGTCGTCATCGTGTTGCTCATTGGCAGCCTGTTCCTGTCGATGATCTCTTCGACCGCCGACGGCTCGCGGGCGCTCTACGGGATTGCGCGTGATGACATGACGGTGAAGCAGCTCTATCACCTGAACCGCTTCCACGTCCCGGCGCGGGCGATGACCGTTGACGTTGTCGTGAATGTGCTGCTGGTGTTGTTCATCTCGAGTAACCTCGCGATCCTTTACCTGAGCAACATCGGGTACGTCCTGGCCCACGTCCTGGCGCTGTCCGGCTTCCTGCTGTTGCGAAGAGACCGGCCGAACTGGCCAAGGCCTATCAAGGTGGGCCCCGTTTGGCTCGGCATTGCCGCGGTGCTCGTGGTGTACAACATCATCTTGATCGGCTTCGGCGTGACAAACCCCGCGCTGACCGGGTACGGCACGTTCACCGATATGTGGATCGGCGTCGCTGTGCTTGTTGGTTCCGTCCTGCTGTACTTCTACCGGCGGATCGTCCAGGACAAGCAGAAAGTCACCTTCCGCGAGGAGGTGCCGGCCGAGCCGTCCGCGGAGCAGATGGCCCTGCTGCGCGAAGAGGCCGCAGTCACCGCCGACTGAAGCGAGCGACCGGCAGCCACCACTGCCGCGAGCTCGGCCCCGGCGACCTGGAAGAGTTCCGGTGGACCGTCGGCTGGTCAGTGAGGATGACCTGCGCCTGGAGGCTGGGAGGAGGACTTTCCTCAGCTCAAGGGTTAAGCAGGGCGCAGAGACAAGGATGACAATCGCGTCCGGATCAACGAGCTTGACCTGACCACGTGCGATGCCCGGGGGGATACTGTCCAAATGTCGTGGGCTGTCCGCGCGGTTCAGTTGCCCGATGGTGATCAGCTGGTTGACCTGTGGGTGGATGCGGCCGGGTGCCTGGTCAGGGAGCCAGTCACCGGGGCTGAGCGGCTGCCCGGCCGGTACGTCGTGCCCGGGTTGGTGGATGCCCATGCCCATCCCACTGTGGGCTGGGGCGCCGGGCAGCCGGTGGCCCTGAGCGGATCCGAGGCGCTGAATGCGCTGGCGACGTGGGCCGCTTGTGGCGTGAGCCTGGTGCGTGATGCCGGGTCACCGGGAGGGTCGGTGCTCGATCTCGACCTGGTGCCCGGGATGCCGCGGTTGCAGGCGGCCGGGCGGTTCCTTGCCCCGGCGGGGCGGTACTACCCGGCGCTGCTGC
This sequence comes from uncultured Actinomycetes bacterium, assembly GCA_963734725.1. Taxonomy (GTDB): domain Bacteria; phylum Actinomycetota; class Actinomycetes; order Streptosporangiales; family Streptosporangiaceae; genus DASXKD01. Next base: position 185,739 of record CAVTIX010000008.1, read on the forward strand.
CCGAAGGAGCGCCGCAGCAGCGGCTGACTGATCTGGCTGTGGGCGAGCTGGCGCGCGGCGGGCGGTGGGTGAAGGTGATCGCCGACTTCCCGGCCGTCGCTGACGGGATGCCGTCGGGGCCGCCCCGCCTGACCTATTCCGGCGAGGCGATTGAGGCGATGGTCACCGCCGTGCATGCCGCCGGGGGCCGGGTCGCCGCCCACGTCACCACCGATTTCGTCTCCGACCTGGTCCGGGCGGGCGTGGATTCCATCGAGCACGGCACCGCGGTCGACGAATCGGCACTGCGGTTGATGGCCCGGACCGGGACTGCTTGGACGCCTACATTGTGCGCGGTGCTCGGCCTGCCTGGCACTGCGCCGGAAGCGGCCCGGCAGCGCGCCGCCGAGTACCAGCAGCGGCTTCACGAACTGCTCCCGCTCGCGCACCGCCTCGGCGTGCCCATCCTGGCCGGGACAGACACCGCCGGGACCATTGCCCGTGAGGTCGCGCTGCTGGCCGAACACGGTCTTGAGCCAGTTGCGGCGCTCCAGGCCGCGACCACCACGGGATACCGCTTTCTCGGCGAGCAGTTCGCCCAGGCCGGTCAGCCGGCGACGCTGGTGACCTACCAAGACGATCCCCGTGCAGACCTCGCGGTGCTGTCCTCCCCGCGCGCTGTCATTATCGATGGAGTTCGCGTCCGCTGACGCTGCCCCCGGCGCAGACCTGACAACGCGCGGCCGGGTCAGCTGGTGATGTCGGCGTTGCTGAACTTGGCCCAGGCGATCGAGCAGAAGATCACGATGTAGACGCCGATGGACAGCAGCCCGTGGGTCAGCTCCGTCGTGTCGATCGGGGTGCGCAGCAGCGAGTCGAACGACAGCCACCAGTGCGTGGGCAGGTACGGCTGCACCACGGCGAACTGCGGAATATTGTCGGACACCTCGCTCGCCACCGTGATGATCATGATGGCAGCGATCGCGGCGATCGGGTGCTCGGTGAGGCTGGAGAGGGCGAGCCCGATCGCGCCGAGCATCGCCATGGCCGCTGACACGTACAGCACCACGAACAGCAGCCGCAGCAGCCCTTCGGAGAGCGGCATGGTGGTCCCCGACAGCATGGTCACCGGGCCCACCGGGAACAGCACCACCCCCATGATCAGCGCCGATGCGGCCACCAGCAGGCAGGAGATCAGCGAGAACACCACGATCGCGGCGTACTTGACGCTTAGCAGCCGGGACCGCCCGGCCGGCGCCACCAGGAGGTAGCGCAGCGTGCCCGCGCTCGCCTCCCCGGCCAGTGAATCTCCCGACACCACGGCCACCACCAGCGGGAGCACCAGCGTCAGCATGATGGTGAGCGCCAGGAACGCCAGGAAGACCCCGTTGCCCGCGACCTGGAACAAGAAAGCGGCACCGAGCCCGTTGCCCCCGCCGCCACCGCCGCGCGGCACCGACACCCGCAGCGCGATGCCGAGGAGCACCGGGATGCCGACGAGCACGGCGAGCAGGAGCAGGTTGCGCCACCGCCGGAAGATCAGGCCCAATTCCGAGCGCAGCATCCGCAGCCACGGCCGCACCACGCCGCGCCGGGCCGTGCCGCCCGCGGCCGGCGCCACGCCGCCCGGAAGGGGAGGCGCCTCAACCGTTGACATCGAAGCCCTCCCCGGTGAGCTCCACGAACAGGTCTTCCAGGCTGGGCCGTGGCGTGTCGAAGCGGGCCACCGGAACGTCCGCCAGCACCAGGGCGCGGTTTACCGCTTCCGGCGCCTGCTCGCCGATCTGCGCGCTGACCTCACCGTTGCTGGACCGGATGTCCGCGAGTCCCAGCGATTCCAGCACGCCCGACGCTCGCTCGGGGTCGGTGGTCCGGACCTCGACCCGGGCCGCGCCGCGGGTCCGCATCTCCTCCAGGGTGCCCTGAAAGACCAGCCGCCCGGTCCGCATCACCCCGACGTGGCTGCAAATCTGCTCCACCTCGGCGAGCAGGTGCGAGGACACCAGGACGGTGACGCCGTCGGTGGCGATCTCGCGGATGAGCGCGCGCACCTCCCTGGTGCCCTGCGGGTCCAGGCCGTTGGTCGGCTCGTCCAGGATGATCAGCTCCCGGGGCTGGAGCAGGCTCGCGGCGATGGCCAGCCGCTGCTTCATGCCGAGCGAATAGGCGCGGTAGTGCTTCTTCGCGGCGGCCAGCAAGCCCACCCGCTCCAGCGCGGCGGAGACGCGGGCTGTGCAGGTGCCCGGGTCGGCGGTCGCGTCCACCGCGTCGATCCGGGTGAGGTTCGCCCGGCCGGATAGCTGCGGGTAGAAGGCGGGGCCTTCAACGAGCGACCCCACCCGGGGCAGCACCCGTGCCGCCCCGGACGGCATGGCCGTGGCCAGCAATTCGTGGCTGCCGCTGGTCGGGTAGACCAGGCCGAGCAGCATCCGGATGGTCGTGGTCTTGCCGGATCCGTTGGGCCCGAGAAAACCGTAGACCGATCCGCGCGGCACCACCATGTCCAGCCCGTCCACGGCGAGCTGGCCGCCACGGAACCGCTTGGTCAGCCCGTGCGTGGCCACGGCCACCTCGGCCGTCGCCACGGGCGGCGTGGTGGTGTCTGCCCGCGGGCCGGCCGCGGTTACCTCCAGCCCGGTGCTCACTCGACTCACTTATCTGGCTCCCTCGCGGGCGCTTCGCATGGCCGTGCCGGAGGCGCGCAGGATGGCGGTGCGGGAGGCTTGTCCTCGGCGCCGGGACACCGCAACGGCGCTTGGGGCTGCGTCGTGCCGGAGGCGCGCCGGCTAGCACTGTGCGGCGTTCGGCCCGGCGCCTGCGGCGTGACACTGCCTGTAGCTGACCGAGGATGTCTCACTTGACTTGGGCGGCGGCGGCGTACAGGACCGAGGGCGTGACCGCGCCGATCAGCACGTGCCCGTTCGACGTGATGAGCATGGAGACCAGGCTAGTGTGCAGCAGCTTGCCGCTCCCCCAGGCGCCGTGCACCGGGTGCGCCGCACCCAGGAGCGCGCCGAGCACCGCTGCGCCGCTCACCTGGCCGCCACCGCCGGAGGCCGACCGGGCCGCCTGGCCGGCCACCCCGGCTGCGTTGCCCCGGCCGGCCACCTCCGACAGCGCCGCCGCGGGGAGCACGGCCACCGAGGTCCAGTCCTTGCCGATGACCCGCACGCCGGAGTTCCTGCCCTGCTGCCCCGGGGCGGGCGCGTAGCCGGTCCAGCCGGACGGCAGGTCCGAGCCGACCGTGTGCACCTTGGCGCCAGCGGGCGGGGTGAAGGCGAAGTTGCCAGCGGCCGGGGTGACGAATGAGATCGAGGTGTAGCCGACCTGGAATGCCGGGGCCGACGCGCCCTTGGCGAACACCTGCACCCGCAGCGGCACGGTCAGGTGCTGCGCGTCCAGCGCCATCGTGATCTTGCCGATCAGCGAACTGCTGCTCTTGGGCGCCAGGACGAGCTGGTAAGCGGCCTGCCCGGCGACCGTCACGTTGGCTTCCGTGGTGACCCGCGTGCTCGGCCCCACCGCCGCCAGTACCTGCTTGGCGGCCTGCTGCGGGGTCAGCGGAGTCCGCGGCATGACCGGCTCACGTTGGCCGACCCGGTGCTTGGGGAGCAAGATCTTGGTGACCGAGTCCGAGTTGCTCTGCCACAGCCAGGCCGTGGTTCCGTTGCGAATGAAGTCGGTTTCGCTCATGGTGTCCGGGACCGCGAGGCGCACCCGCCGGGGGCCGTCGTACCAGACCTTGACCGTGTGCGACCCGGCCAGCAGCGAGGTGATCGTGTTTGGGTTCGCGCTGCCCGGCAGTTGCGGGATGCCGAGCGATGCGGTCTCGACCACGGTGCCGGTCAGCGGCGGCACGTTGCCGGGACCGGCCACGGCGGCGAGCAGTTGCGCCGGGGTACGCGGCGGCAGCGCCGGAGCGGCCTGCGCGGCGGTGATCGCCGACGCGATGCCGACCGCGGCGACCGCGGCCACAACGCCCGCAGGCACCACCCACCGGCTCCGGCGGGAGAACTTCGGTATCGCTGCCATGCCACTCACTCCTTGCCGGCCTGCCGGCCTCCCGGGCATCCGTCCGCCCGGGCCCACGGCTTCATTCTGCACGCCGCCGCTGTGGTATCCCTGTGAGAGACAGGCGGCGCCAGGGAAGGCCGTGCTAACGGGGAGGCCGGAACGTGCGGGTGCTCGTGGTGGAGGACGAACGGCGGCTGGCCGCGGCCGTGCGCCGGGGGCTGCAGGCGGAGGGCTTCGCCGTGGACCTGGCCCACGACGGCGAGGACGGGCTGCACCTGGCGCGGGAAGGCGCCTACGACGCGCTGGTGCTGGACCTGATGCTGCCGAAGATCTCCGGGTACAAGATCTGCCGTCAGCTCCGGGCCGAGGAGAACTGGGTCCCGATCCTCATCCTGTCCGCCAAGGACGGGGAGTATGACCAGGCGGACGGGCTGGACCTGGGCGCGGACGACTACCTCACCAAGCCGTTCTCCTACGTGGTGCTTGCCGCGCGGTTGCGGGCCCTGCTCCGGCGCGGCACGCGGCCACGGCCCGCCCAGTTGCGGGCCGGAGACCTCACCCTCGACCCCGGCACCCGGCAGGTGCGCCGCGGCGAGGCGCTCATCGACCTGACCCCGCGCGAGTTCGCCCTGCTGGAATACCTGATGCGCCAGGCCGGTCAGGTGGTGTCCAAGTCCTCGCTGCTGGAGCACGTCTGGGACGCCTACGCCTCGGTGGACCCGAACGTGGTCGAGGTCTACGCGGGCTACCTGCGCCGCAAGATCGACAACCCGTTCGGCCGCCGCGCCCTGCAGACCGTCCGCGGCGCCGGGTACCGCCTCGCCGCCGACGGCGGGTGAGGGCATGATCGGGCCGTGATCTTCTCGGTGCCCGGGTGGTGGCGGCGGCGCAGCCTGCGGGCCCGGGTGACCATGACCACCACGCTGGGCCTGGCCGTGGCGCTGGCGGCCGCCGCCCTGCTGCTGCGCGGCGCGGTCCAAGGCTCACTCACCCGCGAGGTAGATGGCACTGCCCGGCAGGGGGCGCGCGAGGTGGCCGCGCTGGCCGACACGAACCAGCTGCCGCGCACGGTGCTGGCCGGCGCGCTCACCGTGCAGGTGCTGCGCCGTGACGGGCGGATCGTCGCCGCCTCGCCGACCGTGGACCGGCTGGTGCCGTTGCTTTCGCCTGCCCGGGCGGCCGCCGCCGCCCGGAGTGGCCGCGCGGTGCTGCTCGACGGGCGCCCGTTTGGCATCCCCTACCTGATGCGCGTGGTGGCGGCGCCGGCCAGCCGCGGCGAGATCGTGCTCTCGGGCGCTGCCTACACCCAGGTCCGGGACAGCATGAGGACGCTGACCGGGGCGCTGCTGGTGGGCACGCCACTGCTGCTGTTGTTGCTGGCCGGTGTCACTTGGCTGGTGGTCGGCTCGACCCTGCGGCCGATCTCCGCCCTGCGCCGCGGCGCCCAGGTGATCACCGCGACCGGGGTGACCCGGGAACTGCCGGTTCCCGAAGCACGCGACGAGGTCCGCGTCCTGGCGGTCACGCTGAACGACATGCTGACCCGCCTGGACGCGGCCCAGCAGCGGCAGCGGCGCCTGGTCTCGGACACCGCGCACGAACTGCGCAGCCCGATCGCGAGCATCCGGGCCCAGCTCGAAGTGGCACTCGACCACCCGGGGCAACAGGACTGGCCGCAGACCGCGCAGGACGTCCTGACCGACACTCTGCGGTTGGCCAGCCTCGCGGAGGACCTGCTTGTGCTGGCCCGGCTGGATGAGCACCAGCCGGGGCCGGCGGCGGGCAAGCCGGTGGACCTCGCGGCGCTGGTCACCGAGGAGGTCGAGCGCAGCGCCGGTGGGCGGGTCCCGGTGACGGCACGGACCGCCGGCCCGTGCGTCGTCGCCGGCGAGGCGGACGGGCTGCGGCGGCTGCTGCGGAACCTGATCGACAATGCGATGAGATACGCAAAGTCCGGGGTGGAGGTGGCAGCGCGCCGCGAGGACTCCGAGGCGGTGCTGACCGTGTCCGACGACGGCCCCGGCATCCCGGAGGCCGACCGGGAGCGGGCATTCGACCGCTTCGTCCGGCTCGATGACGCCCGCAGCCGGGACGAGACGCAGGCCGGTGGCGCCGGGCTGGGCCTGGCCATCGTGCGGGCCATCGCTCGCACCCATGGCGGGTCGGCGTGCCTGGAAGGCGGCGCCCCGGGCCTGCGCGCGGTCGTCCGGATCCCGTTGGATAACGCGGCGCCGGGCAGCTGAGCTCAGGCTGTCTCAGACCCGGGTGAGATCGTGGCCAGGCCCGCATCAGCCGCTGCCTTGATCAGGCGGTCGTCGTAGGCGACGAGGGCTTCCAGTTCCGGCGCGAGGATGCGCGCGGTCGCGAGATGGATCGCGTCGAGGGACCTGAGCCTGCGGTCTGGCTCGCTCATCGCCGCGTCCACAACCTCGTCGTCTATGGCGATGTAGGAGAAGGCGGTCAGCAGGTCCCGGGCTTCTGGGAGCAGTGCGGGCATTGCCCGGGCGACGGCCCGGGTGACCTCGATGCGCAGCAACGCGGAGCTGGCCCATTCGGCGCCGGCGTGAGCGTCGTAGAAGGCCGCGAACGCCTTCGAGTGCGTCTCCTCGGCCAGGAGCTTGATTACCGCGGAAGTATCGGCGTAGTAGAGGCTCACCAGCTTTCCTCGTCTCGCATCGCCGCGAGAGCCTCAGAAAGCTGGTCCGTGCCGTCCCCGGGCCGCATGCGGGGCCGGTACCCGGGCCTGCGGGCGAGCGTTGCGCGTCCCGACGCCACCAGGCGCGCCAGGATGGGCGTGGGCTCGCGTTCCCCGACCGGGACGATACGGGCGATCAGCCGTCCGTGCTCAGTGACGTCGATCGTTTCACCGTGCCGGACCCGCGCCAGCACCTCGCTCGTATGGTGGCGCAGGTCTCGTAGCCCGACGGCATGCGGGTCTGCTGACATGCAGGTGAGTGTATCACAAATTTGTGGCTACAACCTGCTACCAGCGGCCCCAGGGGAGCAGGGAGACCACCGCGATCGCGGCGAACAGCAGGGTCAGGTAGGCGATGGATAGGTGGAACAGGCGCATCGAGGCGGGATTGGCGCTCGGGCGCGCGATCCCGGCGCAGGTCCCCTCGTCCACCTCGCGGCCCTGGACGCCCGCCACGGCGCTGGCCGCAGCCGGAACCGGCGCGCTCATCCGGGCCACGCGCGCGTGCAGCCGGTGTGCCTCGGCGAGGAACCAGGCGCCCAGGCCGACCGCGCAGATCGCGTACAGCCATCCCGCGTAGGGCGCGAGGGCCAGGGTCGAGGCGACCATGACGTACGAGTAGATGAGGATCTTGCGGGCCACCACGGACGGGGGCGCGACGACCGGCAGCATGGGCACGCTGGCGGCCGCGTAGTCGTCGCGGAACTTCATGGCCAGCGCCCAAAAATGCGGCGGTGTCCAGAAGAAGATGACCGCGAACAGCACGATCGCCGGAAGGCCCACCCGGCCGGTGACGGCTGACCAGCCGACCAGGACGGGGAAGCAACCCGCGGCGCCGCCGATCACGATGTTGGACGCGGTCCTGCGCTTCAGGCCGATCGTATAGATGAAGACGTAGAACAGGATGGCCGCGTCGGCCAGGATCGCGGACAGCCAGTTGACCAGCGTGCCGAGCAGCACCGTGGACGCCGCGCCGAGGACGATGCCGAAGATGAGCGCCTCGGACGGCTTGACCATGGCCATCGGCGCGGGCCGGGCGAGCGGGCGGCGCGCGGTCCGCCGCATCACGGCGTCGATATCGCGGTCGATGTAACAGTTGATCGTGTTGGCGCTGCCAGCGGCAAGAGCCCCGCCAACCAGCGTCACCAGCAGTATCCGGACCGACGGCAGCCCCCGCTCCGCGAGCAGCATCGTGGGGATCGTCGTGACCAGCAGGAGCTCGATGATCCTCGGCTTGGTCAGCGCGAACAGGGCGGAGGCCATGGCCTTCGCCGGACGGCGCCGCGCGGTGACGGCCGCCTCGGGGACCGACCCGCCAGGAGCGGGCAGGGCGCTCGCGGTCACTTCCGGCACTATCTAGCCCTCATTCTTTGGTCGCTCAAGACCGGTGATCGTATCGGTGTCCACGGCGGTGGGCATCGTCGGCCGGCCCGGCTCGGCGGTCTCGGGGGCCGCGGTGGCAGTGGTGGCCCGCATCTGCATGTTGTACCGGTGACCGGGCACCAGGTGTGGCTTGGTATAAAGCACGTACAGGGCACCGGCCACGGCGATGAACAAGAGCATGGGAAACGCAAAGCTAAGGATGGCCGCGCCGTAGGTCCAGTCACCCGTCGGCGTCAGGGTTCCATGCACTCCAGCCTCCTGCTGCGCATCAACTTCATCTCAGGCCGGGCCGGGACGGCCAGGCCGGCTTAGCTGGCTTGAGCAAGCGGTCCAGGCCGCTTGCCAGGGCTTGCGCCTCCTCATCATTCAGCCACCTGATGAGGAGGGCCACGCCGACGGTGACGTAGGCGAGGAGCACGAGGACCCACAACACAGCCCCGCCTGCTTGCTGGTCATACACCACGCTTAGCACGCGGCGCCCCGGCCCGGCATAGCTGGGGTAGGCCAGGCCGTAACCGAACACGAGCACCATGCCGAGCAACGTGCTCACGATGATCGTGCCGACCAGCAAGGCCACCCGGCGCAGCGGCGTCAGTGCCGGGCTCAGCGGCCGGGAGCCGATGAGCTGCAGCCAGAACGCCACGCCCAGACCAAGGTAGGTCATGACCTCGGCAGCGGATACGGCGGGATACCGCAACGCGCCGTCATACAGCGCCGGCAGGTGCCAGCCGCACCAGGCCACGTTGAACGCGATGACCGTGAGCACCGACATCCGGGCCAGGCGGGCGGCCCGCCCCGGATCCGGCTCACGCCCCGTGCCGGGGTCACGCCCCGTGCCGGGGTCACGTCCCGGCTCGTGCGCGCGCGGCAGCCGGAACGGAAGACCGCGGCGCAGCACGAGCCAGGGCGCCCCGAGCACAAGGAACACCGGGGCCAGGTTCGCCAGCAGGACATCCTGCACCGACCTGACCCAGATGTAGTGCGCCGACCAGTAAGCGAGCGGGGAAAGGAGGGCGAGGACCACCGCGAACAGCCCGCCGTAGAAGGCCGCCACCTCCCGGCCCAGGCCTCGTGGCATGTCCCCGCCCCGCCGCGCATCGACGGCCATGCCGCGCAGCCCGCACAGATGCACGGCGACCGACGGCGGCGACCACGGCCAGGACCGCGGCGTTGGCCGACCAATGCGAGACAACCATGTTCATGACGGTGGTGGCCGGCCGGCTGGGGATGCCATCCGGACGGGCCCGCTCCTTATCCTCAGGGCATCACGTAGAACAGGATCCAGAACAGGACCGTGACCACTGCCAGGAAGTTCCACACGGTGGCGAAGCCGGATAGGGACGACTGGAAGCGCTGGATCACGAACGCTTCCTTATAGGTGGGCGGCTGCTCCACGAAGGAGATCGCCGGGATGAAGCGCGACCGGGCCAGCAGGGTTTCCAGCCAGATCATGGCCGCCAGGAGCACCACGATCAACACCGGATAGAAGCCGGTGAACACGCTGGAAAAGCCGGAACTGCCCGGCCAGAACGGCAGGAAGAGCAGTTCCAGGATCTGCAGGACGATCGCCGCGACCCCGAGCAGCAGGGCGATCAACGCGCCGATCTGCCATAGCCGCTTGCTGCCCGCCTTGGCCTGCTGCAATGCCGCGTAGTGGATCCCGGCGCTGAGCAGGACCGCGATCATGATCACGGTGCCGTAGACCATCGACGGCGCGTGGTAGCCCGAACCCAGCCACCTCCCGGAGGAGTTGATAGAGCGCAGGTAGAAGTAGGCGAACACGAACGCGCCGAACAGGAAGCACAGCCCGCCCACGGCGAGCCGGGATCCCGTCCACGCGGCATTGAGCGCGGCCTCGTGGTAGAAGCCCTCCTCCTCCGTCTCGCGGCTCAGCCCGGACGCGGGCGGCGGGGTGGTTGCCTCGGCCATCGCTATGCCTCCAGTCCTGCGCCCGAACTCGCGTACGCGGCGCTGATGACGCCGGCCGGCGGATTCAGGTCAGCCACCGGCGGCGCGTTGGGGTCGCCGTACTCGTACGGACCGGACAGAATCACCGGGATGTGCTCGAAGTTCTCCGGCGGCGGCGGCGAGGACACCTGCCATTCCAGGCCCCGGGACTGCCACGGGTTGCCGACTTCCTTCTCCCGCCAGACCAGCGTGGACATGATGAAGTTGATCAGGAAGATCAGCAACGAGCCGCCCAGGCAGAACGCGGAGATCGAGACCCAGACGTTGAGCGGCTGCAGGTTCTGCGCGTACTCGAACACCCGCCGTGGCATGCCCAGCAGGCCGAGCGCGAACAACGGCAGGAACGTCGAGTTGAAGAAGATGAACATGGTCCAGAAGTGGATCTTGCCGAGCCGCTCGTTCAGCTTGATCCCCATCATCTTGGGCAGCCAGTAGTAGATGCCGGCCATGAAGGCGAAGATCAGCCCGCCCATGATCGTGTAGTGGAAGTGGGCCATCACGAAGAAGCTGCCGTGCTCGGTGGTGTCCGCCGGGACGTCGGACAGGAACACCCCGGAGATGCCGCCGAGCAGGAAGTTGAAGTACATCGCCAGGCAGAACAGCATCGGGACGGTGAACCTGATCTTCGCCTTCCAGAAGGTTCCGAGCGCCACCAGGTAGATGAACCCGGTGGGAATCGAGATCAGCTCCGTGGTCAGCATGAACAGCGGGCGCATGTCGGGGTTGATCCCGCTGTCGAACAGGTGGTGCTGCCAGACGAAGAAGCTCAGCAGCGCCACGCCGATCATGCCCGCCGCGGCCGTCCGGTAGCCGAACAGCGGCTTGCGGCACATCACCGGGATGATCTCGGACACCACCCCAAACCCCGGCAGCGCCAGGATGTAGACCTCCGGGTGCCCGAAGAACCAGAACACGTTCTGGTAGAGGTAGCTGCTCCCGCCGAGCTGGTTGACGAAGAAGGCGGTCTGGAAGGTCCGGTCGGTGATCATCATGTAGATGCCGGCGACGATGACCGGCACGGCCAGCACCTGGAGGAAGGAGACGGTGAACATGGACCAGACGAACATCGGCAGCCGGCTCCACCGCATGCCCGGCGCCCGGTAGTTGATGTAGGTCACGATGATGTTGAAGCCCGCCAGGATCATCGAGATCCCCATGAGGCCGAACGCGACGGCGTAGGTGTCCATGCCGGGCCCGGCTTGCACGCTCAGCGGGGCGTAGCCGGTCCAGCCGGTGGGGAAGCCGCCGAGCAGGACTCCGGACAGCAGGATGATGTAGGCGGCCGGGGTGAGCCAGAACCCGATCGCCTCGATCCGCGGGAACGCCATCCGCTTCGAGCCGATCATGAGCGGCGCGAAGTACTGGCCGAACGGCCCGAGCACGACCGACGACATCATCATCATCATCATGGTGCCGTGCTCGCCGACGACGATCAGGTACGCGCTCGAGCTCAGCAGGTGGTAAGACGGCGACAGCAGCTCGCTCCTGATCGCCATGGCGAACAGGCCGCCGGTCAGGAAGTACGTGATCATGCCGAACAGGTACTGGATGCCGACGACCTTGTGGTCGAGGGTGTACCTGAAGTACTTCGCCAGGCCGCCGGCCGGAGCGTGCTCGATGTCGTGCAGCGGCTTGCCGAGCATGAGCCGGCCGAGGTCGTTGAACACGCCGAGCCCGGCCAGCCAGCCGATCGTGCCGAACACGTAGCCCAAGATGATCGGGACGTCGTTGGTGTCGGACAGAGCGTTCTGCCCGTAGTCGTAGGACAGCGCGTTGCCGAGCCAGTGGCCGAGGAAATAGCCGATTACCGCGCCGATCAGGCCGGTGTGGATCGCCGGCCTCATCCACCAGGGACGGGAGCTTTCCGGGCCACCCGCCACGGGCTGCATCCGGCCCGCGCCTGGCTGAATCTCGATGGCCATCCGGTCACCTCTTCTTCGGGCTGAGTGATGCGGCGGTCATGGGGTCACCGGGTCCTGAGGCGGGTAGTAGTAGCCAGCCCCGCCGGTGATGGCGTCGATCTTGACGATGGCGGCCCCGAGCTGCGGGATCACCGTCGGGTCGTAGGTCAGGCTGTAGGGCGGCAGCATGCCCAGCAGGCCATTGCGCCTCTGAACGGCCTCCCAGTTGGTGGCCCAGCGCTGGAAGGCGGCCGGCGAGACGATGTGGCCGTAGTTGAACATGGCGCCGTGCCACAGGCCGCACAGCTCGTTGCAGCGCACTGTGAAGGTGCCTGCTTCCCTGGTGGTGGTGTAGGCGACGTTGTCCACGCCGGGGTTCGCGTCGGCCTTGACGCCGAGCTGGTAGGCCCAGAAGCTGTGGATCACGTCCAGCGAGGTGACGTGGAACTCCACGGTCGTGTTGTTGGGCAGCACCAGCTCGCTGGTCTCCATCCCGCCGAACTGCGGCCAGCGGTAGGTGAAGGCCCACTGCTGCCCGATCACCTGCACCTCGAGCCGGTGCGAGGTGTTGGGCTGCCAGATCGGCGCCGGCCCCTCGCCGGCGCCCGCGCCCGCCGGGACGATCAACTCGACCGTGCCGAAGACGAACAGGCCGAGGACGATGACCGCGGTGGCGGCGATCCAGGTGGCCTGGATCTTGGCGTTGCCATGGATCGGCGGGCCGTCTTCGTCGTCACCGGCCCGGCGGCGCCAGTTCACCAGCGCGTACCCCGCGTAGACCCACACGAACAGCAGGACCGGCGCGGCCACGACCGCCATGACCGCGATGTCGAACTGCTGGTGCTCCGCGGACGAGGACATGGTGCCGGGCGGCATGTGCGGCTTCCACAAAAACCAGATGAGCAGGTCGGCGACCACCGCCAGGGGCAGCCAGATCAAGAAGATCCACAGGCCGTGGTTTCTGTCGGCGCGCGCTCGGGCCGCAGGGGCCTCGGGAGTGGCCATCAGGCTCTTACCTCCATGTTGCCGGTCATGTAACCGAGGGTCTGCATCGGGCCGCCGTTGCCGTCGAGGAAGCCGCCGCCGCACGGGACGTAGCACTGCCAGCGGAGGACGCCCGCGTGGTCGGGCACCCGGAAGCTGAACGTCTCCACCGCGTGCGGGCCGGACGTGCAGGGCGACACGCCGCACAGGTTGTTCGCCGAGTCGTAGGCGTTCGGCGAAGCGACCGGGATAAATAGGTGCAGGGCCGGGATCGCGAACGTGTGCCCAACCGTGCAGCCCGCCCAGCCGTTGATCACCGAGACCCGCTGCGTCGGCGTGGCCACGCCCTTGTTGTTGACGATGCTCAGGTTCACGGTGCCGCCGATCGTGCCCTGGACCAGGCTCCAGAAGTTGTTCCGGGGCGGCGTGCAGCCGTCGTAGCCCAGGATGGTCACGTGCGCCGTCGTCCCCGCGGGCACGGAGAACAGCGTCGTATGGACCCACTGCTTGGTGTTCGGGTCCTGGACGAAGTAGCTCACCCAGTCCGGCTTGCTCGACGAGTTGTTCTGCGGGTCCTCCTGCAACATGATGTTGACCACGCCGCCGGAGGCGTTGTAGGTGACCGTGGGCGGGCTGGCCAGCAGGTAATGGACGACGATGAATGCCGCACCGACGGCCACTGCCGCGAACGCGACCAGCAGGGCCGTAATACGGACCGGCAGAGACACCAGTCACCACCTCGCTTCTTCGCGGCGCACCTGCGCACGCGACTGGGCCGGCCGCGCTTACCCCCGGGCGCCCGGCCGGATGCCTGTTACGAGCCTGATCTTCCGAGCATCCGTGGCCGTCGGCAACACCACGGCGACTCAATGACGAAATTGTCATGATCATGGCATCCTGACAGCTAGCGGCGCCCGGCTAGCCCCTTGTCCTAATTACGGAACGTTAGTGGTCAGTTACCTAAGCGTTACGAAAGCCGCCCATGGGCCCCTTCCGGCCCGCTATCGGGCGCCGCGCAGCGCGGCAATTTCGGGGTCATCTGGGTGGCAAAGCTGCAAAGGTTTGCGCAAAGCTGGGTGACCAACCCGCCGACGGGTTGACCGAACGCCAGCGAGCGATGGATCCTCAGGGAAGGAGCCCAACCCGCGCCCCCGTCACCGGCCGGACCGGCCGTCAGCACCCACGGGACGCGGGCAAGGCGAAATGACGAAACTCCCATGAACACGACGGAGCAGGCTCCAGGCCAGGCCGGGCCGCGCATCCTGCTCGTGGAGGACGAGCCCAGGATCCGCGACTTCATCACGCGCGCGCTGGTCACGGCCGGCTACGGGGTAGCCGCAGCAGGCAACGGCGCCGAAGGGCTGCGGCTGGCCCTGGCCGGCGACTACGACCTGGTCATCCTGGACCTGATCATGCCGGACATCGACGGCCGCCTCGTCCTGGCCCAGGTGCTGCGGGAGCGCCGGGAGCAAGCGGTCCTGGTGCTGTCCTGCCTCGCCGACGTGACCACCAAGGTCGACTGCCTGGAACTGGGCGCCCAGGATTACCTCACCAAGCCCTTCTCGCTGGCCGAACTGCTGGCCAGGGTCCGGGTCCGGCTGCGCGGAGAGGTGCACTCCGGGGGCGAGATCCTCAAGGCGGGCGACCTGATGCTGCACGTGGGCCGGCTGGAGGCCAACATCGGCCACGGGCCGGTCGCGCTGACCCGGCTGGAGTTCCTGCTGCTGCGCGAGCTGATGGAGCACGCCGGCCAGTCGGTGGGCAAGGGGCAGTTGCTCGCCTCGGTCTGGGGCTTCGACTTCGACCCGGGCTCGAACGTGGTGGACGTGTGCGTCCGGCGGCTGCGGTCCAAGCTGGGCTTCGAACTGATCGAGACGGTGCGCGGTGAGGGATATCGGCTTGCGTCCTGAGGGCCCCTCTCCCGGGCAGGCCGCCCACGGCTGGCTGCCGCCCTGGCCGCGGCACATGCACTGGCCGCACCGCCCGCCGGGGTTGCGCTGGCCGCTGCACCGGCCACGGTTCCACGGCCCGGTCGCCTGGGTGGACGTGGCGTGGGCGGTCTTCTCGATCGCCAACCTCGCGGCGATCGTGATCTTCTCGCACTGGGAAACGGTCCCGTTCCACTTCATCTGGATCAGCCTGACGCTGCTCTACGGGTTCCGGGTCTGGTTGACCCGGCCCACCGCGTGGGTGCTCGCGGTGGTCATGATCACCACCGGCGCCGCCATCGGGTGGGACGTCTACCAGGGCGCCCAGACCGTGGCCGAGCTGAACGAGGTCCCGCTGATGGCGGCGATGTTCTGGCTGATGGTCTGGCACGCGCAGCGCAGGCTGGCCGCAGACAATGAGCGCGGCCTGGTCAGCGAGGAGAACGCCCGGCTCCTCGCCACCCAGCGGCGGTTCCTCCAGGACGCGTCGCACCAGCTGCGGACGCCGATCACCATCGCGCTCGGCCACGCGGAACTGCTCGCCGGCGACCTGGCCGGGCGCACGGAGGCGCGGGACATCGAGGTGGTCGTGGGCGAGCTGACCAGGCTCCGGCGCCTCGGCGAACGGCTGCTGATGATCGCCGCATCCGAGGATCCGGACTTCCTGCGCCCCGAGCCGGTCGCGCTGGACGGGTTCACGATGGAGGCGTTCCGCAAGTGGATGCCCACCGCGCGGCGCCGCTGGACGCTGGGACACCTGGATCCCGTGGTTGTCACCGCCGACCGGGAGCGGCTGGGCCTGGCGGTGGACGCGCTGCTGGAGAACGCGGTACGGCACACCGTCGACGGCGAGGAGATCCGGCTCGAAGTGGTGCGCGACCACGACGGCGAGACCGCTCGTATGATCGTCGCGGACGGCGGTGAGGGGATCCTCCCCGCGGAGCTGGACCGGATCTTCGACCGGTTCCGGTCCGGTACCCAGCTCACCGGCGCCCGGGGCACGGGCCTCGGCCTCGCCCTGGTGCGGGCCGTCGCCCGCGCGCACGGCGGCGAGGTGCGGGTACGCAGCGCCCCCGGTGCGGGCAGCGAGTTCGCGCTGGTGCTCCCGGTGGGCCCGGCGCCGGCGCCCGGCCCGGGGCAGCGGCGCCGGGCGCCGAGCTGCTCGGCGCGCCGGGCGCCGGGCGGGCGGCGCCGTCCGACGTGCTCGGCGCGGGCACCCGCCCGGCCTACGCGCCCGGCGACCCCGGCCCGCCGGGCGCGGGACGGACGACCGTGGAGGGGTTGTGACACCGGAGCCAGGCTGGCGCGGGAGGATCCGCGCGCTGCGCAGCACCCGCCTGGTGGTGGCCGCCTCGCTCGTCGCCGCCGCGGCCGTGGCGCTGATCGTGGTCGGGGCGACCGTCGGCGCCGGGGCGCCGGGGCCACAGCACCTGGGCCGGGCGAAGAACTTCACCCTCGGCATGCTCGGCCATCCGGGCAGGCAGCTGTCACTGCAGTCGCTGGCGGGCCACCCGGTCATCGTGAACTTCTTCGCGTCCTGGTGCGAGCCGTGCCAGAAGGAGACGCCGCTGATCGCCCGGTTCTACCGGGCCAGGCAGGGCGGCGTCGCGATCATCGGCGTGGACGTCAACGACTCGGCGGCCAAGGCCATGGCCTTCGTCCGGAAGAGCGGCGTGACCTACCCAGTAGCCGTGGACCCCATGCCGATGAAGGCCGCGATCGCCTATAACCTGCCCGGGCTGCCCGCTACGTTCTTCCTGAACGCGCGGCACCTCATCGTGAAACGGGTCTACGGGCCGGTCACCGAGGCGGATCTGGCCAGCGGCGCCAGGCTGATGACCAAGCGGAGCTGAGGAGGGCCCATGCAGACCCCGGCACGCGCGGACCCGCCGTACGTCCCGATCCGGCACACCGCCTGGCCGACGCGCAAGACGCCCCGCTGGCTGCTCGCGGCCGGGCTGCTGGTGCTTGCGGCAGGCGTGCTGGTCGGTATCGCGGTGCACCCGTCGCGGTCGCAGCGTGCCACCGACCTGAACGGGTTCCTGGCCGACATGAAGACCGACATCCAATCCTGCGCGGGCGGCGTACGGGACTCGCTCACGGCAATGCGCGCGATCGAAGCCGGGACCAGCCACGACGTCGGCACCGCGATCGGCATCGCCAGCTACGGGTCGCAGAACTGCTCCCCGGCGAACAACGTCCAGCTGGACGACCTGGTCGGGTACCAGGTGCACGAGTCGCTGTCCTCGTTCCGCCTGGACCGGGTGGTCTACGGCCTGGTCGACTGGGCCACCCCGGACGCGCTGAGGGTGCAGGCCGACGTCGCGGCCGTGCTGCGCGGGCAAGGCCCGGGGCGCGCCGCCGCCACTGCCAAGCTGCAGCATGACCTGCGGATCCTGGACGCCCAGCGGGCCTACCTGGACAAGATCATGATGACCGCGATCACCGCCACCGGCGCCAGTGGCCGCCCGCCACCACTACCGGGGTAGCCCTGGGCCGTCATGCCTAACCCAGCGCAGGGCTAGCGCGACAGCCCGGGTTAGCCGAGTCCTATGTCCTCGAGGGCCATGGTGAACGCCGTCTCCCAGGTGGCCTGGGAACGGGCGGCGCCCGGCGATGGCGGCTTCACCCGGTCCAGCGCGGCCAGGGCACAGCGGACCATCTCGGCCGGCCGCGAGGAGGCCACGTCGGCATCCCCCAGCTCCAGTTCGTGCTGCAGGTTGTCGCGTCCATGACCCTGCACCACGTCGAGCAGGAGCAGGGGCCGGCCGACCGTGCGCGCCTCCGCGCAGGTGTCACCCGAGCTGGTGATGACCAGGTCCGCCGCGGCCATCAGCGCGGGGATCTCCTCGGTGTAGCCGAACACGTGCAGCCGGGGCCGGTGCCGCGCGGCCGCGCGCAGCCGGTTCTCCAGCTTGGCGTTGCGCCCGGCGACCGCCAGGACCTGCACTCCGGCGTCGGCGAGCGCCGCCGCCGCCTGCGCGATCGGCCCCAGGCCCCAGGCGCCGGACATGAGCAGCACGGCGCGGTCCTCCACGGGCAGGCCAAGATCTGCCCTGGCCCGTTCCTGGGCCGGCGGGTCGTAGAACCCGGGCCGCACCAGTGGCTGGACCACCCGGATCCGGGCCGTGGGCTGGTACCTGCGCACCGCGGCCTCCGCCACGGCCGAGGTGACCAGGTACAGGTCCACGTTCGGCTGCACCCAGAGCCGGTGCGGCGTGACGTCGCTGCACAGCACTACGTGACTCATCCCCGGGTACCGGTCGGCGAGCACGCTCACCGCGGACGCGGCCGTGGCGAACACAGAGACGGCCAGGTCGGCGGGGTGCTCGTCAAGGTAGTCGCGCAGCTTCGGCACCAGTTTCCTGCGGGCCCCGGCGTCGGCGAGCAGGGCCAGCCGGCTCCCCGGGCGCAGCGCGGCGAAGTGAAACGCGTCGAACAGCCCCGGCGTGGCCAGCATGGCGCGGAACACCGCCTCCCCAGCCGACCCGCCGCGCGGGCCGAGGAGCTGCATGGCGTCCAGGGTGTCGGTGGTCCAGCCCCGGTCGGCCAGGGAGATCGCGCACGCCCGCGCGTGCATCTCGTGGCCCGCGCCGAGCGACCCGGACAGCAGCAGCGCGCGCTTCATTTACATTGCCTCCCTCGCGGGCGCTTCGCTGGCTTGGGGAGGCTGGTCCTCGCCGCCGGGACACCGCAACGGCGCCTGGGGCGCCTGATGCGGCGTTCGGCCCGGCGGCTGCGGCGTGACACTGCCTGTTGCCGACAAAAGGTGCCTCATGGCATATCCGCACCGCCCGCGGCCGGTTCCCCGGCCCAGCCGAGCCAGTCCAGGTAGCGCCGCACCCCGGCCGCGAACGGGGTCGCCGGCGACCAGTCGAGCAGTTCCTTGGCGGCCCGGTTGGACACGCTGACCCCCGGGTAGTCAGCGTCGCGGGCCGGAGCGCAATGAACCGGGACGCGCCCGATGAGTTCCTGGACAGTGTCGGCTATCTCCCGGACGGACACCGGTGTCCCTCCTTCCAGAGCCAGGACCTTGCCCGCCGCCACCGGGGCAAGCGCACGGACGTGCGCGTCGGCGAGGTCCTCCACGTACACGTAGTTGCGCTGCTGCTCGCCGGTGCCGGCGATCGTGATCGGGCGTGATTGCCGCACCGCCTGGACGAACCGGGCGACGACCAGCTCTTCGCGCATCCGCGGCCCGTAGGGGATGCCGTACCGGAGGATGGTGAAGTCTTGGCCGTACATCTCCTTATAGCTGTGCACGAGCAGTTCTGCCGCGAGTTTGGTCGAGACGTACACGTGCCCCGCGCTGCGCAAGTCAACCGCGAAGTCCTCCGCTAGCTCGCCGATGCCCTGCGCCGCCCCGTACACCCACACGGTGCTGGCCAGGATCACCCGGCCCCCGCCGTGCTGGCGGGCCGCCTCGAGCACCCGGGCGGTGCCTTCCACATTGAGCCGCACCGCCCAGACCGGGTCCGCCGCCACCTCGTTGACGTTGGACGCTCCCGCCAGGTGAAACACCGCGGCGCAGCCTGACACCGCCGCGCCGAGGCCGGCCTCGTCGAACAAGTCCACGGTCAGGTATGTCGCATCCACGTTGCGCCAGCGCGGCTGCACATCGATCACCCGCACGTCGTGACCCGCCAGCACCAGCTGGTCCACGACGTGGGAGCCGATGAAGCCGCCACCTCCAGTCACCGCTACCTGCACGGCCGCCCTTTCTCGCGTGCCTGCCGGCCCGTCCTTGGCGCCGATCCCTACGCTGCCCGGCACCGGGCAGCCGCTGCTGGCCCGGGGCTATCCGCCCGCGAGCCTCTCGTGCACCGCGGCAAAGGCGGTCAGCACCTCATCGACCTCCGCGTCGCTCATGTCCGAGTGCACCGGCAGGCAGACGTGCCGGCGAGCGATCTCCTCGGCAACGGGCAACGGCGGCCCAGCGTACTCCGCGAGCACCGGCTGCTGGTTCAAGGGAAGGTCATAAACCTCACCGGACAGCCTGACGCCGAAGCGCAACGCCATGTCCTGCTTGACGGCGGCACGGTCGGCCCCGGGTGGCAGCAACACGATGTACTTGTACACGTTGCCACGGCTGCCGGGCGGCTCGGCCAGCGGGGTGAACCCGTCCAGGCTGACCAGAGCCTTGTCGTAGGCGGCCGCGACCTCACGGCGGCGGCAGATGAACTCCGCCATCCGGCGCAGGTGCACCAGCCCGGTCACCGCGTGCAGTTCGCTCATCCGCCAGGCCGAGCCCAGCCGCACGTGGTGGTTCGCGGTGAAGGCGCCCTTGCCCTGGTCGCGGTAGATCTTCGCCTCCTGCGCCACGTACTCCGAGGAGGTCACCACCATGCCACCTTCGCCGCTGGTCACCACCTTCGTCGGGTAGAGGGAGAAGGCCCCGGTCACCCCGAACGAGCCCGCGAACCGGCCGTCCAGCGTGGACCCGTGCGCGTGCGCGGCGTCCTCGATCAGCGCGATCCCGCGCTCGTCGCACAGCGCGCGCAGCCCGGTGATGTCCGGGCTGATCATTCCGCCGATGTGGACGTGCACGACGGCGGCGGTCTGCGGGGTCAGCACCGGCGCCACGGTCGCCCGGCTGAGCGCGAGCGTGCGCAGTTCGACGTCGGCGAACACGGGCCGGCCGCCCGCCTGCAGCACTGCGGCCGCGGTGGCGTAGAAGGTGTTCGCCGGGACCACCACGTCCCGGCCCGCCACGCCCGCTACCTGCAGCGCGATGTTCAGCGCCGCGGTGCCGCTGGATACCGCCACGGCGTGCGCGGCGTCGTGCGCGGCGGCGAACGCTTCCTCGAACCGCCCGTTATACGGCCCCAGCGTGAGCGCACCGCTGGCCAGGATCTCTGCGACAGCGGCGGCTATCTCCGCCCGGTCCGCAGGGGGGAAAACGACACGTGCAGCTGGCACTCCCAACGCATGGCCCCTTGCTAAGTTCTGGCGGGGCCCCGGCCGGCCCGCCACTGGTAACCGGTCTTGCTTCGGGATCGTCCCGACCTTGCCATCATTCCAGTAGAAATACCGCGTAGTACGGTCCTCCCGTAGCGTGTCGTCGCAGCAGGGCAAGACCGCAGGCCAGAGCCTACGATGCGGGAGTGACAGGTGTTCTCAGACAGCGAGGCCGCGGCGCCGGCTCGGCCACCGGCCGGGTTCACCGCGGCGGCGGTGGCGGCCGGCTGCCTTGCCGTCGCGCACGCCGGGCCGGGCGTGACCGCGCTGGCGCCGGTCCGGCGGCGGTTCTTCCCCCGGCTGTCCGGCCAGGGCCGGGCCGATCACGTGGCGCTCACCTTCGACGACGGCCCGGACCCGGCATGGACCCCGGCGTTCCTTGAGGTCCTGGCCACCTGGCGGGTGCGGGCCACGTTCTTCATGCTCGGCGCCATGGCGGTGCAGGCGCCGGGGCTGGCCGCGGAGATCGCCGCCGCGGGACATGAGGTGGCCGTGCACGGCTGGGCGCACCAGTACACGGTGCTCCGCGGGCCCCGCGCGGTGGCCGACGACCTGGCCCGGGCAAGGGACGCGGTGGCGGCCGCGGCCGGAGCGCAACCGCGGTTCTACCGCCCGCCCTACGGCGTGCTGAGCGCCGGGGCGCTAGGCGCCGCCCGCCGGCTCGGCCTCACCCCGGTGCTGTGGACCTGCTGGGGCCGAGAGTGGACCCCAGGCGCCACGCCCCGCTCGGTATGGGCGACGCTCGGCGGAAACCTGACCGGAGGCGCCACAGTCCTGTTGCATGATTCCGACTGCACCTCTCCGCCGGGGTCTGCGGCCGCAGCGCTTGGCGCGTTGCCCCTGCTGCTCGAAGAATGTGCAATACGCAAGCTCGTGGCCGGTCCGTTGGCCGAGCACGGCCTAGATTCGTGACCGGCCCGCCACCAGGCGCGCTGCCGCACCGGTGACACCCAGGGCGTGTCCCGCAAAATCCCTGGCCTGCTGCGCGTCCGCCATGAAGGGGGTTGGGGAGGCGGGTGGGGCCTCGCGGCGTTGTCGTCGTCGCCCATGGCTCCGCCATGAGCTCCTCCTCCGTCTTGCGATCCATCCCCGCCGGCGGCCGCTCGCGACGGCAAAGATCCACGGGACACACCCTGGTCCGCTGGCTGCGGGAACAGGCCGGCGGCGGGACGGCGTTGTTCCGGGTGGCCGGTCGATGCCCACCCGAGAGGAGCCGGCCCCGCGGACGGTTGCCGGAAGAAACCCTCAGCACGCGTTCAGCTTCCGTCCAGGCACATGGTGCTAACTGGTTGTTGGCTTAGCCAGGCACACGGGAGCGCTGCCGTGCCTGGGACCAGACGAAGCGGCTTAGGCTATTTCCGGGCAGAGGTGATGATGATGGCCGAAGGTCAAGGAAACGGGAACGACTCGCCGGAGCGTGATAGCGCTTGGCGGTCGGCGCCCAGCGAGGGGGGCGCCCCCGGCGCACCGGACGCGGACACCGATCCGGGCGCTGCGGACGCGGCCCCGCCAGGCGCGTCGTGGTTCCCCTTCGCGACGACTCCCCCGGCCAGCGAAGCGGAACCACCGCCCGCCAGCCCGCAACAGGCCCTTGGCCCGCAACAGCCTCCCGCCACGCCGCAGCCGGCGCCCAGCGCGCCCCAGGCCCCCGCGCCCCAGGCCCCCGCGCCCCAGGCCCCCGCTGCGCAGCAGCCCCCCGGCGCACCGCAGGTGCCCGGCGCGCCTCAGGCCCCGGGCGCATCGCAGGCCCCCGGCCCACAGCAGGGCGCCGGCGCGCCGCAGGCCCCGGGCGCGCAGCCGCCCGGCCCCGCCTCGCCCTGGCACGCCCAGCCGGGCACCCAGCCGACCTGGGCCCCCTCGGGCAACCCGCAGCAGCCCTGGATACCACCGGGCGCCCAGCCTCAGCCGGGCCAAGGCACGCCCCAGTACAGCCCCCCGCCGCCCTACGGAGCGCAGCAGGGCGCCCAGCCCGGCTATGGCGCCCAGCCCCCGCCCGGTTATGGCGGCCAGCCGCCCTACGGCCCCCCCTACGGCGGGCAGCCCACCTACCCCACCCAGCCGCTCTACAGCAACCAGCCCCCCTACGGCGGGCAGCCCCCGTACGGCGAGCAGCCCCAGGGAAGCTGGCAGCACCATCCCGGCGAGCCCGGCCCGGTGCCGCCGCTTCCGGCGCACGTGTCCGGTGGCGGGGGCCAGTGGGTCCCCCCGGGCGGCTATGCGCAGCCGACGGCACGGCCCTCGCGCGGGCCGCTGGGCTATGCGCTGGTCTACGTGCTGGTCGCGGTGCTCGCGGCGGCGATCGGCGCGGGCGCGGTGCTGGTGCTGCGCGGCTCGGCCGGCCGGGCCCCTACGTCCTCGATCGCCGACCAGGGCGTCATCCCCAAGCCCCATAAGGCGCCCGCGCCGGCTCATCGGCCTCTGGCATCAACGTCAGCGCGGTAGCCGGCAAGGTCGAGCCCGGGCTGGTGGACATCACCTCCTACGTGCACTACCAGCGGGAGGTCTTCGAGGGCACCGGCATGGTGCTGTCCTCCGACGGCCTGGTGCTGACCAACAACCACGTCATCAAGGGGTCCACCCGGGTGGTCGTGCAACCCGTTACCGGCGGCCCCAAGTACAACGCCCAGGTCGTCGGCACCGCCAACAGCCAGGACGTCGCGCTGCTCCGGCTGACCGGGGCGTCCGGGCTGAAGACCGTCCAGCCCGGTAACTCGAACGAGGTCAAGCTCGGCGACCCGGTGGTGGCACTCGGGAACGCGGGCGGCAACGGCGGCGCGCCGACCGTGACCAAAGGGACGATCACCGCGCTGAAGCGCTCCATCACCGCCAGCGACGCGGGATCCAACTCGTCGGAGCGGCTGACGGGCATGTTCCAGACGAACGCCCCGATCGCCGAGGGCGACTCCGGTGGCGCGCTGGCGAACGCCGCGGGCCAGGTCATCGCGATGAACACGGCGGCGAACAGCCAGAACATCGGCGCGAGCGGCACCAGCCAGGGCTTCTCGATTCCGATCAACCGGGCCCTGTCGATCGCGCACCTGATCGCCCTGGGCAAGGGCAGCAGCACGATCCAGATCGGCCAGCCCGCGTTCCTCGGCATCGCGATCGCCAGCGACCCGAATAACAACGCGCCCAGCAGCGCCGGCGACCCGTCGCAGCAACTGCGCCAGCTCCAGGCGATCGCGCAGTCCGGCCTCAGCGGTGGCATCAACTCCAGCGGCCATTGCCTGGCGAGCGAGTCGGCGAACCCGGTGCCGCACAGCATCGCCCCGGCCAAGTCGGGCACGCTGATCGCCGGGGTGTTCTGCGACGCACCGGCCGCCAGCGCCGGGGCGCAGGCTGGTGACGTGATCACCGCCGTGAACGGCCACGCAGTGAGTTCCCCGGCCTCGCTGCGGATGCTGATGCACCAGTACCACCCGGGCGCCACGGTCTCGCTCACCTGGGTCGGGCTCAACGGCCAGCAGAAGACCGGCTCGCTCAAGCTGGCCGCAGGACCAGCGGCTTAGCAGGCGCCGCGATCTCGCGGGGGGGGGCGTCGCAGCATGGGACGCCCCCCGCTTGTTTGCCTCCCTCGCGGGACGTCGTGCCGGAGGCGCGCAGGCCAGCGGCGCGCTGGCTTCGGGAGGCTGGGTCCTCGGCGCCGGGAGACCCGCAACGGCGCCTGGGGCTGCGTCGTGCCGGAGGCGCGCCGGCTGGCACTTATGCGGCGTTCGCCCCGCTGCCTGCGGCGCGCTGCCTCTGCCCCTCGGCAGCGCTTCCCTGGCTTTGGGGGCTGGTCCTCACTGGCTCAGCCGGTCAGCCAGGCCTCCATCGTCGCCTCGCACTCGGCGATCTGCGCCACCGGCACGTGCTCGTCCCGTGAATGGGCGAGCATGGGGTCCCCGGGGCCGTAGTTCAGCGCGGGCATGCCGAGCAGGGCGAACCTGGCCACGTCGGTCCAGCCGAACTTGGCCCGGGGCGCCCCGGACACGGCCGCGAGCAGCGGGGCGGCGGCTGGGTGGTCCAGCCCCGGGCGGGCGCCCGGCGCAGAGTCGGTGATCTCCACCTCGTAGCCGGAGAAGACCTCGCGCACGTGCGCGGCCGCTTCCTCCTCGCTGCGGTCGGGGGCGAACCGGTAGTTCACCGTGACCACGCACTCGTCGGGAATGACGTTGCCCGCGACCCCGCCGCTGATCCAGACGGCGTTCAGCCCTTCGTGGTAGGTGAGCCCGTCCACCTCCGGCTGGCGCGGCTGGTAGGACCTCAGCAGGTCGAGGATCCCGCCGGCCACGTGGATAGCGTTGAGGCCCATCCAAGAGCGTGCGCTGTGCGCGCGCTTGCCCCGTGTGGTGACCTCAGCCCGCAGCGTGCCCTGGCATCCGCCCTCGATGACGCCGCCGGTCGGCTCCATCAGCACCGCCAGGTCGCCGTGGAGCAGGTCGGGGCGATTACGGGACAGCCGCAACAACCCGTTGCGCTCGGCCTCGACCTCTTCGCAGTCGTAGAAGACGTAGGTGACGTCGGGGCGCGGCGCGGTCAGCCGGGCGGCCAGCCGCAGCGCGACCGCCACCCCGGACTTCATGTCGCAGCTCCCGCAGCCGTACAGCATGCCGTTCTCGCGGTGGGAGGGAACGTTGCCCGCGATCGGCACCGTGTCGATATGCCCGGCCACGATCACCCGCTGCGGGCGGCCCAGGGTGGTCCGGGCGACGATCGTGTTGCCGTCGCTGTGCACGGACAGGTGCGGCAGGCCACTCAGCGCCCGCCCGATGGCGGCGGCCAGGTCCGCTTCGCCGCCGCTCACCGACTCCACGTTGACCAGGGATGCGGTCAGGTCGGCGCTGTCACTAGAAAGATCCAGGTCCACGGCGGCAGCATAGAGTGCTCAGCAATCCGGCGGCGCGGGCCGCCAGCAAAGAAAGCCGATGCCCATGTTCAGAGTGGATTCTGAAGTCGGCCGCCTGCGGCAGGTGATCCTGCACCGGCCCGGCCTGGAACTCAAGCGGCTCACCCCGGACAACGCGGCGGCCCTGCTCTTCGACGACGTGCTGTGGGTGAGCCGGGCGCAGCAGGAGCACGACGCCTTCGCGGACGTGCTGCGCTCCCGCGGCGTCGTCGTGCACTACTACAGCGACCTGCTCGCCCAGACGCTGGACGTCACCGCGGCCCGGGATTACATCCTGGACGGGGTCTTCGACTCCCGCTGGCACGGGCTGCTGGCGGCCGAGCAGCTTCGCGCCGCGGTGGCCGGGCTGGACTCACCGGCCCTGGCGGGCTACCTGGTGGGCGGGATCACCAAGCGGGAGATCTCCGAGCTGGCGCCGGAGCCGAAGAGCATCGCGTTCCACTCGCTCGACCCGGACGGGTTCGTGCTCGTCCCGCTGCCAAACCTCCTCTACCAGCGCGACACCAGTTGCTGGATCTATAGCGGGGTGTCGATCAACGCGATGCGCCGCCAGGCCCGGGTCAGGGAGTCCATGTTCGCCGAGGCCATCTACCGCTGGCACCCGATGTTCGCCGGCGCGGGCTTCGATGTCTGGTACCACGGCGCCGACGCCGCCCCGGCCACCATCGAAGGCGGGGACGTGCTGGTGATCGGCAACGGCGCGGTGCTCGCCGGGATGAGCGAGCGGACCACGGCGCAGGCCCTGGAGATGCTGGCCCACCGGCTGTTCGCGGCCGGCGCCGCTACCTCGCTTATCGCGATCGACATGCCGAAGCAGCGCGCGTTCATGCACCTGGACACGATGCTGACCATGGCGGACTACGGCGTGTTCACCAAGTACGCGGGCATGGGGATGCTGCGGTCCTACACCATCGAGCCGGGAGCAAGCGTGCGGGAGTTGAAGGTGACCGACCACCCGCCGGAGGACATGCACACGGCGCTGGCGGCCGCGCTGGGCCTGCCGAGCATCACCGTGCTGACCGCGGTCCAGGATGTGCGCTCCGCGCAGCGGGAGCAGTGGGACGACGGGTGCAACGTGCTGGCGGTGGCGCCGGGCGTGGTCGTGGCCTACGAGCGGAACGTGACCACGAACGCCTACCTGGAGGAGAACGGCATCGAGGTGCTCACCGTCGCCGGCGGCGAACTCGGCCGTGGCCGGGGCGGCCCCCGGTGCATGAGCTGCCCCATCGAGCGCGACGGCTGAGCTGACTTTCATTGCCTCCCTCGCGGGACGTCGTGCCGGAGGCACGCAGGCCAGCGGCGCGCTGGCTTCGGGAGACGTGTCCTCGCCGCCGGGACACCGCAGCCGGGGCCGTCGGCCGGAGGCGCGCCGGTGGCACTATGCGGCGTTCGGCCCGGCGGCTGCGGCGTGACGCTGCCGCTGACGCCACAGGTTGCCTCACCGCGCGCTGCGCCGTGGCCTAGAGCGGCAACAACTCGGGGCGCTTGGGGGCGATGTTGTCGCCCGCGGAGGTCCCGCGGACCCGGCGGGCCACCCACGGGGCCGCGTGCACCCGCGCCCAGCGCAGGTCCATCCGCCGCGCGGCCAGCCAGGCGGCCCGCCCGGAGGCGGCCACGCCGCCGGTCACCGTGTCAGCCGCCGGCCAGGGAGCACGCCAGTCCTCCGTGACGGCGACGCCGAGCACCTCGCAGGTGCGCAACGCTACCCGGCGGTGCGCGTCCGGGGTGAGGTGCAGCCGGTCCGCGCTCCAGGCCCGCGGATCCCGCAGCACGGACATCGACCACAGGTCCACGACGTGGCACCCGTGCTGGTCGGCGATCGCGCGCAAGTGCATGTTGTAGGCGGCCACCTTGCCGCGGAGCAGCCGCAGCACCGGGAACCGGGGATCGAAGCCGGTGAAGATGACCACCTGACAGCCGGCCATGAGCAGGGTGCGCACGACGTCGTCGAACGTCTGCGCCAGCGCGTCGGGATCCGACCGGAACCGGAGCATGTCGTTGCCCCCGGCGGCGAGGCTGACCAGATCCGGGGCCATCGCGATGGCCTGCGGCACCTGCTCGGCGGCCACCTGGCCCAGCAGCTTGCCGCGCACCGCGAGGTTGGCATAACGCAGGCCGGGCTGCTCGGCCGCCAGCATCTGGGCGAACCGGTCCGCCCAGCCGAGGTAGCCGGCCTGGTCGGCCCGCGGGTCGTCGAGCCCTTCAGTGAAGCTGTCGCCGAGCGCGGCAAACGTACCGATCTGCACTCCCCCGTCACCCCTCCTCCGTCGCTGGGCAGCGAGATCCAGGGTATGCCGTAACTGCTGACCTGCTAAAACCGGTGGCAGGCCGCGCGGATTAACCCGGGGCGCCGTCATGGGAGCAGACTTGGCGTATGCGCTCACGTCCCGCGGCAGTGCTCGCTCAGTCCGTGTTGCTCGCGGCGGGCCTGCTGGCCGGGTGCAGCACCGCGGCCTCCACGGACGGGACGGCCGCACCCACGGCGGCCAGCCCGGCGACGACGAGCCAGCCGCCCGCCGACGCCCGGCCGCGCCGACCGGGACCGACTGGACCACCTATCACCGGGACGCGGCCCGGACCGGCGTCGCGCCGGCCCGGCCGGCCGCGGGACCGCTGTCCATCGCCTGGCGGCGCCACCTCGACGGGGCCGTCTACGGCCAGCCCCTGGTAATCGGCAGGCTGGTGATCGCGGCGACCGAGGGCGACACGGTGTACGGGCTGGACCGGGCCACCGGCAAGATCCGATGGCACGTCCACCTCGGCGCCCCGGTCCCGTTGTCCGCGCTGCCGTGCGGGGACATCGATCCGCTCGGCATCACCGGGACAACGGTCTACGACCCGGCGACCCGCATGGTTTACGCGGTCGCGGAGACCACGGGGTTCCACCACGTGCTGGCGGGCATCGCGGCACACACCGGGAAGCTGGTCTTCAAGCGGGAGGTCCCGGCGCCGGACGGGCACCCGCGCTACGACCAGCAGCGCGCCGCGCTGCTGCTTAACCGCGGCCGGGTGTACGTGGCGTTCGGCGGGCTGTTCGGCGACTGCGGCCCTTACCAGGGGTCGATCAGCGGGGTCCCGGCCTCGGGCCGCGGCCCCATCGTCTCGTACAAGGTGCCGACGGCCAGGGAAGCCGGCATGTGGGCGGCGGGCGGCCCGGTGGCCGGCCCGGACGGCGCCGTCTACGTCAGCGCGGGCAACGGGGCCGCGACCAGGCCGCCTTACGACGGCAGCGACTCGGTCACCGCGCTCACCCCGGCCCTGCGGCGCACCGGCATTTTCGCCCCATCCACCTGGCCCGCGGATAACGCCTCCGACCTCGACCTCGGCTCCACCGCGCCCGGCCTGCTGGGCAACGGGTTGATCCTGGCCGTTGGCAAGAGCGGCACCGGGTACCTGCTGAACTCCCGCCACCTCACCGGCGTGGGCTCGCAGGTGGCCAAGGCGCCGGTGTGCGCCGCCTTCGGGGGGATGGCAACCCGGGGCGCCGTCGTCTACGTGCCGTGCATCTCCGGCGGGATGGCGGCCGTAGACACCTCCGGCAACAGGATCCAGGTGCTCTGGCGCGGCCCCGCCACGGCGCAGGGCTCGCCGGTGGCCGGCGGCGGCGCGGTCTGGGTCCCGGACTGGAACGCGGGGGTGCTGTACCAGCTTGACCCGCGCACCGGGCACGTCCAGCGCCTGATCAGGCTGGGCTCGGCGCTGCCTCACTTCGCTTCGCCGTCCCTGTCCGGGCCGCTCGCCCTGATCGGCACCATGAGCGGGGTGGTGGCGGTACACGGCGCGTGATCCGGCCGCCTGCCAGACTGGAGCGGTGGCAACTCCGCCCGACTACCCGCAGCCGCCTCCGCCCGCGTTCCTGTTCGACCTGGACGGGACGCTGATCGACAGCGTGTACCAGCATGTGATCGCCTGGCGCACGGCGCTGGCCCGGTTGTCCATTGACCTGTCGGTGTGGCGGATCCACCGGCGGATCGGGATGAGCGGCGGCCTGTTCGTGTCCGCGCTGCTCCGGGAGACCGGGCGGACGCTGTCCGGCGACGACATCGCCATGCTGCAGATCTGGCACAGCGAGGAGTACCTGGCCCAGGCGGACTCGGTCCGGCCGCTGCCCGGGGCGGCGGAACTGCTGGCGACGCTGACCGAGCACAAGATCCCCTGGGCCATCGCGACCAGCGGCTATCAGGTCACGGCCGGGCGCGCCCTGGCGATGCTCGGCCTGCCGCCGGACGCGCCGCTGGTGACCAGGGACCAGGTGGCCCACGCCAAACCGGATCCGGATCTCTTCCTGGCCGCCGCGGCGCTGCTGGGCGTCGAGGCACGGAACGCGTTCGTCGTCGGGGACAGCGTCTGGGACCTGCTCGCCGCCCGCCGCGCCGGGGCCATGGGGATCGGCGTGCTGTCCGGCGGCTACGGCCGGGAGGAGCTTGAGCGGGCCGGCGCGTACCGGGTCTACGCCGACCCCGCCGACCTGCTCGCCCGCGCCGACGAGGTGGGCGTCCGCCTCGGTCCCCCGTCCCCGGCAGGAGACTGAGGCCGCGACCTTGCCGCCGCGTTATCCCTGGCCGGCTGGGTGGCTCGTGGCGAGTGCGGCACCGGCCTGGTCGGCGAGCGCGACGGCCAGCAGCCGTTGTTCGAGAGTCGGCCGGGCACCCGGGCTGGGCGTCATCAGGAACCGGCCCTGGAACACGCCGCCGCTTTCCACCAGAAGTTCGACGTCGGTGCCCGGGGGGAGGCCCTCGGCATCCACATCCCAGGCTCGGTGCGCGACGGTAACCGACCCATCGTGCGCCATCCGGGCTGGCTGGCCGAGCCCGGCGGCGCCGTACTCGAACCGGCACGACCTCAGGGACAGCACCCGGGTGAGCTGGCTGGCCACCTGATCGACCAGCGCAGACGGGCTGGTCCCGGTGGCGACGGCCTGGGCGGCAGCGTGGATCCCGTCGAGGTAGCCGGCCCGCCGGCTCGCGGCCGCGTGCTGGCGCCGCCCCCACACCGCGATCTCGGTGACCGCCACGCCGATGACCAGCAGAAGGATGGTGGTCTCGATATCGGCCCGGCGGGTAATGGTGAACCGTTCGTAGGGGCGGGTGAGGAAAAAGTCGAACCACACCGCCGCCGAGACCGAGGCCAGGTAACCGGCCAGCCGGTACCCGTTCGCGGCGACGGCCACCACCACCAGGATCAGGGCCAGGGCGGCGTCGGTGTTGGGGAAACTGCCGCGGAACGGGACCAGGATCGCGGCCAGCGCCAGCGGGGCCGCGAGCCCGGCCAGCACCGCCACCGCGTCCCGGCGGGACATTGGCCAAATCCGCATGCAACCGTGATAACACGGGCCGCACTCTCCGGCTGCATGGGTTCTGTTAGGGAATCCCCTGGGCCCCGCATGGGTGCCGCATGGACCGGCCGAGAAACTCCGTTCCCCCAGTTAAGACTGCATAGTCGCCCGGATCCCAGAGGTGCTGCCGGGCTGCCAGAGTCCGAGGAGGGACCGTGTCCGACGTGCTCTATATCGGCTTGATCATTGTCGTCTTCGCCGCGCTGTGGCTGTTGGTGAAGGGGGTCGAGCGCTTTGAGCGCTGAGAACTGGATCGGCCTGATCGGCGGCATCTTGCTGACCGTCTACCTGTTCGTGGCCCTCGTCCTGCCTGAGAGGTTCTAGTGAGCAGCACAGCCGCGGGCTGGCTCCAGGTCGGCCTGCTCGTCGCGGCGCTCGCCGCGTGCTACATCCCGCTGGGCAACTACATCGCCAAGATCTTCACCACGGACAAGCACTGGCGGGTCGAGCGGGCCATCTTCAAGGCGACCGGCATCGACCCGGACGTGGACCAGACGTGGGGCCAGTACCTGCGCAGCATGCTCGCGTTCTCCGCGGTCAGCGTGCTGCTCCTGTACGGGATGCAGCGGCTGCAGGGTTACCTGCTGTCGTTCGTGGGACCGCACATGGCCGCCGTGCCGGCCAACACGGCCTTCAACACCGCGGTCTCGTTCACCACCAACACCAACTGGCAGAACTACTCCGGCGAATCCACGATGACCTACCTCGTGCAGATGAGCGGCCTGGCGGTGCAGAACTTCCTGTCCGCCGCGGTCGGCCTGGTGGTCGCGATCGCGATGATCCGCGGCTTCGTCCGGTCCCGGACCGGCACGCTGGGCAACTTCTGGGCAGACCTCACCCACGCCGTGGTGCGCCTGCTGCTGCCGCTGTCCGTCATCGGCGCGATCGTCCTGATGGCCGGCGGTGCCATCGACAACTTCGCGAACTACCACGCGATCACCACGCTGTCCGGCGCGCACCAGACGATCGTCGGCGGCCCGGTGGCCTCGCAGGAGGTCATCAAGGAGATGGGGAACAACGGCGGCGGGTTCTTCAACGCCAACTCCGCGCACCCGTTCGAGAACCCGAACCCGTTCACCAACATCTTCGAGATCTTCCTGCTGCTGCTGATCCCGTTCAGCCTGCCCCGCACGTTCGGCAAGATGGTCAAGGACAACCGGCAGGGGTACGCGATCCTCGCGATCATGGCGATCATCTGGGTCGCCGCGGTCGCCGGGCTCAGCTTCTTCGAGGCCCACACCGGCACCGGCGGCACCGCGACGATCGCCGCGGGCCACGCCGCGGAAGGCACCGAGGTCAGGTTCGGGACGCCCGGCTGCTCGGTGTTCGCCGCGTCCACGACGCTGACCTCGACCGGCGCGGTGAACTGCTTCCACGACTCGCTCACCCCGTTCGGCGGGGGCATCGCGCTGTTCGACATCACGCTCGGCGAGATCGCCCCCGGCGGCATCGGCGCCGGGATGTACGGGATCCTCATCCTGGCCGTCGTCACGGTGTTCGTGGCCGGGCTGATGGTCGGCCGGACGCCGGAGTACATCGGCAAGAAGATCCGGCCGACCGAGATGAAGTACGCGGCGCTGTACTTCCTGACCATCCCCGTGGTCACCCTCACCGCGGCCGGGCTGTCGATCGCGACCAAGCAGGGTCAGACACCGATCTTCAACCCGGGCCCGCACGGCCTGACCGAGGTCATGTACGCGTTCGCGTCGGAAGCCAACAACAACGGCTCCGCGTTCGCCGGGCTGGGCACGGCCGCCACCTGGTATCAGGTTCTCGGCGGGGTCGTGATGCTGCTCGGCCGGTTCGCGCCGGAGATCTTCGCGCTCGGCCTGGCCGGGTCGCTGGCCCGGCAGAGCCCGGTGCCCGCGAGCGCGGGCACGCTGGACACCAGGACGCCGCTGTTCGTCGGCATGGTCGTCGGCGTGATTCTCATCCTGGTCGGCCTGACCTACTTCCCCGCGTTCGCGCTGGGGCCGTTCGCAGAAGGACTGCACTGACATGGCTGTGACAACGACACCGCAGACGGGCGGCGAGGCCCGCGGGCCTGGCCGAGCGCCAGCCGCGCCGGATCGGCGGCGGCCTGCTTGACCCGAAGATTCTGTGGAAGTCGCTCCCCGACGCGTTCAAGAAGCTGGACCCGCGGGTCCAGCTCCGCAACCCGGTCATGTTCGTGGTCGAGGTCGGCGCCGCGATCACCACCTACACCGCGATCTTCAACGACAAACAGCCTGTCTTCAATTGGACGATCGTCGTCTTCTTGTGGCTGACCGTGGTCTTCGCCAACCTGGCCGAGGCCGTGGCCGAGGGCCGCGGCAAGGCCCAGGCCGAGACGCTGCGCCGGACCAAGCGCGAGACCGTGGCCCGCCGACTCATCGACTGGCACCCGGGCCAGGCCGACACCCGCGAAGAGCAGGTGCCCGGCACCCAGCTCACCCTCGGCGACCACGTGGTGGTCGAGGCCGGGGAGATCATCCCCGGTGACGGTGACGTGGTCGAGGGCGTCGCGTCGGTGGACGAGTCAGCGATCACCGGCGAGTCGGCCCCGGTCATCCGGGAGTCCGGCGGCGACCGGTCCGCGGTCACCGGCGGCACCAAGGTGCTGTCCGACCGGATCGTGGTGCACATCACCTCCAAGCCGGGCGAGACGTTCATCGACCGGATGATCGCCCTGGTCGAGGGGGCGCAACGGCAGAAGACGCCGAACGAGATCGCGCTGAACATCCTGCTCGCCTCGCTGACGATCATCTTCATGCTCGCGGTGATCACGCTGCAGCCGATGGCGTTCTATTCCGGTGCGCCGCAGAGCCTGGTCATCCTGGTCGCGCTGCTGGTCGCGCTGATTCCGACCACGATCGGCGCGCTGCTGTCCGCGATCGGCATCGCCGGGATGGACCGGCTGGTCCAGCGCAACGTGCTGGCCGTGTCCGGCCGCGCGGTGGAGGCGGCGGGCGACGTAAACACGCTGCTGCTGGACAAGACCGGCACGATCACCATCGGCAACCGCCAGGCCTCGGAGTTCCTGCCGGTCGGCGGCGTGACCGCGGCCGAGCTGGCCGACGCCGCGCAGCTGTCGTCGCATGGCCGACTACACGCCGGAGGGCCGGTCGATCGTGGTGCTCGCCAAGGAGCGGTACGGCCTGCGCGAGCGGCACGAGGGCGAGCTGCAGGGCGCGGAGTTCGTCGAGTTCACCGCGCAGACCCGGATGAGCGGCGTCGACCTGGCCGACGGCCGGCAGGTCCGCAAGGGCGCCTCCAGCGCGGTCCGGCAGTGGATCCGCGACAACGGCGGCACCCCCGCGGAGGAACTCGGCCCGATGGTCGACGGCATCTCCGCGGCCGGCGGCACGCCGCTGGTGGTGGCCGAGACGGGCGAACGGGACCGCCCGGGCGCTCGGCGTGATCCACCTCAAGGACATCGTCAAGGAGGGCATCGCCGAGCGGTTCGCCGAGATGCGCACGATGGGCATCCGCACCGTCATGATCACCGGCGACAACCCGCTGACCGCCAAGGCCATCGCGGACGAGTCCGGCGTGGACGACTTCCTCGCCGAGGCCACGCCCGAGGACAAGATGGCGCTGATCCGCAAGGAGCAGGAGGGCGGCAAGCTGGTCGCGATGACCGGGGACGGCACCAACGACGCCCCGGCGCTCGCCCAGGCCGACGTCGGCGTGGCCATGAACACCGGGACCTCGGCCGCCAAGGAGGCCGGGAACATGGTGGACCTGGACTCCAACCCGACCAAGCTCATCGAGATCGTGGAGATCGGCAAGCAGTTGCTGATCACCCGGGGCGCGCTGACCACGTTCTCCATCGCGAACGACGTGGCCAAGTACTTCGCGATGCTCCCGGCCATGTTCTCGACGCCGTGATCCCCGGCCTGGCCAAGCTGAACATCCTGCACCTGCACAGCCCGCAGTCGGCGATCACCTCGGCGATCATCTTCAACGCGCTGATCATCATCGCGCTGATCCCGCTGGCGCTGCGCGGCGTGCGCTACCGGCCGTCCTCCGCGTCGTCGCTGCTCCGCCGGAACCTGTGGATCTACGGCGTCGGCGGCCTGATCATCCCGTTCGTCGGGATCAAGGCCATCGACCTCATCATCCAGTTCATCCCAGGGTTTAGCTAAAGGTGATCGGAAATTTCATGAACCGCCTTCCCGGCTGGCTCCGCCAGCACATCGTGGCGCTACGCGGGCTGCTCGTCTTCACAGTGATCTGCGGCATCGCCTATCCGGTGGTCATGTGGGGCGTCGCCCAGGTGGCGTTCCACAACCAGGCCAACGGCTCGCTGGTCAGCTACCACGGGCACACGGTCGGCTCCAGCCTGCTGTGCCAGGAGTTCACCGACGCCAAGGGCAACCCGCTGCCGCAGTACTTCCAGCCGCGCCCGTCCTCCGCGGTCAACGCCGCGGACAAGACCGACTTCGGCTGCGACCCCGGGTTCTCCGCGGCGTCCAACCTCGGGCCGAACAACCCGGACCTGGTCAAGGCGATCAAGCAGCGGCAGCAGCAGATCGCGGCGTTCGACCACGTCAAGATCTCGCAGATACCGGCCGACGCGGTGACCGCGTCCGGGTCCGGCCTGGACCCGAACATCTCCCCGCAGAACGCCGCCATCCAGGTGACCCGGGTCGCCGCGGCCCGCCACGTCAGCCCGGCCACGATCCAGGCGCTGGTCGCCCAGCACACCCAGGGCCGAACCCTCGGATTCCTGGGCGAACCGCGGGTGAATGTCCTTACACTCAACATCGCCCTCGATCAGAAGTACCCGTTCCAGGGCTGAGCCCGCGCCCGGAGGAACCGCGCCCCGGCGGTTACCTCCGGGCGCGGCCACCTCGGCACACTGGTACCAGCAGGCAATGAATGCGCGGGAGACGATGGGCAGTTCCGACCCGGGGAAACTCCGGATCTATCTCGGCAGCGCCGCAGGCGTCGGCAAGACCTACGCCATGCTCTGTGAGGGGCACCGGCGCGCCGAGCGGGGCACCGACGTGGTCGTTGGCTTCGTCGAGACGCACGGGCGCGAGCACACAGCCGAACTGATCGAGGGCCTGGAGGTGGTCCCCCGGGCCCGGCTGCCCTACCGCGGCACCTTCTTCGAAGAGATGGACCTCGACGCGGTGCTCGCCCGCAAGCCGCAGGTCGCGCTCGTCGACGAGCTCGCGCACACCAACGTGCCCGGCGCCCGCAACGAAAAACGCTGGCAGGACGTGGAGGAACTGCTGGGGGCGGGCATCGACGTCATCACCACCGTCAACATCCAGCACTTGGAATCGCTCAACGACGTGGTCGAGAAGATCACCGGCGTGCCGCAGCGGGAGACGGTGCCCGACGCCGTGGTCCGGTCGGCCGACCAGGTCGAGCTGGTGGACATGACGCCGGAGGCGCTGCGCCGCCGGATGGCGCACGGGAACATCTACGCCGCCGACAAGATCGACGCGGCGCTGAACAACTACTTCCGTGCGGGCAACCTCACCGCGCTGCGCGAACTGGCGCTGCTGTGGCTGGCCGACAAGGTGGACGAGGGCCTCCAGCGTTACCGGGCCGCGCACCACATCAGCCAGACCTGGGAGGCGCGGGAACGCGTGGTGGTCGCGCTGACCGGCGGTCCGGAGGGCGAGACGCTGATCCGCCGCGCGGCCCGGATCGCGGCCCGCTCCTCCGGCGGTGACCTGCTCGCCGTGCACGTCACCCGGTCCGACGGGCTGACCGGCGCCGACCCTGCCGCGCTGGCCGCCCAGCGGCGGCTGGTCGAGTCTCTCGGCGGCAGCTACCACCAGGTGGTCGGGGACGACATCCCGCAAGCGCTGCTCACCTTCGCCCGGGCGGAGAACGCCACCCAGCTCGTGCTAGGGGCCAGCCGACGGTCCTGGCTGTCTGCCCTGCTCACCGGGCCCGGGTTCGGGGCGCGTACCATCCGCGGCTCCGGCGACATCGACGTGCACATCGTCACCCACTCGCACATGGGCCGGGGCCGGGGGCTGCCCAGGGCCGGGGGCGGCCTGACCCTGCGCCGCCAGCTCGCCGGCTACTTGCTCGCCGCGGTGCTCGCGCCGGTGCTGACGATCGCGCTGACCAGCGTCCGGGGCGGGCTCAAC
Source organism: uncultured Actinomycetes bacterium (assembly GCA_963734725.1). Classification (GTDB taxonomy): domain Bacteria; phylum Actinomycetota; class Actinomycetes; order Streptosporangiales; family Streptosporangiaceae; genus DASXKD01. The sequence goes on from CAVTIX010000008.1 coordinate 222,870, forward strand.
CTGATCAGCGACGTGCTGGTGTTCCTGGTCGGCGGTAATCGTGGTCGCGCTGGTCGGCGGGTTCGTGCCGGCGGTGCTGCTGGCCGTCGCCAGCTCGCTGCTGCTCAACTTCTACTTCGTACCGCCGGTTCACAAGTTCACCATCGCCGAGGTCAACAACGCCCTGGCGCTCGGCGTGTTCGTGGTGGTGGCGCTGCTGGTCAGCTCGGTCGTGGACATGGCGGCCAGGCGCACCAGGCAGGCGGCCCGCGCCTCGGCGGAGTCCGCGCTGCTGGCCACCACGGCCGGCGACGTGCTGGCCGGCCAGCGCCCGGTCGAGGCGGTGCTCGACCGGGTCCGTGAGGCGTTCGGCATGGACTCGGTCACGCTGCTGGAACGCGCCGGCGACGGCGGGACCCCCATGGGCCCAGCCACCGCCTGGACCGTGGTCGCGCGCTCCGGCCCGGAAGGGGCCACCAGGCCCGACGAAGCGGACGTCGAGGTGCCGGTCGCCAAGGGACTGCGCCTCGCGCTGCGCGGCCGCACGCTCACCGCCGCCGACCACCGGGTGCTCAACGCGTTCGCCGCCTACGCGGCCGTGGCGCTGGAGCAGCAGCGGCTGGCCGCCGAGGCCGAGGCGGCCAGGCCAATCGCCGAGGCGGACCGATTGCGCACCGCGCTGCTCGCCGCGGTCAGCCACGACCTGCGTACCCCGCTGGCCTCGGCGAAGGCGGCGGTGACCAGCCTGCGCTCCCCCGACGTCACCTGGGACGCGGCCGACCGCGAGGAACTGCTCGCCACCGCGGACGAGTCGCTGGACAAGCTGACCCGGCTGGTCGGCAATCTGCTAGACATGAGCAGGCTGCAGGCGGGGGCGCTCGCGGTGTTCAGCCGGCCGACCGCCCTCGACGAGGTGGTGGCCGGGGCTCTTGACGACCTGGGCCCGGCCAGCCGGGACGTGATCGTGGACATCCCCGAGTCGCTGCCCGAGGTCCAGGCGGATCCCGGGATCCTGGAGCGGGTGATCGTCAACCTCACCGGCAATGCGCTGCGCTACTCACCGCCGGGCAAGCCTCCGCTGCTGGCCGCCAGCGCACTCGGCGACCGGGTGGAACTGCGGGTGGTGGACCGCGGGCCGGGCATCCCGCCCGATGATCACGACCGGATCTTCGTGCCGTTCCAGCGGCTGGGCGACACCGACAACACCTCGGGGGTGGGCCTCGGCCTGGCCCTGTCCCGGGGCCTCACCGAGGTGATGGACGGGACCCTCGAACCGGAGGAAACGCCCGGCGGCGGCCTGACGATGATCATCTCCCTGCCGGCCGTGGCCGCGGACCGCCCACCGGCGACCGCGCCAGGGCGGCGCGAGCGCGACGAGACAGCCGGTGCCCACTGATGGCCCGGGTACTCGTCATCGACGACGAACCGCAGATCCTCCGGGCGCTGCGTATCAACCTGCGGGTACGCGGCTACGAGGTGGACACCGCGGCCAACGGCGCCCAGGCACTGGAGATGGCCGCCCGGCACCCCCCTGACCTGGTCATCCTCGATCTCGGCCTGCCGGACCTGGACGGGGTCGACGTGATCGGCGGGCTCCGCGGCTGGAGCACCGCGCCGATCATCGTGCTGTCCGGGCGGACCGAGAGCACCGACAAGGTCGTGGCCCTTGACGCGGGCGCGGACGACTACGTGACCAAGCCGTTCGGCATGGACGAGCTGCTGGCCCGGATGCGGGCCGCGGTGCGCCGGGCCGGGCCGCCCGACGGGGCAACCCAAGTGCACCTCGGCGACCTGACCGTGGACCTGGCCGCGAAACGCGTCACCAGCCCCGACGGGACCAGCATCCGGCTCACCCCGACCGAGTGGCACCTGCTGGAGTTCCTGCTCCGGCACCCGGGGAAGCTGCTCAGCCAGCGGCAGTTGCTGGCCGAGGTGTGGGGGCCTGGCTACACGGAGGCGGCCGGCAACCTGCGCCTGTACATGACGCAGCTACGTCGCAAGCTGGAGCCGGACCCGGCGCGGCCGCGCTGGCTGCACACCGAGCCCGGGATGGGTTACCGGTACCAGCCGGACCCAGCACCGCCCAGCACGGACGGCGAGCGCCCGGCCGGCTAGTGGATCACCAGGGCTGCGATGAGCGCGAGCAGCGCAGCCACGCCGACCACCACGGCCGCTAGCGTGACGACCCGGCTACGCGACGCGCGCATGCTCCAGGCCTGGGTTGCCTCCGGCCCCCCCGAACTATCCACGAAGGCGCGGAACTCTGCCGTGCTGCCCGACCGCTCAGCCTCGTCTTGTTCGCGCATGGGTCGAACCTAGCGGAAGCTTGCAGGTCAGAGGGCGCAAACGAGCAAAATCAGCCACTACCAGCCGACCCGCCCCCAGGCGGCCTGGCGCCTACGGGGCCGAATCCGGCCCTGCTCACCAAGCGCGAAAGCACGATCACGCTCTTGGTCCGGACCACGAACGGCTCGGCGCTGATGTGCTCCACCACTTGCTCGAAATGCCGGACGTCGGCCGCGCGGATGTGCAGCAGCGCGTCGGCCTCACCGGTGATCGTGGCCGCGCCGGTCACCTCCGGGTATTTGCTGACCGCCGCGGCGATGTCCGACGGTGAGGTCCGCCCGCGGCAGAACAGCTCCACGTAGGCCTCCGTGGTCCAGCCGAGGATGCCGGGGTCCACGATGGCGGAGAACCCGGTGACTGCCCCGGAGGCGCGCAGCCGGTCTACCCGGCGCTTGACGGCCGGCGCGGACAGGCCCACGCGCGCGCCGATCTCGGCGTAGGTGGCCCGCCCGTCTTCGACCAGTGCCGTGACGATCCGCCGGTCCAGTTCGTCGAAAGCCACGCCCCGATCTTGTCAGTTCCGCCGGGGTAAGGCGCGCGTTGCCGCACGGTTCCATGCCGGGCCGGCGTCGCGTAACGTGACGCCGTGGACTGGGTGTCCCTCCGCAGAGTGCTCGGCCGCCCCCGCGGCCGCTTCGGCATCCGGCTGGGTGACGTGGGGATGGCCGCTGTGGTGCTGGTCGCGGTCGAACTGAGCGTGGTCACCGGCGGCGGCCCCGGCGCCGCGCCGCTCAACGCGGAGGCCTACCTCCTCGGCGCGGTCCTGGTCCTCCCGGTCCTGCTGCGCAACCGCTATCCCCGCTTCGAACTGCTCGCCTGCTCAGTGCTGTTGCTGCTGTATTACACGTTCGACCGGCGGGACATCTCGCCCGCCCCGCTGCTGTCCGTCCCGCTGTACGACGCGGCGGTCGCCGGGTTCCTCGTGGCGGCGATCGTGATCCCGGCGGTCTACATGGCGATCGGCCTCGTCGTGGTGGAACTCTCCAACCACTCGGGCCTGGTCGCGTTGATCAACGATTTCCTGCCGTCCATCGTGGTGCTGGCCCTGGCAATCACGCTCGGCGACACGGTCCGTAGCAGGCGGGCGCTGGCCGCGGAGACAGCGGAACGGCTGCGGGTCGCGCACGAGGAACGCGAGGCCGAGGCGGCCCGGCGGGTGGCGGAGGAGCGGCTGCGGATCGCCAGGGACCTGCACGACACGGTGGCGCACAGCATGGCCACGATCACGGTCCAGGCGGGCTCGGCGCTGCACGTGCTTGGTGACCGGGACGACCGACTCCGCGGGGCGCTCACCGCGATCAGGGAGACCAGCAAGCACGCGCTCCGCGAGATGCGCGCCACGCTCGGCCAGTTGCGCCAGGGCACCGAGAACGGCGCCATCCAGATGGCGCCCGGCGGGCTGGACCGGCTGCCCGCGCTGCGGGACGCGGTCACCGCGGCGGGCGCCCCCGTGACCATCGCCGTGGAAGGCGAGCAGCGCCTGCTGCCCCCCTCGGTCGACGAGGTGGCATACCGCATCGTGCAGGAATCGCTGACCAACGTGCTGCGGCATGCCGGCCCCGCGGCGCGGGCGTGGGTGCGGCTGTGCTACGAGCCGACAGCCCTGGGGATCAGCGTCATCGACGACGGCGCCGGCGCCGCCACCGGGGCATCGGACGGCCACGGGCTGGGCGCCGGGCACGGCCTGACCGGGATGTCAGAGCGGGCCGCCACGGTCGGCGGCGAGGTGACCGCGGGCCCGCGCGATGCGGGCGGGTTCGAGGTCAGCGCGCGGCTGCCGCTGGTGTCGGGATGATCCGGGTCCTGCTCGCCGACGACCAGGCCCTGCTCCGGGCGGGCTTCCGGATGCTGCTGGAGGCCAGTGCGGACATCTGCGTGGTGGGCGAGGCATCGAACGGCGGGGCCGCGGTGGCGCTGGCCGCCGAACTGCGCCCGGATGTGGTGCTGATGGACCTGCGCATGCCCGAGGTGGACGGGCTGACCGCGACGAAGCGGATCTCCGCCGATCCCGCGCTCGGCGGGGTCAAGGTGGTGGTGCTCACCACGTTCGACGACGACGAGCACGTGTTCGGCGCGCTGCGGGCCGGGGCGAGCGGGTTCTTGGTCAAGGACGTGGAGCCGGAGGAACTGCTCCAGGCGGTGCGGGTCGTGGCGCGCGGCGACGCGCTGCTCTCGCCGAGCGTCACCCGGTCCCTGATCGCCGCGTTCACCTCGAAGGCCGCGGACCCGGGACCGCGCCCGGGCGCGCCCGCCGCCGACGGCGCCCGGCCACGGGCGGAATCCAACGCCCCCCCAGGGCTGGCCACCCTCACCGACCGGGAGCGCGAGGTGGTCGCGCTGGTCGCCGAGGGACTGTCCAACGAGGAGATCGCGGCCCGGCTCGTGGTGAGCCCGCTCACCGCCAAGACCCACGTCAGCCGGGCGATGACCAAGCTCGCCGCAAGGGACCGGGCGCAGCTCGTGGTGCTCGCCTACACCCACGGCCTGGCGTCCCCGTCGGCCTAGAGCGCGCCGGCGGCTCAGCTGACCCGGACGCTTACCCGGAAGCCGAGGATCGCGCCGCACTCCACGGTGCCGGACTGCGACCCGGAGTTCGGCGGCGGCGTCGGGCAGACCGGCCGGGTTGAGGTGATCGACGCGGTGCCCGGGCGGGCGGCGACGAACGACGCCCCGGTCACCCCGAGCGCCAGCAGCCCGTGACCGTTGGCGCGCGGTCGCAGCACCCCGGAACTCGCATGGATGGCAGACCACCGGCTGGCCTGGGTGCCTCGCAGGTACACCTGCACTGCGGCGCCACGGCGCACGCACACCGAACGGCCGTTGTCGGCGTTGGTCAAGGTGATCACGCGGCGCTGCGGGGCGCCACCGCCGTGGCAGGCGCCGGGCGGTGGCGGCGACGGTGAGCTGGCCGAGGGCGGGGACGATGCACCGGCCGGGAGCGGGGAAGGTGCGCCGGCCTGCGGCGGGCCCGCGGGCGCGCCGGCGCGCGGCTGGCCGCATCCGGAGATCACGGCCACCGCGCCGAGGGCCACGGCGGCGAGCACCGGCACGCTGCGCATGATTGCTCCATCCGGCCTGGTTCAATCGTCCAGGGTTAGACGCGGGCTGGCCGGCGGCGGTTCCCGGGACCACAGATTGTTAGTAAGACCCGCGGCCTGTGGATTTTCGCCGCGCGGAGCGGAGCCGCATTACCGGCCAATGTCCGTTTAATCCGGCTATATCCTCACCTATCTGTTGACGCTCGGTGACACATATTGACGCCTTATTACCAGCTAGTTATCTTGCGCGCAGGCGCCGCTACCCAGCGTGCCCCATCCCAGCGTGCCTTACCAGGCAACGCCGATCCCTTTGCCCCTGGGAGGAGCATTATGAGATCCCCTACCCGCATCCGCCGATGGGCCGTGCGCGGCAGCACCGCCGGCTTAACGGCCGTCGCCCTCACCGCCGGAATGCAAGTGGCCGTGGCCGGAACGGCGCAGGCCGCGGCGGCCCGGGCGCCTGCCGTGGTGAACCCGTACTCGCCTGCCTACCACCATCACTACCGGCACGGAGTAGTGCCGACCATCCCGCAGCAGCGAAAGATGCGCCGGTGGGACCTTAATCACCCACGGAATGCGTCCGCCAATGACCTGAACTACGGCGGGGGGATCGACGGGATTGGGGTCACTACCGGCCCGGAGAAGGTCTACATGGTCTTCTACGGCTCGCAGTGGGGCACCCAGAGCACCAACGCCAACGGGGACATCGTCTTGTCCGGTGACCCGTCCGGCCAGGCCCCCTACCAGCAGGAGCTGTACAAGGGCCTGGGCACCGGCGGTGAGCTCTGGTCCGGCGTCATGACCCAGTACTGCGACGGCGTCGCGGCCGGCGCGCAAAGCTGCCCGGCCAGCAACACCCAGCACGTCGCCTACCCCTCCGGCGGTGTGCTCGCCGGTGTCTGGGTGGACGAGAGCGCGGCCTCGCCGAACCAGGCCACCGGCCACCAGCTCGGTGTGGAGGCGGTTAACGCCGCGGCCCACTTCGGCAACACCACTGCCGCCTTGAACCGGGACGCCCAGTACATCATCGTGTCCCCGCACGGCACCCACCCCGATGGGTACAACACCCCGTCCGGCCAGTTCTGCGCCTGGCACGACTGGAACGGTGACACCACGCTGAGCGGCGGCGCGGTCAGCTCGCCGTACGGCGACATCGCGTTCACCAACAGCCCGTACATCACCGACATGGGCGCCTCCTGCGGGCAGAACTTCGTCAACAGCAACGGCACCCTCGACGGCGTCTCCATCGTGAACGGCCACGAGTACGCGGAGACGATCACCGACCAGAACCCGCCCGGCGGCTGGACCGACTCCAGCGGCGAGGAGAACGGCGACAAATGCGCCTGGATCACCCCGGGCACCGCCGGCGGGTCGTTCGACCTGACCACCGGTCACGGCACCTTCGCCATGCAGACCACCTGGGCCAACGACGGCAACAGCGGCGCGGGCGCCTGCGAGGCCAGCCACGCCATCGTCACCAACCCCGGCGGCAACACCGTCACGGTGACCAACCCCGGCAACCAGACCGGCACCGTCGGCACCGCCGTCAGCCTGCAGATTCACGCCACCGACTCGGCCTCCGGGCAGACCCTCACCTACAGCGCCACCGGGCTGCCGGCCGGGCTGTCGATCAGCTCCGCCACCGGCCTGATCTCCGGCACGCCGACCACGGCCGGCACCTCCAGCGTCACGGTGACCGCGAAGGACACCACGAACGCCTCCGGATCGGCCAGCTTCACCTGGACGATCAACTCCGCAGGCGGCAACACCGTCACGGTGACCAACCCCGGCAACCAGACCGGCACCGTCGGCACCGCCGTCAGCCTGCAGATCCACGCCACCGACTCGGCCTCCGGGCAGACCCTCACCTACAGCGCGACCGGCCTGCCGGCCTGTCGATCAGCTCCGCCACCGGCCTGATCTCCGGCACCCCGACCACGGCCGGCACCTCCAGCGTCACGGTGACCGCCAAGGACACCACGAACGCCTCCGGATCGGCCAGCTTCACCTGGACGATCAACTCCAGCGGCGGCTGCACCGCAGCGCAGTTGCTGCGTAACCCGGGCTTCGAGTCCGGGAACACCGTGTGGAGTTCCACCCCGGCGGTGATCGGCCAGAACGGGCCGTCCGAGCCGGCGCACGGTGGCACGTGGGATGCCTGGCTCGACGGCTACGGCACGACGCACACCGACACGCTCTCCCAGAGCGTGACGATCCCCGCGGCGTGCACGGGCACCACGTTCGGCTTCTGGCTGCACATCGACACGTCCGAAACCACCACGACGACGCAATACGACAAGCTGACGATCACCGCCAACGGCACCACGATCGCCAGGTTCTCCAACCTCAACCACGCCAGCGGCTACCAGCATCACAGCTACTCGCTGGGCAGCTTCGCCGGGCAGACGGTAACGCTCAAGTTCACCGGCACCGAGGACATTTCGCTGCAGACCTCGTTCGTCATCGACGACACGGCGGTCAACACCAGCTGATCCCTCCAGGCCCGGTGGTCCGGGCATGAGTGGCCCGCGCCCCCGGCGCGGGCCACTCGCAGTCCCGGGATACTCCGGGCGGAGTACTCCCGTCGAGTACCCGCCCGGCCAAGTGCCTCCCGCCGTACGACGACCCCGGCGCCAGGTTTCGCGAGCATCGAGAGCAGCAAACAATCGCTCCTCCGGCTCGCAGGAGAACCTCATGTCGTACGCACCAGGCGCCCGCCCGGCGGGCGCCCGCACCCCTGATGTAGCCCCGGGGCCGATCGGCCTGCTCGGCCGCGCGTGCTACCGGCACCGCTGGATCATCCTCTTCGTCTGGCTGGCCGGAGTGGCCTGCCTGATCACCCTGTGGATCAACTTCGGCGCCCCGGCGCAGGACAACTTCACCGGCAGCGACCCGGGGCAGACGCTGCTGAACAAGCACTTCCCGCACGCCTCCGGGGACAGCCTCACCCTGGCGATCGACTCCCGGGCGCCGCTGTCCGACCCGGCCACCCGGGCGAGGGTCGAGGGGGCGCTCGTCCCCTTCGCGCATGCCGCGCACGTCACCTCGGTCACCAACCCGTACCGGACGGAAGGCCAGATCTCCCGCGACGGCCATATCGCGTTCTCGACCGTGCAGTTCGACGTGGTGTCCACCAAGATCAGCAACGCCGAAGCGCTCGCGCTGATGCACGATGCCACGGCGGCCTCGGGCCACGGGCTGACGTTCAGCCTCGGCGGGGACGTGGTGGACCTGGCCGAGACGCCCTACGGCGGGCCGAGCGAGGGCGTCGGCGTCGCCGCCGCCGCGGTGGTGCTGCTGATCGCGTTCGGCTCGTTCCTGGCGATGGGGCTGCCGATCCTCACCGCGCTGCTCGGCATCGCCGGCGGCCTGGCGGTGATCGGGCTGCTCGGGCACATCGCCCCCGCCCCGTCCTTCTCCCCCATCATCGCCGCGATGATCGGCCTCGGTGTCGGCGTGGACTACGCCCTGTTCATCGTGACCCGATACCGCGAGGGGCTCATCGTCGGCCGCGCGCCGGAAGACGCCGCGGTGACCGCGATGCGGACCGCAGGACGCACCGTGCTCATCGCGGGCGCCACCGTGGCGATCGGGATGATGGGCCTGCTGGTGCTGCGCCAGCCGCTGCTGAACGGCGTCGCGGTCGCCGCGGCCGCCACGGTGGCCATGGTGCTGGCCGGCTCGCTGACCCTGCTGCCCGCGCTCCTCGGGTTCTCCGGCGCCCGCCTGGCCAAGCGATCGAGGCTGCTGGGCTGGCGGCGGAACCGGCCGGCCACGACTGGTCGTTCGGAAAAAATTCCTGCTGCGCAGCGGTGGGCGGGCTTGATCCAGCGGCGCCCGGTCCTCGCGACGGTCGTGTCCACCGGCATCATCCTCGCCCTGGCCACGCCCGCGCTCGACATGAAGCTGAACTCCCCCGACGAGTCCTCCCAGGCCAGGGGGACCATGGGCTACGCGAGCTACGCCACCATGGCGCGCGGTTTCGGCCCCGGCTTCGACGCCCCGGTGATCGTGGCCGCCGCGCTGCCGGCGCCGGGCGCGAGCACGGCCCGCCTGGCCGCCGCGGTTGCCCACACCCCGGGCGTGGCCGCGGTCACCCCGGCGGTCCGCAGCACGGACGGGAAGGCGGCCATGATGATCGCCTACCCGACCACCGGTGAGCAGGACCCGGCCACCAACACGCTGGTGAACCACCTGAACGACCAGGTGATCCCGCGCGCGACGGCCGGCACCGGCATCCGCGCCTACCTCACCGGGCCGAACGCTGGCGGCGTGGCCTTCGCCAACCTGGTCGGCCAGCGGCTGCCGTGGCTGATCGCCGTCGTGGTCCTGGTCTCGATGGTGCTGCTGACCGTGATGTTCCGCTCGGTCACGATCGCGGTGAAAGCCGCGGTGATGAACCTGCTGTCGATCTGCGCGGCGTACGGCGTGCTGGTCGCCATCACCCAAGACGGCTGGCTGCGCCAGGCGTTCGGCTTCCCGGAGAACGTGCCGGTGACCACCTGGGTGCCGATGTTCCTGTTCGTGATCCTGTTCGGCCTGTCCATGGACTACGAGGTGTTCCTGCTCTCGCGGATCCGTGAGTCCTACGACGCCACCGGCGACAACGCGGCCTCGGTGGCGCACGGACTGGCCCGCACCGCCCGGGTGATCACCGCGGCAGCCGCGATCATGATCGTGGTGTTCCTGTCCTTCGTGGCCGGGGCGAACGTCTCGGTGAAGCAGATCGGCCTGGGCCTCGCGGTGGCCGTGCTCATCGACGCCACTCTGGTCCGGATGGTCCTGGTGCCCGGGGTCATGGAACTGCTGGGCAAGGCGAACTGGTGGCTGCCGGGACCGCTGGCCCGGGTGCTGCCGAAGACCTCCCTGCCCGAGGGCGAGCCCCTGGCCGCGGATCTGGCCCTGACCAGGTCCGCCGGGTAGCTCCCGGTGGGCGGCCCGGGGCTCCCCGGGCCGCCCCGGGCGCCCCGGCCGGGCCTCGGCAGGGAGAGTGTGCCCGGCGCCGCTGCCGGCCAGCGCAGCGGCGCCGGGCGCAACGGTACGCGGACGCACGGCGAAGGGGTCTTGCCTGCCGACGCCGCTCGGCCGGGCGGCGCCGGACTACGGTTGGCACATGCGCGAACCCGGGTCACTTCCGTTCCCCGACCGGCCGGCCGGCAGCGACTGCCTGCCCGGCATTGATCACATCGTGATCTTGATGAAGGAGAACCATTCCTACGACAACTACTTCGGCATGCTCGACCGCGGGGACGGCTTCACCCTCGGACCCGACGGGAAACCGCTGAACAGCAACCCGGACTCCCACGGGAGCCAGGTGCGGGTCCACCATCTGAGCCTGCCGTTCAACCCGTCGCTGCACCTGAGCCAGACCTGGAACTCCTCGCACAAGCAGTGGAACAACGGCGCGATGGATGGGTTCGTCACCACCACCAACAGCACCGACCCCATGGGCTACCTCGCCGGGACCGACCTGCCCTGGTACTACGGTTTCGCCCGCGCCTACGGCATCGGCGACCGGTTCTTCTCCTCGGTCCTGGCCCAGACCTTCCCCAACCGCAGGTTTCTCCAGGCCGGCACCGCGGCGGGCCTGGTGTCCACGTCAATCCCCAACCCGTTCGAGCGCCCGCCGGCCGGCGGGCTGATCTTCGATCAGCTCGACGCCCACGGCATCGGCTGGGCCAACTACTTCGTCGAGGTCCCCGAGGTCGGGCTGTGGCCGCGCAACCTGCTGAAGTACCGCGATCACCTGCACGACATCGGCGATTTCTACGACGACTGCCGCGAGGGCAGGCTGCCCCCGGTCACCCTGCTCACCACCGAGGTCCTCCTCGCCTCCGAGGGGGAGTACCAGGATGACCAGGTCGGGGAGGCGTTCACTGCCACCCTGTTCGAGGCAGCGGCGGCCGGGCCGCAGTGGCAGCACATGCTGTTCATCATCAACTGGGATGAGGGCGGCGGCTTCTACGACCACGCCCCGCCACCAGCGGCCGTCCCGCCGGACGACATCCCGCCGGACATCCACGTGCCCCCGGACGAGCCCGGCGGCTACGACCGGTACGGGTTCCGCGTCCCTTGCCTGGTCGGCTCGCCGTTCGCCAAGCCGGGCCACGTCTCGTCGGTGGTCTACGACCACACCTCGATCCTGGCCACCATCGAGCACAAGTGGAACCTGCCGGCGCTGACCCGGCGGGACGCGGCCGCGACCCCGCTGACCGACTTCATCGACCTCAGCAAGCCGCCGCAGTTCACCACCCCGGCGCCGCTCCCCCGCCCAGCGATCTGGCCGTTCACGGGGGTGAAGTAGGGCTGGGAACCGCCGCCCTAGCCACCCGTGGGGCCGCCCCGGACCTCCGCAGCTGTCAGTGCCCCAGTGATTGTCACGGTTGGCGCAACCACGACAAAAGAATGATGGCTGGCGCAACCATGACAAACGACCCGGGCATCGGGAGTGGCTCAGCCGCCGCCTTCGGCGCGGCGCGCGCGGGCGCGGCGCCTGCCCTCATGCATGGCCTGGACCCGGGCGATCGGGATCGCGCGGCCCTCCTCGATCAGGTCCGCGGCGAGCGACTGCGGGGCTGGCATCTCCCCGGCCCACGGCGCCGCGCCGGCCAGCAGTTGAGGCGCGGTGAGCACGGTGAAGTCGACGGGCGTCACCTGGTCAAGGTCGGCCCAGGGCACCGGGAACGACACCGGGACGCCGGGCCGGGCCCGCGGGCTGTAGGCGGCCGCCACGGTCGCCCCGCCCGCCCTGGTCGAGTCGAGGAACACCTTGCCCTCGCGCTCATCCTTGACGAACGCCGTGGTGGCGAGAACGGGGTCCAGGCGTTCGGCGCGGGCAGCGATCGCCCGGGTGGCCGACGCCACTTCCTCGGCGGTCGCCTGCTCGGTGACCGGCACGAACACGTGCACGCCCTTGGCCCCGCTGGTCTTGACCGCACCGGCCAGGCCGGCCCCGGCCAGGGCCTCCCGGACCAGGCCGGCGGCGCGGACGGCCAGGCCGAACGCCCCCGCCTCCGGCGGGTCGAGGTCGAGGATGAGGTACGTGGGGTGCTCCCAGTGCCCGGCACGGACCAGCATGGGGTGGTACTCCACGGCACGCTGGTTGGCGAACCAGAGCAGGGTGCGGCGGTCGTTGCACAGGGCGTAGGACACCTCGCGCTTGGAGGCCTCCGCCCACAGCGGCACCCTACGGACCCAGTCCGGCGTGTACTTCGGGACGTTCTTCTGCATAAAGGGGGCCTGCCCGCGCAGCACGCGGATCACCGACAAGGGGCGGTCGGCCAGTTCCCCGATAAGCAGCCCGTGGACCGCGTCCAGATAGTCAACCAGATCACGTTTAGTCACCCCGGCGCCTTCGAAAAGCGGTTCACCGAGATTGGTCAAAGACACCCCATCGCGTACCTCATCACTGCCCATGTGGGCAAGCTAGCACGTCAATGGCGGTGCAGCATTGCTAAGTCATTGGCGTAACTATGCAGGATAATTCCGCTCTCGTGATCGGAATATGTCACTTCCCGTGGCAGGCTCAATTGCTGTGCTGAGGCTGGGCCATGCTGTCGCGGAACCCCGGATCCGCTTTGCCGGGATGCCGTGCGTCATGCGTGCCCCATCACCCGTTGGAGCGGAGAGCGGTGCGAGGAGCAGGCAACGAGGGGCCCCGGAGCGACGACGCGGGCGTAGCGGCACATGACGTCAGGGAGGCGGGCGAACCGGAACCGGGGGTCCGGGCGGGCGGGCCGGGGGTAACGTCCGCCACGATCACGCCGGGTGCAGCGTCCGCCACGATCACGGCGCATCCTGCGGCGCCCGCCAGGGTCCCGGCGCCCCCGGCGGGGACGGCCTGGCGGCGGGCACGGCCGGCAGGCCGTGCGCTGGCCAGCAGCCCGCTCGGCCGGCACCTGGCGCTCCTGGCCTGCTACACCGCGGTGGGCATCGCGGTGACCTGGCCACGGGCCACCTGGCTGGCCGAGGGGAAGCTCCCGGCGACCCGGGACGGGGGCGTCTACGTCTGGGACTTCTGGTGGATGGCCCACGCGGTGGAGCACCTGAGCAACCCGTGGTTCACCCGCTCGATCGTCGCCCCGTCCGGGGTCCAGCTCGGCTACCACGCCCTGATGCCCCTCGAGGGCGTGCTGCTGCTGCCGGTCACGCTGGTGTTCGGCCCGTCCGCCTCATACAACTTGCTGTCGATCCTCATGCCCGGGCTGATGTGCTACGCCGGGTACCGGGTGGCCCGGCTGTGGCTGCCCACGCAGACCGGGGCGGTCTTCGCCGGCGCGTTCTTCGGGCTGTCCTCCATCATGGCCTGGCACGCCTGGTACCAGCTCAACCTGGCCGCCGGGGCGGTGTTCCTGCCGCTAGCGCTGGAGGCCGCGGTGCGGCTGCGCCGGCAGCCAGCGCGCAGGCACGCGGTGATCCTCGGCGTGGTCGTCGGCGCCAGCCTGCTCACCGACCAGGAGTCGTTCGTCCTGGTGCTGATCGTGGTGCTGGCCGCCCTGGCGCCGTGGCTGGTCAGCCCCGCGTGGCGGCAGCGGCTGGCGGCGGCCGCCACCGCCGCGGTGGTGTCCCTGCTGGTGGCCAGCCCGCAGATCGCGGCCATGGTGGCGCAGACCCGAGCGGGCGGCGGCGCGATCCCGGCCGGCACGGTGGCCTCCGACTACGCGTATTCCGGCACCGAGTTCCCCGCCTTGTTCGGCGTGTCCCCCCGCGCGGTCCGCCTCGGCCTGACCTGGCTGAAGCCGATCAGCTACCGCGGTCACGTGCTCGACGGGGTGCTCACCTTCGGCCTGGCGCTGTCCGTGCTGGCCGTGGCCGGCCTGGTGGTCTCCTGGCGGCGGCGCGGCGCCTGGAAGCTCGCGCTGCTGTGGCTCGCGAGCGCGGCCCTGGCGCTGGGCTCGGTGCTGAGGATCGGCGCCCACACCTACATGCCCCTCGCGCAGACCTGGCACGGCGTCCGGCTTTCCGGCGCCATGCCGTTCACCTGGTTCGTGCAGCTGCCGGGGATGGCCGGGTTCCGCGAAGCCGGCCGGCTCACCATGCTCGGGGTGCTGCCCGCCGCGCTGCTGGCCGGCGCCGCGGTGGACTGGCTCCGCCGGCGCGCGGCGCTGCTGCTGATCCCGGTGCTCGTCCTCGCGGCGCTGGAGGCCGGCTGGGCGGGCAACCTCGCGGTCGGCACCATGCCCACCACCCGGCCGGCCCTGGACCGGCCGATCGCCGCCGACCACTCCGGGTCGATCGTGGTCAACGTGCCGTTCGGCGTCCGGGGCGGCGTGCCGCTGCCCCGGGAGGGCGACCCGTTCGACCCCGAGGCGCAGGTGCTGGCGACCGCCGACGGCCACCCGCGCGCGGTGGGCTACCTGTCCCGGCTGCCCGAGCCCGCGCTGAGGGCCGTGCGGCGGAACCCGTTCTACGCCGGGCTGCTGAGTGCCCAGGGCCAGCCGCGCGGCCTCGTCGAGTCGGTCACCGGCTACCGCAGCTACCCGGCCCTGCTCGCCGCCGCGCGCGCCGCCGCGCGCCGGATGGACGTCGGCTGGGTGATCGTCTGGCAGGCGTCCCCGGAGGTGCTGCGCTACCTGGCGAATACCGGCTTCCGTTTCGACTACGCCGCCGACGGCGCGCTGGTGTACCGGCTCGCGCCTGCCTGATGGCCCCGCCATCGGCCGGGCATACTGGTGGCCTCGGCAACTGATCTTGGGAGGCCCAATGGGGCGGGGTGGCGGGGCCGGAGCTAGCGGAGCGCGGGGTGGCGGGGCCGGAGCTAGCGGAGCGCGGGGTGGCGGGGCCGGAGCTAGCAGGCCCAGGCTTGGCGGGATGTACGGCCCGGACGTCACGTTCCTCGGCGTCCCCCGGGCCGACCTGGCGGATCCCGGTGCCTGGGCGGGGGCCGAGGTGCTGATCATCGGCGCTCCGTTCGACGGCGGCACGTCGCACCGCCCGGGGACGCGGTTCGGCCCGCAGGCGATCCGGTCCACCGACTACCTGCCGCACGACGGCGCCCGCCCGCACCTCGCCCTTGGCGTGGACCCACTGGCCGAACTGCGGGTCGCCGACGCGGGGGACGTGGAGATGCCCTCGGGCGACACGCAGGCGTCGCTGGCCCGGCTGGAGCAAGCCGTGCAGGCCGCGTGCGAGGCCGGCGCCTTCCCGGTGGTCCTCGGCGGCGACCACACCATCACGCTCCCGGACGCGACCGGAACCGCGCGGCACGTCGGCTGGGGCCGGGTGTCGGTGATCCACTTCGACGCGCACGCCGACACCGGGGACACCCAGTTCGGATCGCTGTACGGGCACGGCACGCCGATGCGTCGGCTCATCGAGTCCGGCGCGGTGCGCGGCGACCGGTTCCTGCAGATCGGCCTGCGCGGGTACTGGCCGGAACCGGAGACCCTGGACTGGATGGCCGGCCAGTCGATGCGCAGCTTCGAGATGACCGAGGTGGTGACGCGAGGGCTGGACGAATGCCTGTCCGAGGCGTTCACCATCGCCACCGACGACTGCGACGCGGTGTTCCTATCGGTGGACATCGACGTGGTGGATCCGGGAATGGCCCCGGGGACCGGCACCCCGGAGCCTGGCGGCCTCACCGCGCGGCAGTTGCTCGACGCGGTGCGCCGGATCGCTATGGAGATGCCGCTGGCGGGCATGGACGTGGTCGAGGTGTCGCCGCCCTACGACCACGCCGAGATCACCGCCTACCTGGCCGGCCGCGTGGTCCTCGAAGCGCTGTCCGGCATCGCCTGGCGGCGGCGGCGCGACGCGGGCAATCCGGTCCGCCAGCCGGCCGACCCGCTGCTCGCTAACAGGCATCCTCACCAGGCCAGATAGGTACGATTACAAGTAGTTACCGAATAGATCAAACCGGTCTATCATTGCTGCATGCTGGACGTGACCAGGCTGCGGGTGCTCGCCGCGGTGGCCCGGCATGGTTCGGTGACCGCGGCCGCCAAGGCGCTCAACTACGCCCAGCCGTCGGTGAGCCACCACCTGGCCAGGCTGGAGGCGGAGACCGGGACCCAGCTGGTCGAACGGGCCGGCCGGGGAGTCCGGCTCACCGACGCCGGGCGGCTGCTGGCCGGCCGGGCCGAGGAAATCCTGGGCAGGCTGGACGCGGCCGAGCACGAACTGGCCGCCCACATCGGCCAGCGCGAGGAGCGCATCCGGGTGGCCGGCTTCCCCTCGGCGCTGGCGACCGTGGTGCCCGCGGCGGCCGCGCGGCTGCGGGCCGACCACCCCGGCGCCGAGCTGCTGCTGGCCGAGGCCGAGCCGCAGAGCGCGGTGCGGATGCTGCGGGCGGGCCGGGTGGAGGTGGCGCTGGTCTTCTCCTATCTCCAGCAGGGCACGGGTCCGCAGCAGGGCACGGGTCCGCAGCAGGGCCCGGCGCCGCAGCAAAGCCCGGCCGCCGACCAGGACGGCGGCCCGCGCCCGGGCGGGGACGAGGACGAGGGGGTGCGGGCCAGGACGCTGCTGGACGAGCCGGTGCACCTGGTCACCCAGGCCGGGGCGGCGCCCCCGCCGCGGACGGCCGGGCGCCCCCTGGCCGGCTACGCCGAGCACCGCTGGATCGCCGGCTGCGAGCGCTGCCGCGCCCACCTGCTGTGGCAGTGCGAGCTGGCTGGTTTCGTTCCGCAGATCGCGTTCACCACCGACGACGTGCTGGTCGCCCAGGCGCTGGCCGCAGCCGGGCTGGGCGTCGCCCTGCTGCCCGACCTGGCCCTGCGCGCAGCCAGGCACCCGGGGGTGCGCGCCGAGCCGCTGCCCGGCGCCCGGCGCCAGGTGCTCGCGCTGACCTATGGCGAGCCACCCGGCCCGCCCGCAGTCGAGCGCCTGCTCGACGCCCTGGCCGACGCGGCAGCCACAGCCAGGAAGCAGGCGCCGTGACCCGGCTAGGCCCCGCGGCCGGGGGCGTGGCCGGTCAGATGGCCGCGCCGCGGCCCTGCCAGTAGGGGTCGCGGAGGCGGCGTTTGAGCAGCTTGCCGCTCGGGTCGCGGGGCATCTCCGCGATGAACTCGATCCTCTTGGGCCGTTTCATCCTTGCCAGCCGCCCCTCGAGCGAGGCGAGAATGCTCGCCGATAGTTCCGGGCCAGGCGCGACGCCGTCCTCGGGCTGCACCACGGCGACGACCGACTCCCCCCAGTCGTCGTCGGGGATGCCGAACACAGCCACGTCGGCGACCTGCGGATGCATGATGATCTCGCCCTCGATCTCCGCCGGGTAGATGTTCGCCCCGCCGGAGATGATCATGTCCGCCTTGCGGTCACACAGGAACAGGTACCCGTCCTCGTCGAGGTAGCCGACGTCGCCGACGGTGAAGAAACCGTCCCGCCTGGCGGCCGCGGTCTTGGCCGGGTCGCCCTTGTACACGAAGTCGGTCAGGTCCGATCGCAGATACACGGCGCCCGGTACCCCCGGCGGGCATTTTTCGCCGTCCGCCCCGATGACCATGATCGCGCTGATGGGCCACGGCTTGCCCACCGTGCCGGGCTTGGCCAGCCAGTCCTCCGGCGTGGCCAGCGTGCCGCCGCCCTCGGTCGCCGCGTAGTACTCGTAGATCCGCGGCCCCCACCACTCCAGCATCGCCCGCTTGACGCCGACCGGGCACGGCGCCGCCGCGTGCAGGATCCAGCGCATCGAGGACAGGTCGTAGCGCTGCCTCGTCTCCGCCGGCAGGGCCAGCAGCCGGCCGAAGTGAGTGGGCACCATGTGCGTGTTCGTCACCCGGTAGCGCTCCACCAGCTCCAGCGCGCGCTCCGCGTCCCACCCGTCCATATAGACAAGGCAATGGCCCATCAAAACGGACGCGCCGCCAAACACTGATACCGCCGTGTGATAGTGCGGCGAGGTGACCAAATGCACGTTCGGCGGGCCCGGTGTGATCCCGAAGAGCTGCGGCAGCAGCGACGCGAGCTCCGCGGCGTCGTCGGGGTCCAGGCCGGACAGTTCGCGGCGCACGCCCTTGGGCCGCCCGGTGGTGCCCGAGGTGTAATGCATCGTGGCGCCCGCCACCCGGTCGGCGGGCCTGCCGGGCGACTGGCCCGCACGGACGCTCTCCACCGGGGTGAACCCGGGCACCGCCCCGTAACAGATCCGCCCACTGGCGGGCAGGCCGGCCTCGTCCGCGGCCCCCGCCCCGGCCGCGGCGAACCGCTCGTGCACGAAGAACACCTTCGCCTCGCAGTCCCGCAGGATGTAGGCGATCTCCGGGATGGTGAAGTGCCAGTTGACCGGGGTGAGGTACCACCCGGACTGGAGCGTGGCCAGGTAGATCTCCAGAGCGGCGATCCCGTTGGGCGCCAGCACCGCCAGCCCGTCGCCGGGGCGCAGGCCGCGGGCGCGCAGCCCGTGGGTCAACTGGTTGACCCGGGCCAGCAGGTCGCCGGCGGTGTGGGCGGTCCCGTCCGGTTCGATGGCCACGACCTGGCCCGGCTCAGTGAGCGCGCGGCGCCAGAAAACCTGCGATGCCATGGCCGGCCCTTTCCGTCAGGGCGTGTCGCCGCCCGCAGGTTCAGGCTACGCTGCGGTATCCGCGGCTGGAAGGCAGCCGGATCGAGAGGGCGAGATGCGCGGCAGGCACTCCGGGGGCAGGCTGGGCCCCATGGTGGCAGCCGCGGCTGCCGTGGCCGTGGCTGCCGCGGCGCTGGCCGGTTGCGGGTTCAATCTGCCGCCGAAAACCAAGCCGCACCCGACACACGCGGCCAACCCGGCCGCCGTCCGGCTCGCGGACGCGCCCGCCCTGCTGGTCCAGTGCGCGATCCGCACCGCCGGGCTCCGGCCGGGCAGCCAGTCCTGGCTGCAGGGCAGCAGCGTGCGCATCACGACCACGAACGCGGTCGACTTCCAGAACTGGTTCCGCACCCACGACGCCCCCGGCCCGTACCCGCAGACGTTCGTGATCGACGGGCACCGCACGCACTACCTCGCGTTCGGCGCGACCTGGGTGCGCAAGGGCAGCCTGTGGGCGCCGGCGCACACCGCGCGTAACGACCCCGTGGCGCAGCACACCTCGCTGTACGCCTGGTCGGTGTGGGCGGCGGCGCAGGACCGGCTGCCGCCGCCGGTCTGCGGGCCCTCCGTCACCGCGGCGGGCCTGCAGGCGCAGATCTTCGGCCCGTCCGGCAACCCGTGGTAGCCGCTGCCGAACTGCTCGTCTTCCTGGCCGGGGCGGCCGTCAGCCTGAGCGCCAGCTACCTCCTGGTGACCCGGCTGGAACGGATCGGCGAGTGGCTCGGCCTGTCCGAGGGGCTGCTCGGGGTGGTGGCCGCCCTGGCCGGGGACGGGCCGGAGATCACCGCGGCGGTGACCGCGCTGGCCACGCACCAGAACCAGGTCGGCGCCGGGGTCGTCATCGGCTCCAACGTGTTCAACCTGGCCGCGCTGCTCGGCCTGGGCGCCATGGTCGCCGGCGCCATCGCGCTGCACCGCAAGGTGATCCTCCTCGGCGGGGCGGTCGGGGTCTGGGTGGCCGTGGCCTGCCTGGTGACCGTGCTCGGCGTGATCCCGGCCGCCGCCGGGCTCGCCGCGGTCCTCGCCGTCCTGATCCCCTACCTGATCGTGCTCGGGGCCAGCCGGGCCCGGCTGGCCCGCCTGCCGCTGCCCCCGCGCTGGCGGGAGTGGCTGGCGGCCGCGGTGTCGGAGGAGGAGGCCGAACTCAGCGAGGTGATCCACCCGCCACACGGCCGGCGCACGGACGTGGCCCTGGCGGTGGCCGCCCTGGTGGTCGTCGTGGCGGCCAGCGTGGCGATGGAACGCGCCGCGACCATGTTCGGCACGCGCTTCGGGATCCCGGACATCATCATCGGCGGGGTCGTCCTCGCCGCGGTGACGAGCCTGCCGAACTCGGTCGCCGCGGTCTACCTTGCCGCCCGGGGCCGCGGCGCCGCCATGCTGAGCACCACGCTGAACAGCAACGCGCTGAACGTCGCCGCCGGGCTGCTGCTGCCCGCCGCGATTGTCGGGCTCGGGCCGGCCTCCGGCCAGTCGGGCCTCGTCGCCGTGTGGTACCTGGCGCTGACGCTCATCGCGCTGGCGTTCGCCTACCGCGACAGCGGAATGAGCCGCGCGTCCGGGGCCCTCATCATCGGCGCCTACCTCGTGTTCCTGGGCTCGCTGCTGACCGTGGCCCACGCGGCGGAACCCGGCCTGGGCGCAACGATCGTTCCGCTTGTGATCGTTGTGGCATGTAGCGGCGCGGGCCTGGCCCGCCGGCGCCGGCGCCTACGCTGAGCTCATGCGTGCCGCGCTGAGCCTTCTGGCCGACGCCTGCTGCGTGCTGGCCTTCGTCGTGATCGGCCGGGCCAGCCACAGCGATGGCGAGACCCTGGCGGGCATCGCCTCGACCGCGTGGCCGTTCCTGGCCGGGCTGGCCTGCGGCGAGGTGGCGGCCCGGGCCTGGCGGCATCCGCTGGCCCTGATCCCTGCCGGAGTCGGGGCGTGGCTCGGCGCCGTGCTAGTCGGCCAGGCGCTTCGCGTGCTGGCCGGGCAGGGCACCGCGCTGGCGTTTATCGTCGTCTCGCTGCTGTTCCTCGGGGTCTTCCTGCTGGGCTGGCGGCTCGCCGCCAGTTGGGCTGTGGTCAGGGTTTCTGGCCGAGCGTGAACCCGTCGGGCACGATGACGTCGTCGCGGGTCAGGTCGTGCACGGACGCCTTGCCCAGCCCGTACAGGGCCTCGCCGATGCCCTGGCGCAAGATCTCCAGCACGTTGCTGACGCCGCGTTCCCCGTTCGCGGCCAGGCCCCACAGGTAGGGGCGGCCGATCATCACCGCGCGGGCGCCGAGGGCCAGCGCCTTGACCACGTCGCTGCCGCGCCGGATGCCCCCGTCGAGCAGGACTTCGACCTGGTCCCCCACGGCGTCGGCCACGGCAGGCAGGCAGCGGATCGTCGCCGGGGTGGAGTCGAGGTTGTTGCCGCCATGGTTGGACACCGAGATCGCCGTGGCGCCGATGTCGGCGGCGCGGCGCGCGTCATCCGGCCGGGTGATGCCCTTGATCATGAACGGGCCGTCCCACTGCTCCCGCAGCCAGGCGAGGTCGTCCCAGGTGACCGGGTCTGAGCCCATCCACTGGCCGTAGGCGCCGAAGAAGGTGGGGACCTGCCCGTCACAGCCGGCGCAGTTGGGCACGCCCAGGTCGGGCAGCGAACGGCTGCGGATCCAGCGAGCCAGGTACACCGGCCTGACCGCGACCTGCGGGATATGCCGGACCATGGCCGGCAGGTCCAGGTGCTCCGGGATCCAGGGGGAGCCCCAGTCGCGGCGAGTGCCGAACACCCAGTCGAGCGTGACGATGAGGCCCGTGGCGCCGGCCGCCCTGGCTCGCTGCGCCCGGGCCAGGATGTCATCGCGGCTGCCCAACCAGTAGCACTGGAAGAGCAGCTTGTCCGTGGCCTTGCCGACCTCCTCGACCGGCTTGGACGCGAACGAGGACAGGCCCATGGCCGTGCCGGCGCTGGCCGCGGCCCGCGCCACCGCGACCTCACCATCGGGATGCACGGCCTGCACCCCGGTAGGGGAGATCAGCACCGGAAGACTGACCTGCTGGCCCATGACGGTGGTGGCAAGCTCGCGTGCCGCGGGCAGCCCGGCCACGTGCGGCCGGAACCAGAGTTCCGAGAACGCCTTGACGTTGTCGTTCATCGAGACGCCCGCCTCGGCGCCGGCCAGCACCGCCAGGTACACCGACCGGGGCAGCCGCCGCCTGGCCCGGCGCCGCGCCTCGGCGACCGTCTCGAACCAGTCTCTCGTGCTTGCCATCTCGGGTCTCCTGACTAGCGCGGCCGCGGCGGGTCTTGGCGGCGGGCCGCCGCGACGGCGTGGCCCGCGCCCCGTGGCGCCTTGGCGAGGACGTCGTCGGCGAAGCCAGCGGCGAGCGCGCGGAGGGCGGCGTCCAGGTACACCGTGAGGTCGGCGTCCGCATGCGCCACCCACCGGTCATAGGCGGCGCGGCATGCGGCGAGGGTGGCGCGCCCCACGGCCAGCGGGTACAGCGAATCCGGCGGCTGCCCGGTGCGGCGCGCCACGAAGTCGCCGACGGCGCGCTCCCACGCGTCGTAGTGGACTGCGGCATTGGCCATCAGCGCGGGCACGGACCCGATCAGCGACATCCGCGCGCGCAGCTCGGGCACGTCGGCCGCCCGGTAGTGATTGGCCGCGAGCACCGCCTGGCGCACCGCCTCCATCACCGGCAGCCCGGCCGGGACCTCATCCAGCAGGGCGCGGATGGTCGCGACCTCGGTGTCGAACTCGCCCCAGAGCACATCCGGTTTCGAATCGAAGTAGCGGAAGAATGCGCGCCGGCTGACCCCGGCCTCGACCGCGATCTGGTCAACGGTTGTTTCCTCGAACCCTTGCGCCGCGAACAAGCGCATGGCGATAAGTTCCAGCTCGCGCCGGCTGGTGCCGGGCGGGCGCCCGCGGCGGCTGGCGCCGGACGGGCGCCCGCGGCGCCCGCTCCCGGCGGGAGGTGCAGCCACGCTCATCGGCCGGTTCCCTTCCTCCGCCGTCATCCCAGCGGGGCGCCTGTTAGCCTGCCCTATATTCGGCACACTGTGACGAATATAGGCCGTATCCACGCCGCAAAGGAGCCTCCATGGCCGACAACCTGACCGCCGAGCCGGCCGACGAGACGGTCGTCACTGCCCCCGCCGGCGACCTTGCCGACGATGTCCTCGCCAACGACGTCCTTGTCGAGGAGGTCTCCATCGATGGCATGTGCGGCGTCTACTGAGCCCGCGGGGCAGTTCGATCTGGACGCCCCCTGGCGGCTGGACGCCCAGGTCCGGGTCCGCCCCGAAGCCTTCGGCGCGCTGCTCTACCACTTCGGCACCCGGCAGCTGTCGTTCCTGAAAAGCCCGGCCCTGCTCGAGGTGGTGCGCTCGCTCGCAGCTCAGCCGAGCGCCCGTGCGGCGTGCACGGCGGCAGGCGTGCCGACCGGGGAGTTGATGCGTTACGCACGAGCCCTGCAGACCCTGGCGGCGTCGCAGATGATCAGCAAACGGGAGGCGGCGTGAGCACTGCGCTGACCGAGCAATTCGAGCAGGGGCTGGCCGCGCCGATCTGCCTGACCTGGGAGCTGACCTACGCCTGCAACCTGTCGTGCGTGCATTGCCTGTCCAGCTCCGGGCGGCGGGACCCGCGGGAACTGACCACCGCGGAGTGCGAGGCGGTCATCGATGAACTGCAGCGGATGCAGGTGTTCTACGTCAACATCGGCGGCGGCGAGCCGACCGTGCGCCCCGACTTCTGGGCGCTCGTGGACTACGCGACCGGCCATGACGTCGGGGTCAAGTTCTCGACCAACGGCGTGAAGATCACTCCGGTTATCGCCCGCCGGCTGGCCGGCCGGGACTACGTGGACGTGCAGATCTCGCTGGACGGCGCGACCCCCGAGGTGAACGACGCGGTGCGCGGCCGCGGGTCGTACGAGGTCGCGCTGCGCGCCATGCGGAACCTGGCCGGCGCCGGTTTCGCGGGGTTCAAGATCTCGGTGGTGATGACCCGGCACAACATCGGCCAGCTCGAGGAGTTCAAGGCCATCGCCGACCGGTTCGGCGCACAGCTCCGGATCACCAGGCTGCGCCCGGCCGGCCGCGCGCCGGCGTCTGGGACGAGCTGCACCCGACCGCGGGCCAGCAGCGCGAACTGTATGACTGGCTGGTGGCGCACGGCGCGGACGTGCTCACCGGCGATTCGTTCTTCCACCTCAGCGGGTACGGCAGCGCGCTGCCCGGGCTCGGCATGTGCGGCGCTGGGCGGGTCGTGTGCCTCATCGACCCGGTCGGCGACGTGTACGCCTGCCCGTTCGCGATCCACCCGAGCTTCCTGGCGGGGAACGTGCGGGATCCGGGCGGGTTCGCCGGGGTGTGGCAGCGCTCGGAGCTGTTCCGTGGGCTGCGCCGCCCGCAGGCCGGTGGGGCCTGCGAATCGTGCTCCGCGTTCGGCAGCTGCCGCGGCGGCTGCATGGCCGCGAAGTTCTTCACCGGGCTGCCCCTCGACGGCCCGGACCCCGAATGCGTCAAGGGGCATGGCGAGCGGGCGCTCGCATCGGCCGCGGCGGCCGCCCCGGCGCCGCGGCCATCGCCCGACCACTCGCACCGGACCGCCCCGGATCGCGCCGGGGAACGCCGGCCAGTCCCGCTCACGCTGTCCCGCCGCGCGCCGGTGACCGCGTGCGATGCGAATCCGCTGGCCGGGTTCGTTTTGGAGCCTTGAGACGCCTCTGTCAACTACAGCAGTGTCACGCCGCAGCCGCCGGGCCGAACGCCGCATAAGGCGCCCCAGGCGCCGTTGCGGTGTCCCGGCGGCGAGGACCAGCCTCCCGAAGCAAGCGAAGCGCCCGCGAGGGAGGCAATGAAATGAACGACAGGGTTGCGCTGGTCACCGGGGCGGCGCGCGGCATCGGGGCGGCGACCGTGCTGGCGCTGGCCGGGGCGGGCTGGTCGGTCCTCGCGGTGGACAGCGCGGCCGACGACCCCGCGCTGCCCTATCCGATGGCCACCCCGGCGGACCTGTCCGGGGTGGTCCGCCGGGCGCGCGGAGGCGCCGGGCCCGGCCGGGTGCGGTCCTTCGTCGCCGACGTGCGGGACCCGGATGCCGTCGCGGCCGCGGTGGCCGAGGCGGAGCGCCATTGGGGCGGCCTGGACGCGGCGGTCGCGGCGGCGGGCGTGATCGCCGGCGGGGCGCCGCTCTGGGAGGTCCCGCCGGCCCAGCAGCAGGCGGTGCTCGACGTCAGCCTCGGCGGGGTCCTGTCGCTGGCCCGGGCCGCGGTCCCGGCGCTGCTGCGCCGTCCCGTGCCCCGGTCCGGACGGTTCCTCGCCGTCGCATCCGCGGCGGCCACCCGCGGGCTGCCGATGCTCGCCGCGTACTGCGCGGCCAAAGCGGGCGTGACCGGGCTGATCCGTGCTCTCGCCGCCGAGCTGGCCGACAGCGGCGTCACCGCGAACGCGGTCAGCCCGGGCTCGACCGCCACCCCGATCCTGGACGAGAGCGCCCGGCTGTACCGGCTGCCCGGGGCGGAGGCGTTCGCCGGCCAGCAGCCCGCGGGGCGGCTGCTCGACCCGGCCGAGGTAGCCGCGGTCCTGGCCTTCCTCGCCAGCCCCGCGAGCAGCGGGATGACCGGCGCCGTGGTGGCGGTGGACGGGGGACTCGCGCTATGACCGGCCCCGTGGCGCCGGTAGACGGGGGACTCGCGCCATGACCGGCCCCGTGGCGCCGGTAGACGGGGGACTCGCGCCATGACCGGCCCGTGGCGGCGGTGGACCGGGGACTCGCGCCATGACCGGCCCCGTGGCGCCGGTGGACCGGGGACTCGCGCCATGACCCGCGCCGGGCCGGCCGGAGTACCGGGCGGCGGGGCCGCTGCGGCGCTGCCCGCCGGCTTCGGTGTGGTCATCGACCCGGGCACCAAGCAGCTCGACTCCAGCACCCTGTTCGGCGGCGCGCCGGTCCGCGTGCTGCGGCTGTCCCGTGCCGGGCGCGCCGCGCTGGCGGAGCTGCGCGCCGGGCCGGTGCGCAGCGCCGCCGCGGGCCGGCTGGCCCGCAAGCTCACCGACGCCGGGCTGGCCCATCCGCGGCCGCCGGAGCTGGCTTCGCGGCCCGACGTCACGGTCCTCATCCCGGTCCGGGACCGCGCTGTCCTGCTCGACCGCTGCCTGTCCGCCCTGGGGCACGGC
This sequence comes from uncultured Actinomycetes bacterium, assembly GCA_963734725.1. Lineage (GTDB taxonomy): Bacteria > Actinomycetota > Actinomycetes > Streptosporangiales > Streptosporangiaceae > DASXKD01. Next base: position 248,896 of record CAVTIX010000008.1, read on the forward strand.
TATCCGGTCGTGGTGGTGGACGACGGATCGCAGGACCCGGGCGCGGTCGCTGAGGTTGCCGCCGCGCATGGCGCGGTGGTGGTGCGGCGGCCGGTCAACGGCGGCCCCGGCGCCGCCCGGAACACCGGCCTGCCCGGTGTGACGACCGAGCTGGTGGCGTTCCTGGACAGCGATTGCGTGCCCGAGCCGGGCTGGATCGAGCGGCTGGCGGCGCACCTGGCCGACCCGGCCGTGGCGGCGGCGGCCCCGCGGATGGTGGCGGCGCCGGCCGGACCTGGCTGGGCCGGCCGGTACACCACCGCGGCGTGCTGCCTGGACCTCGGCGACGCCGAGGCGCGGGTGGCGCCCGGGACCCGGGTGGCTTACGTGCCGACCGCCGCGCTCCTGGCCCGGCGCGCCGCCCTCGTCCCGGCCGCCGGGCCCGGCGGCGTCTTCGACCCCGCGCTGCGCTGGGGGGAGGACGTCGACCTGGTCTGGCGGCTGCACGACGCGGGCTGGCGGATCCGCTACGACCCGGCGGTCCGGGTGTCCCACCACGAACCGCGCGGCTGGGCGGCGCTGCTCACGCGGCGGTTCCGCTACGGCACCTCGGCGGCGCCGCTGGCGGCGCGGCACCCGGGCCAGGTGCCGCCGCTGGTGCTTCACCCCTGGCCGGCGCTGACCGTCGCCGGGCTGCTGGCCGGCAGCCCGGCCGTGGCCGGCCTCGGTTTCGCCGGGTCGGTGCTCGCCATGCGCGCCACGCTGCACCGGGCCGGGCTGCCCGCCCGGGGGGTGCTGCCCGCGATGCTCACCGCGACCCGGCAGACCTGGCTGGGCGTGGGCCGTTATGCCTGCCAGTACGGTGCGCCGGTGCTGGCTGTGGCGCTCGTGGCGCCCGGCGGGACCGGCCGGGCGCGGCGCTGGGCCCGGCGCGCCGCGGCCGGGTCGCTGCTGCTGGGGCCGCCGCTGACCGCCTGGTCCGCGCGGCGCCGGTCGCTGGGCCCGGTGCGGTACGTGCTCGGCCACCTGGCCGACGACGTGGCCTATGGAACGGGGGTGTGGACCGGCGCGCTGCGGGCGCGCAGCACGGCCCCGGTGCGGCCGGTCATCGCCTGGCATCCGTTCCGCGCCGCCCGGCGAGCCGCCGGAACCGCCGCCGCGCCCCGGTCAACCCGGCTGAATCAGCGCGTTTGTGCCGGTCACGCCAGCGGCAGCCCTTCACACTCGGTTACGGCCCTCGTCGGCGCTGACCTGCAGGATTGGGCCGCTGGCGCTTGATCAGCTGTTAAGACCATACTTTCGTAGTGGGCCATCTCAGGCTGGCTGCGAGGCGCGCTATCGCGCAGCGATTCCTGACGGCGGCTACGGTCTGCGCGCTGGCCTTCTCCGTTGGAGTCCTGGCCACCGGTCCGATCTTCGCGGCGGGCGCCGAACAGGCGATCGTGTACGGGTACATGCGGAGCGCAAGCCCCCTCGCCAAAGACACCTTCGTGAGCCTGCTGACCTGGCCGGACTTCGATCTGTCGCACGCCTCCCAGCGACTACGTTCCGGGCTCGCTCCGCTGCACATTTCGCAGCTGACCCTGCAAGAGGTGTCCGGAAACTCCGTGGTCTCTCTCGGCCACCGTTCGGCCGCCGCCCGTATTGCCTACCGCCAAGGCCTGTTCCGGGAACTGCTCGTAGTCCAGGGACGGGACCCATCCACCCCGGACGAGGTTCTCGTTCCCCAACCGCTGGCTGCGGCTCTAGGAATCGCCCCGGGGGCTCGCATATCCCTCACTCAGGACGCCACCACCCGCGCCACGGTCAGCGGCATCTACCGGGCGGCGCGAGGCAAGGATCCTCTCCTGTACGCGGGTCACCGGCTGCTGTCCAGCCCATCGAGCGCACCTCTGCTGGCCACAAGCGCCGGGTTCGAGGCGCTCACGCGTTCGTTTGGGCAGACAAACGGCATTGCCATGGAATGGAACGCGGAGCCTTCATTCAGCGGGCTGACCGTGGCCGATCTGAGGACGCTCGCACTACGGGAGGAAGAGTCAAGCGCAAGGATACGCACAACCCTCGGCGGGACAACTGTTTCCTCCGACCTCTCGTCGCTCATACCTGGAGCCGAGCGGGCAGTCGCCGTAGGGCTGGCGCCGATCTACGTGATCGCGGCAGAGGTCGCTCTCGTGGGCCTCGGCGTGCTGCTCGGCATCGGCTTGCTGAAACTCGAGCGTCAGTCGTTCGAGCTGGCGGTCCTGACAACGCGAGGGGCCCGGATGTCCGAGCTCGTGACGATGCAGGCAGGGGAGGCGGCCATCGCCGCGAGCGCGGCCTTGCCTCTTTCGCTCCTGACCGCCGTTGGGCTGGCGTTCGTTGCCCGCGCTGCTCACGGTCCGGCCCTGCCGGGAACGCTGTTTCCGATCGGCCTTAATGCGCGAGCGGTCCAGGTCGCGCTCGGCGGCGTGATTCTTGGCGCCTTGGCCCTGGTGGTCGTCTCGCTCCCGCGGCTTCGCCATACGGTCATCCAGGAGCGCCGACTCGCTCTCCCGGAGCAAGCGCGGCATGTGGGCGCGGCTCCCGTACGAGCTTGTGCCTCTGCTGCTGGGCGCCGCGGCGCTGACGGAGCTGCGCCGCCACCATCTCGGCGGCTCTGGAACGGGCCTCGACCCGCTCGCGCTGGCCGCTCCCACGCTTCTCCTGCTCGGCGCCGCGGCGCTTGCGGCGCGCCTTTTGCTCGCGGGCGCAAGAAAGCTCGATCGGGCGGCACAGAGGGTTCGCAGGCCTTCTGCCTACCTGGCGTTGCACAGGCTGTCGCGCTCGGGTTCAACCGCCTGGCTCGCGCTGCTGCTGGTCCTGTCGGCAGCCCTGTTCGCCTTCGCAACCTCTCTTCGAACGACCGCGCTGACCCGCAACCAGGATGCGGCGCGGGCGCAGGTCGGCGCCGACTGGAGCCTGTTGGTCGGCTGGCCCGCCCAGGGCGTGGCCTCCGCGGAAAGGCTCGGCTCGGCAGCCACATTGGCCTTCTACGGGTCGGCTGCGGCCTCATCGGCCCCCAGCCTGCAGTTGGCAACGATCATCGGTGTCGATCCAACGTCCTACGCGGAGGCCGGATGGTGGCAGGCAGGGGACGCGAGCCTGCCCCTGCCGTCTTTGCTGTCCCGGCTCCCGGCGCCGCCGATCGGCATGACCCTGCCGAAGGGCGCGCAGACCCTTCAGCTTCGGGTGAGCGCCTCGGGCGGGGCGGGCTTGCGCCTGCGGGCTGTGCTCTCGTCGTCCAACGACATGTTCTTCGATCGCTCCCTCGGCGTGCTGCGGCCCGGAACCAGCACGTATCGGGCCCGCATCGTCGGTGCATCTCGGCTCCTTTCCATCATGGTCAGCGGATCACCACAGGCGGTGGCACCCTTGTTTCGCCATCCCAGGGTTCGTCTTCTCTTCTCCCACCTCCTCCTATCGGGAGGCACCGCCGGGCGAGCGATCGACGTCTCGGCCTGGCGCGGCCTGCAAGCCGGCGGAACTACGGTCGGCGTCACACCCCTCGGGGCCGGGGAACTCCGGGCGGCGCTCACGGTTACACAGGGCGGGCCACTCGGAGGTATCGCTCCCGCGTCGCAACCCGTGCCGATTCTGATCGGTGGAGTCGGTCCAGGCCGCGCACCCAGGGATGCCACCCTCCAGGTCGGCTCGGTCGTCATTCCGGTCCGGGTTGTGGGGACGATGAACGCCTTCCCCGCGGCCACGGAGCAGGGGCTTCCCTTCGCCGTGGTGCCCGTCCGGGCCCTCATCGAGCGCTTCCAGCAGGCGCTTCAGCCACCCAGAGGTGGCGTGTTCGTGGTGCTCTCGATGGAAGGCAGGAGCCCAGTTGCTTTGACCCGGCGCGCTGGGCTCCAGGTCGCTACGGTCTCGAGCGCGGCGGCAATCGAGGCTCAGCTCGCATCGCATCAGGAGAATCTCGCGATCGGCATCGAGTTCGCCGCGGCCATCGCGGGTGTGGCACTCGCGATGCTCGCGCTCGTTCTGTCCGCGTACTTCGGAGGGCGCCGTTACGAGTACGAGGCGGCATCCTTCGAGGCGCTGGGCGCGAAGCTCAGGAACGTCGTTTCGGCGCTCGCGTTCGAATACGGCGCCGTGGTCCTCTGCTCCGCGACGGTCGGAACGGTGGTGGGCCTCGGTTTGCTGGCCGTCACGCTCTCGAACGTGACCTCGCCTGCGGGTGGAACCTACGGCCACAGGTCTCCTGATCGATTGGCCGGCGATCGCGGCCGCTTCGATGGTCGCTGCCGCTTCGTTGTTCGGCACGCTTCTGGTTGCCGCGATGAGGAGTCCGTCGGCTCTCCCCCGTGGCGATCCTGCGAGGCGAGCCTGAATGAGCATCAGCGGTGCAGGTCACTACGCACATGCGCGGCCCGCCGGCCCGTTCGTGCAGGCTGACGGAGACAGTTCGGCGTTCATCCGGTTGGACCGCGTCTACAAGGTCCACCGCGTGGGGAATGTGGGCGTCGCGGCGCTGGGGGGCGTCTCGTTCGAGGTCGCACGGGGTGAGTTCGCGGCGATCGTGGGGCCGAGCGGAGCGGGGAAGTCCACCATCCTAAACCTGATCGGCGGGGTAGAGACGGCCACGGCAGGCCTGGTATCGGTGGGGGGTACGGATCTTTCCCAACTCGACGCCGCCGGATTGTCGGATTACCGAAGACGGACGGTTGGCTTCCTGTGGCAGGGGACGACCAAAAACCTGATCCCCTACCTCACTGTCGCGCAGAACGCGGAGCTTCCTCTGCTGCTCGCCGGTGTGAAGCCAGCTGCGAATCGCCGTAGAAAAACCGCCTACCTGCTCGAGCTCCTCGGATTGGCGGAAAGGGCGAAGCACCTTCCTGCCGTGCTCTCCGGCGGTGAGCAGCAGCGGGCAGGCCTCGTCGTGGCCTTGGTGCACGAGCCGGCCATCGTCCTCGCCGATGAGCCAACTGCGGAGATCGACGCCGACGCTGCGGACCAAGTGGTCGAGGCGCTTCGAGCTGCGTGCGCCAAGTTCGGGTCGACAGTCGTCATGGCGACTCACGACCTAGTCGCGGCCTCGAAGACCGATATCACGTTTCGCTTGATCGATGGCAGGGTGAGGGGTCCGGCTGGGCGGGTAAGCCTCGACTCATCAGGCCGGATCACCCTGCCGGAGGCCGCGGCGTCGTTGCTCGGGCCGGCCGCGTCGAAGCTCGAGGTAGAGCTGGAGGGAGACGAGGTCAGGATCCGGCGCTTTCAGGAAGCGATCGAAAGCCAGCCAGGGGACTTGGCCGACAGAGCCGGGCCAGTGGTTCGATCGCGGGCGTCCGTTGCCACGACGAGCGAGCACACGACGGCCCGCGCCCGTGCAAGCGCCGCCGCCCGCCGCGTGCATGCACCACTGCTTTCTGCCGAGGAGCTCCACCGGACCTACGGCCAAGGCGGGACCAGCACGGTCGCCATTCGAAACGTCTCGCTGGAACTCGCGCCCGGCGAGCTGGTTGTCGTCATGGGGCCGTCGGGTTCGGGCAAGAGCACCTTGCTCGGCATCCTGGGAGGTTTCGAACCACCTGATAGTGGATGCGTGATGTGGCACGGGCGGTCACTCGCCGACCTGTCTGCAACCGAGCTGGCGCGCCAAAGGGCCAGCCAGTTCGGCGTGGTATTCCAATCCCTTGGCCTTTTCCCGGCTCTGACCGCGCGCGAGAACGTCTACCTGCCCCTCCTCATCTCGGGCGCCGACCCGGATGCCTCAGCCGCGGCCGCGGAAAGCTGGCTCCGCCGACTCGATCTCGAGGACCGAGCCGAACACCGCCTGTTCGAGCTCTCACTCGGACAGCAGCAACGAGTCGCGGTGGCCCGCGCGCTCGCACCCGATCCTGACCTCGTCCTCGCCGACGAGCCCACGGCTGAGCTGGACCACGAGGCGGCGAACGTCGTGATCGAGGCCCTGCGGGAAGTCAGCCAGCGCGGCGGTGGCGTGATCCTTGCCTCCCACGATCCCCGCGTCCTGCTAGCCGCCAATCGGGCCCTGGTACTCCGCGCCGGGCACCTAGTGGCGGAGGGGTCACCCGGCGAGATAGCCGAGTTCCTCACTACCGATTGACCATGACCACGTATGCCAAGCCCGAGCCAGCCGGGCCGCCGGGGTCAGGCGCTGTCATGCACGATCACGCCGCGGATGTTCTTCCCGTCGAGCAGGTCCTGGTATCCCTGGTTGACCTGGTCGAGGGTGTACGTCGCGGTGATCAGCTCGTCCAGCTTGAGGTCGCCGGCCCGGTAGAGCTCCACCATCCGCGGGATGTCGTGGAACGGGTCACCGGAACCGAACAGGCTCCCCTGGATGCGCTTCTCGAACGTGGTCAAGATCGCGCCGGACAGCTCGATCGTGGTCTTCGCCGGGTCGGCCAGCCCGGTCACCACCACGGTGCCGCCCTTGCGGATCGCGTTGAACGCGTGCGTGACGACCTCGGAGGTCACGACCCCCACGGTGACGATCGCCTTGTCCGCGCCCACGCCGCGGGTGAGCTGGGTGATCAGTTCCTGCGCCTGCTCGGCGGTCGCGCAGCTGTGTGTGGCGCCGAACTGCTCCGCCGCCTCGCGCTTGTTGGCCAGCGGGTCGATCGCCACTACGTTCCGCGCCCCGGCCAGCGCGGCCCCCTGGACGGCGTTGATGCCGATGCCGCCGATGCCGTAGATCGCGATGGTGTCACCGGGCTCGGTCGCCGCGGCATGCACCGCCGAGCCGAACCCCGTCGGCACCCCACACCCGATGATCACGACCTTGTCCAGCGGCAGGTCCGGGTCCACCTTGACCGCGGAGTGCTCGGAGATGACTCCGCGCTCAGAGAACGTACCGAGCATGCACATACCGCCGAAGTCCTCGCCGCCGCCGTGGAACCGGTAGGTGCCGTCGGGCAGGCACCCGTCCAGGAGCGATATGCCCAGATCGCACAGGTTCGACTTGCCGGTGGAGCACCAGCGGCAGTGGCCGCAGACCGGCAGGAACGAGCAGATGACGTGATCACCGGGCTGCAGTCGGGTGACGCCCTCCCCTACCTCCTCGATGATCCCGGCGCCCTCGTGACCGCCGACGATCGGGAAGCGCGGCCGGAGATCCCCGCGACGCAGATGCTCGTCGGAGTGGCACAGGCCGGCCGCCACGTACCGGATCAGCACCTCACCGGCCTTGGGGGGATCGAGTTCCAGCTCGGTGACCTCAAAGTCCTGGCCCACTGCACGCAAGACAGCGGCCCTCGTCTTCATTTGATCCCTCCTGATTGCCCAGACCGGTGGTGACCTTTGGTTGCCACCATAGGACCCGGCGCGCGCCGCGGACCACCCTTGTCATCCCGCGACGCCGCCTTTTAGACTGAATGTTCAGTCAAACAGGAGGGCCGACGTGTCCAGCACGCAGGACAGCACCGTGCGACTGCCAGCCGACCTCGGCGAGATCATCGCCGAGCAAGAGAGAATCTTCGCCGCACGCCAGCCCCGGTCGCGGGACATGGCCACCCTGGCGGCCGGGTCGCTGGCCGGCGGGGTGACCTCGAGCTGGCAGATCACCGCGCCGCAGCCGGTCTGGCTCAGCCACGGCCTCGGTTCCAAGGTCTATGACGTCGACGGCAACGAGTACGTGGACCTGCACGGCGGCTACGGCGTGGGGCTGGCCGGGCACGCGCACCCCGTGATCGTCGAGGCGGTGCGGCGCCAGGTCGCCCGCGGCACCCACTTCGCCCAGCCCACCGGCGACGCGGTGGCGGTCGCCGACGAACTCGCCGCCCGGTTCCGGCAGCCGCTGTGGCGGTTCGCCAACTCGGGCACCGAGGCCACGATGGACGCCATCCACCTGATGCGCGCGATCACCGGCCGGGACCTGATCATCAAGGTCGAGGGCTGCTACCACGGCCACCACGACTCGGTCCAGGTCTCCGTCGCCCCCGAGGCCGACGAAGCGGGCCCGGAGGGCAAACCGGCCCAGACCCCCGCCAGCACCGGCATCCCTGGCGCGTTCGTCAGGCTCACGCTGGTCGCCGGCTTCAACGACACCGACAGCGTCGCCCGGCTGCTGGACGAGCACCCGGACGGGATCGCCGGGATGATCATCGAGCCCATCATGATGAACGCCGGGATCATCCACCCCGAGCCCGGGTACCTGGCGGCGCTGAAGGAACTACTGCACGCCCACGGCGCCCTGCTCACCTTCGACGAGGTCAAGACCGGCCTGACGGCGGGGCCGGCCGGCGCCACCGGGCTGACCGGAGTGGTGCCCGACATCACCTGCCTGGCCAAGGCGATCGGTGGCGGGATCGCGATCGCGGCCATCGGCGGATCGGCCGAGGTGATGGCGCACGTCGCGGCCGGCGACTACGAAATGGTCGGCACGTTCAACGGCAACCCGCTCGCGCTCGCCGCCGCGCGCGCCATGCTCTGCGAGGTCGCCACGCCGGACGCCTACCAGCGGATCGCCGCCCTCGCCCAGCGGGCCGCCTCGGGCATCGAGCGGGAGATCGCCGCAGCCGGGCTGGCCGCGCACGTGGTGACCGCCGGCGCCAAGGGCTGCGTGGTGTTCTCGGCCCAGCCGGTCCGGGACTACCGCGGCTTCCTGTCCATCGACGACCGGTACAGCCATGCTCACTGGCTGTTCCAGCACAACGGTGGCGTCTTCCTTCCGCCCTGGGGCAAGATCGAGCAGTGGCTCATCTCGGTTCAGCACGATGAGTCCGACATCGACCGATTCATCAGGAACTTCGCCGCTTTTGCCGCCGCGGTGAGCCCTTGAGCGATCTGTAACCTTCGCGGGCTTGCGGACGTTAGCCAAGGAGGAGTAAGTCTAATTGACGGAATGTTCAGTCAGGATGTGACGGAAGGCCAGGCAACCGCGGGAAGGAAGCCGACGAGACCGTCGGCACGGTCGCCAAGATCGTCGCGTTCCAGGTCATGAGGCCGCGGAAGCGCCGGGGTGGTACGAGGTTTAACTGACTGGCCAGTCAGGATGTGAGGTCTCGAGCGGTCGAGACGTTCGTGAAAGGGTGTGAGCGACGATGGCGAGGCATCCAAAGGAGCGACCGTCTTGGGGCGGGGACATGACGAGGCGGGAGGTCCTCAAGAAGTCCGCGGCGGCGTCACTGGCGCTACCCGCTGCAGCGGTGCTCCTCGATGCGTGCTCGAAGCCGGGCGCCGTCAGTTCCGGCGCGCACGCAAACGGCCCCGGAGTGGGCAGCTACTGGCCGGCGGCTCGCCGTATCCGCTGGCCCGGCAGAACGCGCCCGTCACGTGGAAGCTGTGGCGTGAACCCATCAAGTCGGGCCTCGCGCCGGAGAAGGGGGCGACCCTCCAGATCTACAACTGGGCCGACTACATCTTCCTGAAGGTGGTGCGGCAGTTCTGCGCGGCCTATAACTGCAAATACCAGATCACCACGTTCAACAACATGGACGAGGGACTCGCGAAGATGCGCACCGGGCAGTTGCAGTTCGACGTCTTCTTCCCGACCCCGGACGTCCTCGGCAAGCTCGTCACCGGCAAGCTGCTCCAGCCGCTCAACCACAGCTACATTCCGCACCTGGCCTCCGACGTCTGGGAAACCTACCAGAACCCGTTCTACGACCAGCAATGGCATTACACGGTGCCGTACGTCGCTTACACGACGGGGATCGGGTACCGGCGCGACCTCATCCCCGATGCTCAGATCCGCGGGATGTCGAACCCCTATGAGATCTTCTGGGACGCCAAGTTCAAGGGCAAGGTCGGGATCTACGACGATTACCGCGAAGCCATCTCGATGGCATTGCTGAAGAACGGCATCACCGATCTGAACACCGGGAACCCGAAGTATATCAATGAAGCGCAGAAGACGCTGGAATCGCTGATTAACGCGGTCAGCGTGCGCACCAGCATCAACGGCGTCTACATCGGCATCCCGAAGGGGACCTACGACATCCATCAGGCATGGTCGGGGGACATTGTGACCGCCTGGCAGTACACGCCAGTACAGAACATGAAGACGTGGCAGACGCTCGGCTACTGGTTCCCGTCGGACCGCAAGGGGGCGGTCTTCAACGACACGATCACTATTCCCGCCAATGCGCAGAATCCGGTGCTGGCACACAAATTCCTCGACTGGATGATGACGTACAAGAACGCGATGCTGAACTTCTCCTGGAATGGTTATCAGCCACCGCAACGACAGGCAGATCCCGCGACGCTCACCACGACCAAAAGCTACTACGGAGAGCCATATGTGTTCCCGTGGTTGCCCGACGCGGTCGTACACGAGAGCGATTTCCACACCGGTTACTTCGAGGAGGAGCTCACCCCGCAGGTAGATCAGCTCTGGCACAACGCGTGGCAAGCGTTCAACAGTGCTTGACACGTCGGCCCCAGTGCCTGACACGTCGGCGCCTCCTCCTCGCCGCCGGGTGAGATTCCTGCGACGGAGGCGGTCGCGCGAGGAGGCCTCGGGAACCTGGTATCCGCGCTGGTACTGGCCCACGTTCGCGCTGCCCGGAACGCTCTGGATGATTGCGCTCTTCGTGCTGCCCTTCTACGTGGTCGTCTCGATCGCGTTCGGCACGGTCGATCCGGTTTTCCAGAGCCCGCTACCCGTCTACCAGCCGTGGTGGTGGACCAAGAGATACCTGGTGGAGGAGTGGAACTTCGCCACCGGCGAATTCCGGCCCGTGGAGTTGCGGACGATCGTCTACGTCGTCCTGGCGACCGCCATCTGCCTGGTGATCGCCTACGCGGTCGCTTATTACGTGGCCAGGTTCGGCGGGAAGCGAAAGGGGCTTTTCCTGGCGCTCCTGATCGCGCCCTTCTTTATCAGCTACCTGATGCGGATGCTGTCCTGGGTCGAGCTCCTGCAGCCGAACGGCTACGTGAACAACGTGCTGACGTTTCTTCACATCACGCCGCACCCGATCAACTGGCTGGCCGGGGTGCCGTTCACCGTCGTGATGGGCCTCGTATACGGCTATATCCCTTACATGATCTTGCCGTTGTACGGGTTCCTCGACCGGATCGACCAGAGCCATCTCGAGGCGGGGCGTGATCTTGGCGCGAACCCCTTCTGGACGTTCGTACGGGTGACCCTGCCGCTGTCGAAGCCGGCGATACTGGCCAGCCTGGTGATCGTCACGCTGCCAATGTTCGGTGACTACTACACGAACAATCTGCTCTCGGGCTCCCCGAAGACCACGATGTTCGGGAATCTGCTCGACAACTCGATGGAGGCGACCGGGCAAGGCCCGGAGGCGGCCGTCCTGGTCCTCTTCCTGGTCGTGTTCCTGATGATCCCGATGCTGTACTACATGCGCGAAACCGCGAAGGCGCAGAGGAACCAATGAGCAAGGCGGTGAGTGAGCGCCCTCCAGCCGATCGCCGGAAGGAGGGGGCCGCCCCGCTCGCCCCCTCCAGGAGCACCAGAACGCCTGTGGGCTGGTGGCGGAACCCCTGGCGCCGGCCGTACATCCTGGCCACGGTCACGTGGATGTATCTCGCGTGGTCGCTGCTGCCGGTGCTCATCGCCATTGGGATTTCGTTTAGCGCGGGACGGTCGAACGCCGTTTGGCAGGGGTTCTCCACCCAGTGGTGGTGGGGGCACCCCAAATCCGACCCGACCGGATCGCTGTTCGTAAGCCCGGAGCTGCACGCCGCGCTGGTCCAGAGCCTGCGCCTGTCGTTTCTCACCATGTTCATAGCGGTGCCAATCGGCGTGGCCTTCGCGATCGGCATATCCCGCTGGCGCGGGCCCGCGCCGGCGCCAGCTTCCTTATGCTGTTCTCCTTTGTGATTCCCGAGATCATCATCGGGATATCCATGTTCCTCTTCTTCACCTACCTGCTGAAGTTCGTGCACCTCGGGACCGGTGCTCAGCTGCTTTCCCTGGTGACCTACCAGGTCTCTTATCCGGTGATCATCGTTCGCGCCCGTATGCTTTCCATCGGCAGGGAATACGAGGAAGCGGCGACGGATCTTGGCGCCTCCCCGACGCAGGCTGTCCGGAGGGTCTTGCTGCCCCTGCTGTACCCCGCAATCCTGGTCAGCTTCGTCCTCGTGTTCGCCGACACGATCGACGACTTCATCACCGTCCGGTACCTGTCCGGTGGCGCCAGCACGGAACCGCTGTCGGTGAAGATCTACAACTTCTCGCGAGGGACGCTCACGCCGGCGATCAACGCGGCCGCCACCTTCCTTCTGGTTTCGACGCTCGTGATCGCTCTCCTCGGGGTGTTTTTGTATCGTCGAATCACGAGAGGTCAACGGGCCGAGACTCAGGAGATGACTGGCTACTTGACCTGAGGTCCCTGGAGGCGCCTCGGTGATCACGGGGTGGCGACGCCTAGGCGCCTGGGGCGGCGGCCTCGCCCTGACGGCGCTGGCGTCGTGCACGGGAGGCGCGGGTCCCGCCACCGGCTGCCAGGGTGGATGGCAGGTGCATACGGGTGCGGCCGGCGCTCGTGAGTCTGACGAGCTGCTCGGCGTGTCCGCCGCCCCTTCTGGGGACGTGTGGGCGGTTGGTGTCGCCCTGCCGCCGGGACGTCCAGCCAGGACACTGGTGGAGCGATGGCAAGGGCGAGCCTGGCGCGCGGTCCCTAGCCCCGATCGGCCGTCCGGAGGCAGCTTCCTGAACGCCGTCGTGGCCCTGTCCGCTTCGGACGCATGGGCCGTGGGACTGTCCCGGTCCCCGGGCGGCGCGGCCCGGACGCTGGTCCTGCATTGGGACGGACGGCGGTGGGCCATAACCGCCAGCCCGAATGCGGGGCCCGGGGACAACTCCCTCGTGTCCGTGGCGGCAGCATCCGCGCGAGACGTGTGGGCGGTCGGCTACCGGGACGCCAAGGGGGTCTATCGGGCGCTGGTGGAGCACTGGGATGGCTATCGATGGACCGTCGTACAGTTGCCCCGGCTGCCGGGGCTCGGCGGCCCGGGTAACGGGCTGAACGCGGTCGGCGCGTCCGCCTCCGGCATGGTGTGGGCGGTGGGTGGATCGGCCAGGGCGCGTGGCCCATCCCAGCCATTGGTCCTTCGCGCCGACGGACGGAGCTGGTCTTCTGTCCTCGCGTCCGTGAGCCTTCATGGCGCCACGCTGAACGGAGTTGCCGTCTGGGGCAGCGGCGCATGGGTTGTCGGCACCACGAGGAGCGGCGGTGGAGACCGTGCCTTCAGCCTTCAGGCCGACGGCCGAAACTGGCGCGTCGTCCCCATCGACCTCGCGGCCTCCCTGAGCCTCGACCTCAACGCCATCTGGGCGGCTGCCCCGGACGACGTCTGGGCGGTCGGAAGCTCGTTCGACGGCCGCTGGTACCGGCCGCTGGTCGAGCACGGCGTCGGCGGGAGGTGGTCGAGTGTGCCAACCCCCCGCATGCCTGGCGCCGACGGTCATCTGATGGCGGTGGCCGGGCTCGCCGGTGGCGGGTTGTGGGCAGTCGGGAGCGCCTCACGAAGCGGCGGCCCCCAGCGTGTCTTGATCCTTCACCGCTGCGCCGGCTCGACCTCCTCACGCTAGGAGGCGGCGACCTGCGCCTCGTCGGCCACTTCGGTCTCGTCCACGAGCACTCGAATCGCGTCGGCGGGCAGATGGACGCTCACCGGCGTTCCCTGCTGGAAGGGCGGGTCTCCGCCGCGATTCTGCATCCATGCCTGCAGGCTCTCGCCGTGCGCTAGGTGAACGACGACCTGGATGATGGAGCCCACGTAGAGCACGCGCTCGACCATGCCCGGGATGCGGTTGTCGCCGGGGGTCCCATGATCCTCGAGACGGACCCGCTCGGGGCGGATGACGATCCTAATCCGTCCTCGGGCGCTAGTGTCGCCGCGGGCGGCCACGAGCTGGAAGTCGCCAAGGCGCACCCTTCCTCCGCCGTCTCCCAGTGCCGACATCAGGTTCGACACCCCCAGGAAGTCGGCGACGTATGCAGTGGATGGCTCTTCGTAGACCTCGACGGGGGTGCCGATCTGCTCGATCTTGCCGTTCGACATCACGGCCAGGCGGTCGGACATGGTGAGCGCCTCCTCCTGGTCGTGGGTGACGTAGATGAACGTGATCCCGACTTCCTCCTGCAGCGCCTTCAACTCGATCTGAAGGGCTTTGCGGAGTTTTGCGTCGAGAGCGCCGAGGGGCTCGTCCAGCAAAAGTACAGCCGGGTTCAGCACGAGGGCCCTGGCGAGCGCGACCCGCTGCTGCTGGCCGCCCGATAGCTGGCTGGGACGGCGCTTCTGGAAACTCTCCAGTCGCACCAGGCTGAGGGCCTCTGCCGTTTTCTTCCCCGCCTCGTCCTTGGCCACGTCCTTGTAGCGAAGCCCGAACGAGACGTTCTGCTCAACCGTGAGGAAGGGGAAGAGCGCGTATGACTGGAAGACCGTGTTGACGTTCCGCTTGTGGGGCGGGGTGTGGGCGACGTCGCGCCCGTCGAGGAGAATCCGGCCTTCGGTAGGTTGCTCGAACCCCGCTATGAGGCGCAGGGTGGTGGTCTTCCCGCACCCAGACGGGCCGAGCAGCGAAAAGAACTCGCCTCCGACAACGTCCAGGTTGATGCCGCCGACGGCAGTGACCTCGTCGAAGCGCTTGACGAGGTCGACGATCTGAACCTGGCCTCCGGTCATAAGTCAGGATCTTAAGCGGTTCGCCAGCGTTTCGCCAGCGAAGCGGTCATCTTCGGCTTGATCGCTGCCCGGCCGGCAGTCGCGCGCTACCAGGGCTGGCTGGTCGCGAACATGGCCCAGACGACCTTGCCCATGGGCCCCGGTTCGGTACAGCCCCACTCGTCGCACAGCGAGGACACCACGTGAAGGCCGCGGCCCGACTCGCCGAACCAGCCAGGATCCTTGGCTACCGGGACTTCGTCGCTGGGATCGGAGATCGCGCACAGCACCCACGGCCCCGGCTGCAGCAGGCCGAGCCGGACCGGCCAGCGCGGCCACACCGACCCGGGACACGGCACCGTGTAGCGCAGCGCGTTGGTCAGCAATTCGGAAACCACGACGACGATATCTTCGCCGCGCTCGCCGATGGCCCAGCGCTGCAGCGTGGCGGCGGTGAAGTCCCGGGCGACCCGGACCGACTCGGCGCCGGCCCCCGGCGTTCGGGTAGCCACCTTCGGGTAGCCGGGCCAGCGCTGCGCGCTGGGGCTCCACGCGATTGGCCAGACGCCGCTGACCTCGGCGGCCATCTCCGCGGCCGACGTGAGCCAGTGCCAGTTCTCCGCAGGGCACGGGCAGCCCGAGATGCACGCGGGCGCTGTCCTCACCGCCGCCTCGGACAATTCCGACCCGCCCACTCCCTCGGACCAAGGACTGCAAACGTATGCAACCCGCATTCTGCCGTGCCCCGGCTCGTGATGCAAGCACCAGATGCACGTGCATCAGCATGTTAGGCGGCCGCGTGCAGACTACGGCAGCAGGGGCGGGCAATTCCCGGCGGCACTGCGGGGTTGGCTAGCGCCGCGCCTGCGATCCGCGCCCAGCGTGGCGCGGCGTCCAGGTGAACCCGAGCTGCGCGGCGGCGAACCTCATGGCCAGCTCGAACGCACGAGCCGGGCTCACGGCCGGGTCTTCCAGCGCGATCTGCACCGCGAGCCCGTCCAGCAGCGAAGACAGCAGCACTGCGAACTCGACCGGTTCGACCGGGCGGAACTCGCCGGTCTCCTGGCCCGCCACCACGAGCGAGCAGATCAGTTCGCGCCACCGCTCGTCGAACTTCTGCCGGACGCCGGCTACCTCGGGATGGCGTACCGCCTGTGACCACAGATCGAGCCATAGCACCCAGGAGGTCTCCGGCTCAGTGTCCGCCTCGGGCAGGCAGCACATGGCAACGATCTCTTCCAGCTTGCCGGCCGCCGTGGGGATCTGCTCCATCCGGCGGGTGCCAGCCTCATACCAGGTGTCCTCGGAGAACCGGATGGCCTCGGTGAGCAGCTGGTCCTTGGTCTTGAAGTAGTAGATGACCAGTGCCGGGCTGGTCCCTGCCCGGTCGGCCACGTCGGCGATGCGGCTCTCGGCGTACCCACGCTCCACGATGACGTCGATCGCCGCCCGCAGCATCTGTTCCCGCCGCTGATCGGCCGTGCCGACGTTGTTCGCCCGCACCTTCATGGACCCATCCTTGCCGACACGAACGATCTTGGCACCTGCCTCTTCCAATCCGGTCAATCGAGTCACCAAGCACACCGGCCTTGTGGCCAAGCGTACCAGTTTCTAGACTGAACATTCAGTCAAACATTTGCAGGCGGGCGCCGGGGTCAACCTTCCCGGCGGATGCGCCGGAAGGCAGGAGGTCGGAACCCATGGCCGGACGGTATGACGCGATCGTCGTCGGCGGAGGCCACAACGGGCTGGTCGCCGCGGCGTACCTGGCCAGGTCGGGCGCGCGCACCCTGGTGCTGGAAGCGCGCGGAAAGACGGGAGGCGCGGCCACCACCGAGGCGCCCTGGCCCGACGCGCCGCAGTTCCGGGTCACCCGGCTCTCCTACGTGATGAGCCTGATGCCGCCGACCATTATCAACGACCTCGACCTGCCCCGGCACGGTTACAAGATCTACCCGATGGGCCCCTACTACCAGGCCTTCCCCGAGGGCGGCTCGATCAAGCTGTACGCCGACGACGCCAAGCGCAACCACGAAGAGGTGGCCAGGTGGTCGGTGAAAGACGCCGACGCCATGCCCCGCTGGGACGCCTGGCTGGCCGGCCTGGCCGAGGTGCTCGGCCCGCTGCTGCTCACCGTGCCGCCGAAACTCGGCGCCCGCTCCCCCCGCGACCTCCGCGAGACCCTGCGGCTGGCCTGGCGGCACCGCGGGCTGGACGTGCGGACGATCGCCGACGTGACCCGGCTGATGACGATGAGCATCGCCGACCTGCTCGATGACTGGTTCGAGTCGCCGCAGGTGAAGGGCGCGCTGGCGGTCAACGGAGTGATCGGCACCTGGGCCGGGCCGTACGAGGCGGGCACCGCGTACGTGATGGCACACCACTCGATCGGCGACGTGGGCGACGGCCACCTCGGCAACTGGGGCTTCCAGGAAGGCGGGATGGGCGCGGTCGCGGACGCGGTCGCCAGCGCGGCCCGCGGCTTCGGCGCCGAGATCAGGACCGGGGCGCCGGTGGCCCGGGTGCTGACCAGCGGCGGCCGCGCCACCGGGGTGGTGCTGGAATCCGGCGAGGAGATCCGCGCGGGCGTGGTCGTGTCCTCGCTGCACCCGCGGACCGCGTTCCTCGACCACGTGGGGCGCGAGCACCTGCCCGGCGACTTCGTACGTGACATCGAGCACTGGAAGACCCGCAGCGGCGTAGTGAAGATCAACCTGGCCCTGGCCGAACTGCCGGACTTCACCGCCGACCCCGGCACCGACTTGGCCGAGCACCACACCGGCTCGGTCGAGATGGCGCCGACCATGGAGTACATCGAGCGCGCGTTCATCGACGCACGGGAGGGCCGCCCGGCGCAGCGCCCGTTCAGCGACGGCGTCATCCCCACCGCGTTCGACAAGACGCTGGTCCCCGAGGGCTACCACATCATGTCGCTGTTCACCCAGTGGGTGCCGGCTGACTGGAACCTCGAGCCGCACCGGGAGGAGCTGGAGGCCTACGCCGACCGGATGATCGACTGCTACAGCGAGCTGGCGCCCAACCTCAAGAGCGCGATCTTGCACCGTGACATCGTCGGCCCCTACGACCTGGAGCACGACTACGGGCTGATCGGCGGGAACATCTTCCACGGGGAGCTGTCCCTGGAGCAGCTGTTCCACATGCGCCCCGCGCCCGGCTTCGCCGACTACCGCACGCCGATCGCCGGCCTGTACTACGCCAGTTCCGCCACGCACGCCGGCGGCGGCGTCTGCGGCATCCCCGGCATGCAGGCGGCGAAGGCGGCGATCACCGACAAGAAGGCAAGCCGTCGGAGGATTACCGGACGCAGGTGACCGCTCTCAACCACCGGGTAGGTCAAGAGACGGCGCTGCGCGCGATGCTCGAAGCCCGCAGCGTGGCCCTGGTCGGCGCGAGCCCGCGGCCGGGCACGCTCGGGCACCGGATGGTGGCCGAGGTGGCCCGCAGCCCGGCCGCGCCAGCGATGTACCTGGTCAACCCGAAGTACCGGGAGATCGGCGGGGTGCCGTGCCACCCGTCGCTGGCTGCCCTGCGCAGTCCCGTGGACCTGGTGCTGCTCGGGGTCCCCGACGCGGCGCTCGCCGGGCAGGTGGAGCTGGCCGCGCGGCGCGGCGACCGGTCGGCGGTGATCTTCGGCGGAGCGTACGGCGACGGGCTGCGGCGCCAGATCGCTGCGACGGCTCGCGCTGCCGGGATGGCGCTGTGCGGCGCCGGCTGCATGGGCTTCGTCAACGTGGGGCACGGGCTGCGGGCGATCGGGTACCAGGAGCCGGATCCGCTTCCCGCGGGCCCGGTCGCGCTCGTCACCCAGTCCGGCTCGGTGTTTTCCGCCCTGCTGCGCACCCACCGGCCGCTCGGGTACACGGTGGCCGTGTCCTCCGGCCAGGAGCTGGTCACCTCGGCCGCGGAGTACGCGGCCTACGCCCTGAGCCTGCCGCAGACCCGGGTGCTGGCACTGGTGCTTGAGGCAATGCGGGACACCGGCGCGCTGCGACGAGCGCTGGAGGCGGCGGCCGTTCGGCAAATTCCGGTGGTGCTGCTCACGGCGGGACGGTCCGCCGCCGGGCGCGCGCTGGTGACCGCGCATTCCGGGGCGCTGGCCGGGCCGGAAGGCGCGTGGGAGGCGCTCGCGGACGCCTACGGCGTGCACCGGGTCGCCGACCTGGCGGAGCTGACCGACACGGTGGAGCTGTTCACGATCGGCCCGCGGGCGACGCCGGCCAGCGACGGCGCCCGGGGCATCGCGACGGTGCACGACTCCGGCCTGGAACGGGCGCACATCGCCGACCTCGCCGACGACCTGGGCGTGCCGTTCGGCCAGATCGGCGCGGCCACGACGCGGCGGCTGGCTGAGGTGCTGGACCCGGGGCTGGCGCCAGCCAACCCGCTGGACATGTGGGGCGCCAGCGCCAAGGCGCAGTGGCAGCTCACCGAGTCGCTCGCCGCGCTGGCGGGCGACCCGGCGGTGGCCGCGGTGGCGCTCGCGGTGGACCTGCTGACCGAGTTCGACGGGGACCGCTCGTATCCAGACGCGCTGACCGAAGTCGCGCGGCGTACCGGCAAGCCGCTGGCGGTGCTGGCCAACATTCCCTCGGCCATCGATCCCGCGGCGGCCGGGGAACTGCGCGCCGCGGGCATCCCGGTGCTGGAAGGCGCCCGCACCGGGCTGCTGGCCCTGCGCCACCTGCTGGCGCACGGCGCCTGGTCCCCCCGGCCGCAGCCGCCGCCGGCCGATCCTGCTCGCCGTGAGCGCTGGGCCCGGGCGCTGCGGTCCGGGCCACTGGCGCCGGCCGAGGCTTTCCGCCTGCTCCGCGACTACGGGATTCGGGCGGCGCGGGCCCGGGCCGCAGTTACGGCCGGCGCGGCGCTGGCTGCGGCCGCCGAGATCGGCTACCCCGTGGTGCTCAAGACCGCGGCGCCAGACGTGCCGCACAAGTCGGACGCGGGCGGGGTGGTGCTCGGCATCCGGGACGCGGCGGAACTGGAAACCGGGTACGCGGCGCTCGCAGGCCGGCTCGGGCCCCGGGTGCTGGTGTGCGAGACCGCGGGACCGGGCACCGAGCTGTCGCTGGGGATCCTCGCCGACCCGGGCCTCGGGCCGCTGGTCGTCGTGGGGGCGGGCGGGGTCCTCGTCGAGCACCTGGCCGACCGCGCGGTCGCACTGCCCCCGGTGGACCCGCCCCGGGCGCGGCAGATGCTCTCCCGGCTGCGCGTGGCGCCGCTGCTGGCCGGGTTCCGTGGCCGGCCACCCGCCAACCTCGGCGCCATCGCCAAGGCGATCACCGCCGTGTCCGCGATCGCGTGCGAGCTGGACGGCGAACTGGCTGCGCTGGACATCAACCCGCTGATCTGCGGCCCGGACGGGGCCGTGGCGGTCGACGTGCTAGCAGCGCCGGTAGCTAAGCGCCGCTAACGGGCGCGCGGGCGGCCAGCAAGGCGGCATAGCAACGGATCAGCTCGTCCCGCTCCTCGGCGATGAGCGGGCTGCGCGGGTCGCGCCCGCCGACGACCCACCGGTCAGAGATATCCATCGCCCGCGCGCGGTGCTGGGCCGCCGGGCGGACCGCCGCCTCGCCGGCGCCGTACAGGTAGGCGTACAGCCGGGCCAGCGCGGTGACCAGCGGCCCGTCGTCGCTGCCCTCGGCGTACTGGTGCTCCCGGTGCGCCGCCCACCAGTCCACCTCCAGCCGCGCCGCGCGGGCGGGGTCGGCGGGCGCCCCGTGGGTGAGCAGCAGCAGCGCGTAGAACCGGGCCATGCAGCGCCGCGCCCCGTCCGGATCGCCCGGGTTGGGGGCCCAGAGCTGGTTGGCCCGCAGCACCAGCCACGCCCCGTGGCAGGACCGCAGCCAGTCCATGCCGAATGTCCCGTGCACCACCCGCAGCGAGGCCACCAGGAACCGCCCCCACTGCCTGCGGTAGTAGGTCATCCACAGCTCGGTCTCCAGGCTGCCGAGCTTGACCGGGTCGAAGGAGCGCAGCCCGGTGCTGCTGGCGCCCGCGCGGCCGCCGCCGTGCGCCGCCGGTTGCCGGCCGCCGGCCAGCCGGACCCCGAAGCCGCCAGCGGCCAGCCGGAGCAGGACCGGGCCCGGCCGCATCAGGTCGGCCACCCGCCTGCCGCACAGTTTCTCCAGCTGGCCCAGGCGGGCGCCGTAAGCATCCGGCCCGGCCCTGCGGGCCTTGCTCAGCTCCAGGGCGTTGGCCCACACCTTGGCACGGGACTCCCGCAAGAACCGCCGGGTGGCCATCCGGTTGGCCGGCTGCAGCGCCCGGTCCTGCCAGGTCCTGGCGGCGTGCAGCTGCTGGAGTTTGGCATCCTCGGCGCCGACTTGGACGGCCAGCACCTCGTCGATCCTGCGGTGGTCGGCTGCCCGGCGGGCCCGCACCGCGGGATCGTCGAACTCGGCGTCGCTGATCACGGCGAGCAGCGCCTGCGGCAAGTCGTAGTTGATGTGGGCGTTCATGCCGAGCAGGACATGGCGCACCGTCGGGAGGTCCGGCTGGTCTGCCGCAACGGCGAAGGCCACCGCCCACGGCTCGGGCACCGGGTCACCGCGCCGGCTGGCATCCAGGGCGTCGAGGTAGAGCTGGGCGAAGGCCACATCCCAGCGGTCCACCCAGTCGGTGTCCGCGAAGGCCGCGGCGCGCAGGGCCGAGGCGACCGCCTGGGTGGTGCGCAGATAGGTGGCGTGGAAAGCCAGCCGGCGATCACCGTCCTGGCGAAGCTCGTCCGCCAGGACGGTCATTCGTTCGATCACATCGTCGATGCCCAAGACGGACCCCCGGTTCTGCGACACCGCCGAGAGCTTAACGCAGGGTCAGTAGAGCACGTACAGCTTGCGGATCTTCTCGTGGATCTGCCATGTGCCGCTCCAGCCGCGGGGGAAGACCGCGACATCGCCCGCGCCGATCTCCACCGGCGCCCCGCCGTCCGGGGTGACCGTCATCCGGCCGGACAGGATGTGCACCGCCTCGTGCGTCTCCAGGGTCCAATGCGATGGCCCCGGGGTGCACTCCCAGACCCCGACCTCCTGGTCGCCGTCGGACCACAAGGTAATGCCCGATGTCTGCATCGGCGCTCCGGTTGATTCGTCCAGCGGCCCCCAGTCCTCCAGGTCGCCCGCGAGCGCGGCGGCGGCAAGGAACGGGGTGCCGGGAAGTGCTTGAGTCATGGTCGTGTGCTTCCTGTGTTACTCGGGAACGGGAGGGCGACCGGGTCGGCCGCCAGTTTGCTGTGCCCGCGCTCGTCGAAGCGGTCCAGGCCGAGCCGGCTGGTGTCCACCACGTCGCTGGCGCCGGTCAGCGCGACATCGGCCGCGGCGCGGGCCACCCCGGGGCCCCACATCATCCCGGCGCCGCCCGCGCTGGCCACGGTGACCCCGGCCAGCGGGCCGTCCCGGTCCGCCGCCGGCCCGATGATCGGCAGGTGGTCGGGGGTGTAGTCGATGGTGGCCGCCCAGAGGCGGCGCAGCCCGAGGCCCGCGGTGACCGGAACCAGGATCTCCAGCCTGGTCCGCATCCGGGCCAGGTACTCCAGGTCCACGCTGCGGTTCTCCCCCGGCGGCTCGGCGGGGTTGCTCATCCCGAACAGCAAGCCGCCCTCGTCGGGGCGCCAGTACAGGCCGGCGCTCAGGTCGAACACCATCGGCACCCGGGACGGCTCCAGGTCGGGGTGCTGCTCGGTCACCGCGACCTGGTGCCGGACCCCGCCCACCGGGATGCGGATCCCGGCAAGCGCCCCCACCTGAGCCAGCTTCGGGCCGCCGGTGAGCACGACGGTCGGCGCGTGCACCTCGCCATCACTGGTCCGAACTCCGCGCACCTGGCCGCCGCCGGCCACCAGGCCGCGGAATTCCACCCGCTCGGCGACGATGACGCCGCTGGACAGCAGGGCCGCGGTGTAGGCGGCCACGTTGCGCGGCGGGCTGATGAACCCGTCGTCGGCGCAGAACGTGCCGCCCAGCGTCTGCCCGGGCGCCAGGGCGGGGTTGAGCGCGTCCACCTCATCCGGGTCCAGCCAGCACGCGCCGATGCCGAACTCCGACTGCATGGCCAGCCGTTCCCTGGCGGCCTCGACCTCGGCCGTGGTGAAGCACGGCAGCAGGTACCCCCGAGTCACGAAGCCCGAGTCCGTGCCGAGTTCCGCGCGCTGGCTCAGGTAGAACCGGCGGGACCAGATGCCCAGCCGGACCGCTTCCGGCGTGCCGCCCTGGAGCCGGACCACCCCCGCGGCGCGGCTGCTCGCGCCCTGGCCGAGCACGCCCTTTTCCAGCAGGACGACGCGCTCCAGGCCCGCCTTCCGCAGAAAGTAGGCGCACCAGGCGCCGATGGTCCCGCCGCCGACCACCACCGCATCCGCGGTGTCCGGAAGCCCCAGGCCATCGCTCGCCATTGGCACGAGCACGATGCTTACATAAACTGAACATTCAGTCAATATTGCTGGACAGCGGCGCCGTGAGTTGACCACCGGAGGAACGATGTACGGGCTGACCAAGTCCGACCTTGACATCCAGCAGCGAGCCGCGGCGCTCGCGGACGAGCTGATCCCGTTCGAGGCCACCGCCGAGCTGAACGGCGGGGAACTGCCCGACGGGGTGGCGGAAAAGCATGCTGCGCGCGCCAGGGAACTGGGGCTGTGCGCCACCAACATGCCCGCCGAGCTGGGCGGCGGCGGCTGCAGCACGCTCCAGCAGGTGCTGGTGCAGGAACAGGCCGGGCGGGTGACCAACGCGCTCGGCTGGGTGGCCAGCACTCCCCCGTCCTGGCTGCCGTCGGTGGCCACCGCGGACCAGCTTGAGCGGTACGTGCGCCCGACGGTGCGCGGCGAGCGAGAGGAGTGCTACGCGATCACCGAGGAGGGCGCGGGCTCGGACGTGGCGGCGATCGAGGCGACCGCCCGCCGGGACGGCAACGGTTACCTGCTGCGTGGCATCAAGTGGCATGTCACCTCGTTCAACACCGCCGACTACGCCTTCTTCCAGGCAATACTCGACGGCGGCCAGCACCACGGCGAGCACGCGATGTTCTTCGTCGACCTGCCCAGCCCCGGTGTCGGCGTGGTGCGAACACCCGCTTATGCGCACACGATCAGCCACCACCACCCGATCGTCTCGTTCGACAACGTTCGCGTTCCCGCCGCCAACCTGATCGGCGCGGAGGGGGACGGCATGGCCTTCGCCTACGAGTGGTTCCGGTTCGAGCGGCTGATGGTGGCGGCCCGGTGCCTGGGCGCCGCCGGGCGGCTCACCGAGGAGATAACCGCGTTCGCCAGAGAGCGGCAGGCCGGTGGCCGGCCGATCAGCGAGTACGGCCTGGTCGGCGCGATGCTCGCGGACAGCCTGACCGAGCTGTTCGCGGCGCGCGCGCTCACCTATGAGACAGCGCGGGCCATCGACCGGGGCGCCGACGTGAAGGTCTCGCACGCCCAGTGTTCCATGGCGAAGCTGTACTGCTCCGAGATGGCCGGGCGGGTCGCCGACCGTGCCGTCCAGGTGTTCGGCGGCCGTGGCTACATGCGGGAGAACGTGGCCGAGCGGTTCTACCGCGAGCTGCGGGTGGAGCGGATCTGGGAGGGGACGAGCGAGGTGCAGCGCGCGATCATCGCCGGCCAGATGGTCAAGCGGGGTCCCGCGGTACTGGCGTGACGGTCCATCGCGGCCAGATGGTCGGCCAAACAGCGGCACTGCCCGGAGATTCGCGCCTGAGAAGCTACCGCACGGGCTCGGGGACGCCGGTGGTCCAGACGCGCTCACCCTGGTAGCCGCGGGCGACCATGGTGACGAACTGGTAGACCGCGTCCTCCTCGCGCGACAGCGGGCCGGGCACGGCCCGCGAGGAGCTGAGCCCGCGCTGCACCGACTCGCACGCGTGCCAGTCCTGGCGGTTGGTGATGTCCCAGAACTCCACGGCATACCCCGGGTCGAACCCGGGCTTCGCCGACGACTCGGGGGCGAACGCCCAGGTGCACTCGATCTTGGTGCGGTCCGGCGCCACCGGGATGAGCCGGTGCACCATCACGTAGTCGGGGTGCAGGCTGACCAGCACGTTGGGGAAGATGCCAACGTAGAGGACGGTCCGCAGGCCGGTCGCGTCCAGGCCGCGCAAGGGCGCCCCGCTGCTGGACCCATCCAGCGACATGGTCGCCATGCCGTCGCGCAGGTCCATCCAGCCGCCGACCCAGATGCCCGGCGCGGACAGGTTTTCTCCGCTCTTGGGCGGGCTGACCTTGCACAGCTCCGGGTGGATCACCGGGCAGTGGTAGCACTCGTGGTAATTCTCGGTGAGGATCTTCCAGTTGGCCGCCGCGTCGTAGTTATGCTGGCCTGCCACCACCAGCCGCTCCATCTCATAAGGGGCGATGTGCTCCTCCAGGCTGCCCAGGCCCGCCTCGAGCGGCCCAGCCTGGCCCGACTCGTCCACGAACACCAGGCCGTGCCACTCGGTGACCGGCAGCTCGACCAGGCCCCACTCGGCGGCGACGAACCCGGGCCGGTTCTTGAAGCCCGCGGCCGCCCGCAGGTTCCCGTTCAGCGCGTAGGTCCACGAGTGGTAAGGGCAGATGATCACCTTCTGCTGTGCGGACGCCCCGCACGGCAGCAGCTCATGCCCCCGGTGCCGGCAGGTGTTGGCAAACGCGTGCAGCGCGCCGTCCTCGGCGCGGGTCAGCAGCACGCTGCCCGTGCCGACCGGCTCGGCGCGCATGTCACCCGGCGCGGCCACCTGGTCGCTGCGGCCGGCGCACACCCAGCCGCCAAACATGTGCCGCTTCTCCCACTCGAACACCGCCGGATCGACGTACGCGGCCCGGGGCAGCATCCGGCTCTCCCCGAACGGGGCGAGGGACCGCGCGACGGCGCCGGGGTCCAGCGGGGCAGGGGGGCAATCCGTTTGACTGACCATACAGTCAAGCGTAAGCGACGGGCAGGCAGGGTGTCCAGGTGACGGCCTGGCGGCAGGCACGGTACCCCGGCCCGTTCGCCCGCTATTCTGACCGCTGCGTCACCATCTACCGACGTCGCGATAGGAATGCCGTGCCATACGCAATGCCCGCCGCAGACCTGATGCCGGTCATCGACGCGCCGCCTACCCCGATGGTGTCGATGGGCCCCGGCGGCCGGTACCTCGCGCTGGTCCACCATGCGGCCCACCCGGTGGTCGCCATGCTGGCCCGCCCGTACCTGGCGCTGGCCGGGCTGCGGATCGACCCGCGGCTGCGGGCCCGCCGGCGGCTGCGCCGCGCGGGCAGACTGTCGGCGCTGCGGGTCGACGACGGCGCGGAGCGTTACCTGCGCCTGCCGGACGGGGCGCAGGTGGGCGCCCCGGTCTGGGCGGCCGACGGGCGCCGGTTCGCGTTCACCGTTGACCAGGCCGAGGGCGTCGGGGTGTGGGTCGCGGACGCCGAATCCGGCGAGGCCGCCGAGGTGCCGGGCCTGGTCGTGTGCGATGTGCTGGGCGGGGAGCCGGCGGCCGGGGCGGGCACGGTTCGCTGGTCCCGCGATGGGCGCTCGCTGCTGGTGCTGGCCAGCCCCGCGGACCGCCGGGCGCTGCCGGAACCGGCCGCCGAGCCACGGCTGGAGGAGACCACCGGGAAGCGGTCGCAGCTGGCGACTTACCAGGACCTGCTGCGGACCAGCGCCGACGAGGACCGGTTCGAGGCGCTGGCCACGTCGGTGCCGTGCCGGGTGGACCCGGCCAGCGGGGAGCGCGCCGAGCTGGGGCCGCCCGGGCTCTACTACCTGCTGCATGACTCGCCGGACGGCACGCACCTGCTGGTGCAGCGGCTGCACCGGCCGTTCTCGTTCCGGGTCCCGTGGGCCTGGTTCGCCCGCAGCACGGAGGTCTGGGACGCTGCCGGCGGCGTGCGTGCCGTGGTCGCGGACCAGCCGGTCAGCGACGAGGTCCCCCGCCAGGGAGTGCCCGTGGGCCCGCGTCTGGTCGGCTGGGAGGAGCGCGCACCGGCCAGCCTGACCTGGGCGGAGGCGCTGGACGGCGGGGATCCGGTGGCTCCGGCCGAGTTCCGGGACCGGGTCTTCCGGTTTGCCGCGCCGTTCGACGGCGCGCCCCGGCACGCCTTCGACCTGCGGCACCGTTGCGTGGGCTGGTACGACCTCGATGCGCCGCAGCAGGTGCTGGTGGTCGAGCACGACCGCGATCGCCGCTGGCTGACCACGTGGTGGTGCGACCTGGACGCGGCGCGAGAGCGCAAAGTGGTGTTCGACCGGTCGGTAGACGACGCCTACGGCGATCCCGGCATCCCGCTGCGGGTGACCCACCCCGACGGCGCGCAGACCGTGCTGGCCGACGGGACGGTCATCTACCTGCGCGGGGACGGCGACACCCCGGACGGGAAACGGCCGTTCCTGGACCGGTTCGACCTCGCCACCGGAGCGGCCAATCGCATATACGAGAGCCCGCGGGGAAGCACGCAGCATGTGCTCGGCTTCACCACGGCGGAGCGGGACCAGGTGCTGCTCTGGCATGAGAGCCCGGCCGAGCCGCCGAACCTGATCGTGGCGGGCCTCGGCGGCGGCGGGTCAAGGGCGCTGACCGCCTGGCCCGATCCGCATCCGCAGCTCACCCAGGTCACCAAACGGCTGATCACGCACGACCGGGGCGACGGGGTGACCCTGTCCGGGATGCTGTACCTGCCGCCCGGCCATGATCCGGCCGTGCATGGCCGGCTGCCGCTGGTCATCTGGGCCTACCCGTTCGATTTCGGTAGCGCGGACACCGCCGGCCAGATCCGGGCCGACAAGTTCGAGTTCACCCGGATCACCGCGCTCGGCCCGGTGGTGTTCACGCTGCGCGGTTACGCGGTGCTGGCCGACGCCACCATGCCGGTGATCGGCGACCCGGAGACCATGAACGACACCTACCTGGAACAGGTCACCGGCGCGGCCAAGGCCCACATCCGGGCGCTGGACGAGGCCGGGATCATCGACCCGGCCCGGGTCGCCGTGGGCGGGCACAGCTACGGGGGCTTCATGACGGCGAACCTGCTCGCGCATACCGACGCGTTCGCGGCCGGTATCGCCCGCAGCGGCGCCTACAACCGTACCCTGACGCCGTTCGGCTTCCAGAGCGAGCGGCGCAGCTACTGGGAGGCTGCCGGGGTCTACGACCAGGTCTCCCCGTTCCGCTACGCGGACCGCATCCGCACGCCGCTGTTGCTGATCCACGGCGAGGCGGATCCCAACTCGGGGACCTTCCCGATCCAGTCGGAACGGCTCTTCCAGGCGATCCACGGCAATGGCGGCACCGCCCGGCTGGTGATGCTGCCCCACGAGGGGCACGCCTACCTCGCCAGGGAATCGGTCATGCACGTGCTCGCAGAAGAACTCAACTGGCTGGAGCGCTGGCTCGGCCCGGGCGATGGGCACATCCCGGCGGATGAGCGCCTCCCGACGAGCGGGCGCCTCCCGGCGGATGGGCACGTCCCGGCCGCACCGCGGCCACCTCGTTCGCGGTGATCTTCGCGGCGGAGTGGGGTGACCTCACCCAGCTGCTCACCGCCAACCTGGCCGCGCACTACCACGCGCCGCTGTCGGTCGCGACCGGCGCGATCCTGGCCCTGTGGGCAGTCGCCGCGATCGCCGTCACCGGCGGCCGGTGGCTGGGCCGGGTCATCGACGCGTTCCTCATCAGGGTGGTGACCGCCGTGGTGCTGGCTGGCCTCGGCATCTACGTGGCCGTGGGCGCGATCTTCTGAACTCCGGAACTCTGCTCTTCTGAACCCGGAATCCCCCCTCCTGGGCCCGCTCCCGCCCTCCTGCACCCGCTCCCGCCCTTCGGGCCCGCTCCCCGCCCTCCTGCACCCGCTCCCGCCCTCCTGGGCCCGCTCCCGCCCTCCTGGGCCCAGCGCCCGCTCTCTCTATGCTTGACCGGCATGAGAGGCCGGCAGCCGAACCCGCGCGGGGAATCGCTCACCGCCCGCCAGAAGCGAGTGTTCGTGATCGTGGGCGGCTTGCTGATCGTCGTGGTGGCCAGCCTGGGGGCCTGGGCCGCGCTGAGTAATGGCAGCTACGGGCGGTCGGCCAACGGATGCGTCACCGTGGTGGCGCCGAGCAGCATGGGCGGCGCGGTGCTGCACGCGTGCGGGGACAGGGCGCGGGCCATGTGCCGCCGTGCGTTCACCCAGCACAGCAAGCTCGACCTGCTGACCCGGCCGCAGTGTCGGCTCGCCGGAATCGCAACGCCGGCCCCGTGACCCGTGCTCAGTCCTTCCCGTTGGCCGACTCGGCGCGCGGCACGATGAGGCGCGCCACCCGGACCCGTCGGCTCTTGTCCGGCCGGGAGTCACGCCGGCGATTCTTATACGGCTGGAGGACACTACGTAGCGCGCCTGATACTTCCGCGAGTTCCTCGGCGGTCAGCCAGTAGTCGCTGCTGGCCAGTTCCACAGCATCCCGCCATTCCGGCGGCTCGTTGGCCTGGCGGTCGAGGAATTCGGCGATCAAGGCACGGTTCCGGTCGAGGAACGTTTCCAGCACCGCGCCCTCGGCCAGCACGGTCGCCTGCGGCACCTGCGAACTTACCTCGATCGACCGGCCCTTGGCCTTCCACGGCCGGTCCCGGCCGTCGGCGCGGGCCTGGCCAGCCTCGACGATCCCCCACCGCGCCAGGGCCTTCAGGTGGTAGCTCGTCGCGCTCGGAGACAGCCCGGTGAGCGAGGCGCATTCGGTCGCGGTGAGTTCGTCGCCGGGGAACAGCGCCTCAATGATCGCCAGTCGCGCCGGGTGTGCGAGCGCGCGGATCGCCCGGGGATCCGACAAGACGATCTTGTCGTCCTGCTGCTGCTTGGGCATGCCCGAATCCTAGCGGTTGACAGTGAGATGTTAAGCAATCATTATTTAGTATATGCTTAACACCTACCGGCCGCTGGCCCGCAACCGCGACTTCCTCATCTCGCTCGCCGGCCGCTGCGCCTCCCGGTTCGGCGACGAGGTGGCGGTCGTCGCGCTGACGTTGCGTCTGCAAGCCGCGGGCGGGCGCCCCTACCTCATCGCGCTGCTGCTTGCGGCCGGCCTGGTGCCCAGCATCGCGGCGGCGGGGCCAGCAGGACGGGTGGCCGACTCGGTCGATTCGCGGCGCGTTCTGGTCACCGCCGCGGTGGCCCAGGCCTGCTGCTGCGTGCCGCTGATCTTCGTGCACCAGGTGGCGGCGATGATCGTCCTGGTAGCGGTGCTCGGCACCGGAGCGGCGTTCTCCCAGGCGACCTGGCAGGCACTCATCCCCCGGGCGGTCGGCGAGGAGAACATTGGCACGGCCACGGCCGTGCAGCAGGCCGCGTTCACGCTCGCCACGATCCTCGCCCCCGTGGTGGGCGGGATACTCACCGCGGCGTTCGGCACCGCGATTCCGTTGGCTCTGGACGCGATCACGTTCGGCGCGATGGCCGTCGCCGCCGTCGCGATACGGACCCGGCGGGGTGGTGCCCAGGCAGCGCAGGGTGCCCAGGCGGAACAGCGCGCGGAGGCAGAGCAGGGCGCCCGGGCAGCGCAGGGCGCGCAGGAAGAGCAAGGCGACCGGGCGGAGCAGGGCGCCCAGCGGGACGCGGCCGGAGGCTGGGCGGCCCTGCGCAGCGATCCGCTGCTCGCCCCGCTGGTCGCCGGGCTCACCGCGTTCGTGCTGCTCGGCATGATGACCAACGTCGTGCAGGTCTTCCTGGTACGGGAAACGCTGCACGCCAGCGCCGCATGGTTCGGCGGGCTGGAGGCGATCACGATGGCCGGCCTCGCCTGCGGCGTGCTGGCCTGCGGGCGGATCACCACCGACGCCGCGCGGGCCTGGACGGTCGCCGCCGGCGCGGCCGTCATGTCGCTGGCCTTGCTGGCCATCGGCCTCGCCCCGGCGATACTGCTGCTCGTGCCGTTCGCCGTGCTCGTCGGGGCCGGCAACGGGATGGTGAACGTGTGCGCGGCCACGCTGGTCATGACGCGCACGCAGGAGCGGATGCGAGGCCGGGTATCCGCAGCGCTGTGGGCCGTGCTCAACGCGACCTCGGTGGCCTCGCTCGCGGCGGGCGGCGCCCTCGCGGCGGTCCTGGACCCGCGGCAGGTATACCTGCTGGCCGGCGCCCTGGGCAGCGTGGTCACGCTGTGGATGGCGGTGCGCCTATCGCAGCGGCTGGGCACCGGCCGAGGTCACCGTGATATTTCGTTCGCCGTTGAACAGTCCCGGGCCTAGTCTCGGTGCCCGTGAGCCGTCACGGGAAAACCCGGCCGCCAGCCAGCACCAGCGCCCACGCGCCGGGCGCCGGCCTCGACCGGCGGGCGCTGGCCGCGGTTTCGGTCACGGTCGTGGCCTGGGCGTCGGCGTTCGTCGCGATCCGCGGTGCGGGACGGTACTTCGATCCGGGCGCGCTGGCCCTGGGCCGGCTTCTGGCGGGCTCGTTGGTCCTCGGTGCGGTCTGGCTGGCCCGCGGTGAAGGCTGGCCGCCGCGCGCCGCCTGGCCGGGCATCGCGGGTGCCGGGGTGCTCTGGTTCGGCGTGTACATGGTCGCGCTGAACTGGGGCGAGCGGCACGTGGACGCGGGCACGGCCGCGATGATCATCAACATCGGCCCGGTGGTCATCGCGGTGCTGGGCGGCTGGCTGCTGCAGGAGGGCTTTCCGCGCCGCCTGCTGGCCGGGCTGGCCGTGTCGTTCGCCGGCGCGGCCGTGGTCGCGGTGTCGGAGTCCGGTGGCAGCAGTGGCTCGCTGCTCGGCGTGGTCATGTGCCTGCTCGCCGCTGCGTCCTACGCCACCGCCGTGGTCGGCCAGAAGCCCGCGCTGCGGCACGCGTCCGCGCTGCAGGTGACCACGTTCGGGTGTTTCGCCGGGACGGTGGCCACCTTGCCGTTCGCGGCCCAACTGGTGTCGCAGACCGCCAGCGCGCCGGTGAGCGCGACGCTCACGGTGATCTACCTGGGCGTGGTCCCCACCGCGCTGGCGTTCACTACCTGGGCGTACGCGCTGAACCGCACCACCGCCGGCAAGATGGGCGTGACCACGTACATCGTGCCCGTCCTGGTCGTCCTGATGTCGTGGGCATTCCTCGGCGAGACCCCGCGACCGCTGGCTTACCTGGGCGGGGTGCTGTGCTTGGCCGGCGTGGCGATCTCGCGCAGGCCCACGCGGTCGGCGCAGGCCGAACCCGTCGCGGACGAGCCGGTCACCGAAGAGCCTGCCAGCTCCGCCATCCGTACCGGCTCGGGACAAGTCGGCCACCTGCGCTAACTGCCGCACCGTGGCCGGTTCATCGAACGGTCGCTGGAAAGGTGGCCGCACCCGCCATAAGGCGGGCTACGTCATGATGTGGGCAGCCGAGATGAGCGACCTGATTATCGACGGGTTCGACCAGCGAATACCCGTCGAGATCAGCGACTGACCACCCAAGCCAGACGCGCGGACCGCAACCACCAATCGGGGGTTCCGGGGGCTCGGGCCCCCGGACTAACACTAAAAACGCTGCGAAGCCGGCCCAAATGGGCCGACGAGCAGCGTACGTGGTGGAGGTGGCGGGGATCGAACCCGCGTCCTTCAGTACATCACCAGGGCTTCTCCGGGCGCAGCCTGCTGTGGTTTTCTCAGCCCCGGCAGTCTCGCAGGCGAGCCGCCGCCGGGCTCAGTCGCTGTTTGGTGTCCCGCTCAGCCCCGCGACCGGGCTTAACGGTGGATCCTCCTAGCTGATGCCAGACACCGGGCCGGAGGCGCTCCCGGGCTGACAACCTCTAACTCGCGTTAGGCCGCGAGGGCGAGGTGAGTGCGCTTTACATTGGCACTTATTGAGGTGCGGTCACAGGTTTAACGAGGTTATGTCCGCCGTCCTCGGCCCGCTTCTCCTGGATCAACTACCGAAGTCGAAGCCATATCACCCCCATGTTCAGTTGTCCGGTGAGCCCTTGGGACCTGCGCAGGTCCCAAGCCTTCACCAGCTCCACGCTACCTTCTCAACAGGAGACAGCCAACTGGGATTCCGTTACCTGAAATATCAGCGGCTCTCAGGCAGCCGGGGCCTTACGGCCCCGGCGTTCACCCGTTGCGGGTGTTCCCGTGGCGGTACCCGCTGCCCGCGTAGCGCGGGTCTGACGTGGGTTTCCATCGGGCTCGTTTTCCGTCGCCCACCAACTGTGGGAGGACGCGAGGCTCGCGAGGTTGCGGGCCGCGTTGTGGTCGCGATCAGCGGTGTAGCCGCAGTGATCGCAGCGGTAGGTGCGTTCGGAAAGGCGCAGCTTGGCTTTCACCGCGCCGCAGTTCGAGCAAGTCTTGCTGGATGGGTACCAGCGGTCGGCCACCACCAGGCGGCCCGCCCGCCATGTGGTTTTGTAGCCGAGCTGGCAGCGAAACTCGCCCATGCCTGCTCCGGCGATGCGCCGCGCCAGTCGGCGGTTCCTTGTCATGCCGGAGACGTTCAGGTCCTCGATGACGATCGTGCCGAACTTGACGGCGAGACGGGTGGTGAGCTTGTGCAGTCCGTCCCGGCGCGCGTTAGCGACCTTGGTGTGCAGTCGGGCGATGCGGGCCTGGGCCTGCAACCACCGCTGCGACGGCTTTTGGCCGCTCCGCTTGTCTGGCCTGATACGCCGGGAGGCTTGGCGCTGCAATCGACGCAGCTCCCGCTGCGCTGCTTCCAGGTGCTCCGGGTTCGGGATCACCTCGCCGGTGGACAGCACCGCCAGCGACTTCACCCCCAGGTCTACACCGACTATCGCCTCCGGCCGGGCCGGTGGCAGATCGTTGCGGGTGATCTCCACCGAGAACGACACGAACCATCGGCCGCCACGATGAGACACGGTCGCGGAGCGGATGCGGGCGGTGCCGCGCTCCACGTGCCGGGCGAGCTTGCGGGTGGACTCGCCCGTGCGCACCACCCCGATCCTGGGCAGCCTCACATGCCTGCGGTCCGAGCCGGCCAGGCCGAACGCGCCGGTGGTGAACCGGCACGACAACCCGGCCCGCTTTCCCTTGAACCTCGGGAACCGGGCCTTCGGGCCACGGCGCTTGCGGCGCTTGCGGCGCTTGGAGTCGTCCCAGTTCTTCAACGCGGCCGCGAGGTTGGCCAGGCCCGAGGAGTATGCCTCTTTGGAGTTCTTGGCCCACCACGGCGCGACCTCAGCCTTGGCCTGGTTCCAGTCCTTGCGCAGGCTGTAGGACGACCATGACAACGAGGGGGTGAGCTGATCGCCGGGGATGCCGTAAGACTTCTCGGCGGCACGCTGGTCCAGGTTCGCTTTCACCCGGGCCAGTCCCCAGTTGAAGGCGAACCGCTGGCCGCCAGAGTGCGACCGTAACCCGGCTTCCTGCGCTGGTACCGGGTCCAGAGCGAACCGGTACGCCTGGATGACCGTACTCACGCCGCCACCTCGGCGGCGCGTACAGCGGCGGCGGCGCGCTTACGAGCCGACCGCCGTCCGTACAGACGGGCGTACATGCTGGTCAGCACCTCGACTATGTCCTGGATCAGGTCGTCGTTCAACTCCTCAGGGTTGAGCACGACGATCCGGCGTCCGGTCGCCGCCAAAGCCGCCTCTAGATGGTCCACGCCAAAGCGGGCCAATCTGTCGCGGTGCTCGACCACGATCGTCTCCACCGAGGGGTCTAACAAGAGTTTTCGCAGCTTGACACGGTTACCGTTCAGGCCAGAGCCGACCTCGGTCACAACCATGTCGAGCGTGATCCCGCGCTCACCGCAGCCCGCCGCTACTCGTCCGGCCTGGCGTTCCAAGTCGTCCTTCTGATCAGACGTCGAGACCCGGCAATATGCCACCGCCCGCCCCTGCTTTGCCGCGGGTTCCTCGACCAGCCATGTCCCGGTCGGAGTCTGCCGCACCGGATCCGGCATCTTTCCAGTCTTTGCCCACGACCAGGCGGTCTGGTAATGCACCCCGTTCCGAGCGGCCCAGTCCGACAACTTCACCTGATCATTATAAACAATGAGAATCACTGATATCTACTGAAAGATTTACGAAAAGCTTCCAACCCCTCCGGCGAGGTGGTCAGCGGTCAGGGGCCGAGCGCAGGAAACTGGCGGGGCGGGTCAGCGGCCAGGAGCCGATCGCAGGAAACTGGCGGCCAGCGGCGCGGCCGAGGTGCGGGGCGACCCGCTGAATTCCAGGACGGCGAAGGCGATGTCGCCGCGGAACCCGACGAACCAGGCCGCCCACTTTTGGTGCTTGCCGGACGACAGCAGCGTGGTGCCCACCTGCCCGTAGACCGGGTGCCCGCCGATGTTCGCACCGCGCGCGGCGCCGGAAACCACTGCGTCGCGCATCAGGGAGCGGAGGCTGGTCAGCGTGGCCATGGCGAACGGACTCCGCCGGGACTGCTGCGCGTCGGGCGGGCGGGTCACCAGCGACGGCTCGTGCCAGGCGCCGGTGGCGACCTGGGCGGCCACATCCGCCATCGTGAGCGGGCTGACCCTGACGTTCCCCTGGCCGACGGTCGCGGCGGCAAGCCTGGCAACGCCGTTGGCGTTGCCGACGGCGCCGGAGAACCCCGCCAGCGGCAACTGCCACGTACGGCCGAAGCCGAACCCTTCGGCCGCCTTGGTGAGTTCCGCGGCGGTCAGCCCCTGGGACAGCCCGGCCAGCGCCGTGGCGCAAGAGTGCGCGAAGTCGGTCGCGAACGTCGCGCCCGGTTCCGGCTTGGCTTGCGGGACGTTGCGGAAGTTGCGCCCGCCCACCGAGTTGACCTGGTTGCAGGGAATGGTGGTGTTCACCGGCATCCCCTTGGCGAGCAGCGCCTCGGCGGACACGATGATGAAGGCCCCGCCGGGCGGGTAGCGCCCCGCCAGCGGGTCGATCTGGGGCATCCCGCGCGCCTTGTGGTCGGCCACCGCGAGGATGCGCCCGGTGGATGCCTGCATCGCCACGATGGCCGCCGAGCCCGGCGCCGAGGCCACCGTCCGCGCGGCCGCCTGCTGCACGCTGCTGTTGATCGTCGTGTGCACGGCGACGGGCGAGCGGCCCGTCCAGGTCTTCAGCACGCGCACGGTGCGCCCGCTGGCGGTCTCGGCAACCACCTCGGTCCGCGGGGTCCCGGCCAGGTAGGCCTGGTAGCGCGACTGGAGGCCGGACAATCCGACCGTGGCCCCCGGGCGGTAGGCGATGCCGGCGTCACGCAGCGCGGTGGAGGACTCCGCGCCCACCGACCCGACCACCGCGGGCGCGATGCTGTCGAACAGGAGCACCCGGCGCTGCCGGGAGATCAGGCCGGGAACCTTACTGAGCGCGTGCGCCAGCTTGTGGTACTCGGCGGGCCGGAAGGTCACCAGTTCCAGAAACGGCTTGCGCGGCGCCGCGAGGATCCAGCCGAGCACCTCGGACGGTTCGATCCCGGTGGCGCGGCCGAGCGCGTCGGCGGTCGCCGCCGGGTCTTTGAGCCGGTACGGCCGCACCCCCACCACGAACGCGGTGGACGGGGTCTGCAGCGGCCGGCCCTCGGCGTCGAGCACCGGCATCCGGTGGCGGGTGGTCGAGATCACGGCCAGGCGCAGCCCAGGGCCCAGGCCGGGGTTGATCACGCTCGGGCTCCAGACGATCTTCCAGCCCGATCCCGACCTTCGCAGGATGAACTGCCCGTTGT
This sequence comes from uncultured Actinomycetes bacterium, assembly GCA_963734725.1. Taxonomy (GTDB): domain Bacteria; phylum Actinomycetota; class Actinomycetes; order Streptosporangiales; family Streptosporangiaceae; genus DASXKD01. Next base: position 285,018 of record CAVTIX010000008.1, read on the forward strand.
ACGTCCACGGCGCCCCGTCCTGTCCGAGGTCCACCGACGCGGTGAAGTGGGCCGTCGCGGTGCCCCCGGATTGGCGGATCTTGCCCATGTTCAGGTAGAACGCGGCCGCGTCCAGCCGGCTGTAGGCATGGGCCAGTTCGCGGGTCACCTCAGCCGTATTGCCCGTGGTCAGCGCGGCGGCTGAGGCGTAGGAGTGCTGCTGCCAGGCCAGCAGGAACTGCTGAACGGTCGGCTCGGCCGACGGTGAGGACCACAGGCCACCGGTCAGCACCATCGTGCCGAAGCCCAGCACCAGCACCACGAGGACCACCCGCAGCGGGGTAAGCCGGGCGCGAAGGCTGCTCAACGCTATTCCCCCAGCACCCCCGGCGCCTCCCGAGCTAGGCGCGCTGCCGCCCACGGCGGGCTTGGGCTCCGCCGCCGCATGCGCTCCGCGCCTACGCGTGGACGCCATGCCGACTCTCGCTATCCTCGCCGCCGGTGAGCACGCTCGACCTCTCTGGCAGCATCGCGCCGCGCCAAGTCCTGGCGCTTATCGTAGGTCCGCTTGCCGCGGGCCAGCGCCAGTTCGACCTTTACCCTTCCGCCGGAGAAGTACAGCGAGAGCGGCACAAGGGTGAGGCCGCGCTCTGCGATGCTGCTCGCGAGCTTGTCTATTTCCTTCCTGTGTAGCAGGAGCTTGCGGGGGCGCCTGGGCTCGTGGTTGGTCCACGTGCCCTGGGCGTATTCGGGGATATGCACTCCGTGCAGCCACATCTCCCCGTCCGAAATCTGCGCGAATCCGTCGGTAAGCGAGGCGCGGCCAGCTCGCAGCGATTTCACCTCGGTGCCGGTGAGGACGAGCCCGGCCTCCACGACATCCTCGATGTGATAATCGTGCCTCGCCCGGCGGTTCCGGGCAATCACCGTGCGCGCCTTGGCGCCGGCTTTCGCCGCGGCGAGGCGCCGCCGCGCCTTCACGCCCGCAGATAACGACGCAGCGTGAGGAAGGAGGTGGCGCCGCAAAGGAGCACCCCCATCACCATGGCCAGCACGATGACCTCGATGAGGTCGGTCCCGGACAATTGGACGTTGTAGGGGAAGTACTGCTGCAGCGAGTCAAGGCCGAGCGTCTTGACCGCGATCAGCAGGCCGGCCGCGATCAGCCACCCGGCCAGCCCGGCGAGAATCCCCTCCACCAGGAACGGGAGCTGGACGTAGAAATTGGACGCGCCGACCAGCCGCATGATCGACGTCTCCCGGCGCCGGTTGAAGGCGGATAGCCGGATGGTGTTGGCCACTAGCAACACCGCCGCGATGATCAGGATCACCGCGATGATCACGACCGCGTTTCGCGCTCCGTCCAGCAGCGCGTAGAACTTCGACAGGATCGACGCGTCGTCCACTACCTGATCCACGCCCGGCCGGCCCTGGACCGTGCCCGCCACGATGCTGTAGTCCGCCTGCGTGTTGAACAGCTTGACCTGGAATGAGTCCGGGATCTCGGACTTGGTGACCAGGTTGGTGAACGCCGGGTCGCGGGAGAAGTCCTGCTTGAAGTGCTGGTACGCCTGCACCTGGGACTCGTAGTAGACGTGCTCCACCTGCGGGAGCCTGCGCAGGTCCGCGGCGATCTGCGTCTTCTCCGCCGTGGTGGCCGGGCCGTTCGCCTTGCACGCGGGGCTCACGCTGGTGGTGGTGCACAGGTAGATGGACAGCTGCACCTTGCCTTGCCAGTAGGTCCTGGTGTCGTCCACCTGCTTGACGAACAGCAGCCCCGTGCCGAGCAGGGACAGGCTGATGGCGACCACCACGATGAGCGCGACCGTCATGGTGAGGTTGCGCCGCAGGCCGGTCCAGACCTCCTGCAGGACGAACTGTGCTCGCATAGTCGCAGATCCCTTGGCAGTGTTGCCGCTGGCGGCCGGGACAAGGGCCGCCAGACGCTCAGTACGCCTGGCCGTACACCCCGCGCGACTGGTCTCGCACGACCTTGCCGTATTCCAGCTCGATAACCCGCTTGCGCATGGAGTCCACGATGGCGGCGTCGTGGGTGGCCATGACTACGGTCGTGCCGGTCCGGTTGATCCGGTCGAGAACCTTCATGATCCCGATCGAGGTGGCCGGGTCGATGTTCCCCGTGGGCTCGTCCGCCAGCAAGATCATGGGCCGGTTGACGAACGCCCTGGCCACCGCGACCCGCTGCTGCTCCCCGCCGGACAGTTCGTCGGGCATCCGCTCGTGCTTGCCCTCCAGGCCGACCAGGTCGATGACCTCTGGTACGACCTTGCGGATGAACCGGCGCGGCTTCCCGATCACCTGCAGCGCGAACGCGACGTTCCCATAGACGTTCTTGTTCGGCAGCAGGCGGAAGTCCTGGAAGACGCAGCCGATGCGGCGGCGCAGGTAGGGCACCTTCCAGTTGTTCAGCCTGGCCAGATCCTTTCCTGCCACGTGGATCCGCCCCTCCGTCGGCCGCTCCTCCCGAAGGATCAGCCGCAGGAAGGTGGACTTGCCAGAGCCCGACGGGCCGACCAGGAAGACGAACTCGCCCTTCTCCACGTCAAGGGTGACGCTCTCCAGCGCCGGGCGACTCTGGCTCGGGTACGTCTTAGTGACGTTGTCGAAGTGGATCACAGGCCCATCACACGCGTTCGGCAAATGCGGACTCTCGCGGGCCTGGGGAACCGGCCGGCCGCTGCTGCCTGGCCTTGCCTGGCTCCTGCCCGGTTTGGCACACGACAGTCTAGGGGGGAAACTGGGCTGAGGCGTGCAACACTGACTAAGACGCTGTTTGAGCCGAGCGACGTCAACCACGTCGGGCGAAGGGGCCGCGATGAGTTGCGAACACCTGATCTGCGCGAACTGCGCATCCCCGGTGGTGGAAGCCCGCTGCCCGGCCTGCGCCACGGCCCGGGCGCACGTGCACCACCGCGGCTCAGGGCTTACCCTGCCGCTGACCGCGGCCGCGCTGGTGGCGCTGGTGTTGCTCCTGCTCATCCTGCAGGTCACGCACTAGTCACCGCGCCGCTGATTACACCCAGTCCACTAGCTCAGGCGCGCGAGGCGCCTGCCTTGTCCGCGGCGCCGTCGGCGCCGTCCGCGGAGTGCGTGCGCAGCCACCGGATCTCCGCCTCGATGAAGTCGTCGATGTCGCCGTCCAGCACGCCGCCGGTGTTGCCGGTCTCCAGCCCGGTCCTGACGTCCTTGACGTTCTGGTAGGGGTGCAGGACGTAGTTGCGGATCTGGGTCCCCCAGCTGCTGGTGCTCTCGCCGCGCAAGCTGGCCATCTTGGCCTCCTGCTCCTCGCGCTTGCGCTCCAGCAGCTTGGCCTTGAGCACCGCCATGGCGGTGGCCTTGTTCTGCATCTGGCTGCGCTCGTTCTGGCAGGAGACCACGATCCCGGTCGGCAGGTGGGTGAGCCGGACGGCCGAGTCGGTCGTGTTCACGCCCTGCCCGCCCGGGCCGCTGGACCGGTAGACGTTGACCCGGATCTCGTCCTCGGGGATGTCGATCTGGTCGTCCTGCTCCACGACGGGTATCACGTCCACGCCCGCGAACGAGGTCTGGCGGCGGCCCTGGTTGTCGTACTTGGAGATGCGGACCATCCGGTGCGTGCCGTGCTCGCCGCGCAGCGTGCCGTACGCGTACGGGGCCTTGACCACGAACGTGGTGGACTTGATCCCGGCTTCCTCCGCGTAGGAGGTGTAGTAGATCTCGGTGGGGTACCCATGACGCTCCGCCCACCGCAGGTACATGCGCTGCAGGTTCTGTGCGAAGTCCGCAGCGTCGGCCCCGCCGGCCTGCGCGTTGATCGAGATCAGCGCGTCCCGGGCGTCGTACTCGCCGGACAGCAGGGTCCGGATCTCCAGCTGGTCTATCTCCTTGCGCAGCGCGGCCAGATCCCGGGTGGCTTCCTGGCGCGTCGGCTCGTCGTTCTCACTGTCGGCCAGCTCGAACATCACCCGGGTGTCGTCGAGCCTCTGGTGCAACTTGCTAAGCCTGCCCAGTTCGCCTTCCACATAGGAAAGCCGCCTGGTGACGGCTTGCGCTCGTTCCGGGTCGCCCCACAGCCCAGGATCGGCGGCCTCTTCCTTGAGCCTGTCCGCCTCACGCCCCATCGCGTCCGGGTTGAGGACGGCTTCCACATTGCCGAGCTTGGACGACAGTTCCGAGATCTCAGTTGCCGGGTCGGTACCTGTCATGGCGGAAAGCCTACGCGAGGACGCGGAGGTTCCCGGACGATCGGCGCGCTATCCACAGGCGGCCTCAAGAATGTGCCGGCTGGGCGCCAGACGCCACGAGGCTGCGGACGGCCCGGACCGCTACCGACAACGTGGCCAGCGAGGACCGCTCGGTCTCCCAGATCTCGGTGAGGACCTGGGTGGTGCGCTGCACGGCCTCCTTATTCCGGTCGGCCCACTCGGCCAGCCGCTCCTCCGGGGTACCGGGGCCGGTCTCTTTCAGCACATCGCAGACCAGCTCGGCATGCGCGGCGTACAGGTCATCGCGGAGGGCGCCGCGCGCCATGGTGTTCCACCGGTCGTCGCGGGGCAGCGCGACGATCTGGTCCCTGAGCCGGGCGATCTGCAGGCGGCCGCCCAGGTTGAAGTAGATTGCCGCGGTCTCGGTGACGTCGCTGCCGGCGCTGGCGGCCACGTTCACGATGTCGAACGCCGAATGGGCGGGCACCATCGCGGCCACCCGCTCGGCCAGCTCGGGCGGCACCTCGCGGGCCACCGCCGCTTCCTGCCGTTCGGTGAATGTGGCCAGGTCCCGCCCGCTGAGCAGCTTGGGCAGGCTCGCGCCGACCGTGCGCACGCCGTCAGCGAAGAAGCCGATGGTGGCCTGGACGTCGAACGACGGCCGCTGGTTCTGCAGCAGCCAGCGGACCGCCCGCTCGACGAGCTTGCGCCCCTCCAGCAGCAGGGAGAGCTGTGTCGCCACGCTGATCTGGCCATCCAGCTGCTCCACCCGCGCCCAGAACCCGGCCATGTTGTAAACCTCGCGGGCGACCAGCCACGCCCGGCTGATGTCGGAGACCGACGCGCCCGTTTCCTCGCTTATCCGGAACAAGAACGTGGTCCCCGCCGTGTTCACCATGTCGTTGACGACCACGGTGGTGACGATCTCCCGGCGCAGCGGGTGCAGGTCCATCTCGCTGGCGTAGGCGGCCTGCAGCGGCTCGGGGAAGTAGGTCGTCAGCACCGATCGGAGGAACGGGTCGTCGGGCAGCGCGGAGTCCAGCACCTCCTGCGCCGCGGAGATCTTCGCCTGGGCCAGCAGGACGGCAAACTCGGGCACGGTCAGCCCCAGCCCCGCCGACCGGCGCTCGGCGATCTCCTTGTCCCCCGGCAGCGAGTCCAGCCGCCGCCCGATCCGGTGCTCCCGTTCCAGCCTGCGCAGGTACCGGCTGTGCACGTGCAGCATCTGCGCGGACTGCGCGCCCGCGGCGGCCAGGGTCCGGTTCTGCGCGTAATTCTGCCGCAGCACCAGCGCGGCGACCTCGTCGGTCATCGCGTGCAGCAGTTCGCCGCGGGCGGTCGGGGTCAGCTCGCCGCGGTCAACCTTGGCCTGGAGCAGGATCTTGATGTTGACCTCGTGGTCTGAGGTGTCCACGCCGGCCGAGTTGTCGATGAAGTCGGTGTTGACCAGCCCCCCGGCCATGGCGTACTCGATCCTTGCCGCCTGGGTCAGCCCCAGGTTGCCGCCCTCGGCGACCACCTTGGCGCGCAACTGGGCGGCGTCGATCCGGACCGCGTCGTTGGCCCGGTCCCCGGCGTCGGCGTGGGTCTGGTTGCTCGCCTTGATGTAGGTCCCGATCCCGCCGTTCCAGAGCAGGTCCACCGGCGCCGCCAGGATCGCCGAGATGAGCTGGTCCGGTGGCAGCGCGTGCACCGCCTCACCGAGCCCGAGCACCTGGCTGGCCTGCGGGGACACCGGGATGGACTTCGCCGTGCGCGGCCACACCCCGCCGCCCGCCGAGATCAGCGCGCTTTCGTAGTCGGCCCACGAGGATCGGGGCAGCGCGAACAGCCGCTGCCGTTCGGCGAAGGTCGCCGCGGCGTCAGGGCTGGGGTCGAGGAAGATGTGCCGGTGGTCGAACGCGGCGACCAGCAGGATGTGCGGCGACAGCAGCATCCCGTTGCCGAACACATCGCCGGACATGTCGCCGATCCCGGCCACGGTGAACTCGGTGCCCTGCACGTCCACGCCAAGCGTGGCGAAGTGGAACTTGACCGACTCCCACGCGCCGCGCGCGGTGATCCCCATCTTCTTGTGGTCGTAGCCCTCGGACCCGCCGGAGGCGAACGCGTCGCCCAGCCAGTAGCCGTAGGCCTGGGAGATCTCGTTGGCCGTGTCGGAGAACGTGGCGGTCCCCTTGTCCGCGGCCACCACCAGGTACGGGTCGTCGCCGTCGTGCCTGATCACGCCCGGCGGCGGCACCACCTGGCCGGCGTGCAGGTTGTCGGTGATGTCCAGCAAGGCGCCGATGAACGTCTTGTAGCAGGCGAGCACCTCGGCCTGGTAGGCCTCGCGGTCGGCCGGGTCGGGCAGGAGCTTGCAGACGAACCCGCCCTTGGCGCCGGACGGGACGATGACCGAGTTCTTGACCTCCTGGGCCTTGGCCAGTCCCAGGATCTCGGTGCGGAAGTCCTCCCGCCGGTCGGACCAGCGCAGCCCGCCGCGCGCCACCGGGGCGAACCGCAGGTGCACGGCTTCCAGCCGTGGCGAGTAGACGAACGCCTCAAAATGAGGCCGCGGGTCGGGCAGCTCCGGTACCGCGGCCGCGTCCAGCTTGAGCACCAGGTACGGCGTCTCCCCGATGGCCGACGGCACCGGGGAGGGCGTTTCGCGGAAAAAATTCGTGCGCTGGGTGGCCAGGATCAGTCCCAGGTAGCTACGCAGGATGCGGTCGTGGTCGAGGATCTCCACCTCGTCGAGCAGGCCGCGGATTTCTTCCGCGATGGCCTCGCCCCGTTCGGCGGCGCCGTGCGCCCTCGCTGGATCGAACCTGGACTCGAAGAGCCGGACCAGCAGCCGGGTGACCGGCACGTTGAACGCGAGCACCCGCTCGATGTAGCGCTGGCTGAAAGCGCTCCCCGCCTGCCGCAGGTACTTGGCGTAGGCGCGCACCACGACGACCTGGCGCCAGGTCAGGTGCGCGTCGAGGACCAGGGCGTTGAAGCCGTCGTCTTCGATCTTGCCCTGCCACAGCGCGGTCAGGGCGTCCTCGAACAGCCCCTTGACCGGCCCGGCCGGCTGCAGCGCTCCGGGGGTGACCGCCGGGAACTGCCCGGTGATCGGCTCGTTCCCGGCCGCGCCGACGCCGGTGCGCCGCAGGCCGAAGTCGTAGATCCAGAACGGCGGCACCAGCGGGCCCGCGAACTCGTAGGGGTGCTCGTCGACCACGTCCGCGCCCATGTGCTGGAGCCGTGGCAGCACATCGGTGAGCGTGATCGGCGTGCCGACGCGGTAGATGGTGAGCCGCCAGACGCCGCGCCCGTCGCCGTCCGCGGGCTGGCCGCCCACGTACCCCGTGGCCTCCCACAGATCGAACGCGCTGGACTCGCCCGAGGCCAGCAGGCTCTGCATCCGGATCAGGTCGTTCACCGCGTACTCGGCGGGCACGTCGGTCTTGTACGTCTCCGGTATCGCGCCCGCGTACGGGGCCAGCAGGGCGCGGGCCGCGGCGTCACCCAGCCGGCGCGCGGCCTCGGCGAACAGATCCTCATCCCACGACCGCACGGCCGCGACGATCTTGGCTTCCAGGTTGCTGGTGTCCACGTCGGCCAGCGCGGTCCCCGGCTTGGCCCGGACCACCACCAGCAGCCGGGCCAGCGGGGACTCCCCCACTGTGGCGCCGTACTCGACCGTTTCCCCGTTCAGCGCCTCGCGCAGGATCTCCTGGGTGCGCAGCCGGACCGCCGTGGTGTAGCGGTCCCGCGGCAGGTACACCACGCAGGACATGAACCGGCCGTAGACGTCCTTGCGCAGGAACAGCCGGGGGCGTGGGTGGGACCGCAGGTGCAGCACGCCGAGCGCGATCGGGGTCAGCTCGTCCGACGAGATCTGGAACAGTTCCTCCCGCGGGTAGGCCTCCAGGATCTCGGTCAGGTCCTTGCCGTCGTGGCTGTCCGGCGTCGCGCCGCTGTGCTGCAGGACCTCGGCCAGCTTGCGGCGCAGCACCGGGATCCGGGCGATGCTCTCGTGGTAGGCCTCGTGGGTGTACAGGCCGAGGAAGCGATACTCGCCAACTACCTCGCCGGTGGCGTCGACCCGCTTGATCGCGATGTAGTCGAGGTAGCTGGGCCGGTGCACGGTAGAACGCGAGTTGGCCTTGGTAAGGATGAGCCGCTGCGGGTCCTTGGCCCTGGCCCGCACCTCGGGCGGCAGCGCCGCGAACGAAGCCGACCCCTTCTTATCGTGCCGCAGGATGCCGAGGCCAGTGCCGGGGACCGGCACCAGCGCCATCCCATGCTCCCCTTCCACCAGGTCGTACTCGCGGTACCCGAGGAAGGTGAAGTGGTTGTCGGCCAGCCAGCGCAGCAGCGCCTGGGTCTCGGCGGGCGCCGTGGGACCTTCGGTCTCCAGCCGGTCGGCGAGCCGCAGCGCCGTCTCGATCATCTTCGGGTAGTCCTCCACCGCCACCCGCACGTCGAGCAGGACGCGCTGCAGGTCCTTTTCCAGTTCGGTCAGCGACACCCCCGAGGAGGTGTCGATCTCGATGTGCGTCCACGACTCGACGATCTCGTCGTGCTGATGCCTGGCCTGGTGCAGCGGGCCGACGACCTCCCACAGGGTGCCGGTGACGTCGCGGCGGACCAGTAGCTGCGGGTGGATGATGTGGAAGCTGTCCAGCCCGTGCCTGGTCAGCTCCATGGTGATCGAGTCGACGAGGAATGGCATGTCGTCGGTGACGATGTTCACCGCCCCGCGTGACGCCTCCAGCGCCGAGCATATGCCGCCCTCGCTCACCTGAACCAGCGCACGGCCCTGCGGGCGCTCGGCTGCCAGCCTGGCGTGCTCGGTGGCCACTCCGGCCATCCGGCCCGGGCCGGCCGCGAACAGCTCCTCGACCGGCATGTGCTGGTAGTAAGCGCTCAGGAAGTTTCGCAGGTCGCCGACGCCGCCCTCGCCGGGCTCGACGGTCTGCGCCGCCAGCTTGGCCGCCTCATCCAGCAGGCCGGCCTCGTCAAGTGCTTCCGCCATCTCGATCCCCAATCCGCGGCCGCGTGTTACAAGTGGTCCCGCAGCTCCCAGAGCAGCGGGTAGTAGCGCAACGGCACCCTCTTACGCAGGTAGGGTGCCCCGGTTGAGCCACCAGTACCCGATTTCGTCCCGATCTGACGTTCCACCATCTGCACGTGCCTGGCCCGCCATAGCCCGGCCAGTTCGTCGTGGGTGAGCAAGGCCTCCGCGAGCTGCCAGAGGTCGTCGTGGATGGCCCGGTCCAGCGCGATCGTCCGGAGCGACGCCAGGATCTCCGCGTCATCGGACACGGCCAGCTCGCGGGAAGCCAGCAGGGCCAGGTAAGCGTCCCAGAGCGACGGCTCGGCCAGGCGGCGATGCAGCCGTTGCCGTTCGCCCCCGGTGAGGGCGCGGAACCGGGCGATAAAAGCCCTGTCCTTGACCCCGGAAAGGAACTCCAGCTCACGGTATTGCGCCGACTGGAAGCCGCTGGCCGGCGCGAGTCCCGCCCGGAACTCGAGGAAGTCCTGCGGGGTCATCGTTTCCAGGATGTCCACCTGGGCGACCAGCAGCCGCTCGATCGCGTGCACCCGGCGCAGCAGGTGCCGCGCCCGCCAGATCTCCCCCGCGGTCATCGCGTCGCGGCAGGCCTCCAGCTCGTAGAGCACCTGCTGAAACCACAGCTCGTACACCTGGTGCACGGTGATGAACAGCAGCTCGTCGTGCGCCGGCGGGTCCGATTGCGGGGTCTGCAGAGCCAGCAGCTCCGGCAGGCGCAGGTAACCGCCGTAGGTGAGCCGCCCGCCCTCCTCGCCGAAACTACGGCCCTTGGTCACTTGCCGAACCACGCCAGAACCTCCGGGTTGGCCAGGGCGTCCGGGTCGGCGGCGTCGGCGACCGGCGTGCCGAGCAGGATCTTCCGCACCGGGACCTCCAGCTTCTTGCCCGACAGGGTCCGCGGAATCCCCGGCGCCTGATAGATCTCGTCGGGCACGTGCCGCGGGGACAGCGCCGCGCGCAGCGCCATCTTGATCCGGCTGGTCAGGTCGTCATCCAGCGTCAGGTCGCCGGTGAGAACCAGGTATAGGATCAGCCGCCCGTCGGCGCCCAGCTGCCCGGTGTCCACCACGAGGCTGTCGGCCACCTCCGGCAGCTGCTCCACCACCCGGTAGAACTCGCTGGTGCCCATCCGCACGCCGCCACGGTTCAGCGTGGCGTCCGACCTGCCGAAGATCACGCAGCCGCCGTCCGGCAGCATGGTGATCCAGTCGCCGTGCCGCCACACCCCCGGCCAGGGGGCGAAGTAGCTGGCCCGGTAGCGCTCACCGGCCGGGTCGTTCCAGAACCCGACCGGCATCGAGGGCATCGGCGCGGTCAGCACCAGTTCCCCCACTTGTCCGATGACGGGCGTGCCGTCGGGGCCGAACGCCGCCACGCTGGCGCCGAGGCACGACGCCGCGATCACGCCCGCCCGGACCGGCAGCACCGGGCTGGGCCCGACGAACCCGGTGCACAGGTCGGTGCCGCCGGAGTACGAGCCCAGCAGCAGTTCGCTGCCCACCCGCCGGTAGACCCAGCGGAAGCCTTCCGGCGGCAGCGGCGAGCCGGTGGACCCAATGCCGCGCACCTGGGACAGGTCGTGCTCGCGGCCTGGCGCCAGATCCGCCTTGGCGCAGGCCAGCAGGTAGGGCGCGCCGGTGCCGAAATAGGTCACGCCGGTCTCGGCGGCCATCCGCCACAGCGCGCCGGTCCCGGGGTAGGTCGCGCTGCCGTCGTAGGCCACCACGGTTGCCCCGGCGAGCAGCCCGCCGGCCAGGAAGTTCCACATCATCCAGCCGGTGGTGGTGTACCAGAAGAACACGTCGCCGGCCCCGAGGTCCTGGTGCAGGCACAGCGCCTTGAGATGCTCAAGCACGATGCCGCCGTGGCTGTGCACGATCGCTTTCGGCAGTCCGGTAGTACCGGAGGAGTACAGAACCCACAAGGGATGGCCGAACGAAACGGGCTCGAACTCGAGTTCCGCGGCCGCGGCGCCGGGCAGCGACTCAAATTCAATCTTCGCGGGCGCACCGTGTGCGGCCACACCCTGTGATGCACCGACCACGATGACCGCGGCCAGGGCGGGCAGCGCCGCGGTGATCTCGGTCACCGCCTGCCTGCGGTCAAAGTCGCGCCCGCCGTAGCGGTACCGGTCCACGGCGAACAGCACCTTCGGGGTGATCTGCGCGAACCGGTCGATCACGCTGGCCGGGCCGAAGTCCGGCGAGCAGGACGACCAGATCGCGCCGAGGCTGGCGGTGGCGAGCAGGCCGATGATCGCCGCCGGGATGTTGGGCAGGTACGCCGCGACCCGGTCCCCGCGGGTCACGCCCAGGGCACGCAGGGCCGCCCTGACCCTGGCCACCTCGGCGGCCAGTTCGCCATAGGTCAGGGCGGACTGGTTCCCCGCCTCGTCCCGGGCGATCACCGCGATCCGTGCGGGATCGGTCGCCGCCACCCGCAGGGCGTTCTGCGCGTAATTCAGCGTGGCGCCGGGAAACCAGGACACATCCGGCATCGGGCCACCGGTGAGCACGGGACCGTCGCCGCGCTCGCCCAGGACACCGAAGTAATCCCACAGCGAGCCCCAGAACGCGCCGGGCTCGGCGACCGACCATGCGTGCAACTCCCGGTAGCCGCCGGCGCCGTTATCGCCCGGCAGGGCCACCCCCCGGTCGCTGGCGAGCCAGCGGCGGTATCCGGTGATGCGGGCCCGTTCGACCTCCGCTGGGCCCGGCTGCCACAGCACCTCGCCGTAGTCGCGTCCCAGCGATCCCAGCCCGACCTCATTGTCCGACGGCATAGGCCCCAGCATCGGCCCCGTGGACGGCTCCTCGCAACACGGCCGCCGGTCAGCCCTCACGCCTCGCGGCCAGATACCGGCGCGGCGCGATGACCGAGCAGGGCGTGCTGCGAGCTCATGACCTGATGGGCACGGTCAGCCGGTCCACCGCCGCCAGGACTGCCTCGGTGTCGGCCAGGTCATCAAGCACCACGTCGGCCCCGGCGTCCCGCAACTCCCCCGCGGCGGAGCGCCCGCTCGCGACGCCGATCGACCAGGCCCCGCCGATCCTTGCCGCCTCCACGTCCCGGATCGAATCGGCGATGTACACGGTGGCGCGTTCGCTGAAGTCCGCACGGTACTTCTCCGCGGCCCGGCCCCGCGCGTTCAGCAGCATCGCCGCCTTGGGGTAGACCCCAGACCCGTAGCCGCCGATCTCGGTGTCCAGGTACCGGTCCAGGTCGAACGCGCGCAGCGTCTCGACCGCGTTGGGCCTGATCGCCCCGGTGACCACGGTCTGCACCAGGCCGGGCAGCCGCCACACCGCCGCGACGGCGTCGTGCGCCCCCGGCATGAGCCGGCCCTGCTTGGTGATCAGGTCGCGGCGGGCGTGGTAGGCGGCCTCGAGCTGCACGGCGAACCGGCCGAGGACTTCCTCGCCCGCCGGGTCACCCGGCTGCGGCCCCCTCGCGTTCACCGCGAGCGCCTCGAAAAAGATCTCCGAGTCGGTGCGCCCGGCCATCTGGGGCAGCTGGACCAGCGGCCGGCCGGTGGTGGCACGGAACGCTTCGGCGTACGCCGCCCGGTCCACCCGGGCCGCATCGACCAACGTCAAACCGATGTTCCACAGGACAAGCCGGTGATAGACGTCCAGCGGTGCGGGGGGCTGCGCGCTGATGGCACTACCTTCTTTCGTCATCGGGCGCCCCGTGGCTGCAGGTTCACCCCATATGCGGGTAGCGGTAGTCCACCGGCGGGACGAACGTCTCCTTGATCGTGCGGGCGTTGACCCAGCGGGTCAGGTTGAGGATCGAGCCGGCCTTGTCGTTGGTGCCGCTGGCGCGGGCGCCACCGAACGGCTGCTGCCCGACGACCGCGCCGGTCGGCTTGTCGTTGATGTAGAAGTTGCCGGCCGCGAACCGCATCACGTCGGCCGCCGCCGCGATGGCTGCCCGGTCCCGGGCGATGATCGAGCCGGTCAGCGCGTACGGCGCCACGTCGGCGGCCTGCGCCAGCACGTCGGGGTAGCTGGCGTCGTCGTAGATGTGGACGGCGAGGATCGGCCCGAAGTACTCCGTGGTGAACACCTCGTCCCCGGGGTCGCTGCAGTCGAGCACCGTGGGCTGGACGAAGTAACCCTCGGCGTCGTCGGTCCCGCCGCCGACCAGGACGCGGACCGCGTCCCGGCCCCTGGCCCGCTCCAGCGCCCGGCGGTGCTTGGCGAATGCGCGGTCGTCGATGACCGCGCCTAGGAACAGCGACAGGTCGGCGGAAACGTCGCCCATGGTCAGCGACTCGACCTGGGCCAGGAAGTCGTCGCGCATGCCGTCCCACAGCGAGCGCGGCAGGTAGGCGCGCGAGGCGGCGGAGCACTTCTGCCCCTGGTACTCGAACGCCCCCCGGATCAGCGCCGTGGCCAGGACCGCCGGGTCGGCTGAGGGGTGCGCGACCACGAAGTCCTTGCCGCCGGTCTCCCCGACCAGGCGCGGGTAGCCGCGGTAACCGCCGATGTTCTCGCCGACCGTCCGCCACAGGTGCTGGAACGTCACCGTGGACCCGGTGAAGTGGATGCCGGCCAGGTCGCGGTGCGGCAGCGCCACCGTGGACACCGCCTGCCCGTCCCCGGTGACCAGGTTGATCACCCCGGGCGGCAGCCCTGCTGCCTCGAGCAGGCGCATCGTGACGTGCGCCGCGAGCTGCTGGGTGGGCGAGGGCTTCCAGACCACGACATTGCCCAGCAGGGCCGGCGCGGTGGGCAGGTTGCCCGCGATCGAGGTGAAGTTGAACGGCGTGATCGCCAGGACGAAGCCCTCCAGCGGCCGGTACTCCATCCGGTTCCAGGTGCCCGGCGCGGACTGCGGCTGCTCGGCCAGCAGCCGCCGGGCGAAGTGGACGTTGAACCGCCAGAAGTCGATCATCTCGCAGGCGGCGTCGATCTCGGCCTGGTACACCGACTTGGACTGGCCCGCCATCGTGGCCGCGTTGACGGTCGCCCGCCACGGCCCGCTGAGCAGGTCGGCGGCCCGTAGCATGATCGCGGCCCGGTCGTCGAAGGACATCGACCGCCAGCCCGGCGCCGCGGCCTGCGCCGCGTCGATCGCGTCGGACACGTCCTCCTCGGTGGCGTTGTGCATGGTGCCGAGCACGTGCCGGTAATTGTGCGGGGCGACCACGTCGATGGGCTCACCCTGGCCAGTCCGCTCCCGGCCGCCGATGGTCATGGTCAGCCGGGTCCGGTCACCGGTCAGCTCCTTGACCTTGCTCTCCAGGGCTGCCCGGTCCGGGCTGCCGGGCGGGTACTGCCTGATCGGCTCGTTGACTGGCGACGGCACGGTGGTGACGGCATCCATGGCGGCCTCCTTGGCGTACCCGGCATCATCGGCGGACCCTCCCATGTTGGCACGCGCCGGCCACCGCTCCTACCGCCGCCGCTGCCGCGAGCACCAGAACGCAGTCATGCAGCGCGGTGACCGGGGAACCGGTCGCGGCGGCGCGGCCGGCGTACAAGGTGGCGAGCAGGGCGATACCGAACGACCCGGACAGCCGCTCCGCCATGCTGAACAGCGTGTTGGCGTCGGGCATCAAGCGCGGGCCGAGGCCATCGAGCAGCGCCATGACCAGCGGCTGGACGGTCAGCCCCAGGGCGAGGCCGCGCCCGCAGAGCAGCGCGGTGGTCACCCAGAGGGGGCTGGCGGCGGTGAGCAGCAGCATGCCCAGAGTGCTGGCGGCCAGCAGGGCGAGGCCGCCGGACACGCTGGCGGTGATCACTACGGGGCGGGTTTTGCCCCGGTCGACCACCACGCTGCCGAGCCAGGCCGCCAGGCCCATGACCACGCCCTGCGGCAGCAGCACCAGGCCGGTGACCGTGGCGCCGTGGCGCTGGATCTGCTGCAGGAACACCGGGGCGAGGAACAGCACCGCGAATAGGACCACGCTGGTGACGCAGGCCAGCGCCAGGGTGAGCGCGCGCGCCGGGGAGCGGAGCAGGGCCAGGTTGACGGCCGGCGGCGCCCGGTAGCCGCGGCCGGTCTTGCGTTCCCGCAGCACGTAGCCGGCCACCAGGGCCAGCCCGCCGGCCAGGCCGGCGCAGAGCCGGCCGACAGCCAGCCGAGTTCCGGTCCTTTGCTGGCGCCGTAGGTCGCCAGGCCCAGGCCCGCCGCGAGCAGGATCAGGCCGGGAACGTCGAGCCGGGCGCCGCGGTCTGGATGGCCTGGCGCCCCGCCGACGGGCCGGGCCCGCGGGGCTGCCCGCACGCCGGCGAGGGCGAGCAACCCGACCGGGACGTTGACCAGGAACACGCTGCGCCAGCCGAAGGCGCTGATCAGCAGGCCGCCGACGGCGGGGCCGAGGGGCGGCGCGGCGAACAGCACGAGGCCGGCGCTGGCCGGCATGCCCCGCGCCCGGTCGCCGGCCCGGCGGGGGTCGAGGATCAAGCTCATCGCCAGCGGCACCGTCGGCGCCCCGACCAGGCCCTGCACCACGCGGGCGGCGATGAGCAGGCCCACCGCAGGGACCAGGGCGCAGCCGGCCGAGGCCACGGTGAAGGCGAGCAGCGCCGCGCCGTACGCGGGCAGGGCGCCGAACCGGCGGGCCAGCCACGGAGTTGCCGCCAGGCCGCAGGCGAGACCGAGCAGGTAACCGCCGACCGCCCACGCGGCGCTGCCCAGCGAGGTGTGCAGCCCGCGGACGATGACCGGCACGGCGACGTTGACGACCGAGGAATCGATCATCGACAGCATCGGCCCGGCGAGGAAGCAGAGCCCCAGCAGGCGAGGCAGGTGGGGGGCCGTGCGCGGTTCGGTGTCCGGCGCTGCCACGGTCACGGCCGGTCCCGTGCTAGTCCGCGGCGGCGCTGACCGCGAGCGCCTCCAGCCAGGTCAGCTCGTGCTGGTAGCGATCGACGGTGAAGTCCATCACCCGCAGTCCCCACGGGTACGCCTCGGTGTCCGGCCGGAGCCCGGCGAGGTTCGCGAGCTGGGCCTCGACGATCTCCCGCCGGACACTGATGATCTTCAGCCGGTCGTCGGCTTCGAGATCGCCGAAGAAGGCGACGCGGGTCTGGAACTCGTTGTCGTCGGCGATCAGCGCGGGGTCGGCGCCGCGGATCATAGCCTGGAGCAGGTCATGCCCGGTGTCGGTGAGCCGGTACACGCGGCGCGGCGGCCGGCCGGGATCGGCCTGCGCCGCGACCCGGCGGATCGCCCCCTGCTCCTCGAACCGGCGCAGCGCCGGGTAGAGCACGTTGTTGTTGATCGACCGCCCGCCGAGGATGCGCTCGACCCGCTTCTTGATCTCGTAGCCGTGCCGCTCCCCGTCCGCGAGCACGCGCAGGATCAGTATGTCAAAGTACACGGAGTTAACCTAACATGTGTTAAGTTAACTCACTAGTCCGCGCCTCCCGGAGCGCCCACAGCACCCCGGCGGTGCCCTCGTCGGCCGGGTAGAAGGATTCGATCGCCAGTTCCTCGATCGTCACGTCCATCGGCGTGCCGATCACCGCGGTCATGCTGAACAAGGCCAGTTCGGTGTCCCCCAGGCGGTACCGCAAGGGCACCACGACACCGGCGGGCCCGGCCTCCTCCGGCCCGCCGCCCGGGTAGCCGCTGAGCTCGGCATACAGATCGGCGAGCCTTGTGTCCCCGGTGGCCGCCAGCTGCCGCCGCAGCCGCCCCAGCAGGTGCGCCCGCCACTCCGCCAGGTTGACAATGTGCGGCGCCATGCCCTCCGGATGCAGGCTGAGCCGGAGCACGTTCACGGGCGGCGCGAGCAGTTCCGGCGCGGCTGGCTCGGTCAGCACCCCGACAGGCGTATTGCAATCAAGAAGCTCCCACCATCGGTTGACCACCAGCGCCGGATAGGGCTCGTGCCCGTTGAGCACGTTCCGCAGAGCGCCGCGGACCGCGGCCAGCTCCGGGCCGTCCAGCGGATGCTCCGGATAGGCGGGGGCGTACCCGCCGGCCAGCAGCAGCGTGTTGCGGTCGCGCAGCGGCACGTCCAGGTGCTCGGTCAGCCGCAGGATCATCGCGCTGGTCGGCCTGGACCGGCCGGTCTCGACGAAGCTCAGGTGGCGGGCCGAGATGTCGGCCTGGATGGCCAGGTCAAGCTGGCTGATCCGGCGCCGCTGCCGCCACCCGCGGAGCAGGTCGCCGACGGGGCGGCGCGGCCGGTAATGGGTGCTGGCGACGCTCACGCCCGCGAGCGTAGTGCGTGCCCCGTCGCGCGGCGATTACCTGCGAGGTAATGAGATCCGCTTACCTCCCAGGTAATCGACAGGGCACCGCCGGTCACCGCACCATCGAGCTGTTAGACGTAACCGGCACATCCAAGGAGAAATCCCGTGCAAGAGGTCATCGAGCGGTACATCGCCTGCTGGAACCAGACCGACCCAGGACTGCGCCGCAAGCTCATCGACGAGGTCTGGGCGAAGGGCGCGAGCTACACCGACCCGCTCGGCGAGGCGGTCGGGCACGAGGCTATCGACGCCACGATCGCCGCCGTACAGCAGCAGTTTCCTGGGTTCAGCTTCACTCTGCTCGGCCCGGTGGACAGCCATCACCGGCAGGCGCGGTTCACCTGGGGCCTCGCCCCCGACGGCGCGGCGCCGGTGGTCATCGGTTTCGACGTCGCCGTGGCCGCCGACGACGGCCGACTGACTAGCGTGCTCGGGTTCCTCGACAAGGTCCCGGCGTAGTCGTGGCTGCCTTGCCGCACCTGGCCGCTCGGTCGGCCGGGTGCGGCAACTGTCGCTCAGCCAGCCAGGTGCGGCAACTCCTGGCTGGCGTACCAGAGCAGTTCGTGGCCTTCGGCGCCGTCCACCACGAAACGGGCGTCGTCATCGCCGGAGTCCGCGGCGGGCAGCGCCGCCGCCGCACGCGCGACGTCGGGCATCGCGACCTCGCCGTCGATGTGCCCGGACGCCACCCGGTCCAGCGGCACCGGCGCCAGCACGTCAACCAGCGTCGGCTCGTCGAACCCCGCCGCAGTGGTGCCGACCTGCTGCTCGGGCATGTCCACGGCGAGCACCACCCGGCGGCGCGGCGCGTCCGGGTCGGCCGCCAGCAGCCGCAGCGAGGCGCGGGCCGCGTGCATCATCGCCACGTATTCCAGCTCTTCCAGGTCGCCGCTCGCGTACCACTCGCGCAGCGCGGGCGTCACCGCGTAGGCGCGCAACGGCGGCGGGCCGATCTCCGCCTTACGCAGCAGGCCGGCCAGTCCTGGCAGCGTCGCGGGCAGGTAGACGCGCATGTGTGGTCCAGTCCCGCGTGGACGGAAAACGCGCGCAGGCGGCGCCCGGCCCCGGGGTGATCCGAGTCTGCCACCGCGAGCACCCGGTGGCACGGACTTCGCCGGTGATTACTCCCCGGCTACTCCCCCGGCCGCGAGCGCGGCGATGACGGCCGTGATCGCCTCGGCCAACGGCACGTGTTCCCAGATCCGCACGACCCGCCACCCCGCCGCCGTCAGGGCCGCGTCGGCGGCCCGGTCCCGCTCCACGGTCCGGCGCAGCTTCGGCGCCCAGTACCACTCGTTGACCGCCGGGTTGCGGCCGTGCTCGGGGCAGGCATGCCAGAAGCACCCGTCCACGAAGACGGCCACTCGCCGCGCGGTGAACGCAATGTCGGGACGGACCCGTGCCCCGGCCACCAGGTCGAGCCGGTAGTCCTTGCGGAACCGGTACCCCTGCCGGTGCAGCGCGCTGCGCAGGGCGAGTTCTGGTTTGGTGTCCACGCGCCGGTTCGCGCGCATGTTCGCCGCACGGCCGGGGCTGGACGAGGCGGGGTAGGCACCCACGAACGCCCAGCGTAGAGGGAACGGCCCGGGCCGGTCAGCCGGTCAGCGGGAGCGACGGGGTCGGTCAGCCGGTCAACGGGACCGCCGTGGCGGGTCAGCGGGAGCGACGGGGTCGGTCAGCCGGTCAGCGGACCGCCAGGGCGGGTCAGCGGAGCGACGGTGTCCGTCAGCGGGTCAGCGGGAGCGCCAGGGCGGGTCAGCGGGAGCGACGGGGTCGGTCAGCCGGTCAGCGGACCGCCAGGGCGGGTCAGCAGGGGCGACGATTTCGGTCAGCCGGTCAGCGGGACCGCCAGGACGGGTCAGCGGGAGCGACCGTGTCCGTCAGCCGGTCAGCGGGACCGCCAAGGTCGGTCAGCCGGTCAGTGGAAGGCCGAGCAGCCCGCCGAGGTGGGTCAGGGTCGCCGCAGGATCGGTGTGCAGGATCGCGGTCATGCCCACCGCCTCGGCGGCCGCCACGTTGGCCGGGATGTCGTCCACGAACACGCACTCAGCCGGGTCGAGCCCGAGCAGGCCGGTCGCGTGCCGGAAGATCCGCTCCTCGGGCTTGCGCATGCCGACCTCGGCGGAAATCACCACCACGTCGAACATGCCGGGGAACAGGTGCCGCGGGTAGTCGGCCATGCCCCAGGAGTTGGACAGCAGCCCGGTGCGCAGCCCGGCAGAACGGATCGTGCGGACCGCGTCATACATTGAGGCGGCCGGGATGGACGCGGCGAACATCCGGGCCAGCAGGCCCTCGGCCAGCAACTGAACGCCGTCGCGGCGGGCGATACGCGTGGCGAGCAGTCGCTCGAACTCCTCGGTCGTGCACTCCCCGCGTTCCAGCGCGTGGATCGGGTTGATGTCCCCGTTACGGGCATAGGCCGCGGTCACCCACGGGCGCATCACCGCCGCGTACTGCTCGTGGTCAACGTCCTCGTCGTCCAGCCAGGCCTGCACCATGTCCCGGATCGGGTTGGTCATCACCCCGCCCCAGTCCACGATCACGCCGCGGATGGCGCGGAAGCCGGCCCCGCCGGGCTGTTCCGGCACGGGCAGGTCCGGCACGGGCAGGTCCGGCACGGGCAGGTCCGGCACGGAAGGCAAGTCAGGCACATATTCGAGGGTAGGTGACCGGAGTGAACGCCAGGTGGGGGGCAGGTCACCGGTGGGTTGACCGCCCGCCGTGTCGCCTCCTCGGGCAGTTGGCGCGGGCGGCATCATTTGCCCAAGGCGCCCCACCCTCGGGATGGTGGGGCCGGTGAGGTCGTCGATGTAGAGCTTGCCGCGCAGGTGGTCGGCTTCGTGTTGCAGGCACCGGGCCAACTCGCCGGTTCCGGTCACCACGACCGGGTCCTGGCGGAGGTCCACCCCGGACACCACCGCGTGGTCCGCGCGCGACCGGACCGCCGAGACGCCCGGGATGGACAGGCAGGCCTCCGGCCCGTCGAGAGTGCCGCTCAGTTCGACGACCCGCGGGTTGATCACGTAGCCCAGTTCGCCGTCCACGTTGTAGGAGAAGACGGCCAGCCCGGCGCCGATCTGGTTGGCGGCAAGCCCGGCCCGGCCCGGTTCGGCCACCGTGTCCAGCAGATCGGTTACCAGCCTGGTCAGGGCGTCGTCGAAGCGGACGACCGGATCGCACGCGGTGCGCAGCACCGGGTCCCCGAACAACCGCAGCGGCCGGACGCTCACGCCCGGGCCCGGTGAAATGTGACTAGCCGCATGGGAGTCCATAATCTCTCGCCCGCCGGCGCACCGTTCGCCGACGCGGCGGCGGCAGAATGTCGGCGGTCGCTAATATTATCGAATCATAGCTTTTACCTGGATGATCGTCCGTGGCAGATGGAGGTGAGCACGGGTGCCAGCCACCGCCATGACCCCTGGCCTCTCACCTCCGGAAGCGGAGATACCCGACGACTTTGTCCTGGACTGGCCCCAGCTAGAGGACGCCGAGGTACCCGAAGGCCTGGCCCTGGACTGGCCCGATCTGGAGGACGCGGAGCTCGCCGACTGGGCGCCAGCGGACCCGGGACTCCCCGAGGCGGGTGTCCGGGAGGTGTTGAAGGCCGGGCGATGGGACCGGACGCGCGGCGACGGCGGCGGGTTCGCTGCCGGAGGGGTGGCCGACCACCTGCCCCCGGGATCCGTGCTGGCCGGTTTCGCCGGGGACGCCTGGGCGGCTGGGCTAGGCCGTCTCAGCGACGATGAGCTCATCGGGGTGATGCGCGCCGCGCGGCGGCTCACATCCTGGGCCGCCGCCATGGAACTGGCGGCCATCGGAGACTTGTGGCGCCGCCGCGTGGCCGAGGAGCAGGCCGGGGATACCGATGCCGCCTGCCACGCCGACGACGAGATCGCGGCCGCGCTGACGTTGACGGGGCGGGCAGCGGACCGGGTGCTTGATCTTGCCATCGCCCTGCGCCGTCTGCCGCTGACCAGCCAGACGCTCGCCGCCGGGGACATCGACCTGTCCCGGGCCATGGTGATCGCCGACGAGGTCACCGGGCTCGATGACGAGCACGCGACTGCGGTTGAGCATGCCGTCGCCGCATCGGCGCCGGGCCAGACCACCGGGCAACTGCGCGCCGCCACCCGCCGCGCGGTGCTGGCCGCCGATCCCAGCGCCGCCCGGCAGCGCAAGGAGCGCGCCCAGCAGGATGCCCGGGTCGAGCGCTGGGACGAACATGCCGGGACCGCCGCCTTGGCGGGACGCGACCTTCCCCCCGCGTCGGTCCTGGCCGCCGACCAGAACCTCACCGCCCTGGCCAGGCAACTGAAGGCCGCCGGTGTCCCCGGCACGATGGACACCCTGCGCGCCGAGACATTCCTCGCCCTGCTCTCCGGGACTCCTATCGGCGCCCTGCTGCCCGGTGGCCTCTCGATGCCACGCGGGCCCGCCAATGAGGATGGCGCCGCAGGACCGGCGATCCGCGGTGACTCCGCCACTGCGGCTTTCCCGGTTGCGTCGCCAGGCTTCGCCGGTGCTGCAGCGCCGACTGGTCTCCCCGGTGACTCCGCTGCTGCGGCTTTCCCGGTTGCGCTGCCCCGTGATTTGGAAAGACCCGCCTTCCTCCGTCCCGGCGGGACCGTGAGTCCCGGCGGGACCGTGAGTCCATCTTCAGATCCCCGCGGGGCCGTGAAGCCTCCCACCGGCCTCAGCGGAACCGTTGACCAGTCCCCCGGTCTCAGCGGCGCCGTCAATCTCACGATGCCGCTGGCCACGTGGCTCGGCTTGTCCGACGCGCCCGGCAACGCGAGCGGTTACGGGCCACTCGACGCGAGCGACTCCCGCGATCTGGCCCATGCCCTCGCCACCCGCGCTGGCAACCGATGGTGCCTCACGTTCACCGACGCCGGGGGCCGCCCGGTCGCCCACGGTTGCGCCCGGAACGGACCGCCGCACAATCGCCGCCATGATGACCGGCCGGACCCGCGAAGCCGAGCCGGACCCAGCTCCCGATCCCATGCCGACGGCACTGGTGACCGCTGGACCTTTACCATCACGCTGCTTCCCGGCAATGCCTGCGATCACGCGTGGCAGACAGCGGGATACCAGCCGTCCCGTGCGCTCCGGCACCTGGTCGAGACCCGGCATGGCACCTGCGTCTTCCCGGGGTGCAGGCACCCGGCCGCGCAGTGCGACAAGGATCACACCGTGCCCTATGATCAGGGCGGGAAGACTTGCCTGTGCAATCTCGCTCCGCTCTGCCGCCGCCATCACCGGGCCAAGCAGACACGCGGGTGGGCGCTGGAACAGGCCGGCGCCGGCGTCATGGTATGGACCACGCCGTCCGGGTGCCGCTACGCCATCTGAATCACGGCCACCCGGGCTCAGAACAGCCGCCAGGGCGCAAGAGCCGCGCGTGCCCCCATCCGATTTCAGGGTTGACTGAGCGTCACGTCGTCCAGGTACATCCAGGTGTCATCCGGCGGGTTCGATCCGTCTTGGTGCACGCTGAACCAGAGCACTACGTTCTGGCCGGCGTACGGGGTCATGTCGAAGCTGCCGGGCCAGGGTAGGTCATGGAGTCCTTCTTGGCGGCGTCCTAATCATCCCTCGGATAGCGCTTCGACTCCCATCCCAAGCGAGAGCCATCCGCTGCCAAGACGCGTGAGATGGCCAGTCGGTGCACTTGGTGGCGGTTCAGGGCCGGGCGATAACGTGGCTCGAAACACCGGGAGGCGGATATGCAGCCAGTCGCGGTTGTCACCGGGGCGAGCAGCGGTATCGGCGCGGCCACCGCGGCGCAACTGGCGGGCGCCGGCTTCCACGTGATCCTGGCCGCCCGGCGGGCCGGCTGGACGAGGCGGCGGCCCGCGCCCGGGCGCAGGGCGGCTCGGCGCAGGCCCAGATCCTCGACGTCACCGACGTGGCGGCGGTGGGCGCGTTCGCGCAGTCCCTCGACCGGTGCGACGTGCTGGTCAACAACGCAGGCGGCGCGCTCGGCATGGAGTACGTGGCCGACGCGCACCTGGCCGACTGGCACACCATGTTCGAGGTCAACGTGATCGGCTCGCTCAACGTGACCAAGGCGCTGCTGCCCCGCCTGATCGCCAGCGGCGACGCCGCCATCGTGATGCTTACGTCCACCGCAGCGTTCATCAACTATGAGGGCGGCGCCGGTTACTCGGCCGCCAAGCACGCCCAGCACGCGATGACGGAAACGCTCCGGCTGGAACTGTGCGGCGAGCCGGTGCGGGTGATCGAGATCGCGCCGGGCATGGTCCGCACGGATGAGTTCGCGCTGAACCGGTTCCGCGGGGATGCCGACAAGGCCGCCAAGGTGTACCAGGGCGTACGCGAGCCGCTGACCGCCGACGACATCGCCGAGGCGATCACCTGGGCGGTCACCCGCCCCGGCCACTTCAACGTGGACTTGATGGTGCTCCGCCCGCGCGCCCAGGCGGCGCAGCACAAGGTCTATCGGACGCCCTAGCACCGGTGACCGTAGACCTGCTCCCCGCCGATCCAGGTGGCCTGAGCCCGCAGGTCATCGCCAAGCCACGCCAGGTCGGCAGGCGCGCCGGGGGCCAGCCGCCCCAGGTCAGGCCGGCCGATCAGGTCCGCCGGGATCCGGGTCGCCGCGGCCACCGCCTCCGCCAGGCCCAGGCCCACGGCGACGGCGTTGGCCACGGCCAGGTCCATCCGCAGCGCGGAACCGGCCAGCGTCCCGTCCGGCCGCACCGGCGCGCCCCCGCCCGGCGGCAACTCCGTGGGCTGGCCGCCGAGCAGGTACCGCCCGGGCGGCATGCCCGCGGACGCGGCCGCGTCGGTGACCAGGCAGATCCGTCCCGGGGCGGCAGCGAAGGCGATCGCGCACGCGGCGGCCGAGACGTGGCGCAGGTCCACGATGAGCCCACTGGTCAGCCGGTGGTCGGTCAGCGCCTGGCCGACCACGCCGGGTTCGCGGTGATGCAGCCCGCGCTGCGCGTTGAACAGGTGGGTAACCATCCGCGCGCCCGCGTCCGCCGCAGCGGCTACCTGGCCCGCGGTGGCGTCGCTGTGGCCGACGCTGACCATCACCCCCGCCGCGACCAGCGCCGCGACCGCGGCCAGCGCGCCGTCGGTCTCCGGGGCCAGCGTCATCAGCCGCAGCACCCCGTGCCCGGCGTCCAGCAGTTCGGCGACCGCATCCGGTGACGGCGGCGCCATCCACTCCCGCCGGTGCGCGCCCGCCCGGGCCGGGGACAGGAAGGGCCCCTCCAGATGCACGCCGAGGACACGCGCGCCCGGCGTCGCCGCTCCAACTATTTTTTGAGCCGAACGCAACGCCGCAGCCAGCCTGGCTACCGGCGCGGTGATGAAGGTCGGGAGGAACGCCGTCGTGCCGGTTTCCGGCAACCGCCGTGCCACCAAGGCCCAGCCACCGGGGTCGCAGTCGCCGAGATCGACTCCGTAGTAGCCGTTGACCTGCAAGTCCACCAGGCCGGGGACGAGCACTCCGGCGCGCAGTTCCAGGTCGGGAGGCCCCGGCGGCACGCCCTCGCCCACCTCGGTGATGAGACCGCCGCTGACCGTGAGGTAGCCGGGTGCCAGGACGCCAGTTCCGGGCAGCCCGGCGATGAGGCGCTCTGCCGCTATGAGCACCAGGGCGGGTCCCGTAGATCTTCGCCGTCGCGAGCGGCCGCATGAAGGGGGATGGGGAGGCGGGCAGGGGATCGCAAGGCGGAGGAGGCGCCCATAGCGGAGCTATGAGCGACGACGACAACGCCGCGAGGCGCCCGTCCGGTGGACGCGCAACAGGCTAGGGATCTGCGGGACATGCCCTAGGCGCTGCGCCGCGGTTTGCGCGCCTCACCCAGGCTGGACTTGTCGCCAGTGGCGGCGAGGCTGGCCCGCAGCGCGTCCGCGAGGCTAGTCACCGGCTTCTCCGGCGGCGGTGGCGGCGCAGTCACCTCGTGTCCCTCGATCTTGGCCTCGACCAGCTCTTCCAGCGCATCCCGGTACTGGTCGGTGTACTGCGCCGCGTCGAAGTCCACCGTCATCGAGTCGATCAGGGACGCGGCCATCTTGAGTTCCTGCGACCGCACCTCGACGTCTTCCTCGAGGAACTCGAAATCCGCGACCCGGACCTCGTCGGGCCACATCAAGGTGACCATCACGATCACCCCGTCGCGGGTGCGCAGCACGGCCAGCGATTCCCGGTTACGGAGCGCCACCTTGGCCACCGCCACCATGCCGGACCGCTCCAGCGCGTCCCGCAGCAGCGCATAGGCCCGCACCCCCTGAGGCTCGGGCTCGGTGTAGTAGCTGCGCTCCCACATGATCGGATCGACCTGGTCAACCGGGGAGAAGTGCAGCACCTCGATGCCGTGCGCGCTAGGCAACGGCAGTTCGGCGAGGTCCTCGTCGGTGAGCACCACCATCTCGCCGTTGGGCAGTTCGTACCCCTTGGCCACGTCGGCGTAGGGGACCTCCTCGCCGTCGATCGAGCAGACCCGGCGGAACTTGATCCGTCCCCCGTCCTCCCGGTGGACCTGCCGGAAGGAGACGTCCCTGTGCTCGGTCGCGGCATAGAGCCGGATCGGAATCATGACGAGGCCGAACGAAATCTCGCCTCTCCACATGGCGCGCATATATGTCCCAATACCCTATCTAGCTGCACTCAAGGCTCTGTCATCAGTCTATGAGCGAGTCATGACCGTCCCTGGACGGCGCGTCAACGCGACAGGCGAGAGAATAACGAGCAGAGTCCAACCGGACACGCAAAGGGGATCACCGATGAGCGAGAGCGATCTGGGGCCGCCAGCGCCCGATCTCGCGGAGCAGGAGCGTGAGGTGACCGGCGAGGCAGACGAGGAACAGGACCCCCTGCCGTCCGAGCCCGTCCACCTGCCCTTGGACGTGAACGAGGCCGATGCAATGGAGCAGTATCGGGAAGTGGAGCTCGATGAGGACGACTACCGGTGAAGGGAAGGCAGAGGACTAATTGGAGATACAGGTGACAACCCCCCAGACCCGCCCCGCCGGGAACAGGCTGCCGAAGCCCGCCAGGCGCAGGCAACTGCTCGCCGCCGCGCAGGAGGTCTTCGTGGCGCAGGGATATCACGCTGCCGCGATGGACGACATCGCCGAGCGGGCCGGGGTGAGCAAGCCGGTGCTCTACCAGCATTTCCCCGGGAAGCTGGAGCTGTACCTGGCGCTGCTCGACGAGAGCGTCAACGCCCTCGCCGCAACCGTGCGCGCGGCGCTGGAGTCCACGACTGACAACAAGCAGCGGGTGACCGCCACGTTCACCGCCTTCTTCGACTTTGTCGGCAGCACCGGCCAGGCGTTCCGCCTGGTGTTCGAGTCAGACTTGCGCAACGAGCCCGCGGTGCGGGCCCGGCTGGACGAATCGAGCCGCGACTGCGCCGAAATGATCAGTGAGATCATCTCCGAGGACGCCGGTATCGGGGACGAGGAGGCGTACCTGCTCGGCATGGGCCTGGTTGGCATGGCCCAGGTCAGCGCCACCTATTGGCTCGGCACGGACCGGGCGATCCCGAAGGATGCCGCGGAGCAGCTCATGGCGAGGCTCGCCTGGCGCGGGATCAGCGACTGGCCGCGCGCCAGCGATCCAGCGGCGGACCAGTGAAAGGATCAGTGTGGAAGTAAAGATCGGAATCCAGTCCATCACCAGGGAACTGGTGCTGGAGACCCCGTCCTCCCCCGATGAAGTCGAGCGCTCCCTGCTCACGGCGCTGAGCAACGGCGGCATGTTCACGGTGCGCGACGAGAAGGGCGGGAAGATACTGATCCCGGCCGACAAGATCGGCTACGTGGAGCTGAATGGCACCGAGCAGCGCCGCATCGGTTTCGGGAGCCTGTGATCACGGGGATCAACGGCACCGGGCTAGAGCCCAAGGGCAGCCAGCCTCCGGTCGTGGGCGTCGATGAGTTCCGCGAACATCCGCCCGATGTCGCCTTGACCGCCGGAAGCCCCCGCCGCCCCGACCACCAGCCGGGCCAGCGGCGGCCGCTCCGCCGCCACCAGGTGCGCCTGGGCCAATGCCTCGCCGACCAGGCGCCGCGCCCACAGCGCCAGCCGCCCCGCGAGCGTGGGATCCGCCTCGATAGCGGCCCGGACCCGGGCGGTCACGAAGTCGGCGTGGCCGGTGTCGGCCAGCACCTCCTTGACCAATGCCCGGGCGTCCGGCGCCAGGACCTCGGCGACCGCGCGGTAGAAGTCGGCCGCGATGCCGTCCCCGACATAAGCCTTGACCAGGCCCTCGAGCCAGTCCGCGGGCGCCGTCCTGGCGTGGAAGGCGTTCAACGGCGCCACGAACGGTTGCATGGCCTGCTCCGGCACGGCGCCCATCCTGGTCAGCTCGCCGTGCAGGGCGCGGAAATGACCGAACTCGGCAACCGCCATCCCGCCGAGAGCGGCCTTGTCCTCCAGGGTGGGCGCGAGCGCCGCGTCACCGGACAGATTGAAGAAGGCCACCAGTTCCGCGTACGCCAGCAAGCCGAAAAGGTCAGTCAGGCCATCGCCGTTGGCGCCGCCGCCCGTGCCTGTCACCAGCGAAGCCTACATCCGTTGATACAAGGTCAGTCAGGCCATCGCCGTTGGCGCCGCCGCCCGTGCCTGCCACCAGCGAAGCCTGCATCCGTTGATAGACTGTCCCTGGCCACACGGGAATGCGGGATGCGTTCCGTTGTGTTCTCACGCTCAGGTGGGGCTGTAACCGGGCGCTAGGCGCCCATTTGGAGAGCTGGAACTCTGACGACTTTGATGCCTGCCGCCCAGGAACAGGGCGGCGAAAACACTGGCCCGCTATTCGCCGATCTCGGCGTCGCCGGGCCGATCTGCGAAAGCCTGGCCGCCCAAGGGATTTCTGCGGCTTTTCCGATCCAGGCGCTGACCCTGCCCATCGCGCTGACCGGCCACGACGTCATCGGCCAGGCCAGGACGGGGACCGGCAAGACGCTGGCGTTCGGTATCCCGTTGCTGCAGCGGCTGGACGACCAGCCGCCGGTCCGCGCGGGCACCACCCGGGCCCTGGTCGTGGTGCCGACCCGGGAGCTCGCCATCCAGGTGTCCCATGACCTGGCCGTGGCCGGAAAGGCTAGCGGGGCACGGGTGATCACGGTCTACGGGGGGCGCGCCTACGAGCCGCAGATCGACGCGCTGCGCACGGGCGTGGACGTGGTGGTGGGAACCCCCGGCCGCCTGCTCGACCTGGTCCGGCAGGGCCACCTGCGTCTGTCGGACGTGGGCACGCTGGTGCTCGACGAGGCCGACAAGATGCTCGACCTGGGCTTCCTGCCCGACGTGGAGCGGATACTCGAACTCACTCCGCCGGCCAGGCAGACCATGCTCTTCTCGGCCACCATGCCCGGCGAAGTGGTGACGCTCGCCCGGCGCTACCTCAGCCGGCCGATGCACGTGCGTGCCGAGCAGCACGACGAGCCCGAGCTCGTGCCGCTGACCGAGCAGCACGCCTTCCGCGCCCACCAGATGGACAAGATCGAGATGCTGGCCCGGGTGCTCCAGGCGGACGGGCGCGGCCTGACCATGGTGTTCTGCCGGACCAAGCGGACCGCCGACCAGGTCGCCGGCGCGCTGACCACCCGCGGCTTCGCCGCCGCGGCGGTGCACGGGGACCTGGGCCAGGCGCAGCGGGAACGCGCCCTGCGCGCGTTCCGCCACGGCAAGGTGGACGTGCTTGTCGCCACGGAGGTAGCCGCGCGCGGCCTCGACGTGGAAGACGTCACTCACGTGGTGAACTACGAATGCCCCGAGGACGACAAGGCGTACCTGCACCGCATCGGCCGGACCGGCCGGGCTGGCCG
The DNA here is from genome assembly GCA_963734725.1 of uncultured Actinomycetes bacterium. Classification (GTDB taxonomy): domain Bacteria; phylum Actinomycetota; class Actinomycetes; order Streptosporangiales; family Streptosporangiaceae; genus DASXKD01. The sequence goes on from CAVTIX010000008.1 coordinate 314,279, forward strand.
GTCCGGGGTGGCCGTCACCTTCGTGGACTGGAACGACATGACGCGGTGGAAGGTCATCAACAACGCGCTCGACCTCGGTCACCCCGACCCGCCGGAGACCTATTCCACCTCGGAGCACCTGTTCAGCGCGCTCCGCATCCCGGCGGACGCGGGCAGTCAGCTGGCCCCGGACAAGAAGGGCCGGGAGGGCCTGGAAGCCGAGGAGCTTGAGGACTTCGCCGAGACGGGCCGACACCGCTCCCCGCCGGCCCCTGGTCCGGCGGGGCCGAGCGCGGCCGCACCCGGCGCAGGTCCGGCTCGCGCCGCCGGACCAGGGGCGGCGTGCCCGTGGTGAAAGAGGCCCCCGCAGCAGACCATGCGCCTGGTCACACCAGCGCCCCGCGCCGACGGCGCCGCCGCGGCCGAGGGCGGACCGAGTCGGCTTAGGCGTTGCCCGGGTCCGCCAGCCCGTCCCAGGGCCGGTGCGCGGGCCCGGCGGCGATACCCTCCGGGCACAGCGCACGGAAGTCGCACCATCCGCACCCCGGACCGGGGCGCGGCGGGAACGCCTGAGCCTCGGCGCCCGAAACTCCGCTGCGGAATCGGTCGTCAGCCTGGCGGCACTCGGCCGCGATCGCCTCGGCGCGCTGCACGTGCCAGGCTCAGCGTCGCCTCGGTGTGCTCCCAGGCGTGGATCTCACCGCTGGGCAGATGATGCAGTTCCACCCGCCGGCACGGCTGGTGGAAAATCCGGGCCACGGCGAGCGCGTACAGCGCGAGCGCCAGCGAGGTGCGGGCATCGTCGGAGGTGAGCGCGCGGCGGCCGGACTTGTAGTCCACCACGGTGAGTTCGGTGCCCCCGCCGGCCCCGCGGCGCGCATCCAGCCGGTCGACGCGCCCGCTCACCACGATCTGCGCGGTCGGGGCGCCAACGGTGCGCTCCACCCCCAGCGGCTCGTCCGCCGGGTCGAGGGTAGCCACGTAGCGCTCCACCATGTCCCTTGCCAGGCCCCGGTGAGTGTGCGATTGGGCGGGACCGGCGTAACCCTCCTCGATCCAGCCGCGGTCCAGCAGGTCGCCCGCGGCCGGCACGGTGCGCTCCGCGCGCCGCAGCCGCCACCAGCCGGCCAGTGCGTTGTGCACGCTGGCGCCGAAGCTGTTATGCGCCCACGGCGGCCCCTTGGCCGGGGCCGGCCGCTCCAGGTAAGCCATCCGGTACCGGCGCGGGCAGTCCAGCCAGGTGTTCAGCCGCGTCGGCGTGCACGGGTACAGCCGCCGGGGCATTCCGGGAAGCACCGGCTGCTCGGGTCGCTGAGTCTCGTAATCAGCTTGTGTCATTGGAAATCTCGGGACCCGCGGTGACCCACGAGTCGAAACGCTTCTCCGCCATCGCGATGGTGCTCTCCTTGCCGTGCCCCGGCAGCACCCGGGTCTCCCCCGGCAGCGTCAGCAGCTCAGCCCCGATCGAGGAAAGCTGTCCGGCGAAATCGGGGAACCCGCCGTCGTACGGGCACGGCCCGTCGGCGGACAGCGCGTCACCGGAGAACACCACACCCAGATCCTCGCAGTAGATGCTGACAGAACCGGGACTGTGCCCCGGCGTGTGCAGCACGTCCAGTGTTACGTCGGCCACCTCGAAGGCGCCGCCCTCCTCCATCTCGATCTCGGGCAGCTGGTCGCTGTGCACCTCGCGCCAGAACAGCCGGTCCCTCGGGTGCAGCGCCACCGGGGACTCGTCGCGCTCGGCCACCTCCAGCGCCGCCCCGGCGTGGGCCGCGTGGCCGTGCGTGCAGATCACCGCGAGGATCTCCCGGTCGCCGGCCGCATCGAGCACCGCGCGGGCATCCGTGCCCGGATCCACGATGATCACCTCCTCATCGTCGCCGATGATCCAGGCGTTGCACCCCGCCTTGCCGCTGGCCGCTGCCAGCTCGACTCGCGCGTCCATCAAGGTTGCCCCTTCTTCTCATGCTCCGGTGAGGACACTACGGATCGCCGCGCAGCGCCATCAGCCGCTCGTAGGACTGCGGCGGGCAGGTCTCCGCGCCGATCCGGTGGCCGGTCAGGCGCCCGTGATCGTCGCTGCCTCCGGTGGGCGCCAGGTCCAGGCTGGCGGCCAGATCGCTAAGGCGCGATCGTTCTGCTGCGTCGTGATCGGGATGGAAGACCTCCAGGCCGGCCAGTCCGGCCGCGGCCAAGTACGCGATCGTCTCTTCGGGGATCTTCCAGCCACGGGAGACCGCGCCGGGATGCGCCAGCACCGCGACCCCTCCGGCGGCGGAGACCAGACCGATCGCCCGCACCGGGTCCAGCGCGTACCTGCTCACGTAGGCGCGTCCCCCGGCGCCGATCCACTCCGGGGTGAACGCCTGGGCCGGCTCGGTGATGGACCCGGCCGCCACCATCGCCCTGGCGATGTGCGGGCGGCCGACCACCCCGCCGCCGGTCAGCGCCTCCACCTGGGGCCAGGTGACCGCCACCCCGAGTTCGCGGAGCCGTTCCACCATGCGCCTGGCGCGGCTGCGCCGGCCCTCGACGATCGCGGCGCATTCCGCGGCCAGGTCAGGATCCGCAGGGTCGGCGCCGTAGGCGAGCAAGTGCACGCTGTGTCCCGCCAGCCGGCAGGACAGCTCCATGCCGGCGACGAGCGCCAGGCCGGGCGGCAGCGCCCGCGCCGCCTCGGCGTAGCCGGCCAGGGTGTCATGGTCGGTGAGCGCGACCACGTCCAGCCCGGCCTGGCCGGCCCGGCGCATCACCTCGGCGGGCGGGTCCGTGCCGTCCGAGGCCGAGCTGTGGACGTGGAGGTCGATGCGCACGAGCGCCAATCGTAGAGCTACGAGGCGCCTGGCAGGCGCGGCGACGCCGCGCCGAACGGCAGATCCAGGTCCTGTCCGGGATCGCGCAGGTCGCGCAGGGGCAGGGCCTCGACGAGCAGGACCCCGGCGGTGTCCGGCCACAGCGCCACCCAGACCCAGTTGCCGAGCACCTCGCCCGCGAAGGCGGCCCGGCCGGGCGCTTCCACGTGCCACAGCGGGAACTCGTGATGGCCGAAGCCGACCATGGCGTGCGGCGGCCCGGCCGCGAAGCCCTCCCCCGGGTCCGGGCCGGGCAGGCCGGCCAGCCAGGCGCCCAGGCCGACGCCGGGTTCCTCGGAGATCAGCAGCATCTCGCCGGGGCCGCCGACCGGGTTGGGCCCGGACAGCGCGACCACGCAGGCCCGGGTCCCGGTGCGATCGTCGCCGCCCCCGGCAAAGCCGGTGACCAGCCAGCCGGTTGGCAGCGGCCAAGGCAGCCAGACCGGGACCATGGCGTTGCGCAGCAAGCCGCGCAGGCCGTCGCCGGACGGGGTGTAAGGCGACCGCAGCGGGTACACCTCGCCGTGCAGCGCGCAACGCCAGCCGCTGGCCCACGGGCTGGGCTCGGTCAGGGGCCCCCCGCAGCGCGGGCAGATGGGAGCCATCTTCATGGACATCGACGTTGATCGCTGCGGGGCCGCGGGTCAAGCACCCCGGCGAATCCCCTGCATCGGCGCCATCATCACCGCCGGCGACCTGATCCTGCTCATCCGGCGCGGGCACGAGCCGGAGGCGGGGCGCTGGTCGCTGCCCGGTGGCCGGATCGAGGCGGGGGAAACCGACGAGCAGGCCCTGGTCCGCGAGGTGCGCGAGGAAACCGGCCTGGAGGTGGCCCCGGGCCCGCTGATCGGAGCGGTGGACCGGGCCCGGCAGGACGGCCGGGTCCTGGTCATCAGGGACTACGCGGCGACCGTCACCGGGGGCCGGCTCGCCGCGGGCGACGACGCCGACGACGCCCGCTGGTTCAGCGTGCGCGACCTGGCCGGCCTCTCGCTCACCACCGGTCTGGAGAAGGCGCTGAACGATTGGGGCGTGCTAAGGCATCACCCATAGGTCCATGCCGTCGCGAGCGGCCGCATGAAGGGGGGTGGGGAGGCGGGTGGGGGATCGCAAGGCGGAGGAGGAGCCCACAGTGGAACTATGGGCGACGACAACGCCGCGAGCCGCCCGTCCGGCGGACGCGCAGCAGGCTGGAGACCTATGGGGGATGCCCTTCCCGTGATCCCGACGCCGGCCCTGATCGCGGAGGGGACCAGGCGCGCGGGGGTGATCTGGCTGGCCGTGCCCGGGCAGAACAGGCCGGTTCCGGCCTGGCACATCTGGCGGGACCCGCCGGGCGCCGCCTACGTGGCGACCGGGCCGGGTGAGCAGCCGCTGCCCGGGATGGCCGGGGCCGCCCGGGTCACGGTTACCGTGCCCAGCAAGGACACCGGCGGCGCGCTGGTCACCTGGACGGCCGGCGTCCACCGGGTGGAATCCGGGGTCACCGGAGTGGGACGCGGTCATCGGCCCGCTGGCGGCCGCCCGGCTCAACGCCGACCTGGACCCCGGCTCGGCGACGGTATACCGGCTCGCCCCGGCGCCGCCCGCCGGGTGACACTACGCGCGGGCACGGCAGGCGGCGTAACTGCTGTGCACCGGCTCGCGCCGGAGTCTTCTTCCGATTGACCCGGTCCCGGGGTTGCACCGACCGATTGTTCACTCTGGGACCCGATCACGTACGTATTCCGTTCACGCGGCCGGCCGCCGGGCCGGCCATTGTCAGCGTCCGGGACCGAAATCGTGTGCCCGGTAGCTAGCTGGTCAACCGGCGGGCTTGGCACCGCCGCCGAGGAGATGAAGGGACATCGCCTTGCACAGACTGCCGAAGGCAGGGCCCGCCGCAGTGCTCACGGCGGCGACGGCCCTGAGCATGGGCATCGCGCTGAGCTTCCCCGCAGCAGCGGGCGCTGCTCAAGCCACCAGCCAAAAATGGGTGGGGAAAACGACCACGCCGATCAAGCACCTCGTGGTGATCTTCCAGGAGAACGTCTCCTTCGACCACTACTTCGGCACCTACCCGAAGGCGGCGAACACCTCCGGGCAGCCGTTCCATGCTGCGAAGGGCACCCCGCAGGTCAACAACCTCCGAACCTTCCCCGGCGCCGGCGGCGCCGGGAACCTGCTGACGAACAACCCGAACAAGGACGCCGGCGGCAACCAGGTCAACCCGCGCCGGTCTGACCCGGCCAATATCAACGATGTGCTGACCTGTGACCAGGACCACGATTACGGCCCCGAGCAGAAGGCCTTCGACGGCGGGATGATGGACAAGTTCGTCACCACCGTGGGCACCGGGAGCGGTACCAGCCCCACCGGGCAGCCGTGCAACGCCAGCGACGTGATGAACTACTACGACGGCAACACGGTGACCGGGCTGTGGAACTATGCGCAGCACTTCGCCATGAGCGACAACTCGTTCGGCACCACCTTCGGGCCGTCCAGTCCCGGTGCCCTCAACCTCGTCTCGGGAGACACCGGCGGCGTCGGGCTGATGATCAACGGGGCTGACACCAACGGCGACACCGTCCCCGACGGGCAGGGCGGCAACACCCTGATCTCGGATGCCCAGCCCTACTACGACGACTGCTCCACCCGCGACGCGGTGACCATGACCGGCCAGAACATCGGCGACCTGCTGAACGCCGCCGGACTCAGCTGGGGCTGGTTCCAGGGCGGCTTCACGCCCACCACGAGCTTCGCCACCGCGACCGGCGGCACCCAGCCCACCAGCACCTTCATCCCGGACCAGTTCAAGGGCAAGTTCGCCACGCCGCCCGCCAGCGACCAGGGCCTGTGCAACGCCGTCCACCCGGTCGGCGCGGCCATCGGCGGCACCGGCGGCGTCACCGCCGGGCCGACCAACTACGGCAACAAGAACGACTACATCCCCCACCACGAGCCGTTCCAGTACTACGCCTCGACGGCCAACCCACACCACCTGCCACCGGCGTCGCTGTCCGCGATCGGCACCGACACCCAGAGCTACGTCAACGGCGTGCCGCAGTTCGACACCGCCAACCACCAGTACGACATCAGCGACTTCGACTCGCTGGTCGGCGCCATCGCGCACGGCTACCTGTCCCCGAGCCACCTCCCGGCGGTCAGCTTCCTGAAGGCACCCGGCTACCAGGACGGCCACGCCGGCTACTCCGACCCCTTCGACGAGCAGCAGTTCATCGTCCATGAGATCAACGCGCTGCAGCACACGCCGGACTGGTCCAGCACCGCGGTCGTCGTTGCCTACGACGACTCCGACGGCTGGTACGACCACGTGTTCAGCGGCAGTCCACAACACGTCCAACACGTCCGCGGTCGCCAACGCCGCCGGGGCCGCAGGACTTCCTCTCCGGCACCGGGCTGTGCGGGAACACCACCACCAGAACCGCCGCTCGCCGGGCAGAACGGCCGCTGCGGCTACGGCCCCCGGTTGCCGCTGCTGGTCATCTCCCCCTGGGCCAGGCACAACTTCGTGGCCCACACGCTCGAGCGACCAGAGCTCGATTCTCAAGTTCGTCGAGGAGAACTGGTTGACGGGGCCGACGGGGCCGACGAGGATCAGCGGCTCGTTCGACGCCATCGCCGGCTCGCTCAACAACATGTTCAACTTCGGCCAGACCGGCGGCCACAACAAGAAACTGTTCCTCGACCCAACCACCGGCCAGCCGTTCTAACCAACGGGTGCAGCCATCTGCTGATCTGATGCTCTAGGGTGCGTGGGCCGGCGGAAGCGGCCGGCCGCGCGCATAGCATGGGCACATGTCTGCACCCCCCGTTTCGCCGCCCACCGCCGAGCAGGTGACCACCGCCCTGGCCGGGGTCCACGACCCCGAGATCCGGCGCCCGATCACCGATCTGGGCATGGTGAAAAGCGTCGACGTCGGGCCCGACGGCAAGGTCCGGGTCGAGGTGTACCTCACCGTGGCCGCCTGCCCGCTGCGCGACACCATCACCAAGGACGTCACCGCCGCCGTGTCCGCCGTTCCTGGCGTGTCCGGCGTGGCCGTGAACCTGGACGTGATGAGCGACGAGCAGCGCCGGGAGCTGCAAGGCAAGCTCCGTGGCGGGCGCACCGAGCGCGTGGTCCCGTTCGCCGAACCGTCGTCCCTGACCCGGGTCTTCGCCGTGGCCAGCGGCAAGGGCGGGGTCGGCAAGTCGTCGGTGACGGTGAACCTGGCCGCCGCGCTCGCCGCTGCCGGGCACAAGGTCGGCGTGCTCGATGCGGACATCTACGGCCACTCGGTGCCGCGGATGCTAGGCGTGACCGGGCAGCCCACGCAGGTCGAGCAGATGATGATGCCGCCGTCGGCGCACGGCGTGAAGGTCATCTCGATCGGCATGTTCACCACGGGCAACACGCCGGTGGTGTGGCGCGGGCCCATGCTGCACCGGGCGGTGCAGCAGTTCCTCGCGGACGTGTACTGGGGGGACCTGGACGTGCTGCTGATGGACCTGCCGCCGGGCACCGGCGATGTGGCCATCTCGGTAGCGCAGCTGGTGCCCACCGCGGAACTGCTCGTGGTCACCACGCCGCAGCTCGCGTCCTCGGAGGTGGCGGAGCGGGCCGGCGCTATCGCGGTGCAGACCCACCAGCGCATCGCCGGTGTCATCGAGAACATGGCGGGTTTCGCCTGCCCGCACTGCGGCGAGATGGTAGACGTGTTCGGTTCCGGCGGCGGCCAGGCCGTCGCGGACGCGCTGACCCGGATAACCGGGGCTACGGTACCGGTCCTCGGGCAGGTGCCGATCGACCCACGGCTCCGTCACGGCGGTGACCAGGGAATCCCGCTGGTGCTCAGCGACCCGGACACAAAGGCGGCCCAGCAGCTCGCGGCCGTGGCGGACAGCCTGGTCAGCAGGACTCGGGGCCTGGCCGGGCGGCGCCTCGGCCTGACCCCGGCGTAGCCCGCGCTCAGGTCGCCTCGGAGACCGCGCTCAAGGTCGTTTCGGAGACCGCGCTCAAGGTCCGCCCGGAGACCGCGCTCAGGTCGCCTCGGAGTCGTAGGGCGGGGTTTCCCCCGGAGACAGCGTCGTGGTGACCGGGGTTTCCACAATCGGATAAGACTCCACCGGATCCGGCTCGAAATCGTCCAGCAGGTGTTTGCGGACGAACGTGCGCGGGTGGAGGTCGGCGATGTCAAAGTCCTGGAACTCCGGCCCCAGCCCTTCGCTCAGGTCGCGCCGCGCGCCGTCAGCGATCCGCCGCAGCTCCCGCAGCGCGCGGCCCGCCTGGGCGGCAACCTTGGGCAGCTGATCGGGCCCGAAGATCACGATGGCAATGATCGCGAGCACCATCAGCTTGGTAAGGGAGAGGTCAAACACAGTGCGTCTCCAGGCGGGCAGGCCAGCGCTCGGTTGCGCGTCTGTTTCACTGTAGACCGTGCCGGGGCCGAACGCTCCCGCCGGTTACGGTGTGAGCCACGACAGCAGCCGGTGCAGGCCGTGCCGCATCCGCGCGAGCAGCCCCTCGGGCCCGTGCGGGAGAGCCGCGACCGCCTGTGCGACCGTCTGCGGTGGCGCCGCCGCGACCACCGTATAGACGAAACCCTGTGCCGACCAGACGAACGCCTGGTCGCCGGAGGCGGCCGCGTAGACCGGGCTGCCCCCCATGACCACCCGCGACCAGCCGGCCAGCCCGGGCCGGAGATGGCCGCGCTGGAGGAACACCGAGACCAGCGACAGCCCGTCGGAATAGTCCAGGTCGATGACCGGCCCTTCGGGGGTGCGGTCCTGTCTCGCGCCGAGCAGCATCAGGTGGCCCGGCAGCTGGCCCGGCAGCGGCCAGCCCTGCGCCTGCAGCCGCGGCAGCGAGGCGGTGACCCACTGCCTGGGGGCGGCGCTGGCCGGCTTGGCCGCCGCACCGGGACCCACGGTCAGCCTGGTGAACATGGCTTCGCTCACCACATCGCCCCGCCCGTCGAAGGTCTGCTGGCGCAGCGGCAATGTCGTGGCCCGGTCCAGCCAGAGCTTGGCCGCCAGCTTGCCGTTGCGCCGGGTTGCCGTGACCACCCGCGCCTGGCGGCCCGCTACCTGTCCCCAGCCCACCGCGGCCACCCGGTAGTTCGCGCTGAGCAGCGCGGCCAGCCGGGGGCTCATGCCCAGCATGAGGCTGCCCACCACCGCCTGGCCGCCCAGGGAGGAGACCGGCAGGACGATGTTCCGCGCCTCCCCGGGCAGGTGCGGCGCCGCCCCGGCCTTCTCGGCCAGCGTGACCCCGCCGGGGGCGTGCCAGACGTTCACTACCGAGACCGCCGACCCAAGCTCGCCCCGCGCGCCCAGCACCTCCACCCCCGCGTAGGTCGTTGTGTGGCAGGCCCGCGCGGCCTGGCCGAGCAGCCGCATGGTGGGCTGCCCGGAGGCTTCCACCAGGGCAGGGGCAGGACCGGAGTGGCGCGACACCACCACGATGCCGCTGACCACCAAGCCGGCCAGCACCGCCACCGTGATCAGGCGGAGCGACGCGGGGTCGGTGCCCGGACCGGACGTACCGACAGCAGGGCGAGAGCGGATGTCCATCGGCAGGCTCACCGAGCCATAGCAGGCTGGGGCGGGAATTGGTGCCAGAACCCGGCGGGGCGGGACTCGACGCTCACCGAGGGCGACGGCGACGGGCTCACCTGGGCGTCACCGGTGCTGATCTCGTGCTGCGTCATGAACATGTCTACCGCGGGGGTGATGCTGGGGCCGGGCGCCTCCTGGCCGCCCCCGGCCAGGAACGCGGCGGCGGGCAGGCCCAGCCCCGCCACGGCCAGGGCGGCCACGGCGATCGAGCGCACCGGCCGCCGGCGCCGGGACAGGCCGGCCTGCCCGGGGTAGCGGGCCCCCAGCGCGACCAGCCGGTCAGTCAGCGCGGTGTTGGCCGTCGCCTCGCCCAGGGCGTGCATCCGCTGCTTGAGCGCCCGCAGCGCGGCCGCCTCCCGGCGGCACGGCTCACACCGGGCCAGGTGCCCCAGCACCCGTTCCCGCTGGGCGTGGCTGAGTTCACCGTCGATAAGCGCGGACAGGCGGCGCCCCAGGTGGCTCACGCCGGCCCGCCGGTGGCTGCGATACCAGCAGAAGCAGCGGCTGCCGAAGCGGCAGTGACCGCAGCGCCCGTGGCGCCCGTGGAAGCTGCCGAGGCCGAGGCCACCGGGCGCGTCGCGGTACGCGGGCGGCGGTGCTCCAGGGCCACCCGGAGCTGCGCCCGGCCCCGGTGGATACGGCTGCGGACCGTTCCCAGCTTCACCCCGAGGGTGGCGGCGACCTCCTCGTACGACAGGCCCTCGATGTCGCAGAGCACCACGGCCGCCCGGTACTCCGGCGCCAGCGCCGCGAGCGCATCCTGCACGTCGCCGTCGAGGTGGCGGGCGTCGAACGCCTGGGCGGGTGTCGGCTCGTCGCCGCTCAACCGGCCCGCTGCGTCCTCGCCGAGCCCTTCGAACCGGATCCGCTGCTTGCGCCGGGCCATGTCGAGGAACAGGTTCGTGGTGATCCGGTGCAGCCAGCCCTCGAAGGTGCCCGGGGTGTAACTCGGCAGCGACCGGAAGACCCGGACGAACACCTCCTGGGTGAGGTCCTCCGCGTCGGGAACATTGCCGGTAAGCCGGTAGGCCAGGCGGTACACCCTGGCGGAGTGGGCGCGGACCACTTCGTCCCACGTCGGCGGCGTCCATGGCGCAGCCTCGGGCAGAACCTCCAGCTCAGTTCCCCCGGTGTCAGCCACCGCCGCCCTCCACGAGTCTCCGCTAGCCCATTATCACTCCCCAAGAACGCTCAAGGCGCCCCCGCTGGTTCCCGCCAGCCGGTGCGGGCCGGTAGGCTGCGGCCGGGGAAGGCCCTCGTGTGCACACCGAAGGGGGGCATCGTGAGCGCTCAGGCCGCCGCGGACTACGTCGAAGGGTATCTCGCGGAGGACGAACCGCTGCTCATGGCGCGGCGCAACGCCGCCGATGTAGGCGGCGCGTCGCCGGTCAGCCCGGCCTCCGGCGCGGCGCTCCGGTTCACCGCCGCCGCGCTCAATGCCCGGTCGGTGGTCGAGATCGGGACCGGCTGCGGCACCTCAGGCATCTGGCTGCTCCGCGGCATGCGCGGCGACGGCGTCCTGACCAGTGTGGACGTTCGACCCCGAGCATCAGCGGCTGGCCCGTAAGGCGTTCATTGAGGCAGGCTTCGCGGCCAACAGGTACCGGCTCATCGGCGGCAAGGCCGAGGACGTGCTGCCCCGTCTCACCGACGGCGGTTACGACATGGTCTTCTGCGACGCCGACAAGCACGACTACCCCAGCTACCTCACCGCGGCGCTGCGCCTGCTCCGGCCCGGCGGCGTGGTGGCCTTTGACAACGCGCTCTGGGGCGGGCGGGTGGCCACCCCGTCCTGCACCGACCCGGAGACGTCGGCGATCAGGGAAGTGGTCGAGGCGGTGCGGCAGGACGACCGCCTGGTCCCGCTCCTGCTGCCGTTGGGCGACGGATTGCTGGCCGCTGTCAAGCGGAGCTGAAGCCACCGAGCCAGCGCAGCAGCAGCCGGGTGCCGAACCCGGTCGCGCCCTTGCCCTGGTCGCCGTCGGAGAACCGGGCCGCACCGGCGATGTCCAGGTGCGCCCAGGGACGGCCGCCGGTGAACTCGCGCAGGAACAGGGCCGCCTCGATCGAGCCGGCCCGCGGCCGGCTGCTGTGCGGGACGTTCGCCAAGTCCGCGACCGGGGAGTCGAGCGCGTCGCCGTAGTCGTCTACCAGCGGCATCCGCCACAGCGGCTCGCCGCTCTGGCGGCCGGCCGCGAGCAGCGCCCCGGCCAGGGCATCGTCGCTGGCGTACAGGGCGCCCAGCACCCCGCCGAGCGCCACCCGCGCCGCGCCGGTCAGCGTGGCGATGTCCACGACCATGTCCGGTTCCAGCACGGTGTCCGCGTAGGCGAGCGCGTCCGCGAGCACCAGCCGTCCCTCGGCGTCGGTGTTGAGCACCTCGGTGGTGCGCCCGCCGAAGTGAGTGATGACATCGCCCGGGCGCATCGCCGAGCCCGACGGCATGTTCTCCGCCGCGGCGATCAGGCCGGTGACCCGCGCCGTGGCGCCGAGTGCGGCCAGCGCCGACATGGCGGCGATCACCGCCGCGCCCCCGGCCATGTCGGTCTTCATGGCCTTCATGCCGTCGTTCGGCTTGAGCGAGAGCCCGCCGCTGTCGAACGTGATGCCCTTGCCGGCGAGGACCACGTGGGTGCGCGCCCCGGCCGGGTGGTAACCCAGTTCGATGAGGCACGGCGGCTGGGCCGAGCCCGCGCCGACCGCGAGGATGCCGCCGAAACCCTCCGCGGCCAGTTCTCTGCGCTCGCGCACCCGCACGGCCAGCCCGCTGTCGGCCGCCATCCTGGCCGCCTCGCCGGCCAGCCAGGCGGGGGTTTTCCGGCTGGACGGCATGTTCGCCAGGTCACGGGCCAGCCCGACCGCGTCGGCGACCGCACGGGCCGCCGCCACCGCCGCGGTGGCTTCCTGGTCGCCGGCCGGGACCAGGATCCGCACCGTGCTGGGGCCGGTCTCCTGCGCCGCGCCCGAGGCGAGCGAGAACCGGTAGGCGCCGAGCAGCAGCCCCTCGGCGAAGGCCTGCACCGACTCGGCCGGCCGCCCGAGGGCGGCGGCGGCGAGCATCCCCCGCTCCGGCGCCGCCCGCCGGCCCAGGGCGGCGCCGGCCTTGCGCATGTCCGCGGCGGACTCGTCGCCCAGCCCGAGCAGCAGCAGGCGCCGTGGCTTGTCACCGGCCCGCATCGCCACCGGGGTGATCTCGCCGGCCTTGCCGGTCGCGTCGCAGGCGGCGAGCACGTCTGCGGCGGGTCCGCCGAGATAGGGGTCGAGTCCCGCCGTCTCCGCTCCCTGGACCGCGACCACGATGTCCTCGCCGTCGTCGGCCTCGCCGGCCACCGCGGCAAGGTGAGCAGCCAGCGGACCGCCAGCGGGCGCGGGGATCGCGGTCAGCCGGACATCAATCGGCAAGGCTCAACCAGTGGCGGACTTCAGGGCAGCCGAGAGTTGTGCCGCCTCGTCAGCAGACAACTCGACCACGAGGCGGCCGCCGCCTTCGAGCGGCACGCGCATTACGATGCCGCGGCCTTCCTTCGTGACCTCGAGCGGGCCGTCACCCGTCCGCGGCTTCATCGCCGCCATCCTGCATCCCCTTTCGTGCCCGGGGCCGCATGAAGGCCTCAGGCGAGGCCCGCCGCCGGGAATTTCCGGCGACTGCGGCGGGTTCGGCCGTTTCACAGCCGTGTCGATTCGTACATCTATTATCAGAGTTTCCCGGCCGGATGGAAACGATCAGAGCTTAGTTGGCCCTCAGGTGCCCGGTGAGACAGGCGAAACTGGTGGTGTGAACGCGCGATCGGCCCTCTTCGACCTCTATGGCGATCATCTGAGGCGCCGGGGCGCCCAGGCGCCGGTCGCTGCCCTCGTGCGGCTCCTCGCCCCGCTCGGCATCACCGAGCCGGCGGCCCGCACGGCGGTGTCGCGCATGGTCCGGCAGGGGTGGCTGGCGCCGGTGCAGTGCGGGCCGGGCGTGGCCGGGTACGCGCTGACCCCGCGGGCCGCCCGGCGCCTGGACGAGGCGGCGGAGCGGATTTACCGCCGCGGCGACCCCGCCTGGGATGGGCGGTGGCACGTGCTGGTGATCGCGCGGATCCGGGACCGGGCGCGCCGGGACCGGGTCCGGGCCGCGCTGGGCTACCTGGGATACGCCCCGCTCGGCGAGACCACCTGGATCAGCCCCCGGCCGTCGGTGGAGCTGGGCCCCCTGCTGGAGGCGGAGCGGCTGCCCGCCGAGCGCTTCGTGGCCAGCTATGACGGCGATCCGCGCGGGCTGCTGGCCCGGGCGTGGGACCTGGACGGCCTGGGCCGGGCGTACCAGCGCTGGCTGGCCCAAGCCCGCGAACTGATCGCCACGGTCGGCCCGGACGCGCCCGACCCGGCGGTCTTCGCGCTGCGCAGCGCGCTGGTCCACGAGTGGCGCAAGTTCCTGTTCACCGACCCGGGGTTCCCCGCGGCGCTGCTGCCCCCGGCCTGGCCAGGCCAGGAGGCGGCCCGGCTGTTCCACGCCGAATCGGCGCGGCTGTTGCCGGGCGCGTCCAGGTTCGTGGACTGTTGCCTGAGAACAGAAGATCCGGGGGATTAGCTCCGGTCCATCTCGGCACAGGCGCAGATGATCTGCTCGGCAACCTCCACCAGGTCGGTGGGCACCCGCTCGCAGCGCAGGCGGTCCTGGGTCCACCACCAGATCAGGTTGTCGCGGCACCACACGGTCAGCCCGGAGCGGACCGAGAGCACCGCCATGCCCGCGGACGGCTCCTGGGCGCGGAGGAGGCCCTCCCCAAGCCCGCGTTCCACGAGCAACTCCTCCAGCGCCCAGGCCGCCCGGCCTGGCGCGACACGGGTCCGCTGGAGCGGTTCAGGCACCAGGCCGTCCGGCACAGGCAGCGCGAACCAGACAGCCTTCCCCGGTACCTTCCAGCCACCGAACCGGGAACGGGTCAGGTGATGGCCCCACCGACCCGCCGACAGCTCGGCCACCACCCGGAGCCCGCGCCCGCTCTCCGCGTCGGCTCCGGTGGCGCCGGGCACCGGCGCCAGGTCGTCTTTCCAGCCACTCAGCGAGTCAAAGACCTTGACGGCCAGCTCCCACCCGCGCGCCGCACGGCGCAGGTAGATCCACAACTCGGGCGCCCCGGCGATCGGCCGGGCGCCCGCGCTGTCGAACTCGACGTTGACCCGCGCGTGCAGGGTGTTGGCGGCCAGCTCGCTTGCCATGAGCAGGCCGTCCGACTCGAGTTCCGCGGGCAGGCACAGCGCCGCCGCCGCCTCGCGGAACATGCCCCTCGCCACCGCGGCGCAGGTCGCATCGGCCGGGAGCGGCCACGAGCCACAGCCGCCGACCGCCCGCACTGCCGCGCCCGTCGCGGGACGGCCCGGGCGCTGCGACGTGGATCCGGTTGTGGCGGGCCCTTCCCTCCGCCGGTCCGCAACAGCTGGCACTAGGGCTATGGCAGGCGACTGCAACATGATCCTCGGCCTTAGTGACTCGTAGATCTGCGAAGCACAGATTACGATTTTTTACTGGGACTGTGCAATGACATCCGGCATTTCAAAGTCAGAAGTGGCCCGTTTGCCGCCAGTTCTGGCCGATGACGTGCCACGCGCCGTACGTGTACAGTCACAGGGGCGACGCTCGGCCGGTCGCACTGCGTTGAGACAGGCGCAGCAATAGGAGAATCCCCCGGGTGGCGGCCCGGGGGATTCTTCAGGTGACCGGTGGGCGGCGGCTCGTCAGCGGGCGGCGGCCGGGCCCGGGTCGAAGCGGCCCGCCTTCGCGTCCGCGAGGAACGCGGAGAACGCGTTCCGGCCCACGACGTGCGCCCCGGCTTCTGGGCGCTTGCTGTCGCGGACCGCCACCGTGTCACCGAGGTTGGCTACTTCCACACATCCGCCGTTGTGCTGGCTGCGGCGGGCCTTCCGCCAACGTGCATGAGACAGGTCAGTCATCGGAGTTACTCCGTCTGTAGTGCGAGTTGTCTGAGGTAAAGCGCCGTGTCATCTGGCTCAAGGGCGCCATCGACAGCTCGGTCGAAGGACTGGCTGTACATGGCCACATGCTCCGTGCTTGTCACCTCCTGGATGCCGATGTCGGTTTCTGTGTAGGCGATGGGCGGCTCTCCCGCTTCGGGAAAGCCGAAGATGTTGATCGCTGACATCAAGCCGCGGGGCGGCCCGTCGGCGAAGCGCTGGATGCGCAAGTCGACGTTGGGACGCTTACCGATCTTGATCAGGTGCTGGATCTGGTCCCGCCGGTCGGCCCTGGTCCCCCACTGGTACAGCAGCGACGCCTCGGTGACGATCGCGATGAGCTCGGGAGCGGCGCCGTTGGTGCGGTCGAGAATCTCCTGCCGCCGCAGCCGGGTCCGCAGTGCCTCGCGCCGCCAGGCAGGCGGCCTGGGCCCGATCTTCATGAACGCCTCGGCATACTCCTGCGTCTGCAGCAGCCCCGGGAGAACCAGCGGGATGAAGACGCGGATTCTGCTGGCGTCATTCTCGAATCCGGGGAACTCGTTCTCAAAGACGTCCGCGCAATCGCGCCACCACGGGCGCGCCCGAGACCGGATCGCGAGATCCTCGATCTCGTCGCGCTCCTCCGGCGCCACGCTGTAGATCCGGAGCAGGTCTCTGATGTCGCTCATCTCGGGACGTTTCCACTGATTGGCCTCAAAGCGGCCGACCTTGCCCCGTCCCCAGTTCAGCATGTCACAGACGTGGTTGGCGGTGTACCCACTCTTGATGCGGAGCTGAAGAAGCTGCCGGGACAGACGGCGTTTCGCCACCGTGGCGCCGTAGGCATCGTCGCTCATCGGACGTCGCCTCCTTGACAGAGGGTCGCGCTCAGTATATTGCTACTTAAGTTGTGAATCACATAAGTTAATTCACGGAACAACAGTCGCGGGCTCCGGCGGCCGGCCACCGTGCCACTCCCTGCCGTCCTAACTCCACCGCATCAGCCGCCACGCCATCATCGAACTCGCCGTTTCTGACGCCGTCGAGGAAGCACTCCCACTCGTGGCGGTCGTAGACCAGGACCCGTCCGGCGGGGTCGCCCGCCACCCGCATCAGCACCCAGTCCCCGGCGAGCGGCCCGGCGCCGGTGACCATGGCTACTTCGATGACGCCGTCGCCCGCGCCCGACCGCTGCCAGCGCTGAGCGGCGACGTCGATGCCCAGTTCTTCCACCGTCGGCTTGCCCGTCACGGTCATACCTCCGATTCACGAGCGCGTGCCGCGGCAGAAGCAGTCCGCGAGGTGGTCGTCCACCACCCCGCAGGCTTGCAGCGCCGCATAGACGGTGACCGGGCCGACGAAGGAGAACCCCAGCCCGCGCAGCTCCCGGGCGCATGCCCGGGACGCCGGCGTCTGCGCGGGCACGTCCGCCAGGGTAACCGGCGCGGGCGGCGGGGGCTCGGCATACCGCCAGACCAGGGCGGCGAGACCGCCGGGCACCGCCAGGGCGGCCCGCGCGTTGCCGATCACCGCGCTGATCTTCGCGCGGTTGCGGACGATCCCGGGGTCGGCGAGCAGGCGCGCCTCGTCCGCCGGGCCGAACCCGGCGACCGTCGCCGGCTCGAACCCGCCGAACGCGGCCCGGAAGTTCTCCCGCTTGCGCAAGATGGTGAGCCACGACAGCCCGGACTGGAACGCCTCCAGTGATAGGCGCTCAAAGATCCCGGCGTCGGTGCGCACCGGCCGCCCCCACTCTTCGTCGTGGTAGGGGAGGTAGTCCGGGCTGCCCAGCGCCCACGGGCAGCGCAGCAGCCCGTCCGGACCTGCCACGGCGCCGGGCGCTGGGACCATCATTGGGGTTCCCACCGTGCCCGCAGCTCAGCCAATTCCCGGCGCAGCGTGGCAATTTCGACGTCGCGCGCGGTCACCGACCGGGCGATCACGCCCAGCGCCTCCTCGGTCGCGGACACGTTGTAGCCCCACAACGCCAGCGGCGGGCGCAGCAGGGCGACATCGGCCGCGGTCAGCTCGTCCACGCGCAGCGGCGGGGTGTCGCTGGGGAACGCGGCCATCTCCCCCGCCCGCCCCAGGGCGGCAAGCACCACGCAGCCCAGGATCGCCGCGGCGGCGAGCAACAAAATCACCGGCACAGTAGGAATCGTGCCATGCTCGGCGCATGACAGGGCACACACCGCAGCGGCCCGCGCCCGCCGCCGGCCCGCCGCCCGGCCCCGCCGTCCTGATCGCGGCGGTCAGCACGGCCGCAGAGGCGGGCCGCGCGATAGCCGCCGGGGCGGACCTGATCGACGCCGCGGGGCTCAGCGACCAGGCCGTGGCGGCGATCCGCGCCCGCCATCCTCGTGTGCAGCTGTGGACGGGCTCACCCGCCGCCGTGGGCGCCGACGCGGACGCCGACGGCCGGGCCATGCCTGTCGCCGCGGCCGTCGCCCGGGACATGCCTGTCGCCGCGGCCGTCGCCCGGGCGGCGGTGCTGACCTGGCTCGGCACGCCGGCCATCCGCACCCGGCATGTCCTGCCGGTGCGCCGGGCCATCGACATGACCAGCTCGGTCGCGGGGACCCGGCTACCCAGCCTCACCACGCGAGGCCTGGGCTGATTCCGGCCAGGCCGGCCCGTCGAGCGCGGCGCCCTCGCTGTCCGGTCCGGCGCGGTGCGCGGAGACGATGATCCGCACTACCTCGTCGGGGTCATCGGCGACGCTGAGCAGGTCCAGGTCGGCCGGTGAGACCTTGCCCTCCCCGGCCGCCACCTCGCGCAGCCACCCCAGCAGGCCGGACCAGTAGGAACTGCCCACCAGCACGATGGGGAACCTGGTGATCTTTCCGGTCTGCACCAGCGTGACCGCCTCGAACAGCTCGTCCAGCGTGCCGAACCCGCCCGGCAGCACCACGAAGGCCTGCGAGTACTTGACGAACATCGTCTTGCGGACGAAGAAGTACCGGAACTCAAGGCCGATGTCGACGTAGTCGTTCAGCCCTTGCTCCTGGGGCAGCTCGATGCCCAGGCCGATCGACATCCCGGGCGCGCCCGCGGCGCCCTTGTTGGCGGCTTCCATGATCCCCGGGCCGCCGCCGGTGATCACCGCGTAACCGGCCCCGGCCAGCCCGGCGGTGATCCGTGTGGCCAGGTCGTACTGCGGGGTGCCAGCCCGGGCCCGGGAGGAGCCGAACACCGAGACCGCCTTGCCCAGCTCGGCGAGCAGGCCGAACCCCTCCACGAACTCGGCCTGGATCCGCAGCACCCGCCACGGATCGGTGTGCACCCAGTCGCTGGGCCCGCGCCGGTCGAGCAAGCGCTGGTCGGTCGTGGTCGCGGGGATCGCCTGGCCGCGCAGCATGGCCGGCCCTTGACGGCGGATCCTGCGGCGTGGCTCGGGTTCCACGCTCATGATCCTGCCATCAGCTGGTGATCCCATGGTCACGGAGGATCTCGTTCAGCGCGAGGCGGTCGTGCCCGGCGCCCTCGGCCAGCCGCCGGAGCACGAGCACGCACGGCATGCCGAAGTCGCCGCCGGGGAAGCTGCGCGCCCGGGTGCCGCTGACGCAGACCGACCACGCGGGCGCCTCCCCCCGGGGCAGTTCCTTACCGGTCGAGACGTCGATGACGTGCGTGGCCGCGGTCAGCATGGTGCCCGCGCCGAGCTTGGCGCCGGTCCGCACCCGGGCGCCGTCCACCACTATGGACCGGGAGCCGATGAACGCCTCGTCCTCGACCACCACGGGCACCGCATTGGGCGGCTCCAGCACGCCGCCAATGCCGACTCCGCCGGAGAGGTGGACGTTCCTGCCGATCTGGGCGCAGGACCCGACGGTGGCCCAGGTGTCGACCATCGTGCCCTCCTCCACCCGGGCGCCGATGTTGACGAACGAGGGCATGAGCACCACGCCGGGCGCGAGGTAGCAGCCCCAGCGGGCGATCGCGCCGGGCACCACCCGGACCCCGTCCAGGCGGGTTTTCAGCGGCACCCGGTCGTGGTATTGAAAGCCCCCGGCCTGCGACCGCTCCATCGGCAGCAGCCGGAAAGCCAGCATGATGGCCTGCTTGGCCCGCTCGTCCACGCAGATCTCGCCGGTCACCGGGTCCGGCCAGGCAACCCTGGCCTCGCCCGCGTCGAGGGCGTCCACGGCAGCGGTCACGATCGCGCGGGCGCCGGAGTCGTCGCTGCTCACCTCGGCCCGCCGCGCCCACAGTTCGTCAAGGCGCGGATCAAGCTTGGAATCACTCATCTGAGGAGCCTAAGACACCGGGTACCTTCAGGTGTTGTGCCGAGGAAACGCCCCACACGTCGCCTGGCGCCGGTCGTCCTCCTCGTCGTGGTGGCACTGGTCGCAGGCGGGGTCTACCTCGCGGTCCGGCATGTGCCTGCCATCCTCAGCCAGACCGGCTGCGCCGCCGGCAGCGGGCACGCGGCGGTCGCGCTCGATCCCCAGCAGGCGCAGATCGCGGCGACCATCGCCGGAGTGGCCTACCACCGGGGGATGCCGTCCCGCGCGGTCACCGTGGCCTACGCGACCGCCATGCAGGAGACTCACCTGCACGATCCCAATTACGGGGACCGGGACTCGGTCGGCGTGTTCCAGCAGCGGCCCTCGGAGGGGTG
The DNA here is from genome assembly GCA_963734725.1 of uncultured Actinomycetes bacterium. Lineage (GTDB taxonomy): Bacteria > Actinomycetota > Actinomycetes > Streptosporangiales > Streptosporangiaceae > DASXKD01. The sequence goes on from CAVTIX010000008.1 coordinate 334,274, forward strand.
GGGACCGCCTGCCAAGCTCATCAGCCCCGTGTACGCCAGCACCCGGTTCTTCGAGGCTCTGGCGCAGGTCCACGGCTACCAGAAGATGCCGGTGTACAAGGCGGCCCAGGCGGTGCAGCACAGCGCGGACGGCGCCGCGTACCAGCAGTACCAGACGCTGGCGTCCCAGCTGACGCCGGCCTTCACCGGAGCGGCGCCACGGGGGGTCTGGTGCTGGCCGGCCGCGCACGCCCACGGATCTGCGGAGCTCAACCCGGCCCGCCGGGCGGTCGTGCGGGCATTCGGCCCGCTGGCGGCGCAACAGGCCGCCTCAGGCGGCGACGCGCCTTCCCTGTCGGTGCAGGTCCCGCAGTCCAGCGTGGGCTGGGCGGTGGCCGCGTGGCTGGTGACCCACGCCGGCCAGTTCCGGCTGCATCAGGTGCGCTACGCCGGGTTCCGGTGGCCTGCGCCGACGGGCCATACCGGGTGGGTGAAAGACCGTGGCGCCGCGGCGGGTACTGTGCAGGCAAGCTGAGCCCCCGGGTCTCCGGGACCGGCAATACTTGGACCGGACCCTTTTGGGGACATAGCCGGAAGAGGAGTTCCGACGTGACCTACATCATCGCGCAGCCCTGTGTGGACCTGCTCGACAAGTCCTGCATCGAGGAGTGCCCCGTGGATTGCATCTACGAGGGCGAGCGCATGCTTTACATCCATCCGGACGAGTGCGTGGACTGTGGCGCGTGCGAGCCGGTGTGCCCGGTGGAAGCGATCTTCTACGAGGACGATGTGCCCGACCAGTGGAAGGACTTCTACAAGGCCAACGTGGAGTTCTTTGAAGATCTTGGGTCCCCCGGCGGCGCTGCCAAGGTGGGAAAGATCAACAAGGACCACCCGGTCGTGGCGGCCCTTCCGCCACAGGAGCAGGACAGCTGAGGCCCGCCGAGCGACTGCCGGCCTTTCCGTGGGACCTGCTCGGGCAGTACCGGGAGCAGGCCGCGGCGCACCCGGGCGGGATCGTGGACCTGTCGGTGGGAACGCCCGTCAACCCGGTCCCGGCCACGGTACGTGACGCGCTCACCTCGGCCGCGAACTCACCCGGCTATCCCCAGACCGCAGGCACACCGCGGCTGCGGGACGCGGCCGCCAGGTGGCTGGCCCGCGAGCACGGCGTGTCCGTGGATCCCAGCGCGGTACTGCCGGTCATCGGGACCAAGGAGATCATCGCGTCGCTGCCCGGCCTGCTCGGCTGCGGGCCTGGCGACACCGTCGTGTACCCGGAGCTGGCCTACCCCACCTATGAGATCGGCGCCCGCCTGGCCGGCGCCCGGGCGGTGGCGGCCGACGGGCTCGCGGCGCTCGGCCCGCAGAGAGTCAGGCTCGTCTGGGTGAATTCCCCGGCCAACCCCACCGGCCGCGTCCTGCCCGCCGCGCACCTGCGCAAGATGGCGGACTGGGCCAGAGAGCGGGGCGCGGTCCTCGCGTCCGACGAGTGCTACCTCGGCCTGGCCTGGGAAGCCGAGCCGGTGTCGGTGCTCCATCCGGGGGTCGGCGGTGGGTCCGTGGCCGGGCTGCTGGCGGTCTATTCGCTGTCCAAGCGTTCGAACCTGGCCGGTTACCGGGCCGGGTTCGCCACCGGTGATCCCGCGCTGGTCGCGGAATTGCTTGAGGTCCGCCGGCACGCCGGCCTGATGATGCCCGCACCGGTCCAGGCCGCCATGACAGCGGCGCTCGACGACGACGCCCACGCCGAGGAGCAACGCGCGCGGTACGCGGCCCGCCGCGCCCGGCTGCGGGCGGCGCTGGAACAGGCCGGCTGGACGATCGAACATTCCGAGGCGGGCCTGTACCTATGGGGGTCGCGGGCCGGCTTGGACTGCTGGGGCTCGGTCCAGACACTGGCCGCGGCCGGCATCCTCGCCGCCCCCGGCGAGTTCTACGGCCCTTCTGGCCGCCGCCACATCCGGGTGGCGCTGACCGCCACCGACGAGCGCATCGACGCCGCGGTCGGCCGGCTCGGCAAGCTGGAGTAGGACATGCTCCAGCTCCCAGGCGCCGGCAACGCACAGGCCACGCCGGTCCGCCCGGCCCGGCCCGGTGAGCTGCGCATCTGGGTGGCCAGCCCCGAACAGCTGCGCGCCTGCCTGCTCGCGGACCTGGTCGCCCGGGTGGCCGAACGGCACCATCTGCGGGCGAGCGTGTGCCAGCCGGCCCCGGCCGGCTGGGACACGCTGAACATCTACCCGGCAGAGGTGTCGGCGAGCCCGCCAGACCCGCTCGACGTGGCGGTTGCCCCGGCGGGCGAGCCCGCAGGGGCCCCGGCGCACCGGATCCAGCCCGGTGAGGTCCGGCCACCGGTCCCGGACCTCACCGGCGCAGACCCGCTCGCGCTGCGGCTCGCGCTGCTGCAGCACCCCTATCGGACGGGGCTCACGCTCGGCCGCGATGGTCTCGCTGCCGCGGATACCCTGCTGGGGCGCTGGCGGGGTTGGCTGCAACGCTGGGCGCTGTCGCCCAGCAGGCCCATGTGCGCGGAATACGTGGCCGATTTCCTCGCCGCGCTCGATGCCGACCTGGACACGCCCTCCGCGCTGCGCAGCCTGGCCGGGCTGGCCGGGGACCAGGAGATGCCTGACGGCGCGAAGTTCGAGTCGTTCGCGTACCTGGACCGGTTCCTCGGCCTGGACCTCGCCCGCGACGTCGGCCGGTGACCGGCCAAGGCATTACGCAACAAATCGCCGGACATGATGGCAAAACTGCAATAAATCACCGACACGACGCAGGCTTTCGCTCTGCGAGATTCCCCCTGCTGCCTCCTACCCTGGATTAACCAAAGGAAGGAGGACGCCAGTGACCGCGCCTATCGCGACGAACGACCTGCGGGCGCTCAGCGACGCCCACAGCGCGCACAACTACCACCCGCTCCCCGTGGTGATCTCGTCCGCCGAGGGCGCCTGGGTCACCGACGTCGAGGGCCGCCGCTACCTGGACATGCTGGCCGCCTACTCGGCGATCAACTTCGGGCACCGCCACCCGGGGCTGGTCGCCGCGGCCAAGCGCCAGCTCGACCGGGTGACGCTGGTCAGCCGCGCGTTCGACCATGACCAGTTCGGCCCGTTCTGCGCCGAGCTCGCCGCGCTCGCGGGCATGGACATGGTGCTGCCGATGAACACCGGCGCCGAGGCGGTGGAGACGGCGATCAAAACGGCCCGCAAATGGGGGTACGAGGTCAAGGGAGTTCCCGGCGAGCAGGCCGTCATCATTGCCTTCGAGGGCAACTTCCACGGCCGCACCACCACGATCGTCAGCTTCTCCACCGACCCGGACGCGCGCGGCGCCTACGGCCCCTACACACCCGGCTTCCGCGTCGTCCCCTACGGGGACCCGGCGGCGCTGGCCGAAGCCATGGACTCCCGCGTGGTCGGTGTGCTGATCGAGCCGATCCAGGGCGAGGCCGGGGTTATCGTCCCGCCGCCCGGCTACCTGGCCCAGGTCCGTGAGCTGTGCACCGCAAGCGGCGCGCTGATGATCGCCGACGAGATCCAGTCCGGGCTCGGCCGCACCGGGACCACGTTCGCCTGCGAGCACGACGGCGTGGTGCCCGACGTGTACGTCCTGGGCAAGGCGCTTGGCGGTGGCGTCGTACCGCTGTCGGCGGTGGTGTCCTCCCGCGAGGTCCTGGGCGTGTTCAAGCCGGGCCAGCACGGCTCCACGTTCGGCGGCAACCCGCTGGCCTGCGCGGTGGGGCGCGAGGTGATCTCGATGCTCGGCACCGGCGAATACCAGGAGCGGTCGGCCAAGCTGGGCACGCACATGCACCACAGGCTGGCGGCGCTGCCCGTTGACGCGGTCCGCGAGGTCCGTGGCCGCGGGCTGTGGGCCGGGGTGGAGTTCGCCTCGATGCCCGGGCGCCAGGCGTCTGAGCACCTGGCCGGGCGCGGTGTCCTGGTCAAGGACACGCACGGGACCACGATCCGGCTTGCCCCGCCGCTGACGATCAGCGAGGAGGACCTGGACTGGGCCCTGGACCGGGTCGAGGAGATGCTCAGGAACCCCTGAGCCGACGGTACCGGCTCGCGTAGTGGATCAGCGGGCCGCCGCCGGGCCGCGGCTCGCTGACCCCGACAACCTCGCCGACCACAATGCTGTGGTCGCCGCCGTCGTGCACCGCCGTGGTGCGGCACTCCATCGCGGCCAGCGCGTCGTCGAGGACCGGCGCCCCGGTGACCGGCCCGGCGTGATGCCGGATCGTGTCCAGCTGTCCTTCCAGCGGCCTGCCCCGGGTGGCCAGCCAGGCGGCGGTCTTCTCTGCGTCCTCGCCGAGCACCGAGATCGCCCAGGCGCCGGCGGCCAGCACCGCGTCGTGGAACCGTGCGATCTTCTCCGCGCACATCAAGATCAGCAGCGGTTCCATGGACACCGCGGTGAACGCGGTCGCCGTCATCGCGTGGCTGACCCCGTCCAGGCTGGTGGTGGCCACCACGATGCCGCTGGCGAACTGGCCCGCGGCGCGCCGGAAGGCTGTTCTGTCTACAGTCCCGCCAACTCCGCTCATACGCCCGGCGCCCGCTGCGATCTCGTGCTCATGATCTGCTTCACTCACGGGCGGATCTCCGGCCATCTCTTGCCGCGGGGCCGCCGCGGCCGGTACCGGAAGCTGGCTACCACCCCGATCGCAGCGCACACCGCACCACCGTAGAGGTACCACTCGCCAGCGGGGGTGTTGGTGACGATCACACTGCCGGCGGCGGTCGGCAGGGTCAGCACGAACGCCGCCGCCATCCAGCCGATCGCGGGCAGCAGCCCGCCGAGCGCCGTGCCCATCCCGGCGGCGCCCAGCAGGCTGGTGGCCAGGATCAGCGCGCAGAAGGCCAGTGACGCGACCGGGATGCGGCCCAGGCTATGGGAAAACTGGAAGCTGCCGACCAGCCCCTGCATCACGCCCACCACGAACAGCGCCGCGTAGGCCACCACGACGCCGATCTCCCGCCGCTGCCGGGTCTGCCCGCCTTCCACGCAGAGCAGGCTATACGCACGCGTTGCGACTAACGGTTCCGCTGCCTGCTCACCGCCGGTCCAGCCCGGCGAACAAGTCGTGCTCCATGGCGCCGCGGCCCGCGTCCGCGGTCCGGGCTGGGTCGCTCCCCCAGACCAGCAGCGTGAAGTGCTCGCGGCCGCTGATCGGCTGCCAGCCCCCGCTGGACAAGGCGAACCGGTCTCCGTCCACGACGATCTGCGTGGCGTGGGCGCGCAGCGCGGCCGTCTTGGCCGCCAGGCAGGCGCTGCCGTCGATCTCCGTGGTGACCTGATCGTCGGGCACGAACCAGGGCAGGCCCGCCGCTGTGGCCACCGACTGGGGCATCGCCGTGGCGTAGAACTTCGCGACCTGCCACGAGCCCTGGCCGCCTTCGGCGGCCAGGCGAATCGCGGCGCTGGCGACCCGGTGCGCCTGGATGTGGTCGGGGTGGCCGTAGAAGCCGTTCTCGTCGTAGGTGACCAGCACCTGCGGGCGGACCTCGCGGATGATCCTGGCCAGCTCGGCGGCTGCTTGTTTCACGTCGGCCTGCCAGAAGCAGCGGGGATCGCGGTTGGTCTCCATGCCCATCATCCCCGAGTCGCGCCACCGGCCGGGGCCGCCGAGAAAGCGCTGGTCGGCGAGCCCGAGCGCGGCACACGCGGCGGCCAGTTCGGTGATCCGGTGCGCGCCCAGGCGGTTCTCCCGGTCCGCGGCGAGGTGCGCCAGCTCCGGCGGGATGATCTCGCCGAGTTCGCCCAGCGTGCAGGTGACCAGAGCGACCTGCGCGCCTTCGGCAGCGTACCGGGCGATGGTGGCCCCGGTGCCTATCGATTCGTCGTCCGGATGGGCGTGCACCAGCAGCAGGCGACGGGCGCTGCGGCGGGGCTCCATGCCACGTGAGGCTACGTGATGCACCGATGGCAGGATGGACGGCCATGACCGAGAGCTTCCCCCGCCAGCAGGCCAGGACCCGGCGCTTTACCCTGGGCATGCCCCGTTCGTTCCAGATCTCCCCGGACGGGGACCGGGTGGCGTTCCTGCGCAGCAAGGGCGGCGACGACCCGGTGAACTGCCTGTGGGTGCTTGACACCGGTACCGGCGTCGAGCGCCTGGTGGCGGACCCCGCGACGCTCGGTGGCGGCACGGGCCTGACCGAGCAGGAGAAGGCACGCCGGGAACGGGTCCGCGAGCAGGCGGCGGGGATTGTCGCGTTCGCCAGTGACTCCGCGCTGACGCTGGCGGCGTTCTCGCTGGCCGGCCAGGTCTATGTGGCGGGCCTGACGGCCGGGGGCCGGCGCCGCGGGCGATCTCCGCCCGCGGCGGCGCGTTCGACCCACGGCCGGACCCCGCCGGGCAGCGAGTCGCGTACGCCTGCGACGGCGGGGTGCGCGTGGTGACCCTGGAGGAAGATGAGGACTCGCTGCTCATCGGGCCAGACGGAGCGGACGGGGTCACCTTCGGTCTGGCGGAGTTCGTGGCCGCGGAGGAGATGGGCCGCACCCGCGGGTACTGGTGGGCGCCGGACGGGACCGCCCTGCTGGTGGCCCGGGTGGACGAGACACAAGTGCAGCGGTGGCACATCGCGGACGCGGCCAACCCGGGCCGCACTCCGGCCGAGGTGGCCTACCCGGCGGCCGGGACGGCAAACGCAGACGTGTCATTGCTGCTGGCACGGCTGGACGGCGGCACAGTTCCAGTGGAGTGGGATCGCGTCGCCTTCCCCTACCTGGTGACGGTGAACTGGGACGGCGCCGATCCCCTGATCGTCGTCCAGACTCGTGATCAGCACCGGATGCGGCTGTTGTCGGCGGACCCGGCGCGCGGCACGGTAGCGGTGCTGCGCGAGGACAGCGACGACCGCTGGCTCGACATCGTGCCCGGTGTCCCCGCCCAGACCGGCGACGGCCGGATTGTGTGGACCGCCGACGCCGACGGCGCCAAGCGGCTGCTCGTCGCCGCCCCTGGGCAGCTCGCCGAGGCGGCGCCAGTCACCCCGGCCGGGCTCCAGGTGCGCGCGGTCGCCGATATCGACGGCGACGCCGTGCTGTTCACCGCGTCGGGCGAGGACCCGACGGCCGTTGGGCTGTGGCTGCACGGCGCCGACGGCCCCGCCCGGCTCACCCCGGACGGCGGGGTCCACTCCGGCCGGCGGCCGGCGGCGCCACGGTGCTCCTCAGCCGGTCGCTGGCAGCGCCCGGCGTCACCGTGACCGTGCGCACGGACCGTCGTCCCGGAGAAGAGATAACGGTCGCCTCGCTCGCCGAACTGCCGGCGCTGCCGACCCCGCGCCCCGACCTGTTCACCGCCGGCGGGCGGGAGATCCGCACCGCGCTGCTGCTCCCGTCCTGGCACGAGCCAGGCTCGGCGAAGCTGCCGGTGCTGCTCGACCCGTACGGCGGGCCGGGCATGCAGCGAGTGGTCGCCGCCCAGAACGCCTTCGCGGGCTCACAGTGGTTCGCGGAGCAGGGATTCGCCGTGGTGGTGGCCGACGGCCGCGGCACCCCGGGGCGCGGCCCGCAATGGGACCGCGCCGTGGCCGGGGACCTGGCCGGCCCGGTCCTCGAGGACCAGGTGGCGGCGCTGGCGGCGGCCGCGGACCGCTGCGCCGACCTGGACACCGGGCGGGTGGCTATCCGGGGCTGGTCGTTCGGCGGGTACCTGGCCGCCCTCGCGGTGCTGCGCCGCCCGGATGTGTTCCACGCCGCGGTGGCCGGCGCCCCCGTGACCGACTGGCGCCTGTATGACACTCATTACACCGAGCGCTACCTGGGGCATCCGGTGGATCAGCCGGGCGCCTACGATGCGTGTTCCTTGCTACCGGACGCCCACCGGCTGCAACGGCCCCTGCTGCTCATCCACGGGCTCGCCGACGACAACGTGGTCGCCGCGCACACGCTGCGGCTTTCCGCGGCGCTGCTCGCAGCCGGGCGGCCGCACAGCGTGCTGCCGCTGTCCGGCGTCACCCACATGACCCCGCAGGAAGAGGTCGCAGAGAACCTGCTCATCTTGCAGGTTGACTTCTTGCGTAATGCACTGGGTGTAGCAAGTCTCACAGGTCTCGAAACCGGATCCTGAGCCACGCGGTGGTATTCAGTTGGAATAGGGTTCACCCGCATCCATGCGGCGGTATCACCGGGCGGAGAATCACGCAATGACACAGGCCACAGAGGCGCCGGCCAGGGACAGGGCGCGGATCGCGGAACGAACCTTGCGCAAGGACCCGTGGTGGCGGCAGCCCGCCATCAACGCGGGCGCCCTCACCGTGGCGGTGATCTACCTCACCTGGGCCTCGCTGGTCAACGCGAACTACTTCTGGAAGCCCTACATCTCCCCGCTGTACTCGCCGTGCCTGGCGACCACGTGCACGAACGGGGCGGGGTACGCCTGGATCCCGTGGCTGACGTGGCTGACCCCGGCGATCATCATCATCTGGGTGCCGATGGGGTTCCGGCTGACCTGCTACTACTACCGGAAGGCCTACTACCGGGCCTTCTGGCGAGCGCCGGCCGCCTGCGCCGTACGCGAGCCGCATGCGAAGTACTCCGGCGAGACCAGGTTCCCGCTGATCCTGCAGAACGTGCACCGGTACTTCTTCTGGATCGCGCTGATCTTGAACGTCGTCCTCACCGCCGACGCCGTGATCGCCTTCCGCAACCACGCCGGTCAGTGGGGGCACATGGGGCTTGGCACCCTGATCCTGATCGTCAACGCGGCGCTGCTTTGGCTGTACTCGCTGTCCTGTCACGCCTGCCGGCACGCCTTCGGCGGCAGGCTCAAGCACTTTTCCAAGCACCCCGCCAGGTACTGGATGTGGACCCAGATCTCCAAGCTGAACGGCCGGCACATGCAGATCGCCTGGGTGTCGCTGTACTGGGTGCTGCTCGCCGACCTGTACATCCGGCTGGTGGCCAGCGGCGCCATCACCGATCCGCGCTTCTTCTAGGACAGTGCAATGACTGACATCGAACGGCTGAGCTACGACGTGGTGGTCATCGGCGCCGGCGGTGCCGGGCTGCGGGCGGCCATCGAGGCCCGGCACGCGGGCAAGAAGACCGCGGTCATCTCCAAGTCCCTGTTCGGCAAGGCGCACACGGTCATGGCCGAAGGCGGCTGCGCCGCCGCGATGGGCAACATGAACCCCCACGACAACTGGCAGGTTCACTTCCGTGACACCATGCGCGGCGGGAAGTTCCTGAACAACTGGCGGATGGCCGAGCTGCACGCCCGGGAGGCGCCGGACCGGGTCTGGGAACTGGAGGCCTGGGGGGCGCTGTTCGACCGCACCCCGGAGGGCAAGATCAGCCAGCGTAACTTCGGCGGCCACGCCTACCCCCGGCTCGCCCACGTGGGCGACCGGACCGGCCTGGAGATGATCCGCACCCTGCAGCAGCGGGTCGTGGCGCTGCAGCAGGAGGACGCCAGGGAGCACGGCGACCCCGAGGCCATGATCAAAGTCTTCGCGGAGACCACGGTCACCCGGCTGATGTCCGACGGCGGCCGGATCGCCGGCGCGTTCGGCTACCTGCGTGACACCGGCGGCTTCGTGCTGTTCGATGCGCCTGCGGTGATCCTGGCGACCGGGGGCATCGGCAAGACCTTCAAGTACAGCTCCAACTCCTGGGAGTACACCGGCGACGGGCACGCCCTGGCGCTGCGGGCCGGCGCGGCGCTGATGAACATGGAGTTCGTCCAGTTCCACCCCACCCACATGGTCTGGCCGCTGTCGGTGCGCGGGCTGCTGGTCACCGAGTCGGTCCGCGGCGACGGCGGGGTGCTGCGCAACTCCGAGGGCAAGCGGTTCATGTTCAATTACGTCCCCGACGTGTTCCGCGCGCAGTACGCGGAAACCGAGGAGGAAGCCGACCGCTGGTACACCGACCCAGACCACAACCGCCGCCCGCCGGAACTGCTGCCCCGCGACGAGGTCGCCCGCGCGAACAACGCCGAGGTCAAGGCGGGACGTGGCTCCCCGCACGGCGGCGTGTTCCTGGACATCGCCTCCCGCCGGCCAGCCGAGGAGATCCTGCGCCGGCTGCCGTCCATGTACCACCAGTTCAAGGAGCTGGCGGACGTGGACATCACCAAGGACCCCATGGAAGTAGGACCAGCCCAGCACTACGTGATGGGCGGGGTAGAGGTCGACCCCGACACTGCCGTTTCTCAACTTCCTGGGCTTTTCGCCGCGGGCGAAGTGTCCGGCGGCATGCATGGCTCCAACCGGCTGGGCGGGAACTCGCTGTCGGACCTGCTGGTGTTCGGGCGCCGGGCCGGCCTGGGCGCAGCGGCGTATCTCGACTCGCTCGGCGCTAGCCGGCCCGCGGTGCGCGACGCGGTTCTCGCCGCCGTGCAAGCGGAGGCGCTGGCGCCCCTGGAGCGGGAGGGCGGCGAGAACCCGTACACGGTCCACGCCGAGCTGCAGCAGACCATGAGCGACCTGGTCGGCATCATCCGGCGCGAGGAAGAGATCAAGAAGGCGCTGACCGAGCTGGAGGGGCTGCGCGCGCGGGCCGCCGGTGTCAAGGCCGAGGGGGGCCGGGCCTACAACCCCGGCTGGCACCTGGCGCTGGACCTGCGCAACATGGTGCTGATCGCCGAGTGCGTGGCCCAGGCGGCCCTGGAACGGCAGGAGAGCCGCGGCGGCCACACCCGCGACGACTTCCCGGAGATGTCGGCGGAGTGGCGCAAGGTCAACCTGATCTGCTCGCTGGACGGTGACCGGGTCACCCTGCGGCGCCAGCCCATGGTCTCGCTGCGCGCCGACCTGATGGCCCTGTTCGAACGGGATGAACTGGCCAAGTACTACACCACTGAAGAACTGCCCCCGGCCGGCCCGGCCCCGGCTGAGGAGGCGAGCTCATGAGTCGAGTTCCGTTCGGTCAATTTTCCGAAGCCTGGGAGCCCTCCTCGGCCGACCGCCCCGCGAGGGAGGAAATGCTGTGAGCACAAAGGTCACGTTGCGAGTCTGGCGGGGCGACGCCGGGCAGGGGCAGCTCACCGACTACCAGGTGGAGGCGCATGAGGGCGAGGTCGTGCTGGACATCCTGCACCGCCTCCAGGCGACCCAGGCCGGCGACCTGGCGGTCCGCTGGAACTGCAAGGCGGGCAAGTGCGGGTCCTGCTCGATGGAGATCAACGGGCGGCCCCGGCTGGCCTGCATGACGCGGATGTCCACATTCGAGCCGGGGGCGCCGATCACGCTCACCCCGATCCGCACGTTCCCGGTGATCAGGGACCTGGTCACCGACGTGTCGTTCAACTTCGCCAAGGCGCGGGAGATCCCGTCGTTCACGCCCGACCCCGCGGTCCGCCCGGGTGAGTTCCGTATGCAGCAAGAGGACGTGCAGCGGTCGCAGGAGTTCCGCAAGTGCATCGAGTGCTTCCTGTGCCAGAACGTGTGTCACGTGATCCGGGACCACCCGGAGAACGAGCGGGCGTTCGCGGGCCCGAGGTTCTTGATGCGCATCGCCGAACTGGAGATGCACCCGGCCGACACCGGCGACCGCCGGGAGATTGCCCAGGATGACTTCGGCCTCGGCTACTGCAACATCACCAAGTGCTGCACCGAGGTCTGCCCGGAAAACATCAAGATCACCGACAACGCGCTGATCCCGATGAAGGAACGGGTGGTCGGGCGCAAGTACGACCCGCTGGTCTGGCTGGGCGCCAAGATCACCCGCCGCAGCCACCACGACACCCCGGCGGTCCCGGGCAAGCGCACCTGACGCCCGCCGGCCCGCTGGAGACCGCGCCCCAACCGCGGGTCTCACCCGGGAGAACCCACAGCAAAAATTCGCACGGCATCGCCGCGCCGGTGGCGCGCACTCCGTACCATGAGACGGTGCAGGCCAGCGCCCCGCGGGGGACGGCGTGCCGCACCACACCCTCCTCCTCCGCGAAAGGGCCGGCATGACCGACCTGAGCTTGTTCCACTCCGCCGCCACGCTGGCCTCGGCTAGCAGCAACGGCTGCCCGGCGCACCTGACCTACTTCGAGTCGGGCGTGGTCGGCATTATCCAAGGCGTCACCGAGCTGTTCCCGGTGTCCAGCCTGGGCCACAACGTGCTGCTCCCAGCGCTGATCGGCGGCTGCTGGGCGCGGGACCTCAACGTGGCCGCGCCCGAGTCGCCCTACCTCGCCTACATCGTCGGCCTGCACGTCGCCACCGCGATCGCCCTGCTCATCTACTTCTGGCAGGACTGGATCAGGATCATCCGCGGTTTCTTCGCCTCGCTCCGGCACTTCGCCCGGCCGGAGCCGGGCACCGGTCGTTGGCAGCTCCGCTCGGTGAACGAGAAGCTGGCCTGGATGATCATCCTGGCCAGCATACCGGTGGGGCTGGTCGGGCTGAAGTTCGAGCACGAGTTCCGGGTCTTCTTCGGCAAGCCCATTCGTGCCGCGATCTTCCTTGCCATCAACGGCCTGATCCTGCTCGCCGGAGAGAAATTCCGGCGCAAGGCGTCGCTGCGGGCCGACGAAGAGGTCGTGGCCGAACACGAGCGGGAGCGGGAAATGGCGGCTGTTGCCAGCCAGCCGCGGACGGGCGGCGCGCGGCACGCGGCGGGGCATCAAGCGGTCCGGGCCGCGGAACTGGCGGATGCGATCGCCGCCGACCGGCGGCTGGCCAAGCGAAGCTACTGGCAGACTCTCCTCATTGGCAGCTCGCAGATCCTGGCGCTGCTAGCGGGCATCAGCCGGGACGGCGTGGCGATGGTGGCGGGTATGTTCGCCGGGCTGTCCCGCGCCGACGCGGCCAGGTTCGCCTTCCTGCTGGCCACGCCGGTCATCCTGGCCGCGGGGGTGCTCAAGATCCCGGACCTGTTCGGCCCGCTGGGCAAGGGGATCCACGGGCAGGTGCTGTTCGGCAGCGTCCTGTCCGGTGTCGGCGCCTACCTGTCGGTGCGGTTCCTGATGAAGTACTTCCAGACCCGCACGCTGACCCCGTTCGCGATCTACTGCCTGGTGGTTGGCCTCGGCAGCATCGTGTACCTGGGTGTGATCAAGTAGCGGCCCGCCCTGGTGGCGGGACGGCTTACTCGGTCTCGCCGCGTGAGCGGCGGGCGCGCTGGCGGGCGCGCTCCTTGCCGTCGAGCACGGCCTTGCGCAGCCGGACCGCCGACGGGGTGACCTCCACGCACTCGTCGGCCGCGCAGAACTCCAGCGCCTGTTCGAGGCTGAGCACCCGGGGCGGCACGAGCCGCTCCAGTTCCTCCGCGGTGGACTGGCGCACGTTGCTGAGCTTGCGCTCCCTGGTGATGTTCACGTCCATGTCGTCGGCCCGGGAGTTCTCGCCGACGATCATGCCCTCGTAGACCTCGGTCCCCGGCGTCACCATCAGCGATCCGCGTTCCTGCAGCGAGAAGCAGGCGTAGCTGGTGACCGAGCCGGCCCGGTCGGCGACCAGCGACCCGGTGGGGCGCACCCGCATCATCCCGGACCACGGCTCGAAGCCCTCGAACACGTGGTGCGCGATGGCGGTCCCCCTGGTGTCGGTCAGGAACTGGGTCCGGAACCCGATGAGCCCGCGCGCCGGGACCGTGTATTCCAGCCGCACCCAGCCGGTGCCATGGTTGATCATGGTTTCCATCCGCCCCTTGCGGGCGGCGAGCAGCCCGGTCACCGCGCCCAGGTACTCCTCGGGCACGTCCACCGCGAGCCGCTCCACCGGCTCGTGCAGGACGCCGTCGATGTCCTTGGTGACGACGGTGGGACGGCCCACGGTCAGCTCGTAGCCCTCCCGGCGCATCGTCTCGACCAGCACCGCAAGGGCCAGCTCGCCGCGCCCCTGCACCTCCCAGGTGTCCGGGCGCTCGGTCGGCAGCACCCGCAGCGACACGTTGCCGATGAGTTCCCGGTCCAGCCGGTCCTTGACGAGGCGCGCCGTGACCTTGGCGCCCTTCTCCCGCCCCGCGAGCGGGGCGGTGTTGACGCCGATCGTCACCGACACCGCGGGCTCGTCCACGGTGATCAGCGGCAGCGGCCGCGGGTCCTCGGCGTCGGCGAGGGTCTCACCGATCATGATGTCGCTGATCCCCGCGACCGCGATGATGTCCCCCGGACCGGCGGTCTGCGCGGGCACCCGGTCCAGCGCCTCGGTCAGGTACAGCTCGCTGATCTTCACCCGCTGCGCCGAGCCGTCCCGGCGGCACCACGCCACCTGCTGCCCCCGGCTGATCGTCCCGTTGTGCACCCGGCACAGCGCGATCCGGCCCAGGTAGGACGACGCGTCCAGGTTGGTGACGTGCGCCTGCAGCGGCGCCGCGGGGTCGTAGGCCGGGGCCGGCACCCGGTCCCGCAGCACGGCGAACAGCGGCTCCAGGTCGGGCGAGTCGGGCAGCGTGCCGTCGGCGGGCCGCTCCAGCGACGCCCGGCCGGCCCTCGCGGAGGCGTACACGATCGGGAACTCGATCTGCTCCTCGGTCGCGTCGAGGTCAAGGAACAGCTCGTAGCAGGCGTCCACCACCTCGGCGATCCGCGCGTCGGTCCGGTCCACCTTGTTGATCACCAGGATGACCGGCAGGTTCGCCTCGAGCGTCTTGCGCAGCACGAACCTGGTCTGTGGCAGCGGTCCCTCGCCCGCGTCCACCAGCAGCAGCACCCCGTCCACCATGGACAGCCCGCGCTCCACCTCACCGCCGAAGTCCGCGTGGCCTGGCGTGTCCACGATGTTGATAGTCAGCCCGCCATGCCGGACGGCGGTGTTCTTGGCCAGGATCGTGATGCCCTTCTCCCGCTCCAGGTCGCCGGAGTCGAGCACGCGCTCGGCTACCCGCTCATTTGCGCGGAATGCCCCCGACTGCCAGAGCATCGCGTTGACCAGGGTGGTCTTGCCATGGTCTACGTGCGCGACGATGGCGACGTTGCGCAGGTCATCGCGGGCCGACAGCGGGCGTACGGGCATCAGAAAAGCCTTACCGGGCAAGGGGTTGTGAATAGCGTGCGTCTTAGGGCCGCCAGGCCATTTTAGCCAGCATCAGCAACGGCTTCTTGAGCGGCTCTTCACGAGGTCTTAACGCATTCTGTGGTGAGCTCATTCCCTATGCAGGATGCTACGACCCAGCCGAGGAGGCCCGGTTCGGTGGACCGCCAGCTTCTGCTGAAGGCCATGGTCAGGCCGCCTGCTGCCAGCACCTCGCCCAGCCCCAGCCCTTCTTCGCGGTGGCATCGCCACCACCCCCACAAGCTGGCCGCCGCTACCCCCCCGGCGGCGGCCCCTACTCCATCGCGGTACTTGGCAATGCCGAGTACGCCCCGTGCGCCGAGCCCGGTGCACGCTGCCCCCAGCGCCAGCGCCGACGGGGGAGGCTGATTCCGGTCTCCTTCCCCGCCGGGCCGTGCCAGCGCACCGGGCCAAGCGCCATGCTCTCACGCTGCGCCAACCTGCCTGCCCCCGCTCCAGGTTGGCGCAGCGTGGAGTCTTGGGCGGGAGTCCGGCGGGGGCCGGGGCCCTAAGGACGGGTAAAGCCGGCCTCAAGCGATTCGGGTGATAAGACGGGCGCATGTCCGGCAAAGCCCCGCCGCGGCCAGGTGAACCGGATACCGTCCTGTCGTGGGGCAATTGCTGCTGGTGGAGGATGACGCGGCCATCCGTGGCGCGCTGATCCGGGCGCTCACCGAGCGCGGCCACGTGGTCGCCAGCACTCCCGGGGCCATGGGCGCGCTTCGGCACATCCTGGACACGCCGCCGGACCTGGTCCTGCTCGACCTCGGACTGCCGGACCTGGAAGGCTACGAGGTGCTGCGGATGATCCGCGCGGTCAGCGCGGTGCCCGTGGTGGTCATCACGGCCCGCGACGACGAGACAGAGATCATCCGGGTGCTCGACGCCGGCGCCGACGACTACGTGATCAAGCCGTTCGGGGCCGGGCAGATCGATGCGCGGATCCGGGCCGTGCTGCGCCGCGCCAGCCAGCCCGACGCCAAGCGGGAGGCGCCGCTAGAGGTCGGCGGGCTCCGGCTCGACATCAACGCGCACGAGGCCACCCTGGACGGCGCGCGGCTGGACCTGAGCCGCCGCGAGTTCGACCTGCTGCACTACCTGGCGCTGCACGCCGAACAAGTCGTAGCGCGCCGGGACCTGCTCACCAACGTCTGGCGGATGCCCTACGGCGGGGCCGACAAGACCGTCAACGTCCATATCTCGTGGCTGCGCCGCAAGCTCGGGGAAACCGCTCAGCAGCCGCGGTACCTGCACACCGTGCGCGGAGTCGGCGTCAAGCTCAGCGCCCCGCGATGAGACTGCGCATCATCCTGCTCGTGGTGGCGGCCAGCTCGCTGGTGCTGGTCTCCTTCCTGATCCCGCTCGCGCTGGCGCTTCGCACCCTGCCGGCGGGCCGCGCGGTCAACTCGGCGATTGCCGATGCCCAGCTGCACCTGGGGGTGACCGGCACCTGGTTGCTGCTTGGCGGTGCGAGCCTTGCCGTGCTGACGCTCAGCGTGATCCTCGCCGATCGGCTCGCGCGATCCCTGGTGCGCCCGCTCGACGGCGTCGCCCAGGCGGCGGACCGCCTGGCCGCGGGGGACCTGTCGGCCCGCGCCGAGCTGGCCGGGCCGCCCGAGGTCCGCCGTGTCGGCGCGGGCCTCAACAGGCTGGCGCGGCGCATCGGCGAACTGCTCGCCTATGAGCGGGAGACGATCGCCGACGTGTCCCACCGCCTGCGCACCCCGATGACCGCACTGCGGATCGACGCGGATTCCCTGCGTGACCGGGCCGAGCGGGCGCAGCTGCTCAGCGACCTCGACACGCTGGAAAGCACCCTGGACGAGGTCATCCGCGCGGCCAGAAGGCCCCCCAGGGTGGGCCTGGTGACGTGCGACGCGGTGGCCGTGGTCGCCGAACGCACGGCATTCTGGCGGCCGCTGGCCGAGGATACCGACCGGTCGATGACCGTCGAACTAGCCGATGGCGAGGTGCCGGTGCGGGTGACCGGCGACGATCTGGGGACCTGCATGGACATCCTGCTGGAGAACGTCTTTGCGCATACTCCCGATGGCTCGGCCCTGACCATCCGGCTCAGCCCCCGGGCAGCGGGAGGAGCGTGGCTGGTGGTGGCGGACGACGGGCCCGGATTCGGCACTACGGACCCGACCGAGCGGGGCAACTCCACCGGCGGCTCCACCGGGCTCGGCCTGGACATCGTCCGCCGGGTCGCGGAAGCTTCCGGTGGCACACTGACCATCGGACACTCGCCTTCGGGCGGCGGGTCGGTGACCATGGGCCTGGGGGCGGCCACCAGGCCCGTGGACAGGATGCGCGGCCACCGGCGCAGCCGGCGGGGCCAGCCCGTCAACAGCGCCGAGCCGACGTCGTATTTCTGGCTAGAAGGTGAATAGAACGCGTATTCGATAATCTGCTATCATTGAGGCATGACAGCTTATGTGCCGCCTGGATGGCCCTCCGGGGTGCACCCACCCGGCACCGAAGACTTCGAGCGGACCGCACAGGCCTGGCTGCTTGAGATGGTTCCGGCCGACTATCGCCTGCACGGAGTGCTGCGCCGGTACCCGCTGGCGCTCGCAGCGATGGCCGCCCATCACACGCAGGCGTGCGTGGCGGGCGCGCGCGAGGGTTACCGGAACGCCCGCACCGAGGTGGGCGGCGCGCTCCCCCCGCACGCGCTCGAGGCGCTGCTCGCCGCCTACCGGGCCGAAGGACGGAGGCTGGTAGCCACCGCCCAGGCGGTGGACCTCGTGGCCAGGGCGCTGCGCGGCGAGGTTTTCACCCCGCAACTCCAGGACGCCGCCCAGCGCGGGACGGGACGGCCCGCGGCGAGCGCCGCAGCGGAGCGGCAGGCAGCCCGGCGACCGTTGCCGGAGCAGCCGGCCGCCGAGCACCCCGTGACCCAGCAGCCCGCTGAGCAGAAGGCGGCCGGCCGGGCGGGGAAAGCGCGGAACGCACCGGCGCAGCGCCCGGCGCGCAACGGCGGCGCCGGCCGGAAGGCCAAGCGCGACCAGCACGCGGCCGCGAGCTAGGACTTGTGGCCCACCAGCCGGGCGCCGTCAGGCTCGGCGGCGCCGCGGGCAAGGACGCGCCCATCGTGACAGACTCAGGAATCGTTTCCTTGCAGTTCAGCGGGGATGCTCGGGCGCCGGCGCGCGGCGGGTCCAGCCGCCGCCGGTGACGTACTCGCGCACCACCCGGGCCGGAACCCCGGCAATCACGCAGCAGTCGGGCACCATGCCGCGCACCACGGAACCGGCCGCCACCACCACGTTGCGGCCGATCATCGCGCCCGGCAAGACGATCACCCCGGCGCCCAGCCAGCTGCCCGCGCCGATAGACACGGCCGCATTTCTCGGCCATTGCCGCCCGATCGGGATCTCCGGGTCAGCGTAGCCATGATTCTGGTCGGTGATGTACACGTACGGGCCGGCATACACGTCATCGCCGATGACGATCGAGTGGTGGGCCACGATATGGCTGCCGCGGCCGATGAGGCAGCGGTCGCCGATGCGCAGCAGCGGGACCTCGCCCAGATCCTGCCCCGGGACCATGCCGGCGCTGAGGCTGACCTGGGTCCCGATCATCGTCCCCGCCCCGATCTCGATCCACCGCTCGCCGTACAGCGCGCCGGTGGGGAACCCGATGATGGACCCGGCCCCGAACGCGGCGAACTTCTGGCCGCACGGTGTGCCCGGAGTGATCGCCCCGGCCCGCTGCACCGCTTTCCACAGGCGGTGCACCGCACGCCAGGCCACCCGGCGCCGGCACCGGTGGAACGCGCTCCCCGCATCAGCCATGATCGAGCACGCTACCCGTCCGCCGCGGCGAGCTGGCCGCAAGCCGCCGCGATCTCCCGCCCCCGGGTGTCCCGCACGGTGCACGACACCCCGGCCGCGATGACCCGGCGGACGAACTCCCGCTCGGACTGCTTGGGCGAGGCGTCCCACTTGCTGCCGGGCGTCGGGTTCAGGGGAATCGCGTTCACGTGCACCAGCGGGCCGAGTGCCCGGTGCAGCAGGCTGCCGAGCAGTTCGGCCCGCCACGGCTGGTCGTTCACGTCCCGGATCAGCGCGTACTCGATCGACACCCGCCGCCCGGTCGCCCCGGCGTAGTAGCGGGCGGCGGCAAGCACCTCGGCCACCTTCCACCGCGTGTTCACCGGCACCAGCTCATCGCGCAGCTCGTCGTCGGGGGCATGCAGGGACACGGCCAGCGTCACGGCAAGACCTTCACCCGCCAGCCGGCGTATTGCATGCACAAGTCCAACCGTGGAAACGGTGACCGAACGCTGCGAGATCCCGAATCCGCCGGGGACCGGGTCGCAGATCCGGCGCACCGCATCCACCGTCCGCCGGTAGTTCGCCAGCGGCTCGCCCATGCCCATGAACACCACGTTGGACAGCCGGCCGGGCAGCCCGAGGCCGCCGTCCCTGACCATTGCCGCCGCCGCCCGCACCTGTTCGGTGATCTCCGCCGTGGACAGGTTGCGACGCAGGCCACCCTGGCCGGTGGCGCAGAACGGGCAGGCCATTCCGCAGCCCGCCTGGCTGGACACGCAGACCGTAGCGCGGTCGTCGTAGCGCATGACCACGCTCTCCACCAGGGTGCCGTCGTGAGCGCGCCACAACGACTTGCTGGTGGCGCCGTTGTCGCAGCTCACGGCCCGTACTTCGGTCAGCAGCTGGGGCAGCAGCTCGGTCACCAGCGCAGCCCGGGCCGGCTGCGGGATGTCGGTCATCGTGGGCGCGTCCACGCTCAGCCGGGCGAAATAATGACGGGACAGCTGCTTGGCCCGGAACGGCTTTTCGCCGAGCGCGGCCACGGCCTCGGCGCGCTGCTCCGCCGACAAGTCGGCGAGGTGCCGCGGCGGCTGGCCACGTCGCGGGGCGGAAAACACAAGCGGCAGCGAAGACATGATTTTCCTAGTGTCCCAGTTGTCCCGGGCCGCCATCATGACCTGCGCCGCTTCAGTAGATTTCTGGCATGTCTTCGATGCGCAGGGGGCCACGGGCCCCCCGGTCCGCCGCGTCCGCCGGCCACCCGAGCACGGTGCTCGAAAGCGAGAGCCCGTACGGCAGCCGCCGGCTTGTGGTCGAGTACGACGGCGCGACCACCTCCGCGTACCTGCATGACGCTGGCGCGGTGCTGGGCGCAGCGTGGATTGCCAACCACGAGCAGGCGCCGCAGAGCGCGGACCTGTCCCGGGTGAACGCAGGCCAGGCGCCGCTGATGCCCGCCGCGCACACCAAGCACCCGGTGGGCAGGCCACCGCTGGACGCCAGGACGCTGCGCGCGCTGTGGTTCGAGGAAGGCGACGGGGTCGCGATCATCGAGGGTGGGCAGTTGCTCGCGGTCATCCCCGGCTGGTCCGACATGGCCCGGGGCATGCCCGGCTACAGCAGGGACGTGATCGGGCAGACACCGTTTGGCTGGTCGCTGGACGACGCGATGGAGGGCCTCGGCCCCCGGGCGGACCGGGCGACGGCGTTCTGGCGGTGGCGGCAGCGGGACGACTCCTGGGCCTCGTTCCAGCGGTCCGTGCTCGGCCACCTGCTGGCCCGGCTCGGGCCCGGCGCCAGGTACTGGGACGTCAGCGGCGGCAAGCAGCCGACGGTCGGAGTCTCA
Source organism: uncultured Actinomycetes bacterium (assembly GCA_963734725.1). Lineage (GTDB taxonomy): Bacteria > Actinomycetota > Actinomycetes > Streptosporangiales > Streptosporangiaceae > DASXKD01. The sequence continues at coordinate 354,835 of CAVTIX010000008.1, forward strand.
GAGCGCCCGCCGACCCCGCAGCGGCCCTACACGGTGCTGTCCACGATCGGCATGAGCTGCCAGCGGATGCCGGTGGTGGAGCAGGCGATGGAGGACCCGAGCGCCTGCGCGCGGATCGAACTGGCGATCGCCACGACCATGCCCAGCCGCGACGCTGCGCGCGTGTTCCTGTGGCTTGCCCAGTACCCGTGGCGGGCGGTGACCTGGTTCGGCACCGGGCACACGGTGCGCTGGTACCACGAGCCGGCCACCTTCCCGCTCGGCGGCGGCAAGGAGGCGGTGCTGCTCCTCGACGACCCGTCCGCGTTGCTCGGCCCCGAGGTCCCGGACCTGACCGGCTTCTCGGTCGGCGGCGACCCAGCGCGGTGGCTGTGGATCATCCCGATCACCGAGCGGGAGCGCCTGATTGCCAAGGAACGCGGGGCGGCCAGCCTGGTCACCCAGCTCGCCGCGCAGCGCCATAGCTGGGTGACCAGCCTCTAGCGGATGTGCAGGCTGATACCCAGCAGCGGCAGCCACCATAGGAGAATGGCGAGAATTGCGGAGCCGATGGCCTTGAGCAGGCTGAGGTGCAGGTAGCCGCGGGACCAGGCAACGATCACGCCGATAATCAGGTAAGCGAGAAGAATAATGCCGATCGGTCGTTTCAACATTGTCGCTCCGCTCCCGTCCACTGGTGGATGAGTCCGAGATGCACCCCCAACTCCCCTGGCAATCGGAAAGCAAACGCGGAGGACGGAGCAGGCTAACGGGCCGCCGGCGTCAGTGCTGGACCACGGGGACGAACACCAGCAGCAGCACCCAGACGACCGGGGCCGTGATGAGCAGGGAATCGATCCGGTCCAGGATTCCGCCGTGGCCGGGCAGCATGGCGCCCATGTCCTTGATCTGCAGGTCCCGCTTCATCATGGACTCGGCCAGGTCGCCGAGCGCGGCCGAGACGAGGACCGCTGCGCCGAGAACGATCCCCTGCCAGATGGCGCCGTGCAGCAGCAATGGCAGCGAGATCGCGCCGCCCAGCATGCACGCGAACGCCGACCCGCCGAACCCTTCCCAGGTCTTCTTCGGGCTGATCGCCGGGGCCATCAAATGGCGCCCTATCGTGATGCCTGCGAAGTAGCCGCCGACGTCGCAGCACACGGGCAGGATGAGGAACAGAAGCGTGCGCCGAGGACCGTCGGGGGCGGCGAGCATGAGAGCGACGAAACAGGCCATCAGCGGCAAGTAGGCGAAGGCGAAAATGCCGGCCGTCACATCGCGCAGGTAACCGTCCGCCCCGCCGGCCAGCCGCCAGGCGACGATCGCGATAACGGTGATCGCGATCGTCGCCACCAGCGGGCGCTCGCCCTTCCAGTACGCCAGCGCCACCGCCACGGCGCCCCCAGCCGCCACCGGCAGGACCGGCAGCCGGACCTGCCGCACGGATACCGCGCGGGACAGCTCCCACAGCGCGATCCCCACGACCACTGCCACGTAGACGAGGAAGGTCACCTTCACCGTGAACAGCGTGAAGATGGCGAGCGCGCCCAAGCCCGCGCCCACCCCGACGGCGGCAGGCAGATTCCGCCCGGTGCGTCGCTCTGGCTTCCCCGACGCCGACTCCCCCGGGATGTCAGCAGGCAGGTCAGACTTCAAGCAGTTCGGCTTCCTTATGCTTGAGCAGCTCGTCCACCTGGGCGACGTAGGTGTGCGTCAGGTCTTCCAGTTCCCGCTCCGCCCGGCGCACCTCGTCTTCGCCCGCCTCGCCGCCCTTGACCAGCTTGTCGAGCGAGTCTTTTGCATGCCTGCGGATGTTGCGGATCGAGACCCGGCTGTCCTCGGCCTTGTGGCGGGCGACCTTGATGTATTCCCGGCGCCGTTCCTCGGAGAGCTCCGGAAAGACGACCCGGATGATGGTCCCGTCATTGGCCGGGTTCACGCCCAGGTCGCTGTTGCGCACCGCCTTTTCGATGGCCGCCAGCGACGACTTGTCGAACGGCTGGATGATCACCATCCGCGGCTCGGGGATGTGGAAGGAGGCCAGCTGGTTCACCGGCGTCTGGGTGCCGTAATACTCAGCCGTGATCTTGCTGAACATGGCTGGATGCGCCCGGCCGGTGCGGATGACCGCGAACTCCTCCTTGGCGACCGCGACGGCCTTTTCCATTTTCTCCTCGGCTTCGAGGAGGGTGTCGTCAATCACAGCGGTCTCCTGTCCATCGCATGCCCGTCCGGCGGCTAGCCGCGCGCATCGACCCCGCCAGGCCTGCTGACCAGCGTGCCGATCCTCTCCCCGCGCACCGCTCGCACGACGTTACCCGTTTCCATGAGGTCAAAGACGACAATGGGCAGGCCATTGTCCATGCACAGGCTCACCGCCGTGGCGTCCATGAACTTCAGCTCCAGGCGGAGCACCTCGCTGTAGTCCAGCTGACTGAACCGCATCGCGCCCGGAATGAGACGCGGATCCGCGTCGTACACCCCATCTACCTGGGTTCCCTTGAGCAGCGCCTCGGCCCCGATCTCCAGCGCGCGCTGCGCCGCGCACGTGTCGGTGGAGAAGAACGGGGCGCCGAGGCCGGCCCCGAAAATGACGATCCGCCCCTTCTCCAGGTGGCGGATCGCGCGGCGGGGGATGTAAGGCTCGGCCACCTGCCCCATCGTGATGGCGGTCTGGACTCGCGTGTCCACGCCCAGCCTCTCAAGCACGTCCTGCAGCGCGAGGCAGTTGATCACGGTGCCGAGCATGCCCATGTAGTCGGCCCGGGCGCGGTCGATGCCGCTTTCGGCGAGCTCCCGCCCGCGGAACATGTTCCCGCCGCCGACGACCGCCGCGACCTGCACCCCGTCCTTGACGACGGCGACGATCTCCCGCGCGATGCGCTGGACGACGGTGGGGGAAATTCCCAGCGGCTCATCCCCGGAGAAGGCCTCGCCGGACAGCTTGACCACGACCCGCCGCCACGGACTGTGCACCCAATCAGCGGGCGGCGCGGGCTCACTGCCGGTCGCGGTATCGCCGCCGTCAGCAGTGGCATGGCCGTTGCTCGTGGGTGCGGCACCCGCTCTCACGGCAGGACCGGTCGCGCGTGCCGCGCCGTCCCCCGTGTTGGCGCTGTTCTCCACGAGGCGGCCTCCTCCATTGTCTCGTTCTGCTACGCCGTCAGCCTGCCTGGCCGATCTGGAAGCGCGCGAACGCCTTGACCGTGACGCCCTGCTCGCTGAGCAGTTGCTTGATCGTCTTCTTGGGATCCTTGACGAACGCCTGATCGATGAGCGCGACCTCCTTGAAGAACGCGCCCAGCCGGCCTTCGACGATCCTAGGGATCGCCTGCTCCGGCTTGCCCTCGTCCCGGGTAATCTGCTCCGCGATGCGGCGCTCGTTCTCGACGACGTCCGCCGGTACCTGGTCGCGGGTCACGTACTGCGGCCGCATCGCCGCGATCTGCTGGGCGACGTCCTTGCCCACCTGCTCATTCGGCGCCTCCAGCTGGACCAGCACGCCCACGGTCGGCGGTAGCGCCCGGTCGGAACGGTGCAGGTAGCTGGCGACGTAACCGCCTTCCAGCAGCGCGTACCGGCCGAGTTCGAGCTTCTCCTTGAGCGAGGCGCCGGCCTCGTCGATCAACTGCTGGGCGGTGACCCCCGGGCGCACCTCCAGCCCCAGCAGCGCGAGCCGGTCGCCGGGCCGCTGTGCCAGCGCCGCCGCGGTGATGTCCGCCGCCACTGCCTGGAACAGGTCGGTCTTCGCAACGAAGTCGGTTTCGCAGTTCAGCTCGACCAGGACCCCGGCGCTAGCGCCATCGAGCGCCGCCGCGATCAGCCCGTTAGCTGCCGTCCGCGTTTGCCGCTTGGCCACGTCCTTGACTCCCTTGAGACGGAGCAGTTCCACTGCCTTCTCGAAATCCCCGTCCGCGTCTGTCAGCGCGTTCTTACAATCCATCATCCCTGCGCCGGTCGCGTCACGAAGCCGCTTTACGTCCGCGCTGGTTGGGTTCGCCATGTCCTCATCTCTCACTGTCTGATCTGGCTGCCCGATCAGTCCTGGCTGGCTGGCCTGCGTGGCGGGCGTCCCCGGTCAGCCGGTTGCTCACTCCGCGCCGACCGTGTTCTCCGCCGGGGCATCGTTCCCCTCCGGGGCGTCCCCGGCCGGGGCGTCCCCGGCGCCATCCGCGGCCGCAGCGTCTTCAGCCGTGGCGCCTCCGGCTGGAGCGCTGTCGGTGGCTGGGGTGCCGCTGGCGGCTGGGGCGCCATCTGCGGCCGGGGCGTCTTCAGCCGTGGCGCCTCCGGCTGGAGCGCTGTCGGTGGCTGGAGCGCTGTCGGTGGCTGGGGTGCCGCTGGCGGCTGGGGCGCCATCTGCGGCCGGGGCGTCTTCAGCCGTGGCGCCTCCGGCTGGGGCGCCATCTGCGGCCGGGGCGCCGGTGGTAGCCGGGGTGCTGGTGCTTTCGCCAGCGGCGGTGGCTGGCGTGGCAGCCTCGGCTGGAGCAGCCGCGGCGGGTGCGGCGCTCGCGGCGCTGCCTGTGGCCTGGGCGCTGCCCGTGGCCTGGGCGCCGTCCGCCGCCGGGGCGCTATCCGCCGGGGCGCCGCCCGCCGCCGGGGCGCTATCCGCCGCCGGGGCGCTATCCGCCGGGGCGCCGCCCGCCGCCGGGGCGCTGCCCACCACCGGGGCGCCGTCCGCCGCAGGGGCGCTATCCGCGTCCGGGGAGCCGTCCTCCGGGCCCTTGTGCTCGAGAAGCTCACGCTCCCACTCGGCCAGCGGCTCCTCGGCGCCCAGCTCGCCCGCGGGTGACGGCTTGTCCTCGCCGTCCGCCTCGCCGCCGCGGGCCATCAGCCCGTCGGCGACCGCGTCGGCGACAACCCGGGTCAGCAGCGACACGCTCCGGATCGCGTCGTCATTGCCTGGGATCGGGTAGTCAACCTCGTCGGGGTCGCAGTTCGTGTCCAGGACGGCGATCACCGGGATGCCGAGCTTGCGCGCCTCGCTTACGGCGATGTGCTCCTTCTTGGTGTCCACCACCCACAGCGCGCTGGGCACCCGGGCCATGTCCTTGATCCCGCCGAGCGAGCGGTCCAGCTTGTCGCGCTCGCGCCGCAGGTGCAGCAGCTCCTTTTTGGTCATGCCGGAGCCGGCCACGTCCTCGAAGTCCATCTCTTCGAGTTCCTTGAGCCGCTGCAGCCGCTTGTGCACCGTGGAGAAGTTGGTCAGCATCCCGCCCAGCCACCGCTGGTTGACGAACGGCATGCCGACGCGGCGGGCCTGGTCCGCGATCGCTTCCTGGGCCTGCTTCTTCGTGCCGACGTACAGGACCGTGCCGCCGTGCGCCACGGTCTCCTTGATGAACTCGTACGCCTTGTCGATGAAGTCCAGGGACTGCTGGAGATCGATGATGTAGATCCCATTGCGCTCAGCGAGAATGAACCGCTTCATCTTCGGGTTCCAGCGGCGGGTCTGGTGGCCGAAGTGAACGCCGCTCTCCAGCAGCTGCCGCATGGTGACGACCGGTGCCATACCGGTGTCCCCTTCCTGCTCGTGCGCCGGGTCCTTGTGGAGCGGCGCGTTCGGTTGGTCCTGGCGCCCGTGCGCACGCACCGTGGCCGCGAGGGCCACGGACCGAAGAGTGCGCACCGCGGGGAGGGTCCCGGCGGCGAGCGGACACGCGAATTTGGCCGGGAGGCCCGTAAACCGCGAGGCGTGCGGACTCGCCGACCGGGCAGTAGTCTACCCGGTCCCGCACTGGCCGCGCTGCCGTGCCGGTTTCCCGCCCGGCCGCCTCACGCGCGGGTGTGCTGCGGTGCTTGTTTCCTGTCCGGCCGCCTCACGCGCGGGTGTGCTGCGGTGCTTGTTTCCTGCCCGGCCGCCTCACGCGCGGGTGTGCTGCGGTGCTTGTTTCCTGCCCGGCCGCCTCACGCGCGGGTGTGCTGCGGTGCTTGTTTCCTGCCCGGCCGCCTCACGCGTGCGGCCGCACTGCGGCACATCCTCGCCGCCCGGCCGCCTCACGCGCGCGGGTGTGCCTGACGGTAGGCGGACTGAAGCCGTTCCACCGTGACATGCGTGTAGATCTGCGTGCTCGTCAGCGACGCGTGCCCCAGGATCTCCTGCACACTGCGCAGGTCGGCACCGCCTTCGAGCAGGTGGGTCGCGGCCGCGTGGCGCAGCCCGTGCGGGCCCGAGTCGGGCGTGCCGGGCACCGCGGCCAGGCGCGCGTGCACAACGCGCCGCGCGGTCCGCGGGTCGAGGCGCTGGCCGCGCGCCCCGATGAACAGCGCGTGCCCGCTGCGCGGGGTGACCAGGACCGGGCGCCCGGAGCGCGCCCAGGCCCCCACCGCCCGGACGGCCGGAATGCCAGTCGGCACGGTCCGCTCCCGGTTGCCCTTGCCGAGCACCCGGACCGTGCGCCGTTCGGCATCGAGGTCGCCGATGTCGAGCCCGCACAGTTCGCCGACCCGGATGCCGGTCGCGTAGAGCAGTTCGACGATCGCCGTGTCCCGCAGGGCCAACGCTGCATCCTGGCGGGACGGGGCGCCGTCCGCGCTGGCGGCCGCGGGCGCACGGGGCGTTTCGAGCACCGCGGCCACCTGGTCCTGCCGGAGCACCTCGGGCAGCCGCCGGGGAATCCTGGGCATGCCGAGCAGCGGCCCGGGGTCGGCGGCGAGCAGGCCGCGGGCGTGGGCGAAGGCGGTGAACGTCCGGACCGCTGCCGCCCGGCGGGCCAGCGTAGCGCGGGAATGACCGCTGCCGTGCTGCTCGGCCAGCCAGGCCCGCAAAGTCGCGATGCCGAGATCAGCCGGGACGGTGGCCCCGGCCGCGGCGGCGTGCTCAAGCAGCGAGGTGACGTCCCCGAGATAGGCCCGGACGGTATGCCTGGACAGTCCCCGCTCGGCCTCGATGTGGTGCCGGAACTGCTCCAGGGCAGCACCCAACCGCGCAGGGAGCGGCGCGGGCAGGGAGGATGCCACCGGTCAGTTCACTCCACGGTCACGCTCTTGGCCAGGTTCCTGGGCTTGTCGACGTCGTTCCCGAGCGTGACCGCCGCGTGGTACGCGAGCAGTTGCAGCGGCACCGACAGCAGGATCGGGTCCAGCTCGGGCTCGTTCTTGGGCACCTCCACCACGTCGTCGGCGAGCCTCGGATCCAGAGTGCCATGCCCGACAGCGAGTATCCGGCCGCGCCGCGCCTTGATCTCGCCCAGCGTGGAGATGTTCTTGTCCCGTAGCTCATCCTCGGGCACTATCGCGACGGTGGGCAGGTCGGGGCCCACCAGCGCCAGCGGCCCGTGCTTGAGCTCGCTGGCCGGGTAGGCCTCCGCGTGCAGGTAGGAGACCTCCTTGAGCTTCTGGGCCCCCTCCCTGGCGATCGGCCAGCCGCGGACTCGCCCGACGAAGAACATGCCGTGGTAGCCGGCGAGATCCTTGGCCAGCTCCGCGATCCGCTCTTCCTGGCCGAGGATCTCGGTGATCTGCCCGGGCAGCGCGTGCAGCCCGGCGATGACCCGGGCCCCGTCCGCCGGGGACAGGTCGTGGATCCGGCCAAGGTGCAAGGCCAGCAGCGAGAACGCCACGCAGGTGGCGGTGAAGGTCTTGGTGGAGGTGACCGAGATCTCCGGGCCGGCGTGCAGGTACACGCCGCCCTCGCACTCCCGGGCGATGGCGCTGCCGACCGCGTTGACCACGCCGATCACGCGGCCGCCCTTGCGCTGCAGCTCGCGGACCGCGGCCAAGGTGTCGTGGGTCTCGCCGGACTGGCTGACCGCGATGTAGAGCGTGTCCGCCTCGACGACCGGGTTGCGATACCGGAACTCAGACGCGGCCTCGGCGTCCGCCGGGATCCGGGCGAGTTCCTCGATGAGCTGGGCGCCAACCTGTCCGGCGTAGTACGCCGAGCCGCAGCCGAGTATCTTCACCCGGCGGATGGCGCGCGCCTGGCGAGCGTCGATATTCAGCCCGCCGAGGTGGGCGGTGTGGAACCGCTCCTCCAGTCGGCCCCGCAGTGCGCGCTCCACGGTCCGGGGCTGCTCGTGGATCTCCTTGCGCATGAAGTGGGTGTAGCCGTCGGCGCTGTAGGCGCGGAGGTCGGCCTCGATGAGCGAGGGCTCGTGGGTGGTCGTTCGCGCGTCCAGCGTCGAGGTGTGGAAACCGTCCGCGCGGACGGTGGCCACCTCGCCGTCGTCCAGGTGGACCACTTGCCGGGTGTAGCGGACCAGCGCGGCGACGTCCGAGGCGACGAACATCTCCTTATCACCGATGCCCAGCACCACCGGGCTGCCGTTGCGCGCGGCGATGATCCGGTCGGGGCAGCGGGCGTCGAGCACCGCGATCCCGTACGTGCCCACCACGGCGGTGAGCGCCTGCCGGACCGCCTCTTCCAGGCCGCCGCCGGCCCCGCGCAGGCCGCCGTCGGCCGCCCGCAGGTCATCGCCGGCCCTCCGCAGGTCATCGCCGGCCCTCCGCAGGTCATCGCTGGATGATCCGGGCAGGTAACCGCCGGCGCGGGCGATCAGGTGCGCCAGGACTTCGCTGTCGGTCTCCGAGATGAATTCGGCGCCCTCGGCGATCAGCTTGGCGCGCAACTCGTCCGCGTTCTCGATGATCCCGTTGTGCACGACCGCCACCGGCCCGACGACGTGCGGGTGAGCGTTGGTGTCGTTCGGCTCCCCGTGCGTCGCCCACCTGGTGTGGCCGATGCCGGGGCCGCCCTTGAACCGGGCCGGCAGGCTCGACCCAAGGCCCGCGACGCGGGTCTTGGCCTTGTGCACGCGCAGCCCGCCGGACCGGTTCGCCACGGCGAGCCCGGCGGAGTCATACCCGCGGTATTCCAGCTGGGCCAGCCCCTCCAGCAGGATGGGCACACAATCCCGGCTCCCCACATGCGCAACGATCCCGCACACTTGCCGCTCCCTCTCTCGGGGCCGACGACGCCTCTCGGCCGAAATGACGCATCTCTGGGCCGGCGACGCGCCTCTGGGCCGACAACGCATCTCTCGGCCGCAACGCATCTCTCGGCCGACAACGCACCGCTCAGCCGTAGACGACACGGCGAAGCTGCCGCAGCGTCAACTGCGGCGGAGCAACCCGCCTGGCCGGTAGTTCGGCCGCGATCAGCGCGAAAGCCTGCTCGTTCGTGAGCCCTCCGGTCTTCAGCTCACGATGGCGCCGGCGCACGAACTCCTCCACGGGCTCCCCGAAGTAGCCAAGCACCTCAGCTACGACCCGCGCCGCCTCGCTCTGGCTGAGCGGGCTGGTGCGAACCAGATGGATTACGAGTTCCTCATGCGCCTGTACTGCGCTCGCCACCACAGCAGGATGGCGGATCCGGTCACCGTAATGCAAGATTCTGCCCGATATCGGGCAGGAATCTGGCACTTGTGCGTCCCGGCTGGGCATCTGCCCCGTCGGGGCCATCGGCGCCGACGGTCACCGCCTAAGTCGCCAGCCGCGGTCACATCGCTCCACGAATCCGGCCGCTGCCAACCCGCCGAGGCAGCGCATCACCGTATCGAAATCCACGCCCGCGGCGATCGCGATCCGGGCCGGCCCCTTTCCGGCCCGGGCGGGGACGGCTTCGAGCACCCGGGTGCTGTCCGGGTCGAGCAAGTCACGCGCGAGTACCGGGGCCCTCGGCTGGCCGCGATCTCGCCCGGCAGGGCCGTCCGCGGCGAACTCCAGCATCTCCATCACGTCCCCGGCGTTGGTCACGCATACCGCGCCCCAGTCCCTGATCATCTCGTGACAGCCGGCTGACTGCGCCGATGTCACAGGTCCGGGCACCGCCATCAGCGGCCTGCCCAGGTCATGCGCGTGCCGGGCGGTGTTCAGCGCGCCGCTGCGCAGCGCCGCCTCCACGACCACGGTGCCCCGGCTCAGCGCGGCGATCACCCGGTTGCGGACCAGGAAGCTGGGCTTGGTCGGCATCCGGCCCGGCGGCCACTCGCTGACGAGCGCGCCCTGCTCGCGGATGGACCGGAACAGCTCACAGTGGCCCAGCGGATAGTCACGGTCGACACCGCACGCGAGCACCGCGACCGTGGTCCCGTGCACGGCGAGCGCGGCCCGGTGCGCACAGCCGTCAATCCCGAAGGCGCCTCCGGAGACAATGGTCCAGCCTGCCTCGGCGAGGGTGATGGCCAGTTCGCCGGATACGTGGGCGCCGTACCCGGTCGCGGCCCGGGTTCCCACCACCGAAACCGAGCGCAGGCAGGCGAAACGCAGATCCGCGTGGCCGCGTACCCACAGGCCCCATGGGCGGGCGTCGCCCAGCACGTCGAGCTGGCCGGGCCATTCCGCGTCGCCGGGGATGACCAGCCGGATGCCGTCTCGCCGCCACCGGTCCAGCGCGGGTTCCGGCGGCACATCGCCCAGCCGGGCCGCCCACCGGGCCAGCGCCCGCTCCAGCCGGGGAATGCCCGCCACATCGCTGAGACGCGGCGCACGGCCCTCGATCAGGGCGGTCACGACCTGGGCCGGATCGCAGACGCGCAGCAGCGCGCCCATGGCCTGGTCACCAGGTTCTGCGACCCACGTGAGGGCGGCGCGGGCGACTCGCTCGACTTCGGCCGGGGCGCTCATGCTCCCGCTCCGAGCCACAGTCCCAGGGCGTAACTGGTCTCACTGACCGTCGGCCGCGCGATGCCCGCGATGTCGGCCAGCGTCCAGGCCACCCGGATAACGCGGTTGACGCCACGTGCGCTGATCTGTCCCAGGTCCATGGCCCGTTCCAGCGGGGCGAGCGATCCGGGCGCGGGCGGGAACGACCGGCGGAGCTCACTGCCGGGAATCTCGGCGTTGAGCCGCCAGGGGGTGCCGTGGAGCCTGGCGGCCGCGCGCTCCCGCGCCGCGACGACGCGGGCCGCCACCGCCGGGCTGGATTCGGCGAAATGGCGGTCGCTCAGCAGTTCGGCGCGGGTCACGGGCAGCAACTCCACCTTGACGTCCACCCGGTCCAGCAGCGGGCCGGACAGCCGGGCGAGGTAGCGCCGCTTGGCAGCCGGCGTGCAACTGCACGCCGCGCCGGTCGCCGCGCCCTTGGCGCACGGGCACGGGTTCGCGGCCAGCACCAGCGTGAACCTGGCCGGAAACCGCGCGGTGAGCCCGCAGCGGGCCACCATGACCTCGCCCGACTCCAGTGGCTGCCGCAGTGCGTCCAGCACGTCACGGGCGAACTCCGGTGCCTCATCGAGGAACAGGCAGCCGCGGTGGGCCAGGGACGCGGCGCCCGGGCGGAGGACGCCGGTGCCGCCGCCGACGATCGCCGCCTTGGTCGCCGTGTGATGCGGGGCGCAAAACGGCGGCTCGGTCATCAGCGGGCACCCGGCCGGCAGCGTCCCGGCCACCGAATGGATGGAGGTGACCTCGAGCGCCGCGGCGCGGTCCAGCAGCGGCATGACGGTGGGGAGCCGTTCCGCGAGCATGGTCTTGCCCGCGCCGGGCGGGCCAAGCAGGGACAGGTGATGGCCGCCCGCGGCGCAAATCTCCGCGGCCCGGCGCGCGGCGGGCTGCCCGAGCACCTCGGACAGATCGGGACGCGGTTGCGCCGGCCGGGGCGGCCCGGTGAAGGGCCGCGCCGTGGCGCTGTACGGCGCCGCCGGGACCCCGCCGCCGGTCCCTGAAGGTCCGGTGACGACCTGCCCCCGCGGCCCCGCGTCCGGTCCTCCGCGCAGCCACGCCAGCAGGGCGGTCAGGTCCGGCGCCCCGGCCACCTGCAGCCCGGGCACCAGCGCCGCCTCCGCCGCGTTCGCCTGAGCCACCACCACCCTGGCGAAACCGGCGCCCGCGGCGGCTGCCATGGCCGGCAGCACACCCCGGACCGGGCGTAACCGGCCATCCAGCCCGAGTTCTCCCAGGAAGGCGACGCCGTCAATAGCTGTCGCCGGGATGGTGCCCGCAGCCGCGAGTATGGACAAGGCGATACCGAGGTCGAAGCCGCTGCCCCGCTTGGGCAGGCTCGCCGGGGACAGGCCCACCGTGATCCGGCGCTGCGGCCATTGCTCGCGGCTGTTGATGATCGCGGCGCGAATCCGGTCGCGGGCTTCGCGCAGTGCCGTGTCCGGCAGGCCGACCAGGAACAGGCAGGGCAGCCCGTTCTCGATGTCGCTCTCGATTTCAACCGGGTACCCCTCCACGCCAACCAGGGCGATCGAGTGCGTCCGGGCAACCGGCACCTAGCCCACCCCCCGGACGTGCTCGATCTCGTAGCGGCCCGCCTTGTCCCGGATCAGGCCGATCACATCGATGCGCACCTCGTCGAACAGCACGCCGTGGGCCACCAGCCACCGCGTGGCGAGCCGCCGCAGCCTGGCCTGCTTGTGCCGGGTTATCGCTTCGAGCGGGGTGCCGAACCTGGTGCTCGAACGGGTCTTCACCTCGCAGACCACCATCACCTGCCGCTCGGCGGCCACGATGTCGATCTCGCCTTCCGCGCACCGCCAGTTTCGGTCGAGCACGCGGAGCCCGGCGCGCTCCAAGTATTCCGCCGCCACCTGTTCGCCCTCACGGCCTAAGTCGTCCTTGGCACTCACTTGTCACCACCTCCACACCCGACAGTGCCCGCGGCTGGCGGGTGCGCGCCGGACGACCCCGCGGGCTGTGGATGACTTGGCGAGATGGCGCCAACTGTGGATAGGGCGGGCGGAATTGTCCCCGCCAGGTGCTTGGATGCGCCGGGCCGGCTGCGCGGCGCCCGGGAGAGGCTACTTGGGGTCGGGAACCTCGAAGTCGCTCTGGGCGAGTTCCTCGATGTTGACGTCCTTGAACGTCACGACCTTGACGTTCTTGACGAACCGGGCGGGCCGGTACATGTCCCACACCCAGGCGTCCTGCATGGTGACCTCGAAGAACACCTCGCCGTTCTCGGCCGTGCGGACGTTCAGCTCGACTTGGTTGGTGAGGTAGAACCGGCGCTCGGTCTCGACCACGTGAGTGAACAGGCCAACGACGTCCCGATACTCCCGATAGAGCTGGAGCTCCATCTCGGTCTCGTATTTCTCGAGATCTTCCGCGCTCATGCTCTCCCCTCCGATCAGGCAGCGACGGGAGCTACAGCCCAGATGAGATTAACCATAGGTCAATTCTCCTGGGCCGCATCACTCCAGGCCGCCGGCTGGCCTGGATCGTCGCATACCACCTGCGGGACTGGATCACCGCAGGCCACGCCGCTTACGTTCACGAAGGAGTAGCGGTGCTCGGGACAGGGCCCGAGCGCGTTGAGCGCCTTCATGTGAGCGGGCGTGGAATATCCCTTATGCCGGGCGAAGCCGTACTCCGGGTACCGCAGGTGCAGCTCACGCATGAGGCGATCCCTGGTCACCTTGGCTATCACCGAAGCGGCGGCCACGCACGCGGCCACCTCGTCGCCCTTCCACATCGCCAGCGCCGGAACCCCAAGGCCGCGCACCGCGAACCCGTCGGTGAGCACGTAGGCGGGCTGGCAGGCCAGCCCGGCCAGCGCCCGGCGCATGCCGGCGATGTTGCACACGTGCAAGCCCATCTGATCGATCTCGGTCGAGGGGATCACCACCGCGTGCCAGGCCAGGGCGGTGGCCACCACCTCGTCGTAGGCCTTCTCCCGTGCCTTCGCGGTGAGGGCCTTGGAGTCGGCGATGCCGTGCAGCCTGGCCAGCTTCCTCGGCTCGAAGGCGACGGCCGCTACCACCAGGGGCCCCGCGCAAGCGCCCCGCCCTGCCTCGTCGATCCCGGCGACCGGGGACAGCCCGGCCCGTGCCAGCACCCGTTCATAGCCGGTGAGGCCGGCCCCGTTTCGGGGCGTATAGCCGGGATGGCGCGCGGGCAGCACCACCATGGCGTCAGCCAAGCCTGCGCCCGGGCCTGCCCGGCCCGTCGCCGGATTCGCCGTCCGGGCCATCGCGGGCGCCCGCACTGCTCGGCCGGCGCCACCGCCTGCGTAGCCGACGGCGAATGCGCCGTTGCACCAGGGTCAGCGGCAGGGCCGCGGCGACTCCGGCCGCCGCGGGCGCGCCCGGCAGCGCCAGCGCAGCCAGGAGGGACGCGCCGGGCGCCCGGAGGGCCTCCAGGCCCGCGGCCGCCGCGGCCGAGGCGGTCAGCTGCGGCTGCTGGAACGTAGCCGGGATGGGCAGGATCCGCCACCGGCTGATAGGCGCGACGATCACAAACGCCCGGCCCACCACGTGGTCCTCCGGGACGGTTCCGTTACCGGGGTCACTCATGTGACCCCGCGAGTCCCAGGACACGCTGCGGTGATCGCCCATCACCCACAACCGGCCCGGGGGAACGGTGATGCTGAACCTCTGCGTCGACGGCGCGTCGCCCGGGTAGAGATAGGACTTCTCGCTGAGCGGCACGCCGTTGACGGTGACCTGGCCCTTCCGGTTGCAGCAGGCCACGTGGTCACCGGGTATCCCGATGACGCGCTTGATGTAGTCATGAACTCCGGGCGCGGTGCCGAACAGCCCGGAGACCGAGTCCCACAGCCGGCTGATCAACGGCGCGGGCCGGGCGGGCACCGGATCCCAGGAGCCGTCGCCGTTGAAAACCACGACGTCGCCGCGATGGATCGAGCGGAAATCGTAGACCAGCTTGTTGACCAGGACCTTGTCGCCGATTTCCAGCGTGTTCTCCATCGAGGACGACGGAATGAAGAACGCCTGGACGACAAAGCTCTTGATGAGCAGGGCCAGCACCAAGGCGAAGACCAGCAGGATGGGCAACTCCACCCACCACGACATATTCGGCCGCCGCTTGCGGTGCCGGCGGCCCTGCTGTGGCTCGGTGATCGCGTTGCCGCGTGGCGGGGCCTCTTCGGCTACCGGGCCCCCGTTGCTGTCGGCGCCCCCTGCCACGGTCCGGGATCCATCACCAGCCGTCCCGCTTCCGAACGCCCCGTCAGCGCTGCCGGGCCACAGCCCCCGGGACTGGCCGTCGAGGCCCGCCGCCTCAGTGCCCGCGGCGGCGCCATCGCCTGGGACGCCGCCAAGATGCTGACCATCGACCTGGCCCGGGCGCGTATTTCCGTCGCCCGTGGACAACTCCTGGCCCCGTGTGTCCCGGTCGTCATTCATCGAATTGAGCCTATCGCCGGGTTCGGTCGGCGGCGATGCCGCTGCCACGCGGGCAGCCGCCGACTGGCGCCCGCCGCGTTCCCCCTGTCAAGCGGTTCCACGCGCCTGCTACTGCGCGGGCGTCTCGCGACGCTCCCTGATCCGGGCAGCCTTGCCGCGCAGCGACCGGAGGTAGTAGAGCTTGGCCCGGCGGACCCGGCCCCGGCTCACGACCTCGATCTTGTCGATGGACGGGCTGTGCACCGGAAAAGTCCGCTCCACACCCACGCCATAGCTGATCTTGCGTACGGTGAAGGTTTCCCGGGCCCCGCCGCCTTGGCGCCGGATCACCACGCCCTGGAAGACCTGAATCCTGGTCCGGCTTCCCTCAACGACCCGGACGTGCACCTTCAGCGTGTCTCCAGGCCGGAACCCCGGGATGTCGGAGCGAATCTGCGCCTGCTCCAAGTCGGCGATGGCGGTGTGCATGGCTGGCGTTTCCTCAATAGTCCTCGCGCACGCGCCTGACGGCACGAGGCGATGCGTAGTTACGGTCTGTCGTGGTCGCTTGGCGCGAAAAGCATCCCCGCCCGGTGAGAGTTCGGCGAGGCGGCCGTTTCAGTGTGCCATATCTTTCCCGGAGACCGGAAAGCCAGCCTCATCGAGCACCTTGCGGTCATGGGAATCCAGGGTATCCGCGGGCAGCGCCGCCAGCAGGTCGGGCCGCAAGGCCGCGGTGCGGCGCAGCGCCTCGTCACGCCGCCACCGCGCGATGGCTGCGTGATCCCCCGACAGCAGGACGGCAGGCACTTCGCGCCCGCGCCAGACCCGTGGCCTGGTGAAAACCGGTCCCTCCAGCAGGCCGGCCATCGGCCCGTCGCCACCGCCGAACGAATCGTCGGGCACGGACTCGGCGTTGCCGAGCACCCCCGGCAGGAGCCGGCAAATCGCGTCGATCATCACCAGGACGGCGGGCTCGCCCCCGGACAACACATAGTCCCCGATGCTGACCTCGTCGACCGGCACGCGGGCGCGCGCCTCGTCGGCAAACCGCGCGTCGATCCCCTCGTATCGCCCGCAAGCAAACACAAGATGTGCCATACGCGAGTACGCGGCGGCCGTTTCCTGCCGGAACTGGACGCCCGCAGGCGCCGGCACAACCAGCCTGGCGCCGGGTGACCCGGATCCGAGCACAGCGTCGAGGGCCTCGCCCCACGGTGCCGGGCTCATGACCATCCCCGGCCCGCCGCCAAACGGGGTGTCGTCCACGCTGTGATGCACGTTGTGTGCCCAGTTCCGCAGGTCATGCACCGCGAACTCGATCAGGCCGCGCTCGGCCGCCTTGCCCAGCAGGGAAACCCCGAGCGGGCTGAAGTAGCCCGGGAAGATCGTGATGATGTCAACTTTCACGGCTTCCGCCCGGAACCCCGCCATTGGAACTGCCCTGCCCGAGGTCGAGCAGGCCGGGTGGCGGGTCGATGACGAGCCGCTGGCCGGCCAGGTCCACCTCGACGACGATCGCCGCGACGAAAGGCACGAGCACCTCGGTGCGCCGTGATGTCCCGACCGCCGGGGTGACGGCGAGCAGCGCCTGGCCGTGGTGCAGCACGCCGGTGACCGTGCCCACCAGTTCCCCGGAGATGGTGACCACGGTCAGGCCGGTCAGCTGGTGGTCGTGGAACTCGTCGGGGTCTTCCGGCGGCGGGACGTCGGCGGCGTCGATCGTCAGCCAAGCACCTCGCAACGACTCGGCATCCGTGCGGTCTGCGATGCCGGCGAAGCTGACCAGCAGCCTCCCGGAGTGCCACCGCGATGCTTCCACGGTCAGCGGGCCCGCGTCGGCCGGGTCGGTGCCGAGCACGGCGCCAGCCGCGAATCGCTGCTCGGGGTCGTCGGTGCGGACCTCGACCGACAGCTCCCCGCGGAGCCCGTGCGGCCTGAGTATCCGGCCAACCACCAGGGACTCTTCCATAGCTCTCCAGCATGCCGCGCAGCTCCCGTGCCGGGGCCGCCCCCGCGCAAGCACCGGGCCAAGGCGAAGCGCCTACGGCGGCGAGCAGCCGCCGTTACAGCGGCGTGCTCAGCTACCTGACCTCGTCCACGTCCAGCAGATCGACCCGCACGTAGCGGCCGCCTGCCAGCGACCCGATGACGGTGCGCAGCGCCCGGGCGGTGCGCCCGCCCCGGCCGATGACCTTGCCCAGGTCGTCCGGGTGCACGCGGACCTCAAGGACCCGGCCCCTGCGGAGCCCATGGCTTGCGACACGGACATCGTCCGGGTGATCCACGATGCCCTTGACCAGGTGCTCGAGAGCCTCTTGGAGCACCTTAGGCCTCGCTGTCCTGCCCGGCAGGCGCAGCGTCGGCCACGGCCGCCCCCCCGCCAGCAGCGTCTGCCTCGCTGGCACCGTCCGCGCCGTCGCCCGTGCCATTGGCGGCGGTGGCCTTGGCCGCGCCGTCAGCCTTGGCATCAGCGTCAGCCTTGGCGCCTGACTTGGCCGTGCTGCCCCTGGCCGCGGAGTCACCCTCGGCGCTATCGGCCTTGGCAGCGTCCGCCTTGCCGGTGTCAGCCTTGGCAGGCGTTTCCTTGGCCGCCGCAGCCTTGGCCCCGTCGGCCTTGGCAGCGTCCGCCTTGCCGGTGTCAGCCTTGGCAGGCGTTTCCTTGGCCGCCGCAGCCTTGGCCCCGTCGGCCTTGGCAGCGTCCGCCTTGCCGGTGTCAGCCTTGGCAGGCGTTTCCTTGGCCGCCGCAGCCTTGGCCCCGTCGGCCTTGGCAGCGTCCGCCTTGCCGGTGTCAGCCTTGGCAGGCGTTTCCTTGGCCGCCGCAGCCTTGGCCCCGTCGGCCTTGGCAGCGTCCGCCTTGCCGGTGTCAGCCTTGGCAGGCGTTTCCTTGGCCGCCGCAGCCTTGGCCCCGTCGGCCTCGGCAGCACTGTCCTTGGCCGAGTCGGCCTTAGCAGCGCCGTCCTTGACAGCGCCGTCCTTGACAGCTCTTGCGGGCTTCTCCGCCCCGGTGGCGGCCTTGTCCGCCGAGGCCGGCTTGCGCGCCTTCCCCCGGTCCGCCTTCGGCTCGGCCTTGCTGTCGCCCGCCTTGCCCCGGTCCGCCTTAGCGTCGCCGGCCTTGCCGCCGGCCTTGGGCTTGAGCTCCTTGACGGTCTCCGCCGCAGCGGCGGCGAACGCCTCCTTCTTGTCCGGCCTCGGCGCGGCTGTCTTCAGGGTGCCCTCGGCGCCGGGCAGGCCCTTGAACTTCTGCCAGTCGCCGGTGATCTCGAGCAGCTTGCGGACGGGGTCCGTCGGCTGCGCCCCCACCGACAGCCAGTACTGGGCTCGATCCGAGTTGACCTCGATGAGCGAAGGGTCGACCTTGGGGTGATACTTGCCTATCTCCTCGATCGCCCGGCCGTCCCGCTTGGTGCGCGCGTCGGCGACGATGATCCGGTAATACGGCGCACGAATCTTGCCCATGCGCTTGAGCTTGATCTTGACAGCCACGGCTGAAGTTCTTCTCCTATGAAGCTCTGCTGCGGTGACGAACGCGCCAGGTGGGGACCGGCGGCGTGCCCCGGACGGGCCCGGGCCAGGGAGCGTGAGAGGGCGTCACTGACCGACGGACGATGGTAACCCAGCCATTGTGCCAGAGACTGCGGACCAGAATGTAATCACCACCCGCCCGCCCGGCTCTCGCCCTCGTGATCATGTGCCGGCTGGCGGCGTTTGCGGCGCGCCGGAGCTGGCGTTGCTTGCAGGGCGACGGGATGCCGTGCCGGATGCAGTGGCCCAGGTCAGCTTCCTGGCACCGGGCGTTGCGACGGGTCTGGGCGGCGGTCGCCCAGCCAGCCAGCACGCCAAGCGCGCCCCGGCCTGGAACTCTGCCTGCAGCATGACACGGCACCTGCGCTCGCCAGCCCGCCATCGCACAAACGATCGTCAACTGGCCAGAAGTTGCCTGGGCCGGCCTGGACCGGCTCCGGGAGAACGCCAAGCGCACATCGTTCGACCCTGGGCTACCAGCGCTGATCGGCCGCGCCGAAACCGCCTTCGCCGGCATCTCCCGCCCGCAGCCAGCAGAAGCCGGGCTGATCGTTTGCCCATGGTTCAGGATCGGCGACAGCGTCGTGCGCACGATCGCCCTGACCGCCAGGTTCGACCACGCCGCCGCTGTGACCCTGGACGAGTTGCGGGCGGAGCTGATCTACCCCCTCGCCGAGCAGGCCTATCACTTCTTCCACGGCCATGATGGCGGGGGCGCGGGCGGCTAGGCGCCGCATGCAGCAGCGGTGCGGGTTATTTCTTCTTGCCCCGGCGGCCGAGGAGCCTTCCTCTCCCGCCGAATCCCGCGGGGAGATCCTTGGACACGAGCCCGGGAGCACCGTCGTCGGTGGCGCCGCCGTTCGCGCCCGGGTCACCCGAGCCCGCGCCGGTCGCGCCAGGCTGACGGTCATCCGCACCCGCGTCGCCGACGCCAGGCTGACGGCCCGCCGATCCCCCGGTGTCACCCGCGCCAGGCTGACGGCCCGCCGATCCCCCCGTGTCACCCGCGCCAGGCTGACGGCCCGCCGATCCCCCCGTGTCACCCGCGCCAGGCTGACGGCCCGCCGATCCCCCCGTGTCACCCGCGCCAGGCTGACGGCCCGTCACCCCCCCGTGTCACCCGCGCCACGCTGACGACCCGCCGACCTGCCCGCGTCACCTGGGCCAGGCTGACGGCCCGGCGATCCTGCGGCGTTGCTCCCGGCGTGGCCCTTGCCTGCCAGGCCGGACGGCAGCGCACCACCCAGCCCACCTGGCAGCCCGCCGCCCAGGCCGGGCGGCAACCCGCCCAGGGCGCCTGGAAGCCCCCGAGGGGCACCCAGGCCACCGGCGCCGCCGAGGCCGGGAAGCCCGGCGCCACCGGCAGCCCGGCCGGGCGCGGTTCCGGCGCCGCCGGCGGACCGGCCCGGCGCTCCCCCGGGGCGCCCGCCGCGCTGCTTCTTCTTCCCCGACCCCTTCTTGCCCTTCGCAGCCTTGGTGGCGGCGCGGCGCATGCCGGGAATCGGCGGCATCCCCGGGATGCCACCACCGCCGAGCATCTGCCGCATCATCTTCTGGCCTTCCTGGAACCGGATGACCAGGTTGTTCACCTCACCGACGGTGGTGCCGGAGCCCTTGGCGATGCGCGCCCGCCGGGATCCGTTGAGGATCTTCGGGTTGCGGCGCTCGGCCGGGGTCATCGAGTTCACGATCGCTGCGGCGCGGTCCAGGTCGGCGTCGCTCACCTGGCTGAGCAGCTCTTTGTTTTGCGCTGCCCCGGGCAGCATCCCGAGCAAGTTCCCTATCGGGCCCAGCTTGCGGACCATGGCAAGCTGCTCCACGAAGTCTTCCAGGGTGAAGCCCTCGCCCGAGGCCAGCTTGCCCGCCATGGCCGCGGTCTGATCGGCGTCGAACGTCCGCTCGGCCTGCTCGATCAGGGTGAGAATGTCGCCCATGTCGAGGATCCGGGACGCCATCCGGTCGGGGTGGAAGACGTCGAAGTCCTCGAGCTTCTCGCCGGTGGAGGCGAACATGACCGGCCGCCCGGTGAGCTGGGCTATTGACAGCGCCGCACCACCTCTGGCGTCGCCGTCCAGCTTGGTCAGGACCACCCCGTCGTAGCCGACGCCGTCGAGGAACGCCTGGGCGGTGGTCACTGCGTCCTGGCCGATCATGGCGTTGACCACGAACAGGATTTCGTCGGGGTCGGTGGCGTCGGCGATGGCGGCCGCCTGGGCCATCATCTCCTCGTCGATGCCCAGTCGGCCCGCAGTGTCGATCACGACGACGTTGTGCAGCCGGCGCTGTGCCTCGTCGAGGGACTGCCGGGCCACCGCCACGGGGTCGCCGACGCCGTTGCCCGGCTCGGGCGCATATACCGGCACGCCGGCCTGCTCGCCAAGCACCTGCAACTGCTGGACCGCGTTCGGCCGCTGCAGGTCGGCCGCCACCAGCAGCGGCGTGTTGCCCTGCGCCTTCAGCCAGCGGGCCAGCTTCGCGGCGAGCGTCGTCTTACCGGAGCCCTGCAGCCCGGCCAGCATGATCACCGTGGGCGGGGTCTTGGCGAACCGCAGCCTGCGAGCCTCGCCGCCCAGGATCTCGATCAGCTCGTCGTTGACGATCTTGATGATCTGCTGGCTCGGGTTGAGCGCCGCAGAGACCTCTTCCGAGGAGGCCCGCTCCTTGACCCGGGCGATGAACTCCCTGGCGACGGGCAGCGCGACGTCCGCTTCGAGCAGGACCAGGCGGATCTCGCGCATGGTCGCGTCGATGTCGGCGGCCGAGAGCCTGCCCTTCCCGCGCAGCGAGGACAGGACCTGGGTCAGCCGTTCGGAGAGTGTCTCGAACACGGCTCCAGGCTAGGGCATGCCGGGTGGATCCCCGGCCCGCCGCGCACCCACAAAGGGCGCGCGCGCCACAGGCGGGACCAACGCAGGCGCCCACCTATCCGGTGAGCGCGGACAGAACCTGGGCCGCGATCTGGCCGCGGGTAGCGGCATCGGTGACCGGGCGGCCGTCGGCCCCCACCACGTAGAACACGTCCACCGCCTCCGCACCGAGCGTCTCCACCCGGGCCGCCCGCACGTCGAGGCCGCATTCGCCCAGGGCACGGCCGATCCGCCAGAGCAGCCCGGGGGCGTCGTGTGCCCGCACCTCCACCACGGTGGCGGTGCGGGAGGCGTCGTCCACCAACGTGACCTTGGGCGGCGCGAACCAGGGGCGGTGCGCGCTCTCCGCCCGGGCGCCGCGCAGCCCCTGCCGGTCCAGCCGCTCCGCCACGTCCTGGTCACCGGCCAGCGCCCGGCGCAGGTCCGAGGTGACCAGCGTGGCATCCGGGAGCTCGCCGAAGGGGTGGGCGACGGTGAACGAGGTCACCGCCATCGTGCCGCATGACGTCGCGTTGGCCGAGCGCACCGCGAGCCGGTGGGCGGCGAGCACGCCCGCCGCCTGCCACAGCAGCCCGGGACGGTCGGGCGCCACGACGGTCACCTCAGGCCCCGCCACCATCGCCGCGGGCTGGCCAGCCTCGGCGAGCGTGGCCTGGCCTGTGCGCAACGGCAGCGGTCCCGGCGGCGGGACGCTACCGAGCACCGCCGCAACCCGGCGCACCAGGCCGGCCACCAGGCCCGCCTTCCAGTCGTTCCACGCGGCCGGGCCGGTCGCCTGGCCGTCGGCGATCGCCAGCGCGTGCAGCAACTCCAGCAGCCGCCGGCTGCCGACGGTCGCCGCCACCTGCGCCGCGGTCTCCGGATCGTCGAGATCCCGCCGGGTCGCCATGTGCGGGAGCAGCAGGTGATGCCGGACGGCGCCGGCGACCAGCTCGGTGTCCTCGTCCGCCAGGCCCATCCGGCGCGCGGTGTCCCTGGTCACCACCTCACCGGTCACCCGGTGATCACCTGGCCAGCCCTTGCCGATGTCATGCAGCAGTGCGGCGATCAGCAGCAGGTCGGGACGCGCCACGTCACGGGTGAGCGCGGCCGCCCGGGCTGCCGTCTCAACCAGATGCCGGTCCACGGTGAAGGTGTGCAGCGGGTTGCGCTGCGGCCGGTTCCGTACCCGTTCCCAGTCGGGGATCAGGTCGGGGAGCATGCCCTCCTGGTCTAGCGCTTCCCACACGCCGATGGCGGTCTGCCCCGTGCCCAGCAGCGTGACCAGGGCGTCCCGGGCGCCGGGCGGCCAGGGCACGGGCAACGGCGGGCACTGCTGGAGCCGGGCCAGCGTGCGCGGCGCCAACGCCAGGCCGGCCTCAGCCGCCGCCGCGGCGGCGCGCAGCACGAGCTCAGGGTCGGCGGCGGGATCGGCCGGCCGGGCCAGCACGACCTCACCGTCCTGCTCCACCAGCCCGTCGGCAAGCGGCCGCCGCGGCGCGGCGGCGCGGCGCCGGAATCGACTGGACCGGGAAGCACCGGACCGGCCGCGCTGCGCCGCCCGCAGCGACTGATCCAGCGCGTAGGCGACGGTCCGCCCGGCGCCGGCCAGGTGGCACAGCAACGCATCGGCGTCGGCCAGGCCCAGAACCCGGGCCACCTCGTCCTGCTCCTGGAGCACCAGCCGGTCGCTTGCCCGGCCGGTCACCTCGTGCAGGGCGTGCCGCGCGTCCAGGATCTCCTCCTGCGCGGCCCGTACCCGCGGTCCGGGGCCGGGAGCGACCCAGGCCGCAGCCACCGCGTAGATCGCTTCCGCGTCGCGCAGGCCGCCCCTGGCCTCCTTGAGGTCGGGTTCGAGCAGGAAAGCGAGTTCGCCGCTGCGGGCGGTCCGCTCCTCGTGCAGCGCGCGCAGTTCGGCCAGCCGGGCGCCGGCGGCCGCACGCCAGTCCGCGAGCGCGCCGCTGCGCAGTTCGCCGGTCAGTTCGGGGTCACCGGCGACATGGCGGGCGTGCAGCAGGCCCAGCGCCACCCGCAGGTCGCTGCGGGCCACCGCGCGTGCGTCGGCCGGCCTGCGCACGGCGTGGTCGAGACGGGTGCCCGAGTCCCAGATGGGGTACCAGATACGGTCCGCCAGCGCGGCGATCCCCGGCCGCGCGTGGTGCAGGAGCAGCACGTCGAGATCGCTGCCCGGCAGCAATTCGCGCCGCCCGTACCCGCCGACTGCCACGAGGGCCGCCCCGGGCTCGGCGCCCAGCAGCGAGGCCAGCCAGCGATCGGCGCTCGCGGTGCGCCGGGCGCGGTCGGCCGCGAAGGAGGCGAGGCGTCGTACGGGTTCCACGGGCGGCCCGGCCATCCCCTGACCAGCCATCCCTCAGCGCCGCGGGCCCTCAGAGGGCGCCCGGGCCGCGCTCCCCGGTGCGGACCCGCACCACCGTGTCCACCGGGGTGCACCAGACCTTGCCGTCGCCGATCCGCCCCGTCTGCGCGGCCTTGACCATGACGCCGATCAGGTCGTCGGCGTCCTCGTCGTCGCAGAGCACCTCCAGCCGCACCTTCGGGACCAGGTCGACCTGGTACTCCGCGCCCCGGTACACCTCCGTATGACCGCGCTGCCGACCGTACCCGCTCGCCTCGCTGACCGTCATGCCGTGCACGCCGAACGCCTGCAGCGCGGACCTTACTTCGTCCAGCTTGAAGGGCTTGATCACGGCGGTGATGAGCTTCATGCGACCCTGCCTCCCGGGGGCCCCGCGCGGCGCCCCTCCCAGGGACCTGCGCTGCGCTCAGCATCCCCCGCGCGGCGTTTCACGGGTAGATACGAATCGTTTCCGCCGGGTGAAACGGCCCGCCGTCATGTTACGCAGAGGTTTCACAGGCGGGCTGGCCTGCTTGCCGACCGGCCGCTAGCCGAGGATCGCGTCGACGAACGTCGCGGGCTCGAACGGGGCGAGGTCGTCGAGCCCTTCGCCCAGTCCGACCAGCTTGACCGGCACTCCGAGCTCCCGCTGGACCGCCACCACGATCCCGCCCTTGGCGGTGCCGTCCAGCTTGGTCAGCACGATCCCGGTGATGTCCACGGCCTCCGCGAACACCCTCGCCTGGCGCATGCCGTTCTGCCCGGTGGTGGCGTCGATCACGAGCAGGACTTCGTCCACGGTCGCCTGGCGCTCGATGACGCGCTTGATCTTGCCAAGCTCATCCATCAGGCCCGTCTTGGTGTGCAGCCGCCCGGCCGTGTCCACGATGACGGTGTCCGCGCGGTCGTCGATGCCCTGCCGTACCGCGTCGAACGCCACGCTCGCCGGGTCGGCCCCCTCACGGTCCGACCGGACCACCGGGGCGCCCGCCCGCTGCCCCCAGGTCTCCAGCTGGTCGGCGGCGGCCGCGCGGAAGGTGTCGGCAGCCCCGAGCAGGACCGTGTGGCCTTCCCCGATGAGCGCGCGGGCCAGCTTGCCGCAGGTTGACGTCTTGCCGGTGCCGTTGACCCCCACCATGAGCACGACCGCGGGGCGGTCGCCATGCCGGGCGACGTGCAGCGACCGGTCCAGGTCCGCGCCCACCTGCTCGATCAGGTCCTGCCTGAGCAGGGTACGCACTTCGCCGGCGCCGCGGGCGCCGCCCACCCTGACCTGGGTGCGCAGCTCGCTCACGAGCTGCGCGGCCGGGGCGGCCCCGATGTCGGCGCCAACGAGGGTGTCCTCGATCTCCTCCCACCCCTGGTCGTCGAGCCCGTCCCGGGAGAGCAGGCCGAGCAGCACCGAGCCGAACCCGCTCTGCGAGCGTGCGAGCCGCCCGCGCAGCCGGGTCATCCGGCCGGCCAGCGGCAGCGGCGCCTCCGCCACCTCGGCGGGAGGCCCGGTCACCGTGGGGATCAGCAGGTCTGGCTGGCCGGCGCCGTCGCCTTCACCTGGTCTGGGAGGGGCGGGTGGCGGCGCGGGCGGCGGCGCCTCGGGCGCGCCGGCCCGGCCAGGGCGGCGCCGGGAGCGCACCAGCATGGCCCCGCCGGCGATCAGGACCAGGACGACAAGGACGATGACAATGATCAGGTACTCCATAACGGCCCCAGTCTGGCAGATGGATGCCCAAAGGAAGGATCACGCCGACGGCGCCTCCCTGGTGCGGGCGGCCCGGCGGCCGTCAAAGCTCAGGCCCGCTCCCGCTCCCGCAGCCGCTGGCTCACCACGGCGGATACCCCATCGCCCTGCATGGTCGTCCCGTAGAGGGCGTCCGCAACCTCCATCGTCCGCTTCTGGTGCGTGACGATGATCAACTGCGAGCTGCCGCGCAGTTCCTCGAAAATCTCGAGCAGCCGCTGCAGGTTGGTGTCGTCCAGCGCCGCCTCGACCTCGTCCAGCACGTAGAACGGCGACGGGCGGGCCGTGAAGATGGCCAGGAGGAAGGCGATCGCGGTCAGCGAGCGCTCGCCACCGGACAGCAGCGACAGCCGCTTGACCTTCTTGCCCGGCGGCCGGGCTTCGATGTCGATGCCGGTGGCGAGCATGTCGTCGGGCTCGGTCAGCACCAGCCGTCCCTCGCCGCCGGGGAACAGCCGCGCAAAGATCTGCTCGAACTCGGCCGCGGTGTCGGCGAAGGCGGAAGTGAACACCTGCTGGACCCGGTCATCGACCTCTTTGACCACGGTGAGCAGGTCCCGCCGGGTCTTCTTCAGGTCTTCGAGCTGGTTCGCCAGGAACGCGTGGCGCTCCTCAAGGGCCGCGTACTCCTCCAGGGCCAGCGGGTTGACCTTGCCGAGCTGGTCGAGCTGGCGCTGCGCTGTGCCGGCACGCTTCTCCTGCTCGGCCCGGACGTAGGGGATCGTCCGCACCGGCGCCGCGGCCGCCGCCCCGTCTCCCGCCGCCGCATCGCCCGGCACCGGCACTGGCACATCGGGCCCGTACTCCGCGAGGAGCGCGCCGGTGTCCACGCCGAACTCCTCGGCGGCGCGCGCCACGACCTGCTCCAGCCTCATCCGCTGCTCGGCCCGGGTGACCTCCGCGCCGTGCGCGGTGTCAACCACCCGGTCCAGGTCCCCGGCAAGGGCCCGGACCCGCGCCCGGACCTCCTTGAGCGCCTCGGTGCGGCCCTTGCTCGCCTGCTCGGCCGCTTCGCGGTCCGCCTGGGCGGTGGCCAGGGACGCCGTGATCGTCGCCAGGGCCACATCCGCCCCCGTGGCCACGGCCCCGGCGACCTCCGCCTGCTGCGCGCGCAGCCGGCGCGCCGCCACCGCGGCCTCGGCTGCCCGGCGCTCGCGCCCCGCCGCTGCGGCGAGGGCGTCCGCCCGGCCCGCTATCGCCCGAAGCCGCTCCTCGGCGGTCCTGACCTCCAGCCGGGCGTCGGTCTCGGCCTCCCTGGCCGCGCTGGCCGCGGCGGCCAGGCTGTCCCGGTCCGGGATCTCCGGCGCGTCCGCGCCGCGCTGGCCGGGCTCGCCCGGGCCGGTCGGCTGGGCGGGCCCGGCATCCTCGCCCGCCTCGGCCTCGGCGAGCTTGGCGGCGAGCCCGGCCAGCGCGGCGAGATCCCGCTCGCGCTGCTGGCCGACCGAGGCGATGGCCGCCTCCAGCCGGGAGGCTTCCTCCTGGGCCGCCCGTGCCGCGCCCGCGAGCCGGCCGAGGCGCCCGGACGACTCTGCCGCGGCCTTGTCCGCGGCGCGCACCCCGGCCAATGCCCGGCCCACGGCCGCGCGGTCCCGTTCCTCGTCGGTCACGGCCGCGGCCAGCGCGGCAGCGGCCTCCTGGGCGGCCCGCTCGGCCGTGGCCAGTCCCGCCGCCGCCTCCTCGGCCGCCGCCCGCATGGCCAGCATGCTCGGCGGCTTGGCCGAGCCCCCGTGCGCCCAGTGGGCGCCGAGCAGGTCGCCGTCCCTGGTAACCACGCGCAGCTCGGGGCGGGTGCAGACGAGTTCGCGCGCCTGACCGAGGTCGTCGGCCACGACCACGCCGGCGAGCAGCCCGGCCACCGCCACGGACAGCTCTCCCGGCGCCTTCACAAGGTCAATAGCCGGAATAACGCCTGGCGGCAGTCCCTCGGACCCTGCCGCCGGCGGCCATACGGGGCCGGTGTAGGGCTGGCCGGGCCCGGGGCCGGCCTCGGCGATGACGAGCCCTGCCGTCCCGGCGTCGGCGCCCTTGAGCCCATGCAGGATCGCCACGGCAGCGTCCAGGCCGGCCACCGCC
Organism: uncultured Actinomycetes bacterium; assembly: GCA_963734725.1. GTDB lineage: Bacteria > Actinomycetota > Actinomycetes > Streptosporangiales > Streptosporangiaceae > DASXKD01. The sequence goes on from CAVTIX010000008.1 coordinate 382,360, forward strand.
ACCGCGTCGGCGGCGCCGCCAAGCGCGGCGGTGATGGCCTCCTGGGCGCCTTCGGCGACGGTCAGCAGGGCAGCGACGCCGCCGAGGACGTGCCCGGACCACTCGGGGTCCGTGAGCAGCGACGCCGAGGCCGCGGTGCCATCCTGGACCGCGCGCAGGCCCTCCTCCAGCGCCTGGCGCCGGGCCACCAGGGCAGCCTTCTCCGCGCTGGCCTCCCGTTCGGCGGCGCGGTGCTGCGCGACCCGTGCGGAGCTTTCGGTGAGCGAGGCGGCCGCCTCCTCGTGCGCGGCGGCCAGGCCCGCCCGGTCGTCGGTCCCGCTGGCGGCCAGCTCCTGCGCCGCATCGTACTCTCGCTGGGCGGTCTGCGCCCGGGAGGTTGCCTGCTCGATGGCGTCTGTCAGCCGGGCCGCCTCTTCCTCGCTGGCGGCCACGCGGCTGCGGGCGGCGCCGACCTGGCCGCGCAGCCTGGCCAGTTCGTCGGCGCGGGCCGCCGAGGCGCGGGCCGCCTCGGCGAGCAGCCGCTCGGCGGCGGCCAGGTCCGTCTCCGCGGCTGTGCGCGCTGCGGTGGCCCCGGCCAGCTGCGCCTTGGCCGCCTCCAGCGTCTCGCCCAGCCCCGCCTCCTGCTCGCGCAGCGACGCCGCCTCGGCCTCCAGCTCGCCGGGATCGCGGCCGGGCCGGGCCGGGCCGGGCCGGCGGCCAGCAGGGCGTGCCGCTCGCGGGCGAGGTTGGCCACCCCGCGCAGCCGCTCGGCCAGCGCGGAAAGCTCGAACCAGGTGTTGAGCGCCGCCTCAAGCCGGGGCGCATGGAGCTGCTCGTCGGCGTCCAGCGCCGACTCCTGCCGGCGCGCCTGGGCCAGCAGGTTCTCCAGCTCGGCCCGGCGGGCCTGGGCGGCCGCCTCATTGGCCTCGCCGCGCTCCAGCGCCGCCGCGGCGCCGGCGAAGTCGTCGGCCAGCAGCCGCAGCTTCGCGTCCCGCAGGTCCGCCTGGATCGTGGCGGCCCGCCGCGCGATCGCCGCCTGCCGCCCGAGCGGTCCCAGGCGACGGCGCAACTCACCGGTGAGGTTGACGAGCCGGGTCAGGTTGGCCTGCATGGCTTCCAGCTTGCGCAGGGCCTTCTCCTTGCGCCGCCGGTGCTTCAGTACGCCCGCCGCCTCCTCGATCAGCGCCCGGCGCGCCTCAGGCCCGGCGTGCAGCACGTCGTCGAGGTTGCCCTGGCCGACGATCACGTGCATTTCCCGGCCGAGGCCGGAGTCGGAGAGCAGTTCGGTGACGTCGAGGAGCCGGCACTGGTTGCCATTGATGGCGTATTCGCTCTGGCCGGACCTGAACAGCAGCCGGCTGATGGTGACCTCTGTGTAGTCGATGGGCAGCGCGCCGTCGGTGTTGTCGATGGTGAGGGTGACCTCGGCGCGGCCGAGCGGCGGGCGGGAGGAGGTGCCGGCGAAGACGACGTCGTCCATCTTGCCGCCGCGCAGGCTCTTGACGCCCTGCTCGCCCATCACCCAGGCGAAGGCGTCCACGATGTTCGACTTGCCCGACCCGTTCGGGCCCACGACGCAGGTGATACCGGGCTCGAACCGTAGCGACGTGGCCGAGGCGAAGGACTTGAACCCACGCAGGGTGAGGCTTTTCACATACACCCGCGGGCTCTCCTCCCCTCCGCTCATGGCCCCGCCGGCCCAGCCGCATCGGGGTCCAGGGATCCCTCCCATGACGCGAAGGCGCCGGTCCGCTAGCCTTTCCGCACCCTACCGCGAGAGGCCGACAGTACCCGGGATTCGCGCGTCATAGGGCAGCCGTGCCGCGTGAGGGACCGGGCCGCAAAACCGTGGGAGCGCCGCACAAAACCCGGGGCCCGGCGCCCTAACCTGGCCAAACTAAAGAGGGACGCCGCCTGGCGGCGTCCCTCGGATCCTCGGGTGAGACCGAACAGATCAGGTGAGCGCGGGTTCGCGCTCGCGGCTGACGACGAGAATACCGTGGTCGGCCTCGGCGGCGAGCACGTCCTTCTCCTCCTGGAGCCTGGCTAGTTCGGCTTCCAGGTCCCGCACGCGCCGCTGCAGACGGCGCATTTCGTTTACGATGCGGGGGTCAGGCCCGCCGACGTGGCCGAGTAGAGCCTTCGCCATTGTAGTGGGTCCTCCACACTGAGTGACCAGAGTGGGCGCACAGACTAAAGCACTGCATGAGTGCGCGCAAGGTGACCCCTCCAGGATGGCACTCTCACGGGTATCCGGTCAAGTTGAACGACTCCGCAGGTCACGGTCGCCCCTCCGGGCCCGCGGCCGGGCCTGGCATACCGGGCAGCTATACGCCGACCGGTTCATGAAGGGATCCCGCCGCACCGGCGCCCCGCATCGCGGGCATGGCTCGCCCTCGCGCCCGTACACCGCCAGTGACCGGCTGAAGTATCCGCTCTCGCCATTGACGTTCACGTACAGGCTGTCGAACGAGGTGCCGCCCGCGGCCAGTGCCCCGTCCAGGACCTCGCGCACCGCCGCGAGCAGCCTGGCCGCGTCGGCCCGCCGCATGCTGGAGGTGGCCCTGGCCCAGTGCGTCTTGGCCCGCCACAGCGCCTCGTCCGCGTAGATGTTGCCGACGCCGCTTATCAGCGATTGGTCCAGCAACGCACGTTTGATGCCCGTTTGCCGGGTGCGCAGCCGGTCCAGCACGGCCCCCTCGTCGAACGCGGCCTCCAGTGGGTCGGGGGCGATGTGCGCTATGGGGGCGGGCAGCGCCGCCCCGCCGCGGTCCAGCAGAATGTGCCCGAACGTACGCTGGTCGGTGAACCTGAGTTCCGGGCCGGAATCGGTGAACGTGAATCTGACCCGGACGTGGGGCGAGACAGGCGCCCCGGGCTCGCTGAGCAGCAACTGCCCGCTCATGCCCAGATGAGCCAGCAGGGCATCCTCGGCGACCGAGCCGGGCGAGTCCTGCGCTACCGGCAGCCACAGGTACTTGCCGCGCCGCAGCGCCGCGGTGACCACGAGCCCGCGGGTGGCCGCCTCGAAGTCGTCCCGCCCGGCCGCGTGCCGGCGGACCGCGCGCGGGTGCAGCACCTCGGCCGAGCGGATGGTCCGCCCTACGACATGCCGCTCCAGGCCCCTGCGGACAACCTCGACCTCGGGTAGCTCCGGCACGCGTCAACCCGCCGGGCCGGCCCCGGGCTCGCCGCCGGCCTCGGCCTCGCCGCCCGCCTCGGCCTCGCCGCCGGCCTCAGCCTCACCGCCGGCCTCAGCCTCGCGCGCGGCGCGGCGCGGCGCCCGGGGCGTGCCGTCGCCCTGGCCCGCCTGCGGCAGTCCGGCGGTGTCACCCGCGTTGCCGGTCAGCGGAGACTCGCCGTTGCTGATGGCGTTCCACGCAGCCTCGGCGGCCTGCTGCTCGGCCTCCTTCTTGGACCGCCCCGCCCCCCTGCCGTACACGTGGCCGCCCACCCGGACCAGGGCGCGGAACGACTTCTGGTGGTCCGGGCCGCTCTCCTCGACGTGATACTCGGGCACGCCGAGCACCCCGGACGCGGTGAGCTCCTGCAGCGAGGTCTTCCAGTCCAGGCCGGCGCCAAGCCCGGCGGACCGCGCGATGACCGGGTCGAACAGCCGGTGCACAAGCGCCGACGCCTCGTCCAGCCCGCGCTCGATGTAGACCGCGCCGATTACGGCTTCCAGCGTGTCGGCGAGAATCGAGGACTTATTCCGGCCCCCGGTGCCATCCTCGCCCCGCCCGAGCCGCAGGTAGTCGCCGAGCCGCAGGCCGCGGGCCACGTCGGCCAGCGCTCGCATATTGACCACGGCCGCGCGCAGCTTGGCCAGGTGGCCTTCGGGCAACTCCGGGTAGCCGCGGAAGAGCGCGTCGGTGACGACCAGGCCAAGCACCGAGTCGCCGAGGAATTCGAGGCGCTCGTTGGTGGGCAGGCTGCCGTTTTCGTAGGCATAAGAGCGGTGCGTCAGGGCCCGCTCGAGCCGCTCCTGGGACAGGCCCGCGTCGAGGACACGCAGCAGCTCGGTGGGATCGGGCTGGCCGGCTCCTGGCTGGTGGTCGGCTGCGACCTTCATGGTGTCCTCCTCCCCAGGGCCTCTGGGGGGCCTACATGGCGGCCGGCTTACCCGCCGCCTGGCCGGTCAGTACCGCTTGGGTTCTACCGCGCCGCGTTTAGGAGGGCGTGATTACCTGACGGCGGTTGTAGGTGCCGCAGGTCGGGCACGCGGTATGCGGCAGCTTGGGATCCCGGCACTGCGGGCAGCGCACCAGCGCCGGCGCTGCAGCCTTCCAGTTCGCGCGCCGGGACCTCGTGTTGCTGCGCGACATCCTCCGCTTAGGGACGGCCACGTCCGTTCTCCTCACCTGTCCCCGGTACGGGCGAGCCGTCCGGACTGTGCTGCATTGTGATCTGGCTTAGAGCTGCCCACCGGGGGTCCAGGTCTGGGCCGTGGTGGTGGCCGGGGCCCGCCTGGGCAAGCCGCACACCGCATTCGGCGCACAGCCCGGGGCAGTCGTCCTGGCATCTCGGCGCGAGCGGCAGCGCGAGAACCAGAGCATCTCTCAGGACCGGCTCAAGATCGAGCAAGTCCCGGTCCAGAGAGTACCCGCCCTCACCGGCATCCCCACCGTTTTGCTCGTAACTGAACAACTCCTGACACCGGACACGAAGGGTCTGGGACACCGGCTCCAGGCAGCGCGCGCACTCCCCGGCTATCGGCGCGGTGACCGTGGCGGTGGCGAGCACGCCCTCGGTGACAGACTCCAGCCGGACCTCGACGTCCAGTTCGGCGCCTTGCGGAACCCAGGCCATGCCGGTGTGCAGATGCGCAGGAGCCGGCACGGTCCTGGTCTCGGCGCGTGCCGACCCGGGGCGGTGGCCAAGCGCCCGGGTATTAAAAACCAGCAGCCCACGGGGGTCGGTGCGGGCGCCGGCGGTGCTGCGAAATGTAGGCATGTCAAATTAAGGTAGCGAGAGGTTCTGGAGCAGTCATTTTACCTGGCGTGGCCGCCAGAAGCCCAACCGAGCGCGCGAGGGCGCGGTGCGATCAGCCCTGGGCCAGTTCCGTCAGCTTGGCCCGCATCCGCGCCTCGACCGGGGCCGGCACCAGCGATGACACGTTGCCACCGTAGGCGGCGATCTCCCGCACCAGACTGGACCGCAGGAACGAGTAGAGCGGGTTGGCCGTCATGAACAGCGTCTCGATCTCGGCGAGACGGTAATTCATCTGGGCCATCTCCATCTCGTACTCGAAGTCGCTGACAGCGCGCAAGCCCTTGACGATCGCCGACACCCCGCGGTCCCGGCAGTACTCGACCAGCAGGCCGCGGAACGTCCCCACCGACACGTTGGGCAGGCCGGCGGTGACCTCTTCGAGCATCGCGACGCGCTCGTCCACGGTGAACATGCCGTGTTTGGCCCGGTTGGCCCCGACCACCACGAGGACCTCGTCGTGCAGCTTGGCGGCGCGGCGGATGATGTCCAGGTGCCCGTTGGTCACCGGGTCGAACGAGCCGGGGCAGACGACACGGCGCACGCGCATCCCGTCCTTCCGTGCTGGGCTCCCCGAGCGCAGCCCTCAGGGGCCTATATGCCTGCGGCGAGACCGTACCAGAAGGTCGCCTCGCCGTAGCGGCGGGACCGGCCCGGCACGTAGCCCCCAGGCCAGGCGACAGGACCGGAGCGGGTGGCGCGCTCGACCACGACGAGCGCGCTGGCGGCCAGCCAGCCGCCGCGCAGCGCGGTCAGCATCGCGGTAACCTCCTCGTCGCCGGTGGCGTACGGCGGGTCGGCCACCACCACCCCGAACGCGGGCCCGCCGCCCGGAACACGGCCCGGCCCGCGGCCGAGCACCGTGGCCACCTGCCCGATGACCAACTCGGCGCCGGGCAGCCCGACCGCCGTCATGTTGGCCCGGATCACCCGGGCCGCCGGGGGATCGGACTCGACGAACAGCACCGGCGCGGCCCCGCGGGACAGCGCTTCCAGGCCCACTGCGCCCGACCCGGCGTACAGGTCGAGGAAGGCGGCGCCGTCGAGCGGGCCGTGCCGCGCGGTGATCGTGGCAAACAGCCCCTCCCGGGCCCGGTCGCTGGTGGGGCGGGTCCGGGTCCCCGGCGGGACGGACAGCCGCCGCCCCCGTGCCTCCCCCGCGATGATCCGCGTCACTGCACGCCAACTCCAGCGCTGATCCGCCGGCCGACACGCCGGGCGCCGAGGCCCGGTGCCACTCCGGCGCCTGCCAGCGCCCCGGATCCCGCCACCCAGCCCGGCATTGTTTGTTGTGGTTGGCGCAACCACGACAAAAGACGGGCTGTTGCAGAATCGGCTGGCCTGGCTCGGCGTGCCTTTCGGTCGTATTCGTGCTCGTTTGGGATGGTCGTGGCATGGCTAAGGGGTACCGCCCAGTGGATCGTGGCCAGGTGTTTTTGTTTCCGCCGGACATGCGGGAGTGGCTGCCGGCGGATCACCCGGTGTGGCTGGTGATCAGGGTGGTGGAGCGGCACCTGGACACGGGTGCGTTTCATGCTGCCCGGCGCACCGGCGGCGCGGGGGCGCCTGGTTATGACCTGGACATGCTGCTGGCGGTGCTGGTGTGGGCGTATGCGAGCGGGGTGACCAGTTCGCGGCGGATCGGGCAGTTGTGCGGGACCGATGTGGCGTTCCGGGTGATCTGCGCGCAGAACCTGCCCGATCACGCGACCATCGCCCGGTTCTGTGGCTGCTTCGGTGAGGCGACCGCGGGGTTTTTCGCGGAGGTGCTGGGCCTGTGCGCGCGGCTGGGCATGGGGAAGCTGGGAGTGGTCGCGCTGGATGGGATGAAGATCGCCGCCGGCGCGTCCAAGGCCGCCAACCGTGCCGAGGGGAAGCTGGCCCAGCTGGCCAGCGAGATCGTGGCCCGGCACGGGCAGGCCGATGCCGCCGAGGATGAGCTGTTCGGTGATGAGCGCGGGGATGAGGCGCCCGGGGACGTGTGGCGGACGGGCAGCCGGGATGAGCGGATCCGCGCGGCGCTGGCCAGCCTGCGGGCGGAGCGGGAAGCAGCCGAGAAGGCGCAGCGAGACCAGGCAGAGGCGTTCCGCGCCCGGCAGCGGGCCGGGCGGCGGACCGGATGTTCCCCCGACTTGGCGGCAGTGGCGCTGGCCGAAGAAAAGCTGGCCCGGGTCGCCGCCGCCCAGCAGGCCAAGATCGACGACTGGGAGGCGCGGAATGCCCGGTCGCTGGCGCAGACCGGCAAGCGTCTGGGTAACCCGCCACGGCGGCCAGCCAGCCAGCATGTGCGGGCCCGGCAGGCGGCCGCCCGGCTGGAGCGGGCCAGGCGGCGCCAGGCCGAAGCCGCCCGCCGGGCCGCTGACCGGGAACGCAGCCGGAAGGGGCCGGGGCCGGTGCGCAATCTCACCGACCCGGACTCGCGGCTGATGCCGGTGCGCGGCGGCGGGTTCATCCAGGGCTGCAACGCCCAAAATGTCACCAGCGCCGATGGGCTGATCATCGCCACCGAGCTCACCAATGACTCCGCCGATTCCCGGTGGTTCGAGCCCATGGCGCGGGCCGCGGAGGATGCCGCCGCCCTGATCACCGCCAGCCGTCCTGCCGTAGGCCAGGATGCGGCCAGGATCGGGCTGCTGCTGGCCGATGCCGGCTACTGCTCCGAGCACAACCTCACCACCTGCGGCCCGGACCGGCTGATCGCGGTCGGCAAACACCGCGGCCTGGAGCACGCCGCGCGCAGCGGCGGGGCCGCTGGCCGTCACCGGGCCGGGCCAGCCACCCAGGCGATGGCCGGGCGGCTGAAAACCGAAGACGGCCTCACCGCCTACCGCCAGCGCGGCCATATCGCCGAAACCCCGCACGGGCACATCAAGCACAACCTGCGCTTCCGGCAACTGTCGGCGCGCGGCAAGACCGCCGCCGCCGCCGAATGGGCCTTCACCGCCGCCGTCCACAACCTGCTCAAAGCCATCACAAGCGGCCACCTCACTACCCAGGCCCTGGCCGCCCTGCCAGCCTGAATCCAGCCATGCCTTACACACCAGGCCACCGCCCACCGACACATCCGCCGCCCAGCGATTCTGCAACAGCCCGACGACTGTGATGGTTGCGCCAGCCATCACATTCGCAACGGTCAGGTCTGGGTGAGCAGAGGGACTGGAAGGGCCCAAGGTGACGGTGGGTCTGGAGTGATGCTAGGTGCCCGTATGGCGTCAGCGGGCCTTTGGCGGAGGCTAGCCTGGGAGCCGGGCGCGAGCCGCACGCGTGCCAGCCGCCAGGGATGGGCCCGCTGCTCACGTTTTCTCCAGGAAGCCGGCCTGCTCCTCGTCCAGGAGGGCGCTCATCTCGGCGGCCAGCGCCGGGTAGCCCGCCAGGTCCGGGTCGGCGTCCACAAGGTCCGTGGCCTCCGTGCGGGCCGTCACGATCAAGTCCCGGTCACGCAGCACGCTGAGCAGCTTCAGGCTCTTCTTCCGCCCCGCCTGGGCGGCGCCGAGCACGTCACCCTCCCGGCGCTGCTCCAGGTCGATCTCGGCCAGCCGGAACCCATCCACCGTCCCGGCCACGTCGGCCAGGCGCTGCCGCGCCTTGCTCCCCTCCGGGGCCTCGGTGACCAGCAGGCACAGCCCCGGTTCTGTGCCCCGGCCGACCCGGCCGCGCAACTGGTGCAGCTGGGACACCCCGAACCGGTCGGCGTCCATGATCACCATGACGGTGGCGTTCGGCACATCCACGCCCACCTCGACCACCGTCGTCGACACCAGCACGTCGGCCGACCCGTCGGCGAAGGACCGCATCGCGGCGTCCTTGTCGTCGGCCGGCAGCCGCCCGTGCATGATTTGCAGCCGCAGCCCGGCCAGCGGCCCCTGCGCCAGCGCGGGCGCCACGTCCAGCACGGCGAGCGGCGGCCGGCCGGGGCTGCCGTCGTCGTCGGGGCCGCCGAGCGCGGCGTCGGCGTCCCCCGGGCCGGAGGATGGGGCATCGCCAGCTTGGGCAAGAGAAGGCGCGCCGCCGTCCTCGCCGATGCGCGGGCAGACCACGTACGCCTGGCGCCCTTTCTCCGCCTCTTCCCGGACCCGCTCCCAGGCCCGTTCCAGGTACCTGGGCTTCTCCGCCGCGGGCACCACATGGGTGGCGATCGCCGACCGGCCGCGGGGCAGCTCCGCCAGGGTCGAGACGTCGAGGTCGCCGTAGACGGTCATGGCGACCGTCCGCGGGATCGGGGTGGCGGTCATCACCAGGACATGCGGGCGGGCGTCCTGGGCCTTCCCGCGCAGCGCGTCACGCTGCTCCACGCCGAACCTGTGCTGCTCGTCGATCACCACCAGGCCGAGGTCGGCGAACTGCACCTGCTCGGCGAGCAGCGCGTGGGTGCCGATCACGATCCCGGCCGTGCCCGATGCCGCGTCGAGCAGCGCCTCCCGGCGCGCGGCCGCGGGCTGGGACCCGGTGAGCAGGGCCACCCTGGTGGCCTCCTCCGCCCCGCCGAGCCTGCCCGCCTCGCCCAGCGGGCCGAGCAGGTCCGACACCGAGCGGTAGTGCTGCTGGGCGAGCACTTCGGTGGGCGCGAGCAGCGCGGCCTGGCCGCCGGCGTCGATGACCTGGAGCATCGCCCGCACCGCGATGACCGTCTTGCCCGAGCCGACCTCGCCCTGCAGCAGCCGGTGCATCGGGTGGTCCCGGGCCAGGTCGGCGGAGATGTCGGCGCCGACCTCCTGCTGGCCGGCGGTGAGCGTGAACGGAAGCCTGGCGTCGAACGCGCCGGCCAGGCCACCGGCGCCGGCGGGGCGGGCCGTGGCGGGCAGCGCGGCCGCGGCACGGCGGCGCTGCGCCAGCACGGACTGCAGCACGAACGCCTCGTCCCACTTCAGGCGCTTTTCGGCGCGGCGCTTCTCGGCCTCGTCCGCCGGCCGGTGGATGCCGCGCAGCGCGTCGGTGAGGCCGATCAGGCCGTGGCGCTCACGCAGCGGGCCGGGCAGCGGGTCCTCGACCTCGCCCAAGGTGTCCAGCACGATCCGGACGCACTTCTCGATGTCCCAGGTGGAGAGGTCCTTGGTGGCCGGGTACACCGGGATCAGTTCGGCCGCGTACTCGGCGGCCTTGGCTGCGTCGTCGGCGCCGAGCAGCTTGAACTCCGGATGGGCCAGCTGGCGCTGGCCCTTGAACGTGGAGACCCGCCCGGCGAACATGCCGTGCTGGCCCGGGGTGAGCTGGCGCCCCCAGAAGCCGACCCGGTTGAAGAACGTCAGCGCCAGCCGGGCCCGGCCATCGGTGACCGTCACCTCGAGCAACTGGCCGCGCCGGGCCCGCATCGGCCGGGTCTTGACCTTCTCTATCTGCGCGAAGACGGTCACGTGGTCGCCGTCCCGCAGGGACGCCAGGTCGGTCAGCTCGCCGCGGGTGGCGTACCGGCGCGGATAATGCCGGAGCAGGTCCCCGGTGGTGGTCAGGCCGAACGCCGCGTCCAGCTTGGCCGCGGCCTTCCCGCCGAGGGTGGCTCGCAGCGATTCCTCCAGGCCCGCCATGGCCCCTCAGGATAGGGGGCGGCCCCGACGGGAGCGGCCGGCCACGCCTGCTCCGCGCGCCCTCGGTTCGCGCCCGGCCGCCTGGTCGGCTATCCTTCATCACTGGCCTGGGCGATGCCTGGGCGGTGTTTCTTTCCTCGATCTCATTAGGGAGCGTTCGGCGTGGCTTCCGTCTGCGACATCTGCGGCAAGGGGCCGGGATTCGGTAACAGGATCTCTCACTCGCACCGCCGCACCCCGCGCCGCTTCAATCCCAACATCCAGGTCGTGCGGTCGAAGGCGGGCGGGACGTCACGCCGCCTGCACGTGTGCACCTCGTGCATCAAGGCGGGGAAGGTCACCCGCTAAGCCGCTAGGGCGTGTCTTATAGATCCATGCCGTCGCGAGCGGCCGCCCGGCGGGATGCATCGCAAGGCGGAGCAGGAGCCCATAGCGGAGCTATGGTGACGACGACGACGCCGCGAGGCCCACCCGCTTCCCCATTCCCCCTTCACTGGCGGACGCGCAGCAGGCCGGATGATCTGTAAGACATGCCCTAGCCGAAGTGGCAATGCCGGCCGTTGAACCAGCACTTTCCCGGGCGGACAGGGCTGCCTTGGACGCTGACGCCGACCGTGAAGGTCCGATCGCGCGGCCCCCGGCCGCCTGAGTAGTCGGTGGACCGCACGAGCGCGCCGTGCCCGCCGGGCGCGAGGTGGCCGCTGGGCTTAATGCGCTGGATGTGGCGGGCCGGATAGCCGATCCGCAGCCGCCATTCGGGCGGCGCCGCCCCTGGGAACGTGATGGTGATCCGACCCCAGAAGCCGCCTTGCCACCTGCCGGTGACTTTGTAGGTCAGCCTGGGCTGGGCGATGGCGCTGCCACCACCGCTGCCCGTGTGCTGCCCGGGTGAGTGGTTGCCGGGCTCGGCGGACCCTGGTGACGACGGGAGAGTGCCGTCGCCGACACCGAACGGGTACGGCTTCCCTCGCCCGGAGTGGTGCGTACAGCCATCCTGCGCGCACACTAGGCCGCCTTGCCCGGACGCACCGGGCGCCACGTAGCTGAACACGGTCTGCATCGGGTAGGCCAGCGTCGCGGCGACCACGACCCCCAGCCCGGCCGCGAAGGTGGGCGTCACCACCACGCGGCGCATCACCGCACCAAAACGCCGCTCGGACGCCTCGGATGACGCGGGGCTGACATCGCGCCCCCGCGCCCTATGCCGGCGAGCCGTCGTCTTACGGTGTTGTGCCATGAAGGGTCGCTATCAAGCATTGCCGCATGGTTAAGGAGCCCCTAAATCTAGACCATCACGCGGCGTGAGAGATAGGTGTAGACGTTTAGTTGCCAAAGTGATTCCATCCGGCCCGGCCGGTCACCGCGGCGCCGTTCACCAGGACCCCCTGGCCCTCCCGGACCTGCCCGATTACGGTCCAGTATCCAGGCAGTTCCCGCCCGGCAGGGAAGGTGGCGGCAAGCGCATGATCCTCGCCGCCGGTCAGCACCCAGTCCAGCGCGCCGGGACGGCCCAGCGCCGTGGCGGCCGCCGCCAGGGCGGGATTGCCGGGAAACCGGCCGGTGTCGATGTCGACCTGAACGCCGCTGGCCCGGGCCAGGTGCCCGGCGTCGGCGAGCAGGCCGTCGCTCACGTCGATCATCGCCGTGGCGCCGAGCGCCGCGGCCTCGGGCCCGGCGTGATACGGCGGAGCGGGCCGGCGGTGCGCGGCGATCAGCGGCGCCGGCCGGGTCAGCCCCGCTTCGAGCAGCGCCAGCCCGGCCGCCGACTCGCCGAGCACGCCCGCGTACGCGAGGACGTCACCGGGCCGGGCGCCGGCCCGGGTCACCGGATCCCGGCCGGCCAGGTCGCCCAGGGCGGTGACCGCGAGCACGACCGACCCGGCGCCGGACACATCGCCGCCGGCCACCGTGGCGCCCGCCCGGGCGCACTCTGCGGCGATGCCGGCGACCAGCTCACGTGCCCAGGCAACGGCCAGGTCCCCCGGCGCCGCGAAGCCGACGAGCAAGGCGACCGGGACGGCGCCCATGGCGGCCACGTCGGCGAGGTTCTGCGCGGCGGCCTTCGCGCCGATGTCCGCGGCGCTGGACCAGTCGCGGCGGAAATGGCGCCCCTCCACCAGCAGATCGGTGGTTGCCACCACCCGGGAGTCCGGGGCGGTCAGCACCGCGGCGTCGTCACCGATCCCGACAACGGTCCGGTCGCTGCGCGGAAGTTCGGCCGCGATCGCCTCGATGAACCCGAATTCGCCGAGATCCGAGATAGTCATCGGGTTTTCTCCACACCGGGTGATTGAACCCGGGCTTGACAACAGGCTCTTAGGGTAGCGTTGGCCATTCCGGACCCAGGCGTGAGCCCCGGGAGGACGGCATGGTGCAGGCGTACATTCTCGTGCAGACAGAGGTCGGCAAGGCCGCTGAGGTCGCTATTCGCATCGGCGAAATCCAGGGTGTAACCCAGGCGGAGGATGTCACCGGGCCATACGACGTGATCGTCCGGGCCGAGGCGGACAACGTCGACGATCTCGGCCGGCTCGTGGTGGCCAAGATTCAGGCGGTGCCGGGCATAACCAGAACGCTGACCTGCCCCATCGTGCACATTTAGGGGGCAACGGACCGTATCGGCCGGCCGTTGGATCACCCCGGTTCCTAGGCGCACGGCGCGTTGCCCAGCCTCCGCCGGGCCGGCGGATGCTGAGACACTGGCGGCATGACCCGGACCGGGACGCCACACCCCATGGCTGGGCCCACCGCGGCGCCCAAGGATGCGGTGGCGCGTTTCGCGGCCCTGCTCGCGCCCGAGGGCCAAGAGCTTCTCGGCAGGCTGCGCGAGGCAGGCAGTTCCGCTACTGACCTGCGGCTGGGCACGGATCTGCGGGCCGCCTACCCGGTGGACCTCGTGGTGGACGCGCTCGCGCAGCACGAGCTCCGGCTGCGCGCGCGGGCCAAGTTCAGCCGCGCGATGGACATGTTCTTCACCCGCGCCGGACTGGAGCAGGCGTCGGCGGAAGTGATCGCGGGCCATCGTTTGGCCAGGTATGCCGGCGCCGGGCTGATCGCCGACCTGTGCTGCGGCATCGGCGGGGACCTGACGGCCCTGGCCGCGGGGCGCCGGGCGCTCGCGGTCGACCGCGACCCGCTGCACCTGCGCATGGCGCTGGCCAACGCCGGGGCCTATGGCGTCGCGGCCGGCGTCACCGGGGTCGCCGCCGATGTGCGCGGCGCGAGCCTGCGGGGCGTCGACGCGGCGTTCATCGACCCGGCCCGGCGGGCCGGCCAGCGGCGGCTGCGGGCCGGGGACAGCGAGCCGCCGCTGGCCTGGTGCCTGGGCCTGGCGGACACCGTCGCCCGGACGGGCATCAAGGCCGCGCCCGGGCTCGCCCGCGACGCCGTGCCCCCGGCCTGGGAACTGGAGTTCATCGCGGTCGGGCGGGACCTGAAAGAAGCCGTCGCCTGGTCCCCCGCGCTGGCCACCGCCGCGACCCGGGCGACCGTTCTGCCGGGCGGGCACACGCTCACACCGGGCACCGGCGGGCCGGTCCCGGTGCGGGCGCCCGGCGGGTTCCTGCTGGACCCCAGCCCCGCGGTCACCAGGGCCGGGGTGGTGGAGGACCTGGCCCGCCTGACGGGCGCCTGGAAGATCGACGAGCAGATTGCCTTCCTGTCCGCCGACACCGCGGTGCACACCCCGTTCGCCCGCACGCTGCAGGTGATCGACTCGGCGCCGTGGCGCCAGCGCAGCCTCCCCGCGCGGCTGCGCGCCCTGGACGTGGGGGCGGTGGACATCCGCCGGCGCGGGCTGGCCGGCGACGTCGCCGAACTGCGCCGCCAGCTACGGCTGTCCGGGTCACGCCGGGTCACGCTGGTGATGACCCGGGTCCAGGACCGGCCCTGGGGGCTGGTCTGCGTGGACGTCCCCGCGCCCTAATCGAGCCGGGCCGCCACCGCGGCGGTGTGCGGGCCCACGCCCAGGTCGGACGCGGCGGTCAGGTCACGGGGCTGGTCCACGTCCCGGCGCAGGCTGGCCAGGCCGGGGAGGCTGAGCTCGATCGCGCCGGCGGCCCGGTGCCGCTCCGCGGACCGTGGCCCGAACCTGGGCCAGAACCGCGCGCCCGGCCGGGCCGCGTACAACGTGGTCCCGGCGCCGGAGGCATCGGGCACGAACGAGTGATCCCAGTGCGCCGCCTCGCGCAGCCCCAGGTCGAGTTCGGCGGGGCGCAGCGCGGGCAGGTCGGCGGCCAGCGCGCCGATGCCCGAGGCGGGCCAGCGCGCCGCGGCCAGGGCCGCTCCGTGCCGCAGTGCGGGGTTGAGGCCCCGGCCGGGCTCGTCCCCGGTCACCAGGGCGCCCAGGCCCGCCAGCACCCGGGCGGCCTCGGCGTCGTCGGTCACCGCGATCACCCGGTCCACGACGGGGCACGCTAGCGCGGCGGTGACAGTGTCCGCGGCCATCGCCAGCGCCAGCGCGGGGCGGTGCGGCCCGGCCAGGACGGCGAGGCGGGATTTGGCGCGGGCAAGTACCTTGACGGGAACCACCAGTGACCAAGTGAGTGGCGAGCCGGCCCGCTGCGCGGTCATACCGCGATCCTGCCTCGACACCGCGACGCGGGAACCGGGAGACTGGCCAGACGAACACTCGGGAGGCGGCGCAGATGAGCGATCGCGGGAACCAGGATTACTCTCCGGCCGTTCGCCGCGCGACCATCGTGGCCCTCCCCGCGCCGATCAAGTCGATCATGAAACGCGACTGGCATGGTCATGAGCACATCCCCCGCTCCGGTGGCGTCATCGTGGCCGCCAACCACCTCTCCTACGCGGACTGGGCCGCGATGGCCCTGTTCATTCATGAGGCGGGGCGCTACCCCGCCTTCCTCATCAAGTCCTCAGCGTTCAACGTCAAGATGATCGGGCCATTCCTGCGCGCGGCCGGCCAGCTCCCGGTGAACCGGGGCGCCGCGGACGCCGCGCTCGTCCTCAACGACGCCGAGCGCGGGCTTGCGCACGGGGAATGCCTGATCTTCTACCCGGAGGGAACCGCCACCCGCGACCCCGCGCTGTGGCCGATGGTGGCCAAGACCGGCGTCGCCCGGCTGGCGCTGTCCACCGGCGTCCCCGTGGTCCCGGTCGCCCAGTGGGGCACGCAGGACATCCTCCCGTACGGGACCAAGAAGCTCAGCGTGATCCCCAGGCACACGGTGAAGATGGTGGCCGGCCCGCCGGTGGACCTGTCCGCCTACCACGGCGAGCCGCTGAGCCGGGACGTGCTGCGCGCCGCCACGGCCACGATCATGGCCGACATCACCGGCCTGCTCGCACGGCTGCGCGGTGAGGCGCCACCGCCGTCCCCCTACGATCCCGCTGCGGCGCGGCGGGCGGCCCGGCAGGCGGCGAAGGATTCGATGCAGAACGAGCCTGCCGGGCAGGGCCCGGATCCCGCCGGGAACCCGGATCCGGCGCCGGATGGCCCGGGCGGGGACGAGCCGCGGAAGGCGACACCGGCGTGAAGGCCGCGGTCATGGGGGCAGGCGTGTGGGGCACGACGTTCGGGCAGGTGCTGTCCGACGCCGGGACTTCCGCGATGCTGTGGGGGCGGGAGCCCAGGCTGGCCGAGGCGATCAACATACGGCACGAGAATCCCGGCTATCTGCCTGGCATCACGCTGACCCAGGGCCTGAACGCGACCGGCGATCCGGCGGAGGCCCTGGCCGGCGCGGACCTGGTGGTGCTCGCCGTCCCGGCGCAGACGCTGCGCCGCAACCTGACCTCTTGGCGCCCGCTGCTGCCCCCGGGCGCCGCGCTGGTCAGCCTGATGAAGGGCATCGAGCACGGCACCGGGGAGCGGATGAGCGAGGTGATCGCCGAGGTCACCGGGGCCGGGCCGGACCGGATCGCGGCCATCTCCGGGCCGAACCTGGCTCTGGAGATCGCCCAGCGCCAGTACGCCGCGACCGTGGTGGCCTGCGCCGACGAGCCCCTGGCCAAGGCGCTGCAGCAGGCGTGCCACACGCCCTACTTCCGGCCGTACACCAACCCGGACGTCGTCGGGTGTGAGCTGGGCGGCGCGGTCAAGAACGTGATCGCGATCGCGGTCGGCATCGCGGTCGGCATGGGCCTGGGGGTCAACACCACGGCGATGCTGATCACCCGGGGGCTCGCCGAGATCGCCAGGCTCGGCGCGGCGCTCGGCGCGGACCAGCACACCTTCGCGGGCCTGGCGGGCATGGGGGATCTGGTTGCCACCTGCAGCTCGCCGATGTCCCGCAACCGCACCTACGGGGAGAGACTGGGCCGTGGCATGTCGCTGGCGGACGCCGCGGCCAGCATGACCCAGGTGACCGAGGGCGTGAAGTCGGCGGGGCCGGTGCTGGAACTCGCCAGGGAAAACGCCGTCGAGATGCCCATCACCGAGGTGGTGGCCGGCGTGACGAGCGGCCAGATCGAGATCGGCGAGGCCGCGGTCCTGCTCGCCTCGCGGTCGGCCAAGCCTGAGCGCTATGGCGTGTGACACAGGAGGAAGACGCTGAACGCGGAACGAAAGATAAGGGTCGCGGTGGTGTTCGGCGGCCAGGGACCCGAGCATGCGATTTCCTGCATGGGCGCGGGGACCGTGCTGGCCATGCTCGACCGGGACCGTTACGAGGTCGTGCCCGTGGGCATCCTGCCGGACGGCCGGTGGGTGCTCACCAGGGACGAGCCGGAGCGGCTCGCCATCAGCGGCCGGACGCTGCCCTCGGTGGCGGCTGTGGCCGGGCCGGATGCCGCGGCGGCCCCGGGCCCCGGGAACGCGGCGCCGCCGGGCGCCCCGGCGCCTGGGCACACGGTGGCATCGGGCCCGACGGCGGCCGCCCCAGTGGCGTCGGTGCCGGGTGTGCTGGCCGGCGTGGACGTGGTGCTGCCGATCCTGCACGGGCCGTTCGGCGAGGACGGCACGATCCAGGGCCTGCTGGAGATGGCCGGGGTGCGTTACGTCGGGGCGGGCGTGCTGGCTAGCGCGGTCGGCCTGGACAAGGAGTACATGAAGCTGGTTTTCGCGGCCAGGGGCCTGCCGATCTGCCCCTACGTGGTGGTGCGGGACCGCGAGTGGCAGGGCGGCCCAGGCGCGGGCGGCGCCGCCACGGCCGAGCGCAAGCGGGTCTACGACGCGATCGCCGAGCTTGGCTATCCGGTGTTCGTCAAGCCGGCCCGCGGCGGGTCGAGCATCGGCACCTCCAAGGCGAACGACCAGGCGGCCGTGACCGAGGCGATCGAGGGCGCCCGGCGTTACGACGCCAAGGTCATCGTGGAGCGCGCGGTAGACGGCGCGGAGATCGAGTGCGCGGTGCTCGAAGGCCTGGACGGCGGGCCGCCCGACACCAGCCTGCCCGGCCAGCTGGTCATCGCCGGCGGTGAGGAGTTCTACGACTTCGAGGCGAAGTACCTGGACCCGGCCGGGAGCATGGCCATTCCGGCGCCGGTCCCCCGGGACGTCATCGACGAGATCCGGCGGATGGCGGGCGCGGCCTTCGAGGCGGTGTCCTGCCAGGGTTTCGCCCGGGTGGATTTCTTCTACACCCGCGACGGCACGATCCTGGTCAACGAGATCAACACGATCCCCGGCATGACCGCGACGTCCTACTTCCCGAAGATGTGGGAAGCCACCGGGCTGCCGCTGCCCCAGCTGCTGGACCGCATGATCACCACCGCCCTGCGCCGCCGCCCCGGCGCGCGCTAGCTTCGGCCCGCGGGAGCCCACAGACGCCGCCGCCGGGATGGCCGCGTGCCGCTCCGGAGACGCTGCGCGGATTTCGGGCTTCGTCGCTTGCCAGCCGCTAGGCTCAGCCGGAGTGACGAGCATTTCCAGGCAGGACGAGGCAGCCGACGTGCCACCCGCGGCGGACGAACCGGGCGGCTGGCGGTGGCATGCCACGACGGCACGGGCGGCGCTGCGACGGCACTGGCTGTTCGCCCTGCTGTTCACGCTGGGCGTGCTGCTGCGCGTCATGGCCCAGGTGGCCTACCAGCCGGCGATCCTGTACTTCGATTCGCCAGGCTATATTCGCAGCAGCTACCAGCTCAACCCGGTCGGGCGGGACCCGCTGGGGTACCTGTTGGCCGTGCGCCTCCTGCTGGGTGCGTTCCATGACCTGGCCGCGCTCGCAGCGTTCAACCACCTTCTCGGGCTCGGCATCGCCGGGCTGATCTACGCCGTCCTGCTGCGCCGCGGCGTTAAGCCGTGGATGGCTGCCCTGGCTCCCGTGCCTGTGCTGCTCGATGGCTTTCAGCTGCTTATCGAGCAGATGGTGATGTCCGAGCCGTTGTTCCAGCTCTTCCTCGTGCTCGGGATCGCCCTGCTGCTGTGGCGCCCACGCCCGACCCTGATGACGGCGGCGGGCGGCGGGGCATCGTTCGCAGCGGCGGCGCTCACCCGGTACGTCGGCCTGTGGCTGGTGCTCGCCGGGCTGCTGTACTGCGCGCTGGCCGCGCGAGGCCGGCTCGTCCCGCGTCTGGTGATAACCGCGGCCGTGCTGGTGGGCTTCGCCCTGCCGATGATCGGCTACGCCGCCTATAACGACGACATCAACGGCAGCTTCGCCGTGCCGGCGGGGCCAGTCTCAACAGCGCTCTACGCGCGGGTGGCGGCGTCGGTGACCTGCACCCGGCTGTCGTTGCCGTCGTATGAGCGGCCGCTGTGCCCGCCGCCGGGCGTGGTCAAGCCGAAAGGCGGGTCTCTCCCCCAGGGTTTCGCGCGGGGGAAGACCAGCCCGCTCGTGACCTACCGGCCGCCCAACGGCGAGACGATCCGCCAGGACCTCGACGACTTCGTCAAACGGGCGGTCCTGCAGCAGCCGCTGCCCGTCGCCAGATCGGTTGGCGGGTCGCTGGCGCGGCCGTTCCTGAGCTGGAGCCGGGACCACAAGCCGGGCGAGTTGCCGGTCGCACGCTGGCAGTTCCAGACCGTGTTCCCGTTGTACTTCACCCGCGAAAGCCTGTCGCTGTTTCACCAGTACGAGGGCCACCGTCCGGTGATCAACCGTCCGCTGGCCCGGATGCTGCGCGCCTACCAGCTTTACCTGGGGTACACACCGGGCCCGGTCCTGCTCGCCTGCGTGATCCTCGCGCTCGTGGCGGGCCTTGGGGTTGGCCGGGCGCGTCACTCTGGTCAGCAGCTGGCCTGCCTGCTCTGGCTGGGCACTGGGCTGGGATTGCTGCTCGCGGCCGCTCTCTACCAGTTCTCGTGGCGTTACCAACTGCCCGCACTGGTGACCATCCCACCGGCCGCCGCGCTCGCCCTGTCGGCCCTCACCTCACCGAAGACTGCGCGGGAACCGTCGGCCACGCACGAGCCGGGCGGTCTGGACGACTCGGGGCCGGCCGCGCCGGACGGCCAAGCGGCTAGCGACGATCACGCACGGGTGGCGCCTGTGGAGGGAATGGCACGCGCAAACGAGCCGGCCGAGCCCAGTCCGGCACAGCACGACATGCCTCCGGGTAATCCGCCAGACCAGGCAAGGCAGCCAGCCATGCCCGACCTGGCCCCTGGCGGATCTTCGCCGACACCGTAACGTCGCCAGCCGCTGCCTCGATACGGACGGGTCCCTAAACGCGGGCATAGGGTCGCTGCCATGCAGGCTACGGTGCGGGAGTTCGACGCCGCGGACGGCTCGGGCAGCGTCTTCTGCGACGACGGGACCGTGTGCGAGTTCGGCCCTGAGGTCTTCGCCGCCTCCGGGCTGCGACTGCTCCGCCGCGGGCAGCGGGTTGCCATCCGGCGCGGCTCGTCCGGCGCGATCACCGCCCTGAACCTGGTTACACTGCCGCTGCCGGATGAAGGGACGGCCGGGCCGACGCCGTAATGCGGCGTATCCGCTATTCGCGGCTACCCGGCGACCGGCAGCCAGCCCGGGCGGCCCTGCTCGTACCGGGCTATCTCCTCGGCATGGCGCAAGGTCAGTGAAATGTCGTCCAGGCCTTCCATCAGCCGCCACCGCGTGTAGTCGTCGATCTCGATCGGCGCGCTGACCGCTACCGCATCGCTGGCGTGCGCCGCGCGCACCTCACGTTCGGCGAGGTCCACGGTCACCAGGGTCTGCGGGTCGGCCTCGACCACGTCGGCCAGGGCGGTCACCGTCTGCTCTGGCAAACGGACCGGGAGAAGCCCGGCCTGCACCGAATTGTTGCGGAAGATATCGCCGAACCGCGCCGAGATCACCGCCCGGAACCCATAGTCGAGCAGCGCCCACACGGCATGCTCGCGGGAGGACCCGATACCGAAATCGGGGCCGGCCACGAGAACCGTGGCGCCCGCCGCCTGCGGCTGGTTGAGCACGAATCCCGGGTCCGCGCGCCAGGCCGCGAAGAGGCCGTCGCCGAAACCAGAGCGGGTGACCCGCTTCAGGTATTCGGCGGGAATGATCTGATCTGTATCCACGTTGGCGCGGCGCAATGACACGGCCCGGCCGGAATGCGTAACGAATGGTTCCAAGGCTCTTCTCCTCCGGAGATCACGTGGTCACAGGTCGGCCGGTGCGGTCAGCCGGCCGGTCACCGCGGTGGCGGCGGCAACCCGCGGCGACACCAGGTGGGTGCGCGCGCCCTTGCCCTGGCGGCCCTCGAAGTTGCGGTTGGACGTGGACGCGCTGCGCTGGCCGGGCGCCAGCTTGTCGGGGTTCATGCCCAGGCACATGGAGCAGCCGGCGGACCGCCACTCGGCGCCGGCGGCGGTGAACACCTCGGCCAGCCCCTCGCGCTCGGCGGCGGCCTTGACCTCCATCGAGCCGGGCACGACCAGCATCCGGACGCCGGCCGCGACCGTGCGGCCGCGCAGCACCTCGGCGGCGGCGCGCAGGTCCTCCAGCCGTCCGTTCGTGCAGGAGCCCAGGAAGACCGTGTCCACGCTGATCTGGGTGAGCGGGATGCCGGGCGCCAGGCCCATGTAGGCGAGGGCGCGCTCGGCCGAGGTGCGCGATGTCTCGTCCGGCAGCGAGGCCGGATCCGGCACCGCCGAGCTCAGCGGCGCGGCCTGGCCCGGGTTGGTCCCCCAGGTCACGAACGGGGTGAGCGCGGCGCCGTCGAGCGTCACCTCGCGGTCGAACGCCGCGCCGGGGTCGGTCGGCAGCGTGCGCCAGTAGTCGAGCGCCGCATCCCAGGCCGCGCCGTGCGGCGCTCGCGGCCGGCCCGCCAGGTAACGATGAGTGGTCTCGTCCGGGGCGACCAGCCCGGCCCGGGCCCCGGCCTCGATGGACATGTTGCAGACGGTCATCCGGCCCTCCATGGACAGGCGCTGGATGGCCTCGCCCCGGTACTCGATCACGTGACCGGCGCCGCCGCCGGTGCCGATCTGCGCGATCACCGCAAGGATCAGGTCCTTGGCCGTCACGCCGTACGGGAGCGTCCCGGTCACGGTAACCGCCATGTCGGCCGGTCGGACCTGGGGCAGGGTCTGGGTGGCCAGCACGTGCTCGACCTCGCTGGTGCCGATGCCGAAGGCCAGCGCGCCGAACGCGCCGTGCGTGCTGGTGTGCGAGTCGCCGCAGACGATCGTCATGCCCGGCAGCGTAAGGCCCTGCTGCGGGCCGATCACGTGCACGATCCCCTGGCCGGGGTCGCCCATGGGGTGCAGCGTGATGCCGAACTCGGCGCAGTTCTTGCGCAACGCCTCGACCTGCACCTGGGACACCGGATCGGTCACCGGGCTGCCCGGCCCGCGCAACGGCAGGTCCGGACCGGTCACTCCGGTGGTGGGGACGTTGTGGTCCTCGGTCGCGACCGTCAGGTCCGGCCTGTGGACCGTCCGCCCGGCCAGGCGCAGCCCGTCGAACGCCTGCGGGCTGGTCACCTCGTGCACCAGGTGCAAGTCAATGAAGAGCAGGTCAGGCTCGCCAGGAGAGCTCCTGACCACGTGGGAATCCCAGATCTTCTGGGCGAGCGTGCGCGGCATCAGCCTTCCTCTCCGGGTCGGGCCCTGCCGGTTTCCCAGGTGCGGCCCGCCGACTTGCGTCTCGCAATCCGAGACGGCAATATCGGACCATGGACAACTCTAGCGGAGTCGGCGTCCTCGACAAGACGGTTGCCGTCCTGAACGCCCTCGAAGCCGGCCCCGCCTCCCTCGCCCAGCTCGTCGCCGCCACCGGCCTGGCCAGGCCGACGGCACACCGGATCGCGGTCGCCCTGGAGCGGCACCGGGTGCTGACCCGCGACAGCCAGGGCCGGTTTGTGCTCGGGCCGAGGATCACCGAACTGGCGGCCGCTGCGGGCGAGGACCGGCTGCTCGCGGTCGCGCAGCCGGTGCTGGCTCAGCTGCGCGACACGACCGGGGAGAGCGCGCAGTTGTACCGGCGGCAGGGCGACGCGCGGATCTGCGTGGCCGCGGCGGAGCGGGCCAGCGGGCTGCGGGACACGGTCCCGGTCGGCGCGGTGCTGCCGATGACCGCGGGATCCGCCGCGCAGATCCTGCTGGCCTGGGAGGAGCCGGAGCGGATGCACCGGGGGCTGCGCAGCGCCAAGTTCACCGCCACCGCGCTGGCGCAGGTCCGGCGGCGCGGCTGGGCGGCCAGCGTGGCCGAGCGCGAGCCGGGGGTCGCGTCGGTGTCCGCCCCGGTGCGCGGGCAGGGCGGGAAGGTGATCGCCGCGGCGTCGGTGTCCGGGCCGATCGAACGGCTTACCCGCTCGCCGGGCAGGCTGCACGCCGTCGCCGTGGTCGCGGCAGGCGACAAGATCGGCGCCACCATCCGCCGCGGCTGAAACCGATGCGGGACGATGGTCCCGCTAAGCCCGGCCGAACGCCCTGGCCCGCCCAGGCGCGCATGGCAGCCATACTTGGTGCTGTGCCATCATGTCCGGACGCCGCCGCATGAGGGGGACGGCCCGTGCCGCCTGTCCTGCCGCGTGCCGAGCGCTCCGGATGCCCATTGTCCCGAAACCATGAGGTCACGCGCATGAAGGTAGGGGTGCTCAAAGAGACCACGCCAGGCGATCGCCGGGTGGCGCTCGTCCCCGAGATGGTCGGGCGGCTGCAGGGGGCGGGGCTGGATGTCCTGGTGCAGTCCGGCGCGGGGGACGGCGCCTGGTTCGCGGACAGCGCGTACGCGGAAGCCGGCGCCTCCATCGTGTCCCGTGACGAACTGCTGGCCGAGGCCGACGTCGTGGTGGGGATCAGCCGACCGGAGGAGCGGGTGACCGGCGCGCTGCGCCCGGGCCAGGCCCTCGTCGGGCTGCTGAACCCGCTGGTCGACCCGGCTTTCGCCGCCGCCATGGCCGCCCGCGGGGTGACCGCGATCAGCATGGATGCGCTCCCCCGCACGCTTCCCCGGGCGCAGGGGATGGACGCGCTGACCTCCCAGGCGAACGTGGCCGGCTACAAGGCGGCGCTCGTCGGGGCGGCCGCGTTCGGCAGGTTCTTCCCGCTGCTCATCACCGCGGCCGGTACCGCACGGCCGGCCAAGGTGCTGGTGCTGGGCACGGGGGTGGCGGGCCTGCAGGCCATCGGCACGGCCAGGCGGCTCGGCGCGGTGGTCTCGGCCTATGACGTGCGGCCGCAGACCAAGACGGAGGTCGAGTCGCTGGGGGCCACGTTCATCGAGCTGACCTCGGTGGGGCCCGCGGCCGGCGAGGGCGGGTACGCGCGGGCGCTGGCCGAGGACGAGCGGCAGGCGCAGCAGGCCGAGCTGGCCGGTCACATCGCCCGGCACGACGTGGTCATCACCACCGCCCAAGTACCTGGGCGGCGGCCGCCGCTGCTGGTCACCGACGAGGCGATCAAGGCGATGGCGGCCGGCTCGGTGATCGTCGACATGGGGGCGGGCCCGCTCGGGGGCAACGTCTCTGGCTCGGCGCCGGACACCGAAACCGTGACCGAGAACGGCGTGACGGTGATCGGCGCGGGCGGCCTGGCGGCGACGGTGCCGACCGCGGCGTCGTCCGCGTTCGCGCGCAACGTCAGCGCGCTCCTGCTGCACATGGCCGCCGACGGGGCGCTCGCCATCGACCTGACCGATGAAATCCAGGCCGGAGTCGTCATCACGCACGACAGGGCCGTAGTCCAGCCGGCCACCGCGGCCCTGCTCGCCGGCGATCCCAACGGAGGTACCGCGTCGTGACCACGGAGCTGCTCACCGACATCACCATCTTCGTGCTCGCGCTGCTCGTCGGGTTCGAGGTCATCAGCAAGGTGCCCGCGACCTTGCACACCCCGCTGATGTCCGCGGCGAACTCGATCCACGGCATCGTCCTGGCGGGCGCCATGCTCATCGCGGTCACCGCGGACAACGCGCTCGGCTACATCCTCGCCTTCGTGGCCGCCGCGTTCGCCGCCATGAACGTCGTCGGCGGCTACGTGGTCACCGGGCGGATGCTCAAGATGTTCCGCCGCAGCCGGGCGCCGGTGCCCGCGGCGGACACCCCGGCCGCGGTCAACGGGCAGAGCACCGGCGGCCGGGCGTGAACACCTTCGACTGGGTCACCCAGCTGCTGTATGTCGCCGCCGCGGTCTGCTTCGTGCTCGGCCTGCACCTGATGAACTCCCCGGCCTCGGCGCGGCGCGGCAACCAGGTGTCCACGGCCGGCATGGCCCTCGCGATCGCCACCACGTTCGCCCTGGTGGTGCACGCGGGCACGGTCACCGCCACCGGCTGGGCCGTGATGATCGCGGGCGTGCTGGTCGGCGCGGGAGCCGGCCTGTACTCGGCGCGGACCGTGCAGATGACCGCCATGCCCCAGCTGGTCAGCCTGTTCAACGCGGTGGGCGGCGGCGCGGCCGCGCTGATCGCGGTGCACGACTACGTCCGGCTGGCCGGCGCCACCGCGGGGGTGCCCGAGTCCACCACGATCACCACCATCCTGGACGTGCTCATCGGCGCGGTCACCTTCTCCGGGTCGATCATCGCGGCCGGCAAGCTGCAGGGCGTGATCAACGCGGCGCCGGTGACCTTCCGCGGCTCGCGCGCCGCCAACGTCGCCGCGGCCGTGGTCGCCGTCGGCGGGGGCATCTACATGATCGCCACGCCGAGCGTGCCGGTCATGATCATCATCATTCTGGCGGCGCTGGCCTTCGGGGTGACCATGGTGATGCCCATCGGCGGGGCCGACATGCCGGTGGTGATCTCGCTGCTCAACGCGTTCACCGGCACGGCGGTCGCGATGGCCGGGTTCGTCATCGGAAACTGGGCCCTGATCATCGCGGGCGCCCTGGTCGGCGCGTCCGGCAGCATCCTGACCAAGCTCATGGCCGACGCGATGAACCGCTCGCTGCGCAACATCATGATCGGCGGCTTCGGCACCGGCGACAGCACCCCCGCGGTGGCGGGGCCCGGTGGCGACGTGCGGTCCGTGGCCGCCGATGACGCGGCCATCCAGCTCGCTTACGCGCAGAAGATCATCATCGTGCCGGGGTACGGCCTGGCCGCCGCCCAGGCGCAGCACCAGGTCGCCGAGCTGGCCGCGCTGCTGGAGGAACGCGGCGCAGAGGTCAGCTACGCGATCCACCCGGTCGCCTGCCGGATGCCCGGCCACATGAACGTCCTGCTCGCCGAGGCGAACGTGCCCTACCCGCAGCTCAAGGAGATGGAGGAGATCAACCCCGAATTCTCGCGCGCCGACGTGGCGCTGGTGATCGGGGCAAACGACGTCACCAACCCGGCCGCGCGCCTGCCCGGCACCGCGATCTCGGGCATGCCCATCCTCGACGTGGACCAGGCCAGGAGCATCATCGTGATCAAGCGGTCGATGGGCCACGGCTACGCCGGCATCGACAACGAGCTGTACGTGAACCCGAAGACGAGCATGCTGTTCGCCGACGCCAAATCGGCGCTGACCAGCCTGATCGGCGCGGTCAAGACCCTCGTGGGCTGACCCCGCCGGGCCCGGCGAACTCTTCGAACGCGGCGTAAGCGCGCGGGCCCCAGACCGTGCCCGGGCCGCCGTTCATCGCGATCACCACGCCCATCGCCTCCGCGACCTCCTCGGCGGTCACGCCCTGGCGCACCGCCGAGCGGGCATGGGCCACGACGCATCCGTCGCATTCCCTGGTGGCCGAGATGGCCAGCGCGATCAGTTCCTTCACCTTGGCCGGCAGCGCGCCGTCGCCCATGGCCGCCCGCTGCAGCGCGGCGTACCCCGCGTACACCTCCGGGATGGCCGCGCGGAGCCGTCGGCCCGCAGGCCTCAGCTCGTCCTGGATCTCGCGGGCTGTCGTCACGTCGGCCTCCTCGGTCGCAGTCGTGAGCCCTTGCTGAGCTATGGTCGGTTCCGGGGATCATTGAACGCCAGTGCCCGCGGCACGGCCAACGAAAGCAGCGGCGGTGAGGCACATTTTCGACGACGGGCAGCGTCATGCCGCAGCCGCCGGGCCGACCGCCGCATCGCTGCGCAATGCGGCCCCGGCGGCGAGACTCTACTCGCCCGCAGGCAACCGCCGGACTCCCGTGCCTCCCGCACCGCCCGATCGCGCGCCTCCGGCACGACCAAGCGCGCTATTGGCCTGCGCGTCTCCGGCACGACGTCCCGCGAGGGAGGCCAGATGAGCACGGTCGAGTCAGATCTGGACGTACCGGGCGGGGCCGCCCAGCCCGCGCCGGGTGATACCGAGGTCACGACAGCGCGCCTTGCCCGGGTCGGCGACCTCGACGTGCGGCGGCTGCTGCCGCTGCGGCAGCGGCGCAGCGTCGGCGCGTGGTGTTTCGTGGACCACTACGGCCCGGCGTCGGTCGATGGCGTGGCGGGCATGCAGGTCCCGCCGCACCCGCACATCGGGCTGCAGACGGTCACCTGGCTCATCGAGGGCAACGTGCTGCACCGGGACGGCCTGGGCAGCGAGCAGCTGATCCGGCCCGGCCAGCTCAACCTGATGACCGCGGGCCACGGCATCGCCCACTCCGAGGAATCGCCGGAAGACCACGACCCGTGGCTGCACGGGGTGCAGCTCTGGCTGGCGCTGCCCGACGCGCACCGGCAGGCGGCGCCCGACTTCGAGCACCACGCGGACTTGCCGGCGCTGCGGCTCGGCGGGCTCCACGCGACGGTATTCGCAGGCTCGCTGGCCGGCGTCACCTCCCCTGCACGGGTGTTCTCCAGCCTGGTGGGTGCGGAGCTCAGCGCCCCGGTGGATGCCCGCGGCACCGTGCCGCTGGCGCCGCACCATGAACACGTCATCTTCATGGCCTTCGGCACGGCCGCCGCCGACGGGACCGATCTCGCGCCCGGCAGCCTCCTCTACCTGCCGCCCGGGCACGACTCCGCGGAGATCACCGCACGAGCGGGCGCCCGGCTGTTCCTGCTGGGCGGCGAGCCGCTCGGGGAGACCTTGCTGATGTGGTGGAACTTCGTGGGACGGACCCCGGACGACATCGCCGCGGCGGCGCGCGACTGGGCCAACGGACAGCGGTTCGGGCAGGTGGCCGGGTACCGGGGCGCGCCGCTGGCCGCCCCGCCGCTCGACCCGGTGCGGCTGGCCGGGAAGGCCAGGTAGGGCGTGGACGCGGCGGCGCTTGAGGCGTGGCGGGACCGGCCGGCGGCGCAGCAGCCGGACTGGCCGGACCCGTCGGCCGTCAGGGCCGTCACCCGCGAGATCGCCAGCATCCCGCCGCTGGTGTTCGCCGGTGAGTGCGACATCCTGAAAGAGCGGCTGGCCGCGGTGGCCCGCGGCGAGGCGTTCGTCCTGCAAGGCGGCGACTGCGCGGAGACCTTCGACGGCTCGACGGCCGACGCGATCCGGGGCAAACTGCGAACCTTGCTGCAGATGGCGGTCGTGCTCACCTACGCCGCCAGCGTGCCGGTGGTGAAGATCGGGCGGCTGGCGGGGCAGTTCGCCAAGCCGCGCTCGTCGGCCGCGGAGACCCGCAACGGCGTGGCCCTGCCCGCCTACCGTGGCGACGCCGTCAACGGGCTGGAGTTCACCGCAAAAGCCAGAACGCCGGACCCGCAGCGGATGCTGCGCGCCTGCCACTACTCGGCGGCGACGCTCAACCTGTGCCGGGCGTTCACCCAGGGCGGCTACGCGGACCTGCGCCAGGTGCACACCTGGAACACCGACTTCGTGGCGGCCAGCCCGGCTGGCCAGCGGTACGAGGCCTTGGCCAGCGAGATCGACCGCGCGCTGACGTTCATGCACGCCAGTGGCACGGACCCGGCGGAGTTCCGCACGGTCGAGTTCTACTCCAGCCACGAGGCCCTGCTGCTGGAGTACGAACGGGCGATGACCCGGATCGACTCGCGCACCGGGCTGCCCTACGACACCTCCGCCCACTTCCCGTGGATCGGCGAGCGCACCCGGGCGCTGGACGGAGCGCACGTCGAGTTCTTCCGCCACGTCCGCAACCCGGTCGGCGTCAAGCTGGGGCCGTCCAGCACACCGCAGGACGCGCTGGCGCTGGTGGACCGGCTCAACCCGGACAACGAGCCGGGCAGGCTCACGTTCATCACCCGGATGGGCGCCTCGGAGATCCGCTCCGCCCTGCCCCCGGTTGTGGCCAAGGTGACGGCGAGCGGCGCCCAGGTGGCCTGGGTCTGCGATCCCATGCACGGGAACACGATCGAGGCCCCGGCCGGCCGCAAAACGCGGCGGGTGGAGGACATCCTTGCGGAGGTCACCGGTTTCTTCGAGGTGCACCGGGCGCTGGGCACGCACCCCGGCGGCATCCACATCGAGTTCACCGGCGACGACGTGACCGAATGCGTCGGCGGGAGCCACGGCATCACCGAGGACGACCTGACCAACCGGTACGAGACCGCCTGCGATCCTCGCCTCAACCGCAGCCAGTCCCTGGACCTGGCCTTCCGCGTCGCCGAGCTCTACCGGGCCTGACCTGATTCTTTGCCTCCCTCGCGGGACGTCGTGCTGGAGGCGCGCAAGACAGCCGCGCGCTTGGTCGTGCCGGAGGCGCGCAATCGGGCGGTGCGGGAGGCATGGGTCCGGGGGCTCGCCCCCGGGACCAGCAGAGTCTCGGCGCCGGGAAGCCGCAGCGCGGAGCCAAGCGGCGTTCGGCCCGGCGGCTGCGGCGTGATGGCAGGGCGTCTCAGCGCTTCTTGGCGCGCTTGTGCACCTTCGGCTGGTAGGGGCCGAGGGTGCTGTGGCGGCGGCTGGCCGGGGGCGGCGTAGTACACCCCCAGCAGGCGGGCTTGCCGGTGAAGTACGGCGGGATCGACGGTGAGTCCGTCGGCGGGTTGGTGGGCAGCAGCAGCGGCGGGCGCGGCGGCTGGTTGAAGTTGAAGTCCTGCACGATGTTTCCGAGAATCGGCAGGGCCTCCCGGACGTCGGGCCGCGGGTCCGGCCGCCCGTCGGTCTTGGGGTTGAGCCGGGCGCCGCCGAGGAAGTCGTCCTCGATGAACTTCAGGTAGGCGTCGCTGCTGAGCGTCTGCGAGTCGATGTAACCCTTCTTGGCGTACGGGGAGATCACCAGGCTGGGAACCCGCAGGCCGTAGCCGTTCTCGTCCACCGCCGGGGGGGTCACATTGTCGTAAAAACCGCCCCAGTCGTCCCAGGTGAGGAAGATCGCCGTGGACTTCCAGTCCGGGCTCTTCATGGCGGCGTTGATCAGCGCCGTGACGTACGCCTGGCCCCGGTGGACGCTGTTCGGCGGGTGCTCGCTGTCCGGGCCGGACGGGGTGATCCAGCTCACCGCCGGCAGGGTGCCCGTGGCGGCGGCGTGGAGGTAGGACGTCAGCGGCTGGATGTTGCGCACCTGGTGGTCATGGCGCACGTCGCCGAACAACGGAAGCGGGTTCCAGATCCCCGGCGTGGAGACGTCCTGCCGGACCGTAGCGCAGGTCTCTGCCCCGTCGTTGGCGCAGTCCGGCTGCGAACCGGGCTGCACGTAGTACGCCCAGCTCACATGGTGGGCGTAGAGCAGCCAGGTGATGTCGGTCCAGGCCAGGTCGATCGACGTCTCGCCGGTGGTCAGCTCCTTGTGCACCGCCTGGTCGAACTCTTTGACCCCGTACGGCCCGCCGATGTTGTTGACGCAGCTCATCGGCGAGCTGTTCTTGCAAGCCGCCGACCAAGCGGAGACCAGGTACAGGTGGTCAGCCAGCGACCAGGATCTCACGGGCTCGAACATGTGATCCTGCAGCACGAAGTTCTTGGCGTAGGCCCAGTAGTTCGGTATCTCCGCCGCGGTGTGGTAGCCCATGACGTCGGGGATGCCAGGACGGCCGGTGCAGGCCGGGTCGTCGGGCAACTTGCAGGACGACTTCGCCGCGTCCCGCTGCCGGATGAACCCGTCCATCTTGCCGTGGTTCACGTCGGCGACCGCGTTCACCACGCCGTGCGGCCCGCCGCCGTTGACGTCACTGGTGTCGTGGTAGGGCGGGCTACATCCACCTGCCGGGTCGGGCACGCAAACCGTAGGCACGCCGTCGTGCATCGGGATGCCGGTCGCGCCGGGGTAGGTCCCGAAGTAGCTGTCGAATGACCGGTTCTCCTGCATGATGATGATCACGTGCTTGATCTTGTGAATCCCCGGCGGCACCACGTAGCTGCCCAGCGCGCCGCCCGCCACCGTCTCCTGCGAGGTGCACGCGGCCAGCAGCGCGATCCCCAGCGCGCCAGCACACGCGATGCGAAACGGCCGGAGGAGGGCTCGCCGGGCTGCCTTCACCGGCGCTTCCCCCGATCCGAGAAGCGAGCCTCCCGGCACGGCGCGCCTCTAGCGGCAAGCAAGCTGACCTCCCGACGGGAAGCTACCGGAACGAGTGAGCTTCGTGACCCTGCCGGCAGCGCCGGCGACGGCAGGAGCGGCCACGCGACCGAACCCGGTACATCAACGAACGAGCCTGCCAGAATGCGCCCGCGGGCGAGCACCTACAGTACGGCGCCCTGAGACGTGCTAGTGCAGAGCGCCAGGAGCGGGGCAGCGCGGGCATGCCGCATAGATCACTCAGACGGCACAGATCGACGGGACGCGGCCTAAGAAAGCCGGCCGCCGCGGGCCCACCGCCGGGCGGATCGAGCTAACAAGCCGTCCCGCCCCCCTGCGCGGTGCGCCCGCGGCGGCCGGAGCCATGCCGCCAGCCACGTGCCGGGGCTGGCCGGGCACCTGCCGCCTCCCCCCGAAGTGGCAAGTAGCCCGGCTGATGTCAGGAGATTAGAGGCGACGGGCTGGTCAGGGCATCGGCAGAACTGTGTAGGTGGTTATGTATTTCGATCGCCGAAAAGTGTCCGGGCAACGGTGTGGAGTCCGGCCCCATATGTACAAGACCGCGGTTATTCTGGTTTCACTCGGCTGTACATGTACACATACCCCGCCGGCGCCGGAGTGCCTGGTGGCCTGGCAGGGGGGGCGAGACAGGCTGCACGGTAACGAGGTAAAAGAGATCCGGACTCATTTGCCCCAGGAACCAAACAGCTTCGTGGGTCGTGAACGCGAACTCACGGAGCTGTGTGAGTTGCTGGGCGTGACCCGGGCGCTTACCTTGTGCGGTCCGGGCGGCATCGGAAAGACCAGGCTGGCGCTGCGGGTTCTGCATACCGTAGCGGACACGTTCCCCGATGGCCGTTTCTTCGCCGATCTGGGCGACCTGGCGCAGCCCGATCTCGTGGTCTCCCAGGTGGCATCGGCCATGGGCGTCGGCGAGGAGCCGGGACGACCGCTGCTGGACACGCTCGCCGATGCCGTGGCGTCGCGGCGGCTGCTCCTGGTTCTGGACAATTGCGAGCATCTGATCGACACGTGCGCCGCGGTGTGCCAGCGGCTGCTGGACGCCTCGCCCGGGCTGAGCCTGATCGCGACCAGCCGCGAGCCGCTGCGGGTGGCCGCAGAAACCGTCTGGCAGGTGCCGCCGCTGTCCGTCGGCCCCGCCGAACTCGATGGCGCCGAGGATGCGAACCGCTACGAGGCAATCCGGCTGTTCGCCGACCGGGCGGCCGCGTCCCTGCCCGGTTTCACCATCGGCCCGGCCAATGTCGGCGCGGTTGTTTCGCTGTGCCGCGCGCTGGATGGCATGCCGCTGGCGATCGAACTAGCCGCCGCACGGGTGCGCGCGCTGTCGGTGGAGCAGATAGCCGAGCGGCTGGGCGACCGCTTCGCGCTGCTCACCACCGGCCACCGGACCGCGCCGCCGCGGCACCGCACGTTGCGCGCCACCATCGACTGGAGCCATGACCTGCTCGGGCCGGAAGAGCAGGTGCTGCTGCGGCGGCTTTCAGTGTTCGCCGGATGGTCGCTGGAGATGGCCGAGCGGGTATGTGCCGATGTGGACATCCCGGCCGCGAGCATTCTCGATCTGATGGCCACGCTGGTGGACAAGTCCCTGGTGGTGGTCGACGCCGAGGTGCTCGGCCAGGCCCGCTACCGGCTGCTGGACACCATCAGGGAGTACGCCGCAGCGCGCCTCGCCGAGGCCGGCGAGACCACGGCCTTCGAGCTCGGGCTGCGCGACTATACGCTCGCGGTGGCCGAGCGCAGCCTCGCGATCGGGCTGGGCTGGATCCCGGCGCCCTGGTCGGCGCGGGTGGACGTGTTCCGCAGGTACGACGCGGAGA
The DNA here is from genome assembly GCA_963734725.1 of uncultured Actinomycetes bacterium. Lineage (GTDB taxonomy): Bacteria > Actinomycetota > Actinomycetes > Streptosporangiales > Streptosporangiaceae > DASXKD01. Next base: position 415,294 of record CAVTIX010000008.1, read on the forward strand.
TCGGCAACGTGTGGCAGGTGCTCAGCGGCTGCCTGGCCGACGGCGACGCGGAGAGGGGGATGCGGATCTGCACCGCGGTCCGGCCGTGCTGGCTGGTGCGGGGCACCTTCGCCGAGGGCAATGAGTGGCTGGCCTCGTTCCTGGCTCTCGATGCGCCGGAGGCGCCCCTTGCGGTCCGCGGCGCCGCCCTGGTGGGCCGCGCGCAGCTCACCCTGTCCAGCGACCCAGCCCTGGCCGGGGTCCTGGCCGAGGAAGGGCTGGGGCTATGCCGCGCTGCCGAAGACAACTTCTGGACCGTGTCCGGGCTCAACCTCCTGGCCGAGGTCGCCCTGCACACCGGGCACGCGGACGACGCGACCGCCCGCGCCGGCGAAGCGCTGTCCATCGCCCGGGAGTCGGGTGACGGATGGAACGAGGGATACGCGCTGGGCATCCAGGCGGCGATCGCCGGGGTGAGGGGAAACCTGCGCGACGCGCAGGACCTGGCGAAGGCCTCGATCGCGGTGATGCGCCGGATCGACCAGCAGTGGGGGACCGCGCGGGCGCTGCTAGGCCTGGGTGATCTGGCCCGGCTGCGCGGCGATCCGGGCGACGCGCGCCGCCAGTACCTGGATGCCCTGGTCATCCTGCGGGAGATCGATGCACGCCCGGAACTGGCGCGGTGCCTGGCCGGCCTCGGGCGGGTGGCCATGGACCTGGGCGCGATCGCGCTGGCGCGCCAGCACCTGGCCGAAGGCCTGGGGCTGAGCCATTCCACCGGCGCGCGCATCGGCGTGGCCCGCGGGCTGGAGGCGTTCGCGGCCCTGGCTGTGCGCGAAGACCGGCCGGGGCTGGCGGTGCAGTTGACCGCCGCGGCCGCCGCGCTGCGCGAGGTGGCCGGCCTGCCCGCGCTGTCCGGCGCGCGCATGGAACGGTACCTGGCCCCCGCGCGCCACCTCGGCGCGCCCGCGGTGACCCGGCTGTGGGCCCGGGGGCTGGCCATGACCAGCGACGAGGCAGTCGCGCTGGCGCTGGACACCGGCCCGGGGGCGGACAACACCGTCGCGCTCACCGCGCTCGGCGCCACCCAGGAGCCCGCCGCACCGCCCGGCATGCTGACGCCCAGGGAGCGTGAGGTCGTCGCGCTGGTCGCCAGCGGCCTCAGCAACAAGGCGATCGCCAAGCAACTGTTCATCAGCCCGGCGACCGCCGCCCGGCACGTCGCCAACATCATGGGCAAACTGGGATTCAACTCCCGCGCGAAGATCGCCGCCTGGGCCGCAGACCAGCCGCCCTACATCAGCGACCGGGGCGGGGATCCCCCGTCGGTGCGCCAGGCCTAGCGGCGCGGGCCGCCGCCCAGATGAGGCTCCAGTCCGGGCCGGCCACCACCCACGCCGCCGCATCAGGCATGATCGGCTCCTCCCGCTGCCGGGCCTGCGCGTACCGTATCCCCTGATGTCTGACTACTTTGACCTAGGCAGCTATACCCGGCGGGTGACCACCGGCTCGGACCTGGCGCAGACCTGGTTCACCCGCGGGCTGGTGTGGGCGTACGGGTTCAACCACGAGGAGGCAGCCGCCTGCTTCGAGCGGTCCGCCAAGGCCGACCCCGCGTGCGTGATGGCGTACTGGGGGCTGGCCTACGCGCTGGGCCCGAACTACAACAAGCCGTGGGAGGCGTTCGCCCCGGATGAGGTGTCCACGTCGATCTCCCGCGCTTCGGCCGCGCTGGCCGCGGCCGAAGGCCACGCCGAACGGGCGGCGCCGGTGGAGCGCGCCCTGGTGGGTGCCCTGGCCTCGCGCTACCCAGCCGCCGGGCCGGCCGTCGCCGAGCTGGCCGGGGCCGGGGGCGGCGCGGCGTGGAACGCCGGATACGCCGGCGCCATGCGTGAGGTGTACCGGGCGTATCCCGATGACCTGGATGTCGCCGCGCTGTTCGCCGACGCGCTGCTGAACCTCACCCCGTGGGCGCTATGGGACCGGATGACCGGAGCGCCGGGCCCGGGCGCGGCCGCGGTGGAGGCCAAGGAGGTGCTGGAACGCGCTCTGGCCAGCCCCGGTGGCGAGGCGCATCCGGGCGTCCTGCATATGTACATACACCTGATGGAGATGTCGGCCCGGCCCGAGGACGCGCTGCGCGCGGGTGACCTGCTCCGGGATCTGGCGCCGGACGCGGGCCACCTGAGGCACATGCCCACGCACCTGGACGTGTTGTGCGGCGACTACCGGAGTGTTGTCTCCGCCAACACCGCCGCGATCACGGCCGACGAGAAGTTCCGCGCGCGGCACGGCGCGATGAACTTCTACACGCTGTACCGGGCGCACGACTACCACTTCAAGATCTACGGCGCGATGTTCCTCGGCCAGGCGCGGGCCGCCCTGGACGCCGCGGACCAGCTCGCGGCGGCGATCCCGGAGGGCCTGCTCCGGGTGGAGAGCCCGCCCATGGCGGACTGGCTCGAGGGCTTCGTGCCGATGAAGCTGCACGTGCTGGTCCGGTTCGGGCGCTGGCCGCAGATCATCGCCACGCCGCTGCCCGGCGACCCGGAGCTGTACTGCATGACCACGGCCATGACGCATTACGCGAAGGGCGTCGCCTTTGCGGCGACCGAGCAGGTTGACCGGGCCGCCGAGCAGCGCGCGCTGTTCACCGCCGCGGTCGGGCGGGTCCCGGAGTCCCGCACCCTCTTCAACAACGCCGGCCGGGACATCCTCGCCGTAGCCGGGGCCATGCTGGACGGGGAGCTGGAGTACCGCCGGGGGAACTACGACGAGGCCTTCGCCCGGCTGCGGCACGCGGTCGAGCTCGACGACGGGCTGCCCTACGACGAGCCGTGGGGCTGGATGCAGCCGGCCCGGCACGCCTACGGCGCGCTCCTCCTGGAGCAGGGACGGGTGACCGAGGCCGAGGCCGTCTACCGGGCCGACCTCGGCCTCGACGACACGCTGGCCCGGTCCAGCCAGCACCCCGGAAACGTCTGGAGCCTGCACGGCTACCACGAATGCCTGGCCCGGCTGGGCAAACGGGAACAAGCGGGCATCGTTAATCAGCAACTCAAGATCGCCGCCGCGTACGCAGACGTGCCGATCGAGTCGTCGTGCTACTGCCGGGGGGCCGCCGCGGCCGGGCACAGCTAGGGCGTGTCCCGTAGATCTTGGCCCTCGCGAGCGGCCGCATGAAGGGGGATGGGGAGGCGGGCAGGGGATCGCAAGGCGGAGGAGGAGCTCACAGCGGAGCTATGAGCGACGACGACAACGCCGCGAGGCGCCCGTCCGGCGGACGCGCAGCAGGCTAGGGATTTGCGGGACACGCCCTGGCCGGCGCCTCGCGGGCAGCGGCGTAGTGTCGGTGCCATGACCGTGGCTGGACGGAAGGTCCTCCTGCTCGCCGCGAGCGACTTCGAGGACATGGAGTTGCTGTACCCGCTGTACCGGTTGCGCGAGGAGGACGTCGCGGTGACCGTGGCCGGCCTCGACGACCAGCCGGTGACCGGAAAGAAGGGCCACGGGCCGGTCGCCGTCGACACCGCGGTGGACGGGCTTTCTGCCCGCGATTTCGACGCCCTTGTCATTCCCGGCGGTTATGCGCCGGACAAGCTGCGGCGCTCAGCCGCCGTGCTCGGCCTGGTGCGGGAGTTCGACGACACGGGGAAGCCGATCGCCTTTATCTGCCACGCCGGATGGGTGCCGATCTCCGCGAAGATCGTCAAAGGCCGGCGCGCGACCAGCGTGGCGGCGATCCGCGACGACATGGTCAACGCCGGCGTCGACTGGGTGGACCAGGCCACGGTCGTCGACGGCAACCTGATCTCCGCCCGGACGCCCGCCGACCTCGGCCCGTGGATGAAGGCGCTGCTCCGGGCGCTGGAATGATCGCCAGCCGGCGGGGGGTAACGCGTCCATGACAACAGTGGGGCTGATCGGAAGCGGCCGCATCGGCGGCGCCGTGGCGCGGCTCGCGGCAGCGGCCGGGCACCAGGTGCTGCTCAGCAACTCGCGCGGTCCGGACACGCTTGCGGACCTGGCGGCTGGCCTCGGGCCGCTGGCCCGGGCCGCGGCCGGGCAAGAAGCCGCCGAGGGCGGCGAACTCGTCGTGATCGCCATCCCGTTGGGGGCATATCGGAGCGTTCCGCCCGGGCCGCTCGCGGGGAAGGTGGTCATCGACGCCTGCAACTACTACCCGCAGCGCGACGGGCAGTTCCCCGAGCTGGACAGCGGCGCGCTGACCAGCAGCGAGCTGACTCAGCGGCACCTGCCGGAGTCCGCCGTGGTGAAGGCGTTCAACAACATCTACTACCGGCACCTGGCGTCGCTGGCCCGCCCGGCCGGGGCCGCCGACCGCAGCTACCTGCCCATCGCGGGCGACGACGCGGCGGCGAAGGCGGCCGTGACCGCCTTCCTCGACTCGATCGGCTATGGCGCCGTCGACGCGGGGCCGCTCGCCGAGGGGTGGCGCCAGCAGCCGGGCACGCCCGTCTATGGCGCGCCGTACGGGTCGTTCCAGGACCCGAAGGGCTCGCCCGCGAGCGCCGACCCGATACGCAAGGCGCTGGCGGCCGCCGAGCGCTAAGCCGCCGCGCGGCGCCGGGCGCCGGGCGCCGCTGTCAGTCCCGGGGCGCCTTGCCATCGGCCGACTGGCCGGGCAGGGTCAGCGGGGACCGTTTGATGGCTGGCAGGTAGGTGGTCAGCTCCGCGCTCGCCGCGTCGGCCGCCTGGTGCTGGGCCTGCTGCTGCTCGGACCTGGCGACAGCGGCGTCGAGCCGCTGGGTCATCCTGCGCAACCGTCTGGCGCGGACGCGCGCCTTCACCGCCCGGTCGGCCGAGTAGAGCAGGAACACCACCGCGGTCGCGGCAAGAAGGAGCAGGCCAGCCACGAAACCCCCGCTATCTATGGAAGCTGCCTTCGGCGCTTTCCAGGCTATGCGAGCCCGTCTCCCGGCAGCGCCATGCCGGCGCTGATGTCATGGCCTCCCTCGCGGGACGTCGTGCCGGAGGCGCGCAGGCCAGCTGCGCGCTGGCTTCGGGAGGCATGGGGTCCGGGGGCTTGCCCCGGGACCAGCAGGGTCTCGGCGCCGGGAAGCCGCGGCGCGGAGCGATGCGGCGTTCGGCCCGGTGGCTGCGGCATGACACTGCCTGTGGTTGACAGCGGATGTCTCATAGCCCGAGCAGCCGCACGGCGTTGTCGTGGCAAACCGCCCGCAGCCACGCCGCGCCGAGGTCCAGGCGGGCCAGCGCTTCCAGCTGGTCCAAGTAGGGGTACGGGATGTTGGGGAAATCGCTGCCCAGCAGTATGCGCCCGGCCGCGGCGGCCAGCCGCGGCCGCAGCGCCCGCGGGAACGGCGCGAGGCGCTCCATGAAGCCGGTGAACGCCATCGTCGTGTCGAGATGCACGCCGGGGTAGCGCTCGGCCAGGTCGAGGAACTCGCCATACTCGGGTGCGCCCAGATGAGCGACGATCATCGTCAGCCGGGGATGGCGGGCGAGCACCGCGGAAACCGGCCCGGGCCCGGTGAACCGGCCCGGCGTCGGCCCCGAGCCACAGTGCACCACGACCGGCACGCGCGCCTCGGCAAGCGCCCCCCACACCGCGTCCAATGTCTCGTCCCGCGGATCGTAGCCGCCCACCTGGAGGTGCGCCTTGAACAGGCGGGCGCCCGCGCCGATCGCCTCCGCCACGTAGGCGCCGGCGCCGGGCTCGGCAAAGAACGTGGCGCTGTGCAGGGCATCCGGGACCCTGGCCGCGAACCCGGCCGCCCACGAGTTGAGCCACGCGGCCATGCCCGGCTTGTGCGGGTACAGCAGCGCGCTGAACCTGCGCACGCCGAACGCCCGCAGCAGGGCCACCCGCTCTTCCTCGGGCAGCCGGTAGGCGATCGGCCAAGCGCGGCCCACCCCGGCGCGACCGCCTTCGAAGAACGCCCAGACCTTGGCCAGCACGTTCGGCGGCATGAAATGCGTGTGGATGTCCACCAGGCCCGGCAAGCCCAGGTCCTGCCAGAAGGCGACGACCGCGGCCGCCTCCGCCGGGGCGGCCCCGGCCGGGCCCACGGCCGAGGCCAGGACCGCCGCCTCGCGCCGGAGGCGGCCGGCCTGGTCGGCGTGCCCGGCCCGTTCGTAGCCTGTCGCGGCGGCCTCGCGTTCGGCGATCTCCGCGCGCACGATCCGCTCGGCTTCGCCCACGGCCGCGCCGCGCCGCGGCGCCTCGCCCGCGCCGAGGCCTGCGGCGGCGCCCGCGAAGTGCGGGCCGCTGGCTACGCCGGGCGCCGGCGCCGCGGGGACGGCCCTGGCGTTGTCGATCGCGGCCAGGGCCGAGCGCAGCGCCGACGCGGCGGTCTTGTCCCGTGCCCGGAGGGCGGCACGCAACGCCGTTTGCAGCCGGTCCCGGACCGCCGCGTTGCCCACAGGGGAAACCATAGGGTCAGCCAGCGCGGCGGAAGAGCTGGAAAGAGCCGAGCGGTACGAACCCGGCCGACAGCAGGGCCCGCACGCTGGCCGCGTTGCCCGGGGCGACGGCGGCGAGGGCGAGCTGGCCTTCGGGGAGCACGCCCAGCGCGTCCGCGGCCAGCCTCGCTCCCCCGCCCTGCCCGCGCCGCGCCGCTTCGATCTCGAAACTCAGCTCGGTGAGCCCGGCGATGCCCCGGCTGACGGTGACGAGGGCGGACCGGCTGTGATCCGGGTAACCCAGCACCCGGGGCTCATCCCTGATCCGCGCCGCGAACCGCGCCCGCGGATGTGCGGCCAGATCGGGCCGGTCGACCAGGCGGGGCGGGGCGCCGGGGCGGCCGGAGCCGCGCCCGGCCAGCAGCATATCCAGGGAGTCGATCCAGCCCGCCGGTCCGGCCAGGGCCGCGATCAGCCGCGGATCGTGCGCGCCGCCGAACCCATCCGCGCCGAGCGAGGCGATCCGCTGGTCGGAGATGTCCGGCGCCACCGCGAACACGGCATGAGCGGTGAACGAGAAGATCGCTTCCAGGCCCGGCCGCCACGGTGGCGCCCGCTCCCAGCCACCGTCCGGATCCGGGAACTGGCCCGCCGCCGCCGCGGTGATCAGGCCCGCGAGCGGGTGCTCCCCGGTGCGCGGCGGTTCGGCGGACACGCCGCCCACGGTACCGACCGGGGCGCCTGCCCGCGGCGAGCGGCGCCGGGCACGCGACGGCGCGGGCCAGAATTGGTGCATGGTGCTAGCGACGGTCTCGGGCGGCGCCCGTGCTGCCGGGCCGGAAGCTGGCCACCGGGGGCAGGGTGAGATCTTCGCCCTCGCCTCCCCCACCGGGTTCGTGTTCACGAGGTACCTGCGCCGGGCCCTGGACAGCCGTCGCGATCCTGACCGGCACGGCGGTAGCGGTCGGGCAGATCGGCGACACGATCGCCGTGGCCGGGCACGCGGGCAGCTACCAAGCCGTGGCCCTGCGCCCCGCGCTGAGTACGTGAACGAAACGGCGTTCCTCACCGGTCCGGATGCACTCGGCGAACTGCGGATCGACGTCACCCCGGCGGCGCAGGCGGACACCGTCATCCTCGCCACCGATGGCCTGCGCTTCAAGATCCTGGACGACCTGGCCACGGCCGCCCCGTTCGCGCCGTTCTTCGAAGACCTGGCGGCCTTTGCCCGCTCGGAGCAGGCCTCAGACGACGCGGTGCGCGCGTTCCTGGCCGGCCTGGATGACCAGAGCGGTGACGGCAAGACCCTGGTCGCCGCCGTCCGGGCCTGACCGCACGCCGCAGCCGCCGGGCCCGGTGGCGTAGACCGGGCCCGGCGGCTGGGTTTGCGTTATATGACCAGTGGCTCCCTCCTCATCGCCGTGTCCCGGTGCCTACCAGCGCGCGGCCGGCTGAGCCGTGCGGGGCGGCGGCGGCTGCCGGGCGGGCGGCAGCCAGGCCCCGACCGGACGCCTGCGGGCGGGCCGGGGCAGCTGGCGCCTCGTGCAGGCCGATCCGCTGGTGCAGGCGGCGCAGCGGGCCGGGCGCCCACCAGTTGGCCGGGCCCAGCAGGGTCATGGTGGCCGGGACCAGGATGCAGCGGATGAGGGTGGCGTCCACCGCGACGGCGATGGCCAGGGCGAGGCCCATCTCCTTGATGCCCAGGGTCTGCCCGGAGGCGAAGCCCAGGAACACGATCAGGATCAGGAGCGCGGCGGAGGTGATGATCCGCCCGGACCGCTGCAGCCCGTTAGCGACGGCGTCGCTGGTGGTGTTGCCTTCGTCGCGAGCTTCCTTGATCCGCGACAGCAGGAACACTTCGTAGTCCATGGACAGGCCGAAGGCGAAGGTGAAGATGATGACCGGGGCCCAGGCCTCGATGGCGCCGAAAGCGGTGAACCCGAGCAGCGAGGCCAGGTGACCGTCCTGGAACACCCACACCAGGGCGCCGAACGTCGCGCCGAGCGACAGGACGTTCATGGCCAGCGCCTTGACGGGGATGAGCACCGATCCGGTCATCAGGAACAGCAGGGCGAAGGTGGCCAGCGCGATCCATGCCACGGCGTAGGGGATCCGGCTGGCGATCTCGGCCTTGAAGTCGGCCAGGGAGGCGGCCGAGCCGGTGACATAGGTGGTGAAGTGCGGGCGGTGGTCGCGCAGCACGCTCACCAGGTGCTCGGCAGCGCTGCCCTGGGTAGACCCGGTCGGGGTCACGTCGAGGACGCTGACGTTCCCGTGCAGGCCGTGCTCCACGCTGACCGCGGCCACGCCGGGCTCGTGCGCCAGGCTGGCGGCGTAGGCGCCGATGGCCGGGTCGCTGGCCGGGATGCGGGCGACGACCTGGATCGGGTCGGCCTGCATGCCTCCCGGGAAGCGGGCCAGCAGGGTCTGGTCGACCTGGCGGGCTTGCGAGCTGGCAGGCAGGGTGCGCGGGTCACCGAGCCCGTAATGGGCGTGCAGGTAGGGGAGTGCGGCGGCGGCCAGCAGCCCGGCCACGGCGAGGGCGGCCAGCGCGGGGCGGGCCTGCACCGCGCGGGCCAGCCGGCCGAACCACCCGTCGGAGGCGTCCTGGCGGGCCTTGGCGCCCAGCTTGGGTCCCCAGGCGGCCAGCAGCGCGGGGATCAGCGTCAGCGCGGCGGCCATGGCGATCAGCACGGTGGCGATGCCGGCGATCGCGACAGAGGTGAAGGTGGGGTCACCGAAGAAGAACAGCCCGGACAGGGCGGTGGCGACGGTCAGCGCGGAGAAGGTGACCGTACGCCCGGCGGTCGCCACGGTGTGCTCGGTCGCGGCGGCCACGCTGGCGCCGGTGGCGCGGGCTTCGCGGAACCGGTTGACCATCAGCAGGCTGTAGTCGACCGCCAGGCCCAGGCCGAGCAGCATCACCACATCGGTCGCGTACGGCGCCAGGCTGGTGACGTAGGTGACGCTGAGCAGCGCGATGAAGGTGGTGGCCATGGCGGCCAGCGACACGATGATCGGGACCAGCGCGGCGCGCAGCCCGCGGAAGATGAAGAAGAGCGCGACCAGCAAGATCGGGAACGCGAGCAGGCTCGCGTGCACCAGGTCGTTCTCGGGGGCGTTCATGCCGTCGGCCATCGCGCCGGCGTCGCCGCCGCTGGCAATAAATGACCAGCCGACCAGGACGATCACCGGCACGGCGAACGGAAGTTTCGGGACACCGAAGCTATTGCTCCCGTGGTGGCTGACGACCCAGGCCACCCCGGCCCCGGCGAGCACCCCCGCCACGGCGGTCGCGATCTGCCACGCGGCGACGGGACGCGCGGGGGGGCGGGGCGGCGGCGGTCGCGGCCGGGCGCGTTTCCGCGGTGCTGATCCCCACGTCGGGCTCCCCCTCTCAGACCGTCGTACCACCTCACAGACCAGTTGGGGAAGCGCTGGGCTGTGGCGGGGGACCGCCGGGTGCAGGAATACTGGCGGGGTGGACCCGCAGGTTGTCTGCTACAGCGAGCGGCCGGAACTCTGGGCCGCCATCAGCGGCCTCTCGGATGAGGTCTGGCCTGAGTACAACCAGCACGGCGCGGCGCTCAACCACTACTGGGGCCAGCTCTATGACGTGTTCCCCGAGTGGCAGTTCGTGCTGTATGACCCGGGCGAGGACCTGGTCCTGGCCGAGGGCCACACCATCCCGCTGGCCTGGGACGGCACCGACGCCGGCCTCGGCCCGGGCATCGACGCGACCATAGCCGACGCCTTCGCGCTGCGGGCCGCCGGCGGCAAGCCCACCGCGGCCAGCGCCCTGGCCGCGGAGATCCCGCCGAGGCACCAGGGCCGGCGCCTCTCCGGCGTCCTGCTCAAGGCGATGTCGCGCCTGGCGCACGACGCGGGACTGAGTCACCTGATCGCGCCGGTGCGGCCGAGCCTCAAAGACCGCTACCCCACCATTCCCATCGAGCGGTACGCCCACTGGACCCGTCCCGACGGGGCGCCGTTCGACCCGTGGGTCCGGGTGCACACCCGGATGGGCGCCCGGATCGGGCCGGCGATCCCGAAATCGCTGCACATCACCGGCGCCGTCGCGGACTGGGAGTCCTGGACGCGCATGGAGTTCCCGGAGACCGGCGACTATGTCTTCCCGGCCGGCCTGGCGACGGTGCACATCGACCGCGACCGGGACACCGGTGAGTACTGGGAGCCCAACATCTGGATCATCCACGAGGCCAGCGGTGGCGCGCCGGGCTGACCACGCCGGCAGGCCGACAATGATCGCGGCGGCAGGCCTGGCCACGGCTCTGCTGGCCGGCTGCACGGCCGGCCAGGCCGGCGAGCCGCCGGCCCCCGGGGCAGCGGGTCCGCTCGGCGGCCGGGTCCTCGTCGACGCGGCCAGCGGCGCGGCCATCCCGGTTACCGTTGCCGCAGCGCCGGCCGCCGGGCCAGTCGCCACGGGCAAGCCGCCGCAGGCCGGCCTCGCCGGCTAGAGCACCGGCTGATTGTGAACGCGGGTCTCACCCGGCTGCGGCGAGCCCGGCAGGAGCGGCTCGGCGGGCCGGGCGGCATGCGCGGCGATCTTGTCCGTGCCCTTACGGCCAGCATGGTGCTCAGGCAGCTCCGCCCTCCCCCGGGCGATGGCCACCACGGTCAGCAGCGCGGCCAGCGGTGAGACCAGCGCGATGAAGTCGGAGGAGGGCAGGCTGCCCAGCGCGACGAGCGCGGCGGCGAACCCGGCGATCAGCACAGCGACCACCACCAGTCCCCATCCGCTGAGGAACAGCCGCAGCGTGAACGGCGGTGGCGCGATCACCTGCGGCACAGCGGTGACCGGCTTGGTCCCGCGGCGCTCGGTCATCCCGTCGCGTACCCGCACGATGAGCGTCAGATCGCCGGGCTCGTCGGCGATCAGGAGCAGTTCGTCGGGATGGGCCGGGTCCGGGGACTGTGAGACCGCGCCGCCGCCCGCTGCCCATGCCACCACCTTTCGACTGCCCGACGGCCGCACTCGATAACGGGCCTGCTCGCCGGCGACCACGGTGTCTGGTCCCTCGATGACCACCGGCGGCGCCTGGCCCGCACCCGGCGCCGCGGTCCCGGCGGTGTGCGGCATGGTCCCGTTCCCCGGCGGCGCTGTCCCGTTCGGCGGCGCTGCCGGGCCTTTTCCCGCCCCGCCGTTGCCGCGCCCGGCCTGCTCTCCGGCGGCCGGGGAGCCGTGCTGGCCCGGGGGCCCCGCATCCGGAATCACCAGGAACTGGCGGCGGGCCAACCGTTCGGCGAGGCGGATCTGGCGTGCGTGCACGCTCCAGGCCATGGCCACGACGGCGGCGGCGAGCCCGGCCGCGCCGAGCCCAAGCAGCGCAGCAACCGTGGGATGACTCGCGTTGCCTGCGAGAGCTGCGAACATGTCCTCTCCCTGCCGTGGCTAAAGCCACGCCGGTCGGCGTGTCTATGCTGTACCAGGATAGTATTCAAACGTATGATCGAACAAGCTCAAACCGGCGCCCGGTCCGGACCGGCCAAACTGAAGCGGAGATTGTGCGTCGGCTGCAGGCCGTCGCGCCGTCGCGAGCGGGCCGCGCTCACCGGGCCCGCAACCGGTCCAGGACGGCCGGGTCGGCGCCGGTCACTGCCACGATCTTCCTCCGGCTTGCCGCTCCCGCGACCAGTGTCACGGCGTGACGGCGGACACCGAACGCTTCGGCTATCGCGGCCAGCGCTGCCGCGGTGGCCCGCCCGTCCACGGCCCGCGCGGTTACCCGCACCACCAGGGCGCCATCGTGCTCCCCGCCCACGCCCGGACGCGCGGATCCGGGGCGCACCCAGACCGTTAGCCGCATCTCCCCAGTGTGCGCCCAGTCCGGCAGTCAATCCGGCGCGGAGTTCTCGCACGGCGCTGCGCCGGCGCCCATCCAGACCAGCCCGCCACCCTCAGCGCGGGATATTCGCCTCCGGCGCCGAAACTGACGACGCGGGACGGCGGTATGGCCGTCAGCCCGGCGCCCGCTCCAGGCTCGGCAACGATTCGCGCAGAATCGCATGACCGGAGCGCTTCGCCTAGGCACACGTTTGCCGGGTAATGCGATTAACGGCCGTCAGCCTGCCCATAATCGAACGCCCCCCGCACGCGGCGCCCGCGGCAGCCCTGGCGGGGGCAAAAGGCGTTCCCCGGCCGGGACCGCCTAGTGCGCGGCGCGGTACCTGGCGAGCACGTCCGCCGGGATGCGTCCCCTGGTCGAAACCTTGATGCCCTGCTCACGTGCCCATGCCCGGACATCAGACTGGTCGTGCCTAGGCGACCGCGGACCGCGCCCGGCCCGCCGGGAGGACGGCACCTTGCGCGCCGCTTCAATGTAGGGACCAATCGCCTTCGCGAACTGGTCCGCGTGCTTCTTGTTCAGGTCGATCTCATAGTCGGTGCCGCCAAGACCGAACCTAACTGTGCCTTCGGCTTCACTGCCGTCAATGTCGTCTACATACAGGACCTGGGTTCGCTGCGCCATCGGCCGTGCTCCGATCTGGAATTTGATATCGACCTGGCCATCAGTGTAGGTGATCATTCAGGCCGGCCGCACCATTCATCGCCGATTCAGCGCGGCCAAATGTGCGACGTGCGATGCTTAGTTATGATGTCGCCGCGGCCGCGTTGCAGCGCCGCGGCGACTCGGTTTATGTCCGGGATCCCGGCTCTTCCGGCGGCACATTAGCCAACGGAAACCCGGCCCACGACCGACCCGGGCGGTATCTCTCAGCATGTCGGCCACAGGGAGGCGGGCGGCGCGCCCGAAGCATGCCGCGGCAAATCACCTGTTTGGGCGGCTGGCCGTACAGCTGCCGTCCGTACGGTGCTGGGCCGGGTCCGGCGGCGCCGCGAGCAGGCCCTGGCCTGGCTGGCTATTCGCCGCTGGCACGCACGTCTTCGGCGGCGACGGCCCGGACGCCGGGGATGTCGGAAAGCCCGGCGGCCAGCTCGTTGACCTGTCCCTTGCCGAGCCTTAACTCCCCGGCATTGCGGCTAGCCCGGCGCGGCGCCCGGCCTGGTCAGCTCGTCAAGGATCTCGCCGAGGTGGTCAAAGAGCCCCATGTGGCCTTCACCGTCACGCATCACCAGCTGCGCCTGCGGAAGGTGCTGTGCCAGGTATCGCCCGTACTCGGGCGGCGCCAACTTGTCGTCGCTGCCGTACCACAGCAGTACCGGGCAGCTGACCGCGCTCAGGTCGATATCCCACTCCCCGACCCAGGAGACGTTGTCCCAGCCGCTGCCGCCGGTGCCCTGGCGCAGCGCCTCGCGCGTGCTTTCCTCGAAGGCCGCGGCACGGTGCCGGTCGGCCAGCTGTTCACCGTCGCGGGGGGATAGCAGGCCGGCCAGGGCAGACGCCACCCCTGGGCCGTCCGGGTCCCGGGCCAGCTCGGCCAGCGGCTCGAACCCGGCGGCGAACACCGCCGCCGCGGCGGCCGGATCGCTGGCGAGCAACGACAGCGCGACACGGTCGTTGTCATCGAGGCTGGCCTGCGCGCCGGGAACATGCTGGAGCGGCGCCGCGCCGGAGACGACTCCCACGCGGTGGACCCGGCTTCCCGGCACGGTCGCAGCCGCCAGCGCCCCCGGTCCCCCGCCGGACACGCCGAGCGTCGCGAACCGGGCCAAGCCCAGCGCGTCGGCGACCGCGTGCGCGTCCGCGGCGATCGATGCCAGCCCGAACCGCGCGGGAGTGGAACCGCCGTAGCCGGGCCGGTCGAAGGAAACCAGCCGCACGCGGCTGTCGGCCACGACCTGCTCATCGAAGGACAGGTCCAGCCGGGAGCCCGGAGTCCCGTGGAAGTACATAACGACGCGCCCGCTGGGATCACCCGCGTCGCGGGCGCGCAGCACCCGGCCGCCGCGATCTACCTCGATGTCGCGCATCTGCCGACAATAACGACCGCCCGCCGGCCGCGGGGCGCCGGGACGGCCCCGGTCTGCTGGCCGATCTTCCGGACCACGCCCTCCTCACCGGAGCAGTACGCTATTGCCCAGCGAAAAACGTGGATGCGGGCGGGTCGATGGCAGGGGACGACGACAGGGTAATGGGCAGTGGCGGCGAGCCACCGCCGTTCGATACCGGCGTGGCGCACGTCGCCCGGGTCTATAACTACTGGCTGGGCGGGAAGGACAATTTCGCCGCCGACCGGGCTGCGGGCGAGCAGGCGATCAAGGCCTTCCCGGGCATCCCGTTGTCCGCGCGCTCGAACCGGGCATTCCTGGCGCGGACGGTGCGGTTCCTGGCCGGCGAAGCCGGCATCCGCCAGTTCCTGGACGTCGGCACGGGCATCCCCTCTGCGAACAACACCCACGAGGTGGCCCAGTCGGCGGCGCCGGCGTCGCGCGTCGTCTACGTGGACAACGACCCGATCGTGCTGACCCACGCCCGCGCCCTGCTGGCCAGCGACCCGGCGGGCGCCACCGACTATATCGACGCCGACATGCGGGATCCCCAGCAGATCCTGGCGCAGACGGGACGGCTGCTGGACTTCAGCCACCCGGTCGCGGTGATGCTGATGGCCGTCTTGCAGCACCTCGATGACGAAGACTCCCCGTACCAGATCGTGCAAACACTGATGGATTCCCTGCCGCCGGGCAGCTACCTGGCGATATCACACCCGGCCAAGGACATCGACGCCGAGGCGATGGCCAAGATGGCCGACAGCCTCAACAAGATGATGGCGGAGAAAGTCACCTTCCGTGACCGCGCCGCCGTGGCCAGATTTTTCGACGGGCTGGAACTGGTGGCGCCAGGATTGGTGCAGGCGTCGAAATGGCGGCCGACCAGCGAGAGCGAGGCGACCAGCCCGGCGGCCCTGTGGGGCGGCGTGGCGCGCAAGCCCTGATCCGGGGCCTTAAGGCTGCTCCGGGTCGGCCGGGCCGGGCCGTCCTGGCTGCTCGCCCTCTGCCGGATGCGGGGCCGCACCGCCCGGCCGGTGGATCATCGCCGCCACGGTGGACATGAGGTTGAAGTCCCGCGCGCCGACGAGCTGCCAGGCCCTCGCGATGCTGAACAAGAAGAAGCCGATGGCCAGGACACCCTGGTTGTCGACCGCGTTGACGTCGTGCGGCGCCGCGTCCAGCTTGATCCCGTTGGCCAGCTGCAAGCCGTACAGGACGAGCATGATGAGGAACATGGTGGCGTCGCTGCGCTTCACGCTGCCATGTTCCCGGTACAGCACGAGGATCAGGCCGGCGGTCGTGGCGAGCCCCGCGGCCGCCAGGATGAGGCTCGCCTCCCCCAGGTCGGCCCCGGGCAGCAGCGCCACCAGCGCGATCACCATCGTGTTGACCAGCGCGGAAAACGCCGCCCCGGCCCTGACCTGGTGGTCGGTTCGGGCAATGTCCCCGGTCAGCTTCTCCGGGGAAACCGAGATGGCGACGAAAAGCAGCCCGATGAGCGCGCCCGCGATGGTGGCGCAGCCACTGAAGAAGTCGTGGTAGGTGAGGGGGACCACCGGCTAAACGTACCCGGGGCGGGCTCCCGTGATGGTCTGGCGGCCGAAGCGGTGACCCCCCCCCCAGCTACGGGCCGTAACAGGTACCGGCGCGTCGGCCGGTCAGCTTGCCCGGCGGTCCAGGCGCTGCAAGAGGTCGTGAGCGGCGAGCTCGATCTCCTTGTGCCGCCACTCTGCCGCCCGGTACTCGCAGGCGATGATGCCCATCCGGTGCAGGCGGCGGAAGTCGCCGAAGACGAACGCGTACCGGGCCTTGGTGTGATCAGTGGCGCCATCGGTGAGGCCCAGATGCCATCGGTCGTATTCCTCCCAGGAGTGCGACTCGAGGAAGGCGTTCTGGTCGCTGGCGCGGGGCTGGACCTTGCCCCAGTCGCTGTCGAGCACGTACTGACCGCTGTCGATGAGGTGCTGGGCCCACGACACGCCGTCCGGGTTCACCGAATACGAAGCCACCGCAGTTTCCTCCCCAGCCATCGCGCGGGCAATCCGGTGGCGCGGGCCCGGTTCAGGGCGACCGGCGGCGGTGTGGCCGTCGCTGTCGGCGCGGCTATCCGCCGGCCCGGGTTACCCGGGAGGCTGGAAGCTGGTGGTCCGCGCCATGCCCGCCGCCCGGCCCTTCCCCGCGACCACCAGGGCCATCTTGCGCGATGCCTCGTCGATCATCTCGTCGCCGAGCATGGCCGCTCCCCGGGCGCCGCCTTCGGCCGAGGTGTACCAGTCGTACGCGTCAAGGATCAGCTCTGCGTGGTCGTAGTCCTCCTGCGACGGGGAGAAGATCTCATTGGCCGCGGCGATCTGGTCCGGGTGCAGCACCCACTTTCCGTCGAAACCCAGCGCCGCCGCCCGCCTGGCCGCCGCGCGGAACCCGACGGCGTTGCGTACCTGCAGATAAGGGCCGTCGATCGGCTGCAGGTTCTGGGCGCGGGCGGCCACCAGGATGCGCATCAGGATGTAGTGGTAAGCATCGGCAGGGTAGCCCTGCGGCTGCTCGCCGACCACCAGCGACCGCATCCCGATGGAGGCCATGAAGTCCGCGGGGCCGAAGATGATGGTCTCGAGCCGGGGCGAGGACGCGGCGATGGCCTCGACGTTCACCAGGCCCTCTGCGCTCTCGATCTGGGCTTCGATGCCGATCCGGCCCACGTCGAAGCCCATCGCCTTCTCGATCTGGGTGAGCAGCAGGTCGAGAGCCTCGATCTGGGCGGCGCCTGCCACCTTGGGCAGCATGACGCAGTCCAGGCTGGCCCCGGCCCCCTCCACCACCGTGATCACATCCTGGTAGGTCCAGTGCGTGGTCCAGCCGTTGACCCGGACGGCGCGGGTCTTGCCGCCCCAGTCGCCGTTGTTCAGCGCGTTGACGATCGCGGGCCGGGCGCTCTCCTTCATCAGCGGCGCGCAGGCGTCCTCAAGGTCCAGGAACACCTGGTCCGCCGGGAGGCCCTGTGCCTTCTCCAGGAAGCGCGCGCTGCTGCCGGGCACCGCAAGGCAGGAGCGGCGCGGGCGCAGCCGGTTCACTACGGCGCCGCCGCCCGCCGCGGCAATCCCTGGGGTCATGTCAGACCGAGTCATCCTTCGATTGTCGTGGCTGGCCGCCGGGTGCCCGCGCCCGCTCCGGACCGGGTCGGGCGCCCGGGGTGTCGTTGTGTGTACGATACGGTATCGTACATATATGGGCGACCCCCGGGCGGTGACGCCGGCCGGTGACCGCAGCGGCCTGCAGGCACGAGGCGAGCCGCGCGAGCGGGCCATCCTGTCGGCCGTCATCGGCCTGCTCGGCGAGGCCGGCTACGAAGCGATGACGATGGATGCCGTCGCCGCCCGGGCCCACGCCAGCAAGACCACGATCTACCGGCGCTGGCCGGGCAAGGCCGAACTGGTGCGCGCGGCGGTCGATGCGCGGATCGCCGGCCGCGTGCTTGGCGGGCGCGACACCGGCAGCCTGCGCGGGGACTTGCTGGCCGTGATGGGGGCCATGCGCGACCACCTCACCCCCGAATTCATGGCCATGATGAGCGGCCTGGTCCACGCGATGCGCACCGACAGCGAACTTGCTGCCAGCCTGCGGTCCCTGGTTGACCAGGATGCGGTGGCCGAGCAGATCATCGAGCGTGCGGTACAGCGCGGCGAACTGCCCGCATCGGCAGCACGCCGGCAGGCGCGCCTGATCCACGAGGTGATCGAGGCGCAGATCTTCCGCCAGATGATGATCGCCGCCGAACTCGATGACACCTTCGCCCGCCACGCGGTGGATGACATCATCCTGCCCCTGCTGGCGGGGACCACCGTCCCGCCCGGCCTCCCGGCATGAACGACAGGAGCAGCAACCGTGTCACTGGCCACCTTCAGCCCCCCGGAACTGCAGCGGTTCACCCAGACTTTCGAGGACCTCTTCTACGCCGCCGACCCGGCGTCGATGACCTCCTACTACACCGAGCACGCCCAGCTCATGGCCGATGGCATCCAGCCCATCCACGGCCATGCCGCGATCACGGAGTTCTGGCACGCCGCCATCACCCGCGCCGCGGCCGCCCGGGCCCGGCGCACCATCCGGTTGCACGAATCGCACTCCTCGGCCGACCTGGGCTACGCGCTGTGCACCGTCACGGTCGACATCCCGGCAGCCGGCCACGCCACCGGCGCGGACGGCACTGCCATCGCGGTCTGGGATGCCACCATCTGGCAGCGCGATCCGGCCGGCCGCTGGCGCATCGCCGTCGACATCTCGACTCCGCTGCCGCCAAGCCGGCGATGAATACCGGGGCGGGCCGGCGTCCTCATGGGTATCGCGCTGACGAAGGGACCCCACCATGAGCCATGAGCCGCAGATTCAGGCGCGCGCCGCGCAGCACTACGCCGCGATCCCGGCGACAGTCGCCATGGACGGCATCTCCGCTGCCGTGGACGACGCGCTTCCCGAGTTGTTCGGCTGGCTGGCCGGCCAGGGCATCGCGCCGGCCGGGCCGCCGCTGATCCGCTACCTGGTCATCGACATGGCCGGAGAGCTGCAGATCGAGCTGGGTGTCCCGGTCGCCGCGCCGGTCGCCGCTAGCGGTCGCGTTCAGCCCGGCGTCCTGCCGGAAGGCAGGTACGCGGTGCTCCGGCACACCGGGCCTTACGATGGCCTGCTGGCCAGCAACGCCGCGCTGCTGCGATGGGCACAGGAGAAGGGCATCGAGTTCGATACCTGGGACACTCCCCGAGGCTCAGCCTGGCGCGCCCGGGCGGAGCACTACCTCACTGACCCGTCCCAGGTGCCCGACCCGGCCAAGTTTGAGACCGACGTGGCTTTCCTGATCCGCGGGGCGTGACCGGCCGGCCGCGCCACTCGTGCGCGGGGCCGCGGCGCGGCGACCTTACCCGGCCGGGCGGCGCGGCTAGCTGCCGATGGGCCGGGCCGCGGCGGCGCCTTCCAGCATCGTCTCGGCCACGATGTTGAAAGCGAGCACCCAGGCCTCGCGGGTCGCGGCGTCGAACTCCTCGCCGAGGGTGCCCGCGAGCGCGGCGATGAGGGAGTCGCCGACGGTCTGGTAGTCCGCGGCCCGCACCCGTAGCCGGCGTGGCGGGCGCCGAGCGCGCGGGTATGGGTGAGCAATTCGCCGAGCCGGGGCATGGTCTGCACGATCTCGGTGAGCTTCTGGGCGAACTTGACCCGCTGCTCACCCATTTCGGTGGTGAACAATTGCCGCAGCGACGGGTCCCGTTGGAACAGTTCCTCGTAGAAGAGGGCCGTCATGGCGGGCAGATCCGGGCCGAGTCGCTCAAACGACGACTGCACCAAGGTGATCTGCTCCGGCGTCATATCGCACTCCCGAGTGCCTGTGCCAGGCCGGCGCGACTGGTGACACCGAGCTTGCCGTAGGCGTGTTGTAGATGGTTGTTGACCGTCCGCACGGACAGGTAGAGACGTTCGGCGATGTCCTTGCTGGCCATGCCGCTAGCGGCGAGCAGCACAACTTCCCTTTCTCTCCCGGAGAGTGGGGCCGCCGCGGCGGCATTGACCCTGACCAGGTGGAAGAGCCCGGGGGTGGCCGCGCCTTCGCAGGCGGCGGCGAGCGCGCTGGAGCGGCGCAGCGCCGCAGTGGCCGCCCGCCGGTCTCCGGCGCGGCTGTATGCGCCGGCGGGCGCAGAAATGAGCAACCGCTGCTCAGGCGGCGCCGTGGCGCCCCGGCTTAGAACTGTGCCAGGAGCGGGCCGATCCGCGGCCCGCAGGCACAGAAAGCCACGATCATGTCCGCACCACCGAACAACGACGGCCGGGCCACGGCCCGTAGCCGCTTTCGCATGTTCACCGGCCGAACGCGCGCGCAGGCGCTGGACCGGGCGGGCCGTCCAGTCCCTGGTCGCGGCGGCTGGCCTCGCTGCGCTCGGCGTCACCGCCGGCGCCGCCAGCGCGTCCGCAGCCACCGCCCAGCCCGCCGGCCCACGCCCACCGGGGTGACCTGGCACCAGCTGACCCTGGTCAACGGCTGGGTGTCGGGCCCGAGCCAGTCCGGCGCGGTGGTGATCCTGGCCGGTGGCGTGTTCGCGCCACCGGCCCGCCCAGGGCCGGTAAGCCGCGCCGGCGGCCGCTGCCGGGCCTGCCGCCGGATCACGCCTATGGGGTGATGTGCCTTCTTCCCGCCCTGGTTACGGTGGCGAATCTGACCAGTGCGGAACGACAACCCTTAAGGGGGGCCCATGGCTGACGAAACACCCGTCCTTGACACGCTGGCCGACATGACCGCCGCGTCGCTGGCGCGCAATTCCCTTGCGCCGCGCGAGCTCATGCTGGTGCGGATCGCTGCGCTGATTGCCGTTGACGCAGCGCCTGCTTCCTACTTGATGAACGCCGGGGCAGCCCAGGAAAGCGGCGTCACCGCCGATGACATTCAGGGCGTGATGATCGGGGTTGCCCCGGTGGTCGGCGCGCCCCGGGTGGTTTCGGCAGCCGGGAAGATCCTTCGGGCCCTGGGCCTGGCGATCGCGGTGGCCGAAGCTGAGCTGGCCGACAGCGACGGCGAGGAGTAGCCAGAATCCGGGTCCGGTCACCGTTAGCGGTGACCGGGCCCGCCTCGTGCCAGGATCACCCGGAGGCGCCCCGGCGCGCCGGGGCGAACTCGGTGGCCAGCCGAGCGACCAGCGGGCCGTCAGGAACGTCGCAGCGGCGTGGGCCGTGCAGGCGTGGCTGGCACTCGGCGGCCGGCCTTCCGCTCACGCCACCAAGTCCTCCCGATGACGCGTGCGTAGCTCAGCGCGTAGAACGCGTTTCCGCCCTTCTTGCTGTCGCCCGACAGCCGCTGCCGCATCGTGGTGGGCACTTCAGCGACCCGGAAGCCCTGGAACAACGCGCCGATCAATAGTTCAGAGGTCTGGTACTGCGGTTGCGTCTGGCGCACCGCTCCGGTCAGGTCGGCGCGCATAACCCGGAGCCCGCTGGAGGTGTCAGTAAGCCTGGCCCCGGTGAGTCGGCTGACAAGCCAGGCGAAGAAGCGAACGCCGACGTTGCGGAAGCGGTCGGTGTTCTCGGTCTGGCCCAGCTGCCTGGAGCCGATCACGAAGTCCGCGCGGTCCTCCTCAACCATGCGCACCATGGTTGGCAGGTCGGCGGGATCCCACTGGCCGTCGCCGTCAAGGGTGGCGATCAACGCGGCGCCGGCTTCGCGGGCGATGCGGTAGCCGATTCGCAGCGCCACTCCGTGCCCGCGGTTGACCGACAGGGTGCAAACCAGGGCGCCGTGTCGCCGCGCGGCCTCGGAGGTGCCGTCGGTACTGCCGTCGTCGATCACCAGCAGTGATGTGGGAATGTCGGCGATCTGGTCGGGAACCTCGTCGAGTACCGCACCGATGTTGGCTGCCTCGTTGAAGGCGGCGATGACGACGACGAGCCGCTGCAGCTTGACGTCCGGATAACTGCGGGCGAACGCTTCGCGGGCAGCACCTACAATCACCGGGGTGTCGGTCGCCTCCTGCAGGGCGCGATAAATCTCGCCAGATGGTTTCCCTCGAAGCGGCATCTGCGATCTGGCTCCTGATCATTTCGGCTGCACGCGTCCGCTTGTCGCGATCCGCGGGGCTACGTCACTTAGGTCAGGCAAGTGTAGGGCCCACATGCCAGGCATACTCGGGATTTCGGCCTTCCTACGACAGCACGACATCTCATGCGTGGCAGCCGCGCGGCAGTGCGAGCTGCTTGGCCCCGGGGGGCAACGGGGAAGGCACCACATGACCTTATCGCCGCCCCACAACGGCGCGATCGCGCCGGCGACGTAGCGCGGGCCCCGCGTCCTCGTCGATGGCGGAGTCATCCAAAGTGAACCCGCCGGACAGCTTATCCTGCGCGTGGCGCCGGCTATTATCGTGCCTTCTTACTCGGACTCTGTGCATACGGTCATCCCCCGGGTTCCTGCCTGGCATGCTGCTCATGTGACCGCGTTCGCGGTGCTGCGGTCTGCGGGCGAGCCGTGGCCGTGTTGAAGCCGACAGCAAGGACGCGAATAGCCAATGCGGCAGCAAGCTTACGGCGCCGGGACCGCACCTCAGGGTGCCGAGGGCCGGGCGTCCCGGCGCTGGGAGCACCTGCGGCGGCAGGCCCGGGGATGGTGGGACGCTGATGGTGTCGGCTGGCTGGTCGCGGCAGCGGCCGCGTTTACGGTCGCGGTGCTGGCGTTCAACCCGCTGTCGGCGAGGCTTAGCGGCGATGAGGTTGTGTACGCCAGCCAGATCGCCAATCACGTTCCGTTGCTGCAGTGGAACCCGCAGCACGCTCGCGGGGTGTCGCTGCTGGTAGCGCCGGTCACCTTGCTGACCAGCTCGGCCACGATCTTGCGGGGGTACCTGGCGCTGCTGGCCGGAACCGGGCTGTTTGTGGCCCTGCTGGCCTGGCGCGGCGTGGTACGGACCCGGGTTCTGACGCTGGCATGCGTCATGTTCGGCGGGCTGTGGATCTCCGAGTCGCTCGCGGTGCAGCTGTATCCCAACTACTGGATCGCGCTCGGCGGGCTGGCCGGCGTCGGCCTGTGCCTGCGCTGCTTGCGCTCGCCAGCGCCGCGCTGGCCGGTGCTTGCGCTGCTGGCGCTGGCGGCCGCCGTCACCTCGCTGATGCGCCCGCAGGACGCGTTCTTCCTCTTCGCGCCGCTCCTAGTCGCCGCGCTGGTGGTCGCGGCACGGCGGCCCGGGAGGCGGCGCGGGCTGGCCGCGCTCATCGCCATGCTGGCCGGCCTCGCGGCCGGGGCAGGCGATTGGGTAGCGGAGGGGTACCTGTACTTCGGCGGGCCGATCGCCCGGGTCCATTTGACCAGCCGGTACGTCGGTGGCACGCGATTCAGCCCGGTCAACAGCCTGCGGATCATCGATGGCGGCCGCACCAGCTCGGTGCCCGGCTACCCCAGTGTCCACGGCTGGCCGCACCCGCAACTGCTGCTGTGGTGGCTCGGCTTTGCGCTCCTTGCCGTCCTCGGGATATGGGTTGCCGCCACGACCGAGGGGTGGGCAGTAGCGCTGCTGCCCGCCGCGTCCGCGCTCGGTATCTACGCGCTGTACACGTTCCCGGTCCGGGACAACTACCGGTATCTGGTGCCCATCTGGGCATTGCTGTCCATCCCTGCCGCACAGGGGATGGACTGGCTGATCACGCGCTGGCGCAACCCCGCCCGCCTGACCGTCGTGGTCGTCGCCGCCGCCTTCATCGCCGTCGAGCTAGGCACCCAGCATCCGCTGCTGATGCAGCATTCGGCAGCGATGCGGACCGGCTCTCACGTGCACGTCAGAATCGTGAATTCGCTCCGGAAGCTGGGGGTCCACTCGCCGTGCGTGGTCACCAGCGTGTACCGGCCCCATTTCGCGCCGGCGTCCGAGGCGGCGGGCTTCTACACCGGTTGCACGTACCTGTGCCCCTCGGTGCGGCCTACCGGAGGGACCGGGACCGGGCGCCTGGTCGTCCTGGTGCAGGGAACGGCGCCGCCCTGGCGCTACGCCCGGAGCTGGGGCGCGCATCGGCTGGGCGCCGCCAATGTGTACGCGTATCTGCAGCCGGCCTGCCAGCCGCCTTTGTCCTTCACGCGCCCCCGGCCTAATGCACCTCTCGCTGTATGTATTCCGGGGCCGAGCGTCCGGGGCGGTAACCAGCCATAATTGTGTGCTCGCGCGGGCCGGCTGCGGTGAAGCCAGCCGGGTTCGTCACGATCTCCGGGAATCCCGCCGAATATGCCCGACCGTGCAGCCTGCGGCTGGGCAGATGTCCGGGCTGTTACCCGGGCCAGCGAGATCTTCGGTGCCGACCCGGGCATCGCCGGCCGCGGCCTGCTCGCCGCCACGGTGCTCGGCGACGCCGAGGCGGTACAGCAGATGCTGGCCGCCGACCCCGCCGCAGCGATCAGCATCGACGACGAGCGAGGCTGGCCACCGCTGGTGTATGCCTGCTACTCGCGGTGGCATCAGATCGACCCGGGACGGGCGGCAGGGAATCGGCGCCCGCCTGGCGGCGGAGCTGGCCCGGCGGTTGCCCGCCCGGGCCTGGCAGCGGCTATCGGCCGGGCCCGGCGCCAAGGGGCCCCGCTGGTATGACTGGGCCTTCCTCGAGGTCACCGACCCGGCGGTGACCGAAGGCAGCGGGCCGCACTGGTTTGCTGATCCGCCGCCGGATCAGCAACGGCGAGCACGCCTTCTACCGGGCCCACGCGCCCGGCCCGGTGCCGCTGGCCCAGCTGGTGCGGGTGGCTGGTTCCCGGTGGAAGATCGAGGACGGGTTCGCCGCCAGCAAAGAACTCGCTGCTTTAGACGAGCATCAGGTCCGGACCTGGACATCCTGGCACCGGTGGACCATCTTGGCCCTGCTCGCCTGCGCGTTCTTGTCCGTCCTGGCCGCCAGCCAGCCCAGCCACCGCCCGCCAGGTGATGACCAGCTGATCCCCCTGACCCGCAACGAGATCCGCAGGCTCTTCACCGGGCTGCGCCAGCAACTGCCCGCCCCCCGCAGGCAGCTGGACTGGTCACGATGGCGACGCCGCCAGCAAGCCGTCGCCCGAGCCTGCCACTACCGAAACGAGCCCTCACACCCACATGATCACGAAGTGTCGCTGGAGTACTCGGGTGTCCAGGCCGGGTTGGGTCCATTCTGCTTTCGTGGGCTAGTTGCAGTCCCGCGCATTTCGGGTGGGGCGAATCACACGTATTCGCGGCGGCGCATCCAGGCGAGGGTGGCCCAGCCCCAGATGGGGGGGAGGTAGGCGGTGAACAGCCGTTGGATGAACACCGCGGCGACGGCTTGGTCTTGGGGGATGCCGGCGGCGGTGAGCCCGGCGATCAGGCCCGCTTCGACGACGCCGAGGCCGCCGGGGACCGGGACGGCGCCGCCGATGATCGATGCCGTGGTCATGATGACCAGGATCGTGGCGAGGCTGGCCTGCTGCCCGACGGCGTGCAGCGCCGCGCCGAGCGCGGCGGCGACCAGAAGCTGGGCGAGCACCGAGCCGGCCGCGATGTAGGCGAGCTTGCGCGGTTCGGTGGCGATCGTTGTGACGTTGGCCCAGATGTTCGCCAGGACCGGCCGGGCCTTGCTGCTCGCCAGCCGGCGCAGCCGCGGCGCCAGGGCGACCACCGCGATGGCGGTCCCCGCGGCCAGGACCACGGCGAGCACGATCCAGATCGCCGTCGGGCGGCCGCCCGGGCTGGACGGCGCCTGGAAGGTCCCGGCGGCGAACGGGAGCGCGATCAAGAACAGCAGCCCCTTGGCCGTCCAGCTGGCGGCGGTGGCGATGGCGCCGGAGCTGACGGCGGCCGTCGCGTCATACCCCTGGCGCTGGAAGAACCTGACCCGGACGGCGAACACGGCGGTGTCGCCGCCGGCCAGCGCGGTGAAGGTGTTGGAGGTTTCCAGCGCCAGGCACCGGCCGTAGGGCAGCTGGCCGGGGACCGCGCTGCCCAGCGCCCAGGCCTCGAAGGCGATCGGGAGCTGGGCGAGCACGAAGGTCAGCGCCACCCACCCCCAGCTGGCGCCCTTGATGACCTCCAGCGATCCGCCGACGTCGGCCAGGACCCCGATGATCGCCCAGACGCCGATCAGCGTGCCGATGCCGAAGACCAGGTTGACCCAGCTGATCCGCTTTTCCTCGGCGAGCTTGGGCACCTCCATGCCGAACGCCGCAGCGATCGCCGCGCGCAGCTGGGGGAGCAGGCGCTTGTGCTGGCGCAGCGCGGCCACGGTGACCGGGTCCAGCGCCGCGCGCTGCAGGTGCACCAGGGCGCCCCGGGCGGCGCCGGCGCCCAGGACCCGGGCCGCCGCCGCGGCGGTCCGCCCGGCGCCTGCCCGCACGGCCATGGCGGCCAGCCCGGCCGCCAGATCACCGTCGAGGCGCTCGTCCGGCGCCGCGGCGGAGGCGGTGCGGAAGTCCTTCAGGCAGATGCCCGCCGGGGAAACGATGATCGTTTCAGCGCCGACCGTGCCATGCGCCAGGCCGGCCTTGCGCAGCCGGAGCAGGTTTTGCAGCACCTCATCCAGCGTCTCGTCCGACAATACGGCGTCGCTGGCCTCTGCCAGCGCCGGGCCGTCGGGCAGCCTGGTCACCAGCGCGGCGTCCCGGCTGGGCCCGAACCGGCCAGCGGCCAGCACCTCGGGCACCAGCACCCCGGCGCGGCCGGCCATCGAAGGTGAGGTAGGCCTCGTGCTCGACCTGCTGGAGGCGGTCCAAGATGAGCGCGGGCCCGGAATCGCGGTAGAAGCAGAACCGCCACAGCTTCGCCAGCGCCCGGGCGTCGGAGGCGTCCCGGCCATACACCGACAGCTCGACCGGCCGGCCGGCGCCGTCGTAGCCGGCGAGCCGTTCCACCCCCCAGGTCTGCCGGGCAGCCCGGGTGATGCCCTGGACGGGGACACCCAGGCCGGTGACCCACCCGGTGACCTCGCCCGGGGACGGCAACCCCAGCGGCGACCCCGCCGCCAGGTGCAGCCCGGCCGCGACCCCCCACCCGATCGCCAGGCTGGAAACGGTGTTGACCGGCAGCGCCGACCCGGTGATCACCGCGGCGACCGACGCCAGCGTGACCAGCGCCGCCACCAGCCGGTGCAGCGGGCGGCTCAGATACGGCAAGGCCGTCGCCGCCACCGCGATCGCCACCGCGAACTGCGTCACCGGATAGCCCGGGTCAAGCCCGGCCAGCGCGCCGGTCACCGGCCGTCCCGCCGAAGGCCCCAGAAGGTGGCCAAGCAGCAGGCACACGCCCCAGGCGACCACCGCGGCCACCGCGGTCCACCGGACCGCCGCCAGCCGCGGCACCAGCAAGCCAAGGACGGCCAAAAACACGATGACACCAACAGAACCAAGCCAGAAAACCGAGGTGACCAGCCAGCTGATCGCCTCCGGCGGCGGATTCAGCGCGCGCACGATACCCAGCTCCGCGGCCGAGTTCGCCCGCATCACCGGGACCGACACCACCACCACCACCACGGCCAGCCCGAGCCGGAACGCATCGGAGGCCCGCCGCCGGGCCGTCCCCCCGCCCCGGGGCCCAAGCACCACCGCACGCAACCGCGGCGCCACCCACCGCCCCGCGCCCGCGCCTCCTCGCTCGCTACGCGCGCCACGGGTCCCTCCTGCCACACGCGGCCCGAACCGGCCTGGTCTGCTGCCCGCCAATGCCCGACGATCAGCCTGAAATTGGCGGACAGGTCATCCAGCAACTGGCAGCTGTGTTACAACGCGCGAGCTACATTTATCAGCTTTCAGGCGGTCGCGCTGTCCCGGCGTACTTATCCTTGCGGGCGTGCCGCAGCGGCCGGCAATCCCCCGCACGACGCCGAACGTGTGGATGTAACGCCACCCATGGTTGCCGCTGAGCCAACGGGCGTTCAAACTCTGCGCATAGGGCTGGCCCGGGCTCTGGCCGCCTCCGGCACGGGCGGATAACTGGGGCCGTGGCAAAGCACGCTCCGCCTGGGGCGCCCCTACCCGCCCACCCCGCCCCGCAGTAACGCGGGCCCGTAGTGCGCAACCGCTACTCGGTCGCCGCGCCACAACCCCAGCCAGGCCGCGGGCGCCGCTCACCGGCCGGGCGTGGCAGCCGCAGGAGCGCCGTTCACCGCGGCTGCCGCCCCCCGCTTTGACCGCCCCGGTACCGTGCGCGCGGCCAGGTTCTGTCCTCAGGTGCCCTCGCTGCCGATCGGCTTCCCGGCGGGATGGATATCACATCTGCCTCGTCTGGGACGCCGGCCACCAAGTCCAGCAACGGCCCAGCCAGGTCGCGCTCAGCGACCATCACCTGCCGGCCGTCCACCCGAACCTGGCAGACTGCCCGGCTGGTCCCGGTCCGGCTCACCTTCGCCAGGTGGGTCCTTCCGAGGGCCAAGCAGGCTCGCTGGTGGCCCTGTGCTGGTTGCGCTGATCGTCCGGCGGATGAGCCGGCGCCCCGGTATGGCCGGCATGTCGGCCGTACTAGGGCGTCCGTCTTCCTTCCGGGCGAGCAGTCTCGCGTATCGGATGGCCATTGGGTCGGCCGTGGCTCCGTGTGCGACAACGCTGAGCAGCACCGTGATCGTGATGACGGCGACGGCGTCACCGGCGGTGTGGCTGCCCAGATCTTCGAGCGCAAGGAGGGCGAACACCACCGATGCCAGGCCACGGGGGCCGAACCAGCTCACCAGGGCGATGGTTGCCCGGTCGAGCCGTGCGCCGGCCAGTGCGATCGCCACTGGGGCCATCCGGATCACGGTGAGGCTGAGGACTGCGTACAGCGCGATCTGCCAGGTCAGGCTCTCCACTGCGGGGGCGACTGCGATAGCGCCGAACGCCAGCCAGACCAGCAAGGACACCAGGGCGCCGGTTTCCTCGACGAACGGCACCAGGGGCTCGCCACGCCGGCCACTTGCTTTGCCGAACGCGAGCCCGCCGACAAACGCGGCGATGAACCCATTGCCGTGCAACGCCACCGAGGAGGCATAGGCGCACACCGCCAGGCCCAGCGCCGCCGAGCCGGCGAAGCCTTCCGCAGCCCAGCCGCGCCCCCGCGCCACCTTTACCAGCAGGCCACCGGCCCCCCCTACGACCGCACCGGCAACAACCCCCAAGGCCAGTTCGGCGACGGCTGCCGCCGCGCCGTGGCCGGACAGTTCGCCTGCCGAGGCCGCTCCCGCCAAGGCGACCAGCACCACGGGCGTGGCGATCCCGTCGTTGAGCCCGCTTTCGACATTGATCAGGCGGCGAATCCGCGCCGGTATCGCCGGGTTGGTCATCATGCCCGCGCCAAGAGCGGCGTCCGTGGGCGCCAGCGCCGCGCCCACCAGCAGCGCCAGCCAGATGCTCGTGCTGCCGGCCAGGGCGAGCGCCAGCAGTGTTCCCAGGCCGATCGTCAGCGGAAGCGCGACACCGAGCAACCGAATGTACAGGCCCGCATCCGCCCGCAATTCGTGGGGCGCCACCCGCGATGCGTCAGAGAATAGGACCAGCGCAAGAGTGAACTCCGCCAGAGCCTTGACCAACTCATGACTGGGCGCGACACCCAAGACCGCCAGCGGCCCATGGGTAAGCAGCAGCCCGGCTACCACGAAAGCGATCGGGGCGGTCACATCGAACCGTTCCAACCGCGCCGACAGCGCGCCCCAGCCAAACACCAGGGCCGCCACGATGGCCAGGTCGGAAACGCTCACGGCATCACCCGCCGCCCTGCCGCCGCCGAACGGCCTCCCCGCAGGAGTTTCACCCGCGATGCGAGCTCAAAAGCGCAGCCCGCCGACGGGCGCGTAAGCGCCAGCATACGTGCAGGCGATGGCATCGCAGGGCTTGTTGCTGGCTTCATGCATGGCACGGTCCGAAATCGATCGCCTTGAGGAAGCTGCGGTTGTCCAGGCTGAAAGCGGTGTCTCCTAGGAGACATCCTGCTAGTGGTCGCGCCCGTCCGCTACCACGGCGAGTTCGCCTACGTCGCCGGCCAGCTCCCCGACGGCGCCACCCTGCCGCTCTGCCGGCTCCGCTACGCCCGCTCCGCCACCACCTGGGGCTTCGCTATCTACCGCGCCAGCCACGACGACTACGCCAAGTCCGTCCTGCCCAGCGGCTACCCGGCCGGCGCCCCGCAAGAAGCCCTCGACTGCGCCTGCGGCCTCTACCTCGGCGACACCACGGCCTGGCTCGACCCGCCACCCCCGACGAATTAACGGGCGCGACCACTAGTGTGCCGCGTCAGAAGTTCCTAGAGTTATTTTTGCTAGGATCTGATTATGCCGGGTCCTTCTGCTGCCGAGATCGTGCTGTCTGTTGATGAGCGGGCTGAGCTGGTGCGCCGGGCGGGGCTGCCGGAGCGCCGGCGGGCTGACCGGGCCCGGATCATCTTGGCCTGTGCCGACGGGATGTCGAATGCCGGTGCCGCGCAGGCGCTGGGGGTGGCGGTCAAGTCGGTGTCGAAGTGGCGGCGCCTGTTCGCGGACCGGCGGCTGGCCGGGCTGGAGGATGCGGCGCCAATCGGCAGGCCCAAGGCGGAGCTGGTCTTGGAGGAGGCGGAGCGGGCGCAGCTGGTCCGGTGGGCCAGGCGTGCGAAGACCGCCCAGTACCTGGCGATGCGGGCGAAGATCGTGCTGGCCTGCGCCGAGGGCGGGACGAACAAGCAGGTCGCTGCCGGGCTTGGGGTGGATGAGTTGACCGTGGACCGGTGGCGGGCCCGGTTCATCGCCCGGCGCCTGGATGGCCTGCAGGATGAGCCGCGGCCCGGGCGGCCGCCCTCGATCCTCCTCGACCGGGTCGAGGACGTCGTCGTGGCGACCTTGGAGTCCCTGCCGGGCAAGGACACGCACTGGTCGCGGGCCTCGATGGCCAGGCGCACGGGGCTGTCGAGGTCGACCATTGGGCGGATCTGGAAGAAGTTCGACCTCAAGCCGCACCTGCAGGACTCCTTCAAGCTATCCACCGACCCGCTATTTGTGGAGAAGGTCGTTGACGTCGTCGGCCTGTACCACGACCCGCCGGAGAAGGCGGTGGTGCTGTGCGTGGATGAGAAGAGCCAGATCCAGGCGCTGGACCGGTCCCAGCCGGTGCTGCCGATGATGCCGGGCATGCCCGAGCGGCGCACCTGCGACTACGCCCGGCACGGCATCACCAGCCTGTTCGCCGCCTTCAACATCGCCGACGGCGCCGTCATCAGCGAACTGCACCGCCGCCACCGCGCCACCGAGTTCCGCAAGTTCCTGGCCAGCATCGACAAGGCCGTGCCCACCGCACTCGACGTGCACCTGGTCTGCGACAACTACGCCACCCACAACACCCCCGAGATCAGGACCTGGCTCGCCCGCCGCCCGCGCTTCCACGTCCACTTCACCCCGACCGGCTCCTCCTGGATGAACCAGGCCGAACGATGGTTCGGCCTGCTCACCGGCAAACTGATCCGCCGCGGCGTGCACACCTCCGTACAGGCCCTGGAGAACGACATCAGGCAATGGATCGCCACATGGAACGACAACCCCCGGCCATTCACCTGGACCAAGACCGCCGACGAGATCCTGAACTCCCTTGCCGACTACCTCGCCAAACTCGGAGCGGGCCAACCAGTAAACAGGCAAGATTAATTAACTGAACTTCTGACGCAGCACACTAGCAGCCTGGACGACGGCCAGGGCCGTCCGGGTCTCGCTGGCCGGGCCGTTTGGCCCAAGGCCAGCAGCGCAGCGCCGGGGCAAGGCCCGGCAAGTGGCCTGGGGAACCAGCGCAATCCTGTCAGCCGACCCGGTGAACGTTCGTGGTCACCGCACCAGAAACCTAGGCCTCGCACAGAAAGGCCATCGGGTGAAGCCCCGGATATGCGCTCATCGCGCCCGGGGATGAACCGTTGCTGGCCAGCACCGGCCCAGAGCCGCCGAATCACTGGGCTCAAGCGCCACTCACGGGCTGGGTGAGGTGGTCGCAGACCCGCATTGGGGGGCGAGCGAGGCCAGCAGGCTGCTAGCTGCGGTGGCGACGCCGCCGAGTGCGGTCGTCACGCCTTTCACCGTGCTGGTGCTGGGATGGTCGGTGAGGTCGGAGACCGCGGTTTTGAGCGTGTTGAGCGCCGACTTCACAGCGCTGGCCTGGGCTTTGAATTCGCCATGCAGCTCCGCCGTGAGCGCGGTGAGCTTCGCCTCCACGTCGGCCAGGTCGGACTTGATCTCGTCGGCGGTACCTTTGCCGATCTTTACGTGGGTGAGGGTGTCCACCGATGCGCGCAGGTCCGCCGCGGCCTGGCACACCGCCGATGTGGGGCTGGGCGCCGGCGCGGCGGCAGCGGAGGTCGGCGCAGGGGGAACGCTCGGGGACGGGCTGCTGGTAGCCGGTGATGAAGTGCTGCTGGAACTGCAGGCGGCCAAGAGCAGCCCGGCGGCGAAGGCAGCGGCGACGAGGCGCCACCGGCCCGGCCGGGTTACCGTGGCCCGCATCGCGTTCGCCTCATCGTCCAAGCCGCAGCCGCCTGCCACTCCCGCGGCGGACTGCGCCGGCCCCATAGCCATGGTCTTGCCCCTCTCACCCGTTGACCGGCCTGACCCTCTACCACCACGCTCTTACCGCACCGCAGCAGGCACATCACCCTGCTGGGGGTGAGGTGCGCGGCTGATGCGGGGCATCATGCGGCCCGCGGCAACCGTGCGCAGGCCAAGATCGGGGCGCCCGTGGGCGACGGGTGCAGCGTCGCCCAGGTGCGCTGCCTGGGCCCCCGGGCCGGGTTTGACCCCACCGCAGGTGCCAATGCGGCCACGTGCTGGCCGCCGCCCAGCGCGGAGCCTCCTCCGGCGGGGCGCCGGTCGGAGAGGCGTTCCTCGGTGGCAGCGTGGCCTACCTGAGCGCGCCAGGCACGACCGGGGAGTTCGCCGGCCCGGTCCCAAGCGGAGATGCCGCAAAGTCAGCCGCTTCCGCCCCGAGCTGACCAGCACCGGCTGGACCACCGACATCGGCCCGTTGTACAGGATCCGGGCCTGGAAGATGAACGTGTCCGCCGCGGCGCCCCACCCGAGCAGCCACAGCGGTTGCCGGACCAGGTACAACGGCAGCCGCCAGCCCTTGTCCCGCTTCAGCGGCCGGATGCTCGTCGCATGCTGGGTGATCAGGGTGACCGCACTGGAGAACGCGGCGGCCAGCGCGACCGCCACAGCCACTATCACGTCCCAGATCTCGTTCCCCTCACGCCTGCACCGGCCGGATATTGGGCCAGACAACCCCCCGCGGCTGGCAGGCAAAGACCTTCGCCCACAGGCTGCCGCCCCATGAAAATGTCTGCTACGCCAGCAGTCACTGTGATTCCCCGCTGGCCTCTGCGGCGCTGGCGCCTCGCGGCAGCCCGACCGCCAGCAGGCTGGGCACGGACCCTGCCCGCCTGCCCACAAGCCGCCCCCCCAACCACCCACCCCGGACAAGGACGGCCTCCGGCCGACAGACCCCATTCGACGGCGGCCGGTTGGCGGCACCGGGACGCGCGTAGCGCAACCGGCGTTTATGTGGAGGATCGGTGCCCGGATGGCCTCCGGGACTTCAAGATCACGGGCTTGCCAAGCCCCACGCCGACCCGTCCGCCCCTTGTTCGCCCGAGAGATTCCTTGGCCGGTCCCATCAGGTGGGGCCTCAGGCTCAGGGAGCTGGAGTGTCCGGGCTGTTCGCCTGCGCCGCAGCCAAAGCCTCCCGCTGGCGGCGTGGCAACAGGTTGGCCGCGTACCTGATGGCGATCATTCGCGCGGTGGTAATGGCCGCCCCGAGCAGCAGCGTCCAGACGACCGCCCGGCCCAGCGGAACCTGCTGGTCGTCCGGGGTCGCTGGCGGCTCCGCGCCGGTGATCCGCCGCCAGCCGACCCGCACCACCTTCGAGACCGCGAGCACCGCGAGCATCCCGGCCGCTTGCTCCAGCGCCCGGACCGAACGACTTGCGTCCTTTTCCGCCATCGGAATCCCCCGGGCAGCTGCCAAGCCCGCGGCCATCCGCGGCGCCTTCGCGCGCCATCATCTCACAGCACACCGCTAACCGAAGGAAACACCTTAAATGGCGGGACTGCGGGCGATCCTGCGTTTCCACAGCACCGGCGCCAAGGACAGCGCCACGGTTCCCGGCGGCGTAAACCAGGCGCAAGCTAGCGCCGCCTCCGCCACGCCAGCACGGCAACAGCCAGCAGGTAAGGCAAGCCCGGCGCCTCCGGCTCAGGCCGCGGCTGGCCGTGGCTGTCAACCTGGCCCGGTTCCGGCAGGCCCTGCCGCCGCGCACGAGGCCGCCACAAAGAAGACACGTACCTGCTAGCCAACATGCGCGCTGTGGTGACGGCCCCCCCGAACAGCGCCGCCCAGGCCACAGCCTCGCCCAGCGGAACCCGCTTATCGCCGGGGGCCGCCGGCGGCTCCGCGCCGGTGACCAGCTTCCAGCCGGCATGCAAAACCCCGCGGACAGCAACCGACGCAAGCAGTGCAGCAGGCCCTTTCAGCATCCGGCTGCTATGAGGCTCACCTTTACCTGGC
Organism: uncultured Actinomycetes bacterium; assembly: GCA_963734725.1. Lineage (GTDB taxonomy): Bacteria > Actinomycetota > Actinomycetes > Streptosporangiales > Streptosporangiaceae > DASXKD01. The sequence continues at coordinate 449,547 of CAVTIX010000008.1, forward strand.
ATCAGAGTCCCCGAGGCTGCCGCCTAGCACCGCGCGAATTCGCGGCGTCCTTCGTGCCGCCATCCTCTCACAGCCCCGCCCCGGCTAGCGGCACCGCAGGCACCACCTTGAGTACGCCCGGCATGGCCGATCACTTTGGGTTGGAAGTCGCCAGAGAGCGTGTCATGAAGAAAGCGACAACATCGCACCTACCGATCAGGCAGGCGCTTGATCATCCAGGCGCGCTGCGGCCACCGGGGGGGCTGGACGCAGGGCGCTGGCCGCCTAGCCTGGGCCGACGGAGGCGAGCGCTTGGGTGAGGGCGCGGATGTCGTCGCTGCTGTTGTAGGCGTGCAGCGATATCCGGATACCGCCGGCCCGGGAGCTGGTGTTGATTTGGTACTGGCTCGCGAGCGCGGCCTGCACTTGGTCGGCCGGGGCGGCGGGGTGCCTGAGTGAGATGATGTGCCCGCTTGCGGAATGGTCACCGGGTGCCCGGTAGGGCGTCCATCCCAGCGGCGCGGTCTGCTCGGCCAGATCGGCCGCCAGCTCGCTGGCGTGCTCGCTGATCGCCGTCAGTCCGATGCCGGTGAGCAGCTTGATCGAGGTGAGCAGGCCCACGGCGGCGCTGTAGGACATGGTCGACAGCTCGAACCTGCGGGCGTCGGCAGCCAGAGAGAGGTCCTGCGGGGTGAAGTCGAACGGTGTCGCGCTGCCTTTCCAGCCAACGATCACAGGGGTGGCCGCCGCCAGGTTCTCGGTCATGGCGAGCAGCGCAACGCCGGACGGCCCGGACAGCCACTTGTAGCCGCTGCAGACTAGCGCGTCCACCCCCCATTGCGTCATGGTGACCGGAGCGGCACCGGCCAGCTGGGTCACGTCGACCACTACCCGGGCGCCAACGTCTCGGGCGCACGCTACCAGGGCCGCGACATCGACCTGGCTGCCGGTGGCGAACTGAACCGCGCTGACGCACACGACGGTTGTCTGTTCGCTGATGGCATCGCTCAGCGAGAGCGTGAGGTCATGGGCCGGGGTGTCCCGAACCCAGCGGATGCGCATGTCCAAGCGGTCCCGGGCGGCTAGCCACGGGTAGGTCACGCTGGGGAAGTCGCTGGCCACCAAGACCACCTCACCCCCCACGCTGGACAACAACGCAGCAAGCTGGCCCAGGCCCTCACTCGCCCCGCCCACCACCGCTATTGACGACACCGGCGCGCCAAGTAGCTCAGCCGCGGCCATCCGCAGCCGGTCCAAAACTCTCGCCTCGGCCTGGTCCGACAGGCGGAGGTTGCCATGCTGGGCGACCTCGGTCAAGAACCGGACGCTCGCCTCCAGCGAGGTGCGGGGTATTAGCCCCAGCGAGGCCTGGTTCAGGTAGGTGCAATAAGCAAGCGCCGCATACTCGCCGGGATCAATCAACGGGTCCATAGTCACCCCTTTCGCTGCCGCTGCATCGCGCCGGATCCAGCTCCGGCCGCCGACCAGTTACCGGGCCGCAGGTAGTTCAGGTCAAAGTCATGCTTCCACCGCCACCCTGGATGCAGCGCGAGGGAAGATCGGCCTGGACCATTCAGTACTGCAAAAGCTCGATCCTCACCACAGCGCTCAACGATCAGGTCACCTATATCCACCCGTGCCGGGGCGTGAAGATACCGACCGTACCCGCCACGCCGCGGACCATCGTCACCCCCGAGCAGTTCGACGCGATCTACGCCGCGCTGCCAGACGCGGATGCCCAACTCCTGGTCGAGACGGCCATCGAGACTTGGCTCCGCTGGGGGGAGTTGACCGAACTACGGCCCGGCGACCTTGACCTCGCCAGCAGGATGATGACGGTCAGCCGCAAGGTCATCGAACTGAACCGGGAGTTTCATCCCGACGGCAGGCGGTTCCTCGTCAAGCGTTACCCCAAGGACAAGGAGTGCCGGCGGCTCAAGCTCAGCCCGCAGATCATCGCCAAGCTCAAGGCACACATCCAGGGCCGACGCAGCAGCCGAGATCATGCCCACCACCGACGGCGGAAGCGACGCCACCTGATCCCAGGTCACCTGCTCGTTGGCTGCCGCGGAGACATAGTTCTTTAGTGAGGTGCAGGAGGTCGGTGGTGCGGGCACTGAGGCGCGCAGTTGCCGATTCTGCGCTCTTCGGTCATGGGACAGTCGAAGGACAGCTATAACCAGTTCTGCCTGTTCTGCGCGGCCGTGCACTTCCTAGAAGGTACCGACCTTAGCGATCGCTTTGGTTCGGCGAATCTGCCGGGCGCGCTCCGGGTAGCCGCCCTGGCCGTGAGTCGCGCCATGTCAGACCGCTCGGTCATACTGCCGGTATGACATTCACGACTCGGATGCTTACGCCGGAGACGTGGGAGGACTTCGCCGCGCTCGTTGAAGCCAACAACGGCGTCTGGGGTGGCTGCTGGTGCATGGGATTCCACCCGGAGGGCGTCGGCGCCGGCCACACCCGGGAAGCAAACCGGGAGGCGAAGCGCCGGCACGTGACGGACGGAACGGTCCACCAGGTGCTCGTCTACAACGGTGACCACTGCGTCGGCTGGTGCCAGTTCGGCTCGCCGCCGGAAATCCCCAATATCAAGAACCGGGGCGCCTACGACCGAGGGGCCGGCGATCCGCCGGACTGGCGGATCGGCTGCATCTTCACCAACGCGAAGGACCGCGGCAAGGGCGTCGCCGCCGCTGCGGTCGCGGCGGCACTCGACGAGATCAAGCGGGCCGGCGGCGGCGTCGTCGAGGCCTATCCGGAGCAGACCGAGCAGCGGTCGCCGCAGCGTGGCGCCTATCTGCACACAGGACCGGAGGAGTTGTATGCGCAATACGGCTTCACGCGGGTACGGAAAATCGCGAAGTGGCGGTGGGTCATGCGCACCAAGATCTGATCCCGCCGCTCGCTGCCGTTCTCGCAAGGTGACGCTTCCGTGAGCCGGTAACAACAGTTTGCGGCACCTCGGCATCGACACGATCGATCTGCTCTGTGCCCGACCCGGACGTCCCGGTCGAGAACTTGGTCGGCGCAATTAAGGGAGTTCGTCGATCCTCGCGCTCATCTGACCGCGAAGCGGGCTTGTCGCCAGAGGGAAGCGATGGTCCGCAGCCGCTGATCCGCGCCGCACCTAGCGAACGGTTTCTGGTCGTGGCCAGTCGCCGGGCAGTTCCCCCAGCCGCCGGGCGTAGGCGGCCGGGTCGGGCTGGCGATGCTCCCTGAGTGCCAAGTAGACGTCCTCGGTCACCAGCGTGGCGATCATGTGCATGATGTTGTGCCAGTCATAGCCGAGCCCGGCGAGGCGCTGAACCGTCTGCCATGTCTGGGGCGGATCGTCGGACAGCAACTGGTTGGCTACCACCTGGTGCATGGCCACGTGCAGCCTCGGGTTGACGGTCTCGCCGCCGACGATGACGTCTTCCTCACCGTGCAGCGCGTCTGCGAACTCCGGGTGCAGCGCTTCGATCAGCAGTGCGCGCTCATCCTCGTTACCCGGGTCCAGCAGCTCAAGGTCGAGTCCCTGATAGGTCCCGTGCGCACGGGGAAGCGCCCACGACTGCCGCTCACCGGGCTCAGGCTCGTCAAACCAGCAGTCCGTCGTCTCCTCCTCGGACCCGGGCGTTTGCACTGCAGCCAGGTGAGGTCCGCCCAGGCGCGCGCCGGACCGCCTGGGCTGCTGACGGCGGCCACGGCCGGGCGGGCGACCACGGCTTCGCGGACTCATCGTGCCATTGTCCCAGCGCTGGCGGGCCGTGTCATGCGGCAGACCACAGCCCCAGCGTCGGTGCGCTCTGCTCCGGTGGTCACCTAACGTGAGGACTTGCCGGTCCGATATCCGTTATGATCGGCTGGCGGCTCCTCGGCGCCCATCAGTCGAGGCGCTCAGATCGGGTCGCTCTGCGCGCTTCGGCGGGGAGGGCTGAATCAGCTCGCCGCATCCACGTCAGACCTGCCGGCCGCGAACCGGCGGGATGCTACTGCGGGTACAACCTGTCCGTGCGCCGCTGTGCCATCACGTGAGGTCTGGCAAGGTCGGGTAGATGAAGCCCAACAGGTCGGTCCCGCCCGCAACCGTCGTGCCCGTGTTGTCCTATCCGGACGTGCGGGCCGCTGTGTCGTGGCTGAGTGCAGCATTCGGTTTCGTTGAGCGCACGCGGATAGGCGACAGTCACCGGGCGCAAATGAGCATCGGCGCAGATGGAGCGATGATCGTCGCTGAACGCCGGGGTGAGAAGCCGGCACAAGACGATGGTGCGGCGCACCTCATCCGTGTCAGGGTTGAGGGCGTAAGTGCCCAGTTCGAGCGTGCCCGGGCGCACGGAGCCCGTGTGCTCGAACCGCCCACAGACCGGGCGTACGGCGAGCGGGATTGCACCGTGGAGGACGTGGCTGGGCATCGATGGCAGTTCGCCGAGACCGTGCGGGACGTGGCGCCTGAGGATTACGGCTGCCAGACCGTCGCGCCCTGGCCCGGCCGTCCTGGCGCCTGACGTCCTCGCCGCTCCCCGGGACAGCGCGGGCGGCTTGATCAGCGGCTACGGCCATGCCCGCATCTGCCGCCGACAGTGCGCGGGGCAGCCGGCGCATCGATCAGTGTCCGTGCGGCTATGACCCCCGGCAACTTTGGCTGGCTGGCGGTGGCCGTTAGGGTCGCGGCATGCGCGTTGGCGGGGTGCTGATCGATATCGATGGGGTGCTGACCGTGTCATGGCAGCCGCTGCCGGGGGCGGTCGCGGCGTTGCGGCAATTGCGGGCGGCGGCGCTGCCACTGGCCCTGGTCACCAACACCACCTCGCGCCCACGGGCGTCGATCGCGGCAACGCTGGGTAAGGCCGGCTTCCCCGTTACCGCCGCCGATATTCTCACCGCCCCGGTGATCGCCGCCGCCTACCTAAGCGAGCATTACCCCGGGGCCCGGTGCCTGCTGCTCAACAGCGGCCAGATCGGCGAGGACCTGGCCGGGGTAGCGCTGGCCGGCCCGGACGACGCCGGCCCGGTAGATGTGGTGCTGATCGGCGGCGCCGGGGAGGAGTTCAGCTACGCCGCGCTCAACCGGGCCTTCGGCCACCTGCATGGCGGGGCCGCCCTGGTGGCGATACACCATGGCCTGTACTGGCGCACCAGCGAAGGCCTGCAACTCGACAGCGGAGCGTTCGTGACCGGCCTGGAGCAAGCGGCCGGGATCCAGGCGGAGGTGGTCGGCAAGCCCGCCGCGGCGTTCTTCGACGCCGCGCTGGCGCACCTGGGCGCCGCCGCCGCGGACATTCTGATGGTGGGCGATGACATCGAGTCTGACGTGCTGGCTGCCCAGCGGCACGGGCTCACCGGGGTCCTGGTCAAGACCGGCAAGTACCTGCCCAGCACCCACCGCGCCGCCACCGGCACGCCCGACCACGTCCTGGACTCCTTTGCCAGCCTGCCAGCCCTAGTCGAGCAACTCTCCTGACCGCCCCGCACCCTTTGCCTCTCCGGCCTCTTCACCTGGGGCGATACCACGAAGTGTGATCGAGCCGCCGCGAGCAACCCGCGCGCGTAGCCGCCTTATGGACGTCAAAAGCCTTGCGTTCGCTGGGTGGCACTGACGCGCATAAGAGACAATTTTGCCGAGGCAGACCTTCGCGTACCGCGGCGGGCCTTCCGGTCGCGCGGCATGTGTTGCGGCCATAAGTCTTGTCGACCTGTACGGCTGGGCACCGGTCAGCCTGTTCAGACGTGCGCGGGCTTTTCCGGATGCGTTGTTGCTTCGGTCGTCAGCCCGAGCGCGGACACGCTGTACTCGAGCGCTACCTCCCGGTTGAGCCGGTTGCGCTCGGCACGCCGACCGCTGCTGCCCTTGCTGCCCGCCACTTGGCGGCTGAGAAGCGTGATGGCTGTCGAGAGTGGCATACAGGATACGCTCGGTTAATGCGGTTCGGTGTGCTCGGGCCTCTTGAGGTGCGGGCCGATGGCGAGCAGCTCGCGATCAAGGGGGTCAAGGAGCGGCGGCTTCTCGGGTTGCTGCTGTCTCGTGCCAACAGCGTGGTTCCGGTCGATGACATCTTCGAAGCGTTGTGGGGGACGGAGCTTCCACCCAGCGCCGCGAAGTCGGTGCAGGTGTATGCCGTCCGGGTGCGCAAAACGCTGGAGCCGAATGGCCGGTCAGCCGAGGGCTCACTCGTCTCGCGGCGCGGGGCCGGGTACATGCTGCGTGCGGCTCGCGATCAGGTGGATGCGCTGCGGTTCGCTGATCTGGTGGCACGAGCCCGCGAGGCCGCGGCCGCGGGCGCGCGCGATATCGCTGCGCAGGTCCTGCGTGAGGCGCTGGGGCTGTGGCGTGGATCCGCCTACGCGGATTTCCAGGACACGTTGTTTGGCGCCGCGGAGGCGGCGCGCCTGGAAGAGATGCGCCTGGCCGCTGTGGAGGCCCGTGTTGATGCCGACCTCGCGCTGGGCCGCCACGCCGAGGTGATCGCCGAGCTTGAGGGTCTTGTGCGGGAGCATCCGCTGCGGGAACGGCTGTGGGCGCAGTTGATGATCGCGTTCTATCGGGGCGGGCGGCAAAGCGACGCGCTGCTGGCGTTCCGGCGGGCCCGCGGCGGTCTGGTTGAGGAGATCGGCGTGGAGCCGGGGCCGGAGCTGCAGGCGCTGGAGACCGCCGTTCTGGCGCACGATCCCGGTCTGGCTGCGCCGGATCCGCGTTCGTTGGGCCCGCCGGAGCTGCCCGCGGGGCTGCGCGGGATCGGCCCGGCGTTCATAGGCCGCGATGCGGCCCTGGCCTGCCTGTGCGGGTTCTGGGCCGATGCGGAGCGCGGGCGGGGTGGTGTGGTGCTTGTGTCGGGCCCGGCCGGGAGCGGCCGTACCCGGCTGGCGGCCGAGCTTGCCCACTACGCGCACGGGCGCGGCGCGGCGGTCCAGGTGGGCGGTGAGCACTCCGGGCCTGAGGTCGGGCAGGCCTCGCCCGCCGGGCTGGTGCGGTCGGCGGCTGGGCGGCCGGTCCTGCTCGTTCTTGACGATGTGGACCAGTCCGGTCCGGGCGCGGTTGCGCTGCTGGAGGCGGCGGCCGAGGCCGCGCCGCGGCTGCGCCTGCTGGTCGTTGCCACCTGCGGGCCGGAGTGTGCGGATGCCCGGTTGCACGCGGTTGAGCGGGCCGCCGGTCGCGCCCGGCGGCTGGCGTTGCCGCCGCTGGATGCCGCCGATGCCGCGTTGATCGTCGAGCGCTATCTCGGTCCGGGAGCCGAACCGGGTGTGGTGCGGGGCATCGTCGCGCACGGCGCAGGGCTGCCGGGGCGGCTGCATGAGCTGGCCGCGGCCTGGGTGGAGGCGGACGCGGCCCAGCGGGTTGCTGGCGCCGTAGGGCAGGCCCCCGCGGCCCGGCAGGCCCTGTCGGCGGTCCGGGCTACGGCCCGGGAGGGGCTACTTGACCTGTACCGGGCCAGACAGGAGCGGGCCGCGCATGCCGGTGTGGGCGCACCAGAGGGCGAAGGGGTGCTGTGCCCGTATAAGGGCTTGGCCAGGTTCGAGAAGCAGGACGCGGCGATCTTTCATGGCCGCGAGGCGCTGGTCGCCACGCTGATCGCCCGGCTCGCCGAGACGCCGCTAGTCGCGGTGGCCGGCCCGTCGGGGGCGGGCAAGTCCTCGCTGGTCCGCGCGGGCCTGCTGCCCGCGCTTGCTGCCGGGGCGCTGCCGGGCAGCGGGAAGTGGCCGCAGCACGTGCTGTCGCCGGGCGCGGCCCCCCGGCGTGAGCTTGCGCCGGTGCTCGACGGCCGGCAGGCTCCGGCCACGGCCACGGCGGTGGTCGTGGTGGTCGACCAGTTCGAGGAGCTGTTCACCGCATGCGGCGACGAGGGCGAGCGGGCGAGCTTTGTCGCCGAGCTTCTCGGCCTCCTTGAGCCGGGTTCTGCACCTGCGCGGGTGATCCTGGCGGTCCGCGCGGACTACCTGGGATGGTGCGCCCAGTACCAGGAGCTGGCGTCCCGCGTCGCGGACGGCGCGGTCCTGGTCGGGCCGATGAGTGACGACGAGGTGCGGCGGGCGGTCGAGGGGCCAGCCAGGTATGCGGGACTGGAGGTCGAGCCCGATTTCCTCGATGCGGTCGTCGAGGATGTGCGTGGCCGCCCGGGTGGCTTGCCGCTGCTGTCGACGGCGCTGCTGGACACCTGGGAGCGCCGCCGCGGCGTACCCTCACCCACGCTGGCTACCTGGCGGCGGGCGGGGTTTCCGGCGCGCTGGCCCGGCTCGCCGATTCGGCGTACGCCCGGCTGGCGCCGGCCGAGCAGGAGGCGGCGCGGCGCATCCTGGTCCGGCTCGCCGACACCGGCGAGGCGGGGCTGCCGGTGCGCCGCCGGGTGCCGCTGGCGGAGGTGGCCGCGCCCGGCGATAAGGCGGCGCGGCGCGCCCTTGATGTTCTGGTCGCCCGCCGGCTGCTGACGGCCGGGGACGACACGGTGGAGGTGGCGCACGAGGCGCTGCTGTCGCACTGGCCCCGGCTGGCCCGCTGGCTGGAGGAGGACGAGCAGGGCCGAGCCCTTCGCCGGCACCTCGCGCCCGCCGCCCGGGAGTGGGCCCAGTCCGGCCGACCTGACGCGGAGCTATATCGGGGAGCCCGGCTGGCCGGCGCCCTGGATTGGGCGGGCGGGCACGCCGGCGACCTCAACGCCATCGAAGAGGAGTTCCTTGCGGCGAGCCGCGCGGCGGCCGATCGGGAGCTGCGGGAGCAGCGCGAGCGCGCCGACCGGGAGGCACGAGCGCGTGCCCAAGAGGCCCAGGCGCGCGTCCGGGAGGCCCGGGCGGGGCGCCGACTGCGCGTGGTGCTCGCCGGCGTCATGGCCCTGCTGCTTTTCTCCGCGGTGGCCGGCGCCCTCGCCGTGCAGCAGCGCGGTCAGGCCCGCGCGGCGGAACGCAGCGCGGAGGCGGCGCAACGCAGCGCCGAGGCTCGGCGGCTGGGTGCCCGGGCGCTCACCGAGCCGGATCTGGACCGCTCGCTGCTGCTGGCGGCCGCCGCCGTGCGCACCGACCCATCGCTGGAGACCGAGGGCGACCTTTTCACCGCCCTGCAACGCAGCCCGCACGCCCTCAGCCAGGTCCGCTTCGGCGGCGACGGGCTGCTAGGTGTCGCCGTAAGCCCCGATGGCCACACCCTCGCCGCGAGCGGCGTCAACGGCACCCTGGTGTTCCGGGACACGCGGACGATGCGCCGGATCGGTGATCCCGTGCAGATCGGCGCCATGAGCGGGGGGATCGCCTTCTCGCCAGACGGCCGGCTAGTCGCCGTTTTGACGGTCAACCCGAGTACGAGTGACTTCAGCCTCGAGGTTGTGGTCTGGGACCTCGCCCGCCGGACTATATCGCGCCATCTGCCCCTGCCCGGGAACTTCAATGCCTCGGGAGCATCTCTGACGTGGGCACGCGACGGCCGCACGGTGGCGGTCGAGTCGGGCACCGGGCAGGTCATCTTCTACGACGCGGCCACCTTCACCCAGACACGCAGCGTCGGTGTCCCCGGGGCCGGGTCCGGGAGACCCGTCGACGTCTACGCGGCCGGTGACGACATCCTCGCCGTCGCCGAGTCCACGCGGCACGCGATCCTGGTCGACCCGAAAACGGCCCGCATCGTCCGCCGGATCACCCTGCCCGTCGCGGCTGACTCCCGTGTGGCCGTCAGCCGCGACGGCCACACGCTCGCCGTCAGCGGCAGCAAAGGAGCCGCGTTTTTCGAGGACTTGCGCACCGGGCAGGTCCGGAGCGGCACAGGCGAGCACGCCGGCGGGGCCGCCAGCATGGTCTTGTCCCCCAACGGCCAGACGGCCGCCTCGCTCCACCCAGGCGGAGCCGTCACGATATGGGACGTCAGAACCGGCCAGTCCCGGCTCACCCTCGCGGGGCACAGCGGCCCAGTCACCGAGGGCGCATTCACACCCGATGGGCGGACCCTGTACACCGCGAGCCTGGACACATCGGTCATCGCCTGGGACATCGCCGGGAACCGGTCCTTCGGGGTCACCCGGCCCAGCACTGCGCAAGGCCCCTTCAGCGCCGCCAATCTGGGCGCGCCCTACGCAGGGTGGTCAGCCAGCCGCCGCCGGGCTGTGATCGGCTTCCAGACAGGTCTGACCGCGACCATCGACGTGGCGACGGGCACGCGGACCACGCGGGACAGGCCGGTGAAAGGCCTTGAGGATCTGGCGCTGTCACCCGATGGCCACTACGCCTACCTCTCCTCGGCCGGCCCGCTGATACGGCGATGGAACACCACAACGGGGCAGGTGGACAAGACGTCCACGCTGGGCGACCACTCCCCCAAGGCCGTACTCGGCGTGTCGCCCGACGGCCGGCGGCTTGTGGCATGCGAGTCCCCTTCCGGGATAACGGCCGCTTGCTACTTCGCCGACGCCGGCACACTGGAACGCGTCGGCCACGGCATCAACCTGGGCTTCGGCCCGGGCACGGCCGCATTCAGCCCGGACGGCAGGCTTGTCGCACTCGGCAACGCCTTCGACCAAGGGTTCAGCGTCCTAACAGTCCCCAGTGGCAGGGTCACCTGGGCGAAGAGTTGGCTGGCCGGGGTTCGGGTCATCGGGTTCTCACCGGACGGGCACCGCCTGGTCGTGGGGTCAGCTCATGGGCTGATGGCCACCTTCGACGTGGCATCGGGCCGCCTGCTCGCCGGTCCCGTCGTCGCCCAATCCGGCCCTGTCCTCAGCGCATCGTTTGCCCCGGACGGCCGGACAATCCTGACATCCGGCGCCGACGGCATAATCCGGCTGTGGGAGGCGGCCCATCTGCGCCCCGTGGCCGAGCCCCTGCACCTGCTTCCCGGCGAGGGGGTGTTCGCGGCCTATACCCCCGACGGCAAGGAGGTTCTCGGCCTGGACCCCACGGGCCGGGTCACGGCCTGGCCCGCCACCGTGGCAGCCTGGCTGAGCCGCGCCTGCTCCATCGCCCGCCGGGATTTCACCCCCCAAGAACGCACGCTGTACTCGATCACACCAGCAAGCCCCAAGCCCTGCGCCTGACCTGCGCCGGGGGACCCGCCCTTCGACGGGTCCCCCACCGCCCGTGCCGCGACCGGCACCGCGCGGGCGCTCACCCACCCCGGGCGTGCCCCCCGGCCTTCCGCACGATCTCGCGCTTGAGCTGAGCGAGGTGTTTCATATCGCGAACCTGTTGCCGGCCGGCCCGTGCTTCGCGCAGGCAGCGGCTAGCCGTTCGATGAACCAAACGGTCTCGCCGCCGTAGGCGTGCGTAGCGCGCAGCTTGGTGGCGATCTCGACGTAGGCCAGACCGCTGATGCGCAGGTCCGGCCATCGCGAGCCGCTGAACTGAGCAGCGATCTTCGGGTAGTCGCTGGCGGCAACCTGGTGAGCGCCCAACACTGATGAGCAGCCCGCTAGGCCACTGTCCGGCGGCCGGGTTGGCCGGGTGCCGCCAAGCCCACCGCGCGCTTCATCAACTCTTGGTCCGCTGCGCTGCACCTGGTGCTGCGCGAACGGCTTCTCATGGTTTCCCTGGCCGGACGTCCCGGCAACGGTGCCGCAGGCGGCGAGCGCCAGGCCCGCGGTGAGCGTCCCGATCACCAGCTTGGTTCGCGTGATCATGGCTATGGTCCTTTGCTTCCGGCGGCCGCCGGTCGGCCGCGCAGAGCCAGCAGAACCCATCACGGTTGCGGTTCGGCTGCCATCTAGCTGCGGCCATGCGCAACCCAGCGTCACAGCGCGATCTGATGCGGAAAGGCCCAGCTCTCGATCAAGCCCGGCAAGCCAGCCCGACTCGCCCCCAGGCCCCAGCTCCAGGCGTCTCCGGTCGTTGGCGAGCCCCCCGCCGCACGGCCAACCAGCAATGAGCGGAACGCGCCGATCACGACGTCGGTCTCATCAGTGCTCGTCCTGCCCTCCGCAACGCCGCGGACGACCGCCCCGCCACCCGGCAGCAGGCCGCGGACGAACCCAGAAGGACACAGACCGAATCGGCCCGATCCCGGTACCCAAGCCGCAACACGCCAAGTGCCATCGGCGGCGGTGTCCAGGATCAACCACATCGCTTTCCGCGAACCGTCCACGGCGCCCACTGCATCCGGCGACCGCGCGCCGAACAAGATTATCTGAGTGGGGCACCTGCACAGCCGGACAGGTTTCCAGCCGCCCGGAATCGGCGCTCGGCTCGCACGCCACGCTCGAGACCGGGTGACGCTGAGTGATTAGACCTGGTCCGCGGCCGGTGCGCGAGATCCGCCGTTCGGCGCGGTCGTCCGCCCAAATGACGATGTGGCATTGGCCGCTCATGGGGATTATGTGTCTCCCAAGCCGGGCGTGGAACGGTGGAATGAACCACACCGAGGGTTGCCGGAGGCAGCTGCGGGTCAGCTTTGCCAGTCGCTGGGTTCAGTTCCTTGGTGCTGAGGCCGGGGGCGTATAGCCGGTGCGGAGCGGTGGTGGGTGCAGGCGAGGTGCATGCCGCGGGTGCGGCACCATAGTTCGTCGCCTGGGCGGAATCTGCCGATCCAGTGGTATCGGGTGTTGAGGCCGCGCGTGCCGCCGGGTGGTGGGGTCAGCGGGTTGAGCGGATGCACGGCGATGGCCCGCATGGTGGCTGTTGGGTGCACGAGCGGGAATGTGATCGTGCCCGGTGGAATGCCGCGTTCGGCCCAGCGCATGAGCGGGCCCAGGAGGTCGGGGTTGTCTGTCACTGGCGGGGAGCCGCCGGTGAGGCAGTGGTACTGGCCGGGGATCATGTACAGGCGGGAGAAGTTCTGGCTGGCGCGGAATCCTCCGGCGTCTTGGACGACGGCTTTGTAATAGTCGACGGTGCCGAAGGGGGAGATACTCTCGTCCGCCCACCCTTGCCAGATGATGAGCTTGCCGGTGACCCGGGGGCAGCTGCCGCCGAGCGGGGGGATGTCATTGCGTATGCCCGAGCAGAAGCCATCGCAGCCTTCTTGCACGTAGCGACCGGTGTAGGTGCTGACCGGAAGGAGGAGCTGGAGCTGGTCCTGCGGCGCGATGTACCCATACACCCGGCAGTAGCTGGCCCCGTTGAACTGCACCTCGGCCGCAGAGATGACGGCTGTAGGAGCATCCGGGACCTTGCTGAAGTCATGGCTGGCTGTTGCCAGCTGGCCGCACGCGACCACCGGCGGCACCGGGGATGCGGATGCTGCCACGTTCGCAGCGGACGCGCCGGCACGCGCAAAGCCGCCCGACGCGGCAGGCCCAGCCAGACCAGCCGCCAGCAAGACCGCCGCGGCCATTGGCGCAAGCGTGGGCCGTTTCCTCATCGTTTCACCTTGAGATGCGCGGTTTGCGGAAGGGGTCAGGAGTCCAGGTAGGCAAGGACGGCCAGGACGCGGCGGTTGTCGTCGTCGGATGGCGGGAGGTCGAGTTTGGCGAAGATCGACGTGCAGTGCTTGCTGACCGCCTTCTCGGACACGACCAGGCGCTGCGCGATGGCGCGGTTGGACCGGCCCTCGGCCATCAGCGCGAGCACCTCGCGCTCCCGGCTGGTGAGCCGGGTGACCGGCGGCTGGGTAGAGCGCCGGGCCAGCAGCTTGGATACGACCTCCGGGTCCATCACGGTGCCGCCGCGGGCCACCGTGTACAGCGCGTCGGTGAACTGCGCGTCGGTGAACACCCGGTCCTTGAGCAGGTAGCCGACCCCGCCCGCCTGGTCGGACAGCAGCTCACGGGCGTACAGCCGCTCGACGTGGGTGGACAGGATGAGGATCGGCAGTCCCGGCACCTGGCGGCGGGCCTCCAGCGCGGCCCGCAGTCCCTCGTCGGTGTAGGCCGGCGGGAGCCGGACGTCGACGATCGCCACATCCGGCCGCTGGTTGACCAGCGCCCGCAGCAGGGACGGCCCGTCGCCGACCGCTTCGGCGACGTCGAAGCCGTGCTCCTTGAGCATGCTGGCCAGGCCTTCCCGCAGCAGGAACAGGTCTTCGGCTATGACGACGCGCACGGCACCTCGATGACCACGATCGTCGGCCCGCCCAGCGGGCTGCTGACCGCCAGCACGCCGTCAAACGTGCCGAGCCTGCGCTCGACACCCCGCAACCCGGTGCCCCGCGCGGGATCGGCGCCGCCGGTGCCGTCGTCGCTGACCTCGATCCGGAGTGCTCCGGCCGCATGCGCCGCCCGGATGTGCACGCTGCGCGCACCAGCGTGCTTGGCAGCATTGGCCATCGCCTCAGCCGCCGCGAAGTACGCTGCCGCCTCCACCGGCGCCGGGAGCCGAACCGGCAGGTCAATGTCTGCCGTGGTGGCCACCGGGTTATCGAGCGCGAGCGCTCGTATCGCGTCGCCGAGCCCCCGCTCAGCCAGCACCGGCGGGTTAATCCCGGCCACCAGGCCGCGCAGCTCAGCCAGCGCCCGGGCGGAGTTCTCCCGCGCCGCGGCGACCAGGGCCACCGCCGCGTCCGGGTCGGTCTTGATCAGCCCCTCGGTTGCCCGCAGCGAAATGCCCAGCGCGATCAGCCGAGCCTGGGCGCCATCATGCAGGTCCCGTTCGACCCGCTGCAGCTCGGCGGCGGCCGTGCCCACGGCGTCCACCCGGGTCGCAGTCAGCCGCCGCACCCGGCTGACCAGTTCTGTGTTGCGCTTGGCCAGCCCGGAACGCGGGCCGATCGTGCGTGGCACCAGCCACACCCCGTAGGCCAGCATCACCAGCCCCGCCGCCAGGTCGAACAGGTTCGGCATGCTGCGAGTGAACAGCAGACCGTGGAACGGGTAACCAGCCGTCGTGCCCGAGCCCGGGGGCGTGATGCTGCCCCGCTGGGCCAGGGCGAACGCACAACATGCGAACCCGATCAGCGCCACTGCCAGCAGGTCCGCGGCCAGGGCCGGGACCAGAAGCGTCAAGACCACACCTGCAGCAACAACGGTCAGCGTCCACGGGCGCACGCCCCAGTACAGCGTGCCCACCAGCATGACAACAGGAAACAAGGCGGCCCAGCCCGTGGCACGCAAACGCGGCGGCAGGGCCTCTGGCAGAGTGCTCATGCCATCCATGTTGATCCACCCGCCCAGCAGCCGCCATGGACCAGCCTCCACACATCGTGGGTAGGCAAACATCTACCCAGGGGCCACCCACCATCAGAACAGGACCGTCGCACAGTGCCGCAGGGACCGCTTCTGAACCGAATCCAGGCACCTGCGCGTGACGTCCGTCTGGGTGATGAATAAGGTGGCGGCGAATATCTCACGACCTTGCCCTGGAGGAGGTCCGATGACCGCATCCCAGTCCGGCGCGGTGCGGCCGGTCCCCGAGCACCTGCACACGGTCACCCCCCGGCTGGTGGTGGCCGATGGCGCGGCCGCGATCGCCTTCTACGCTCAAGCGTTCGGCGCCCAGGAGGTAGGTGAGCGGTTCACGGGGCCCGGCGGCGAGCTGATCCATGCCGAGATCCGGGTCGGAGACTCCGTGGTAATGATCACCGAGGATGCCGTGGACGGGCCGGTCCGCTCTCCGGGGCGGCTGGATGGGATGGTCACCTGTGTGATGGCGCTGTATTGGGAGGACGTGGATGCGGCGTGGCAGCGCGCGATGGCCGCCGGGGCAGAAGTGATCTACCCACTGGAGGATCAGTTCTACGGCGAGCGCGGCGGCCGACTGCGTGACCCCTTTGGACAGCAGTGGATGATGAGCCAGCACATCGAGGACGTGCCGGCCGAGGAGATGGCCCAGCGGGCCGCAGCCTTCTTCGGCCAGTAACGGCCAGAGGCGATCCGGCCACGCCTGGACGATGACCACCAGCCGTACTGGACTGATGCCGCTGACGAGCGCGAATACCCGCCGATCTGGTCGGCCACCGGTCTAGTCAGCATGATCGGGTAGATGGCGCAGAACTGTCTGATATGTCGGGTGAAGTTCCAGGGATCCGGGTCGTGGTGTCAACGGCAGGCCGCAGCCTCGCGTGGTCGTGAGGGCTTTGGCGCGCGGGCGGGGAATGTGCGCAGATCCTTCCAGCGATTCCGTAGGACCTCTGGTCGACGACCGTCTGGCCGGGCGAACCATCAGTTTCTGGACTTGAATGCTAAGCGGCTATCCCGAATTTCTGCGCGTAACTGGCTGCGCGCTGCTGGGTCAGGTGTCGCCGTGGGTGGCTGTGAACGCACAACGGGTGTGGAGATGGATATGTGGACCTATTATCCCGCTGTCGCGTTGCCCTGGTCGGCAGCGGGGGGGATGCGGTGGTCTGGCTGCCAGATCTGGGGCGCGAGGGTCTGCGGTTGGTGGGCGGCGGGCCTGTGCCCGTTCGCTGTGGCGGGCAGCGTGATCTGCACGTCGAGTCCGCCGTCTGGCCTGGCGTGGGCCTGGGCGTGGCCGCCGTGTGCGTTGGCCACGGATGCGACGATGGACAGGCCGAGGCCGGTGCCTGGCTGGTTGCCGGTCCGGCCGGAGAGGCGGCGGAACGGCTCGAACAGCCCGGGTACCTGGTCCGGGGGGATGTGCTCGCCGCCGTTGGAGACGGTGATTTCGGCGATGCCTGTTCCGGTCTTGGTGCTGGCCAGCACCCAGCCGCCGGTCACGTTGTGCTTGACGGCGTTGTCGATGAGGTTGCTGACCAGCCGTTCGAGCAGGACCCGGTCCCCGGTGACTTGCGCGTCCTGCAGCGTGGTGCTGATCTGGATCTGGCGGGCCTTGGCGGCCGGGCCGATCAGGTCGATGGCGTCTTCGACCGCGGTGGGCAGGTTGACGAGCTCGGCGGGGCCTGGTCCGCGGTCGGAGCGGGCCAGGGTGAGCAGCGCCTCGATCAGTTCCGCGGACTTGTCCACGGCGGCGCCGATCGCGGCCAGCGCCGGCTCCAGCTGCGCGGTGGAGGCGGCTGGCTTGGCCGTGGTGACGTCGATCAGGGTGCGCATCTCGGTCAGCGGGGTGCGCAGTTCGTGGGAGGCGTTGGCTACGAACCGGCGCTGGCTGGCGAACGCCGCCTCCAGCCGGGCGAGCATCGCGTCGAAGGTGTCGGCCAGTTCCTTAAGCTCATCGGGCGGCCCGGCTAGTGCCAGCCGCTGGCCCAGGTTCTCCTGGGAGGCGGCCTGGGCCGCCGTGGTGACGGCGGTCAGCGGCCGCAGGACGCGGCGGCTGACCGCCCAGCCGAGCCCGGCTGCCAGCAAGGTGCCCAGGCCCAGCCCGGCCAGTGTGAACTCCAGGAAGGCGCGGCGGCGGTTGGCGGCGATCATGTTGATGATCTGCGGGTTGTTCGCGTCGTAGAAGTACGTCACGTTGCCTGGGCGCGAGGCGACCTCGGCCGACGGGCCGGGAGGAATCACCCTGACGTAGCCGACCTGGGTGTAGGCGGCGCCGATCAAGATGGCGCCAGGCACCAGGAACAGCCCCGCGCAGGCGATCATTATTCGCGCCCGGATGCTGCCGCGCCACGGCCTGAGCGCGGCTGGCGTGATCCTCATGGCAGCCGGTACCCGCCGCCGATGACCGTCTCGATCAGCGGCGGCCCGCCGAGCTTGCGCCGCAGCCGCATCACGGTCACCGCGACGGCGTTGGTGAACGGGTCGGCGTATTCGTCCCAGACCTGTTCCAGCAGTTGCTCGGCGCTGATCACCGCGCCGTCGGCGGACATCAGCACCTCCAGCACGCCGAGTTCCTTGCGGTTCAGCGGCACCAGCCGCCCGTTCCTGGTGGCCTGCCGCCGGGGCCGGTCCAGGGCCAGCTCACCGCGGCGCAGCACCGGCGGCGCCGACGGCGCCCGGCGGCTGAGTGCAGCGACCCGCGCGACCAGCTCGGGGAAGTGGAACGGCTTGGCCAAGTAGTCATCCGCGCCGAGATTCAGCCCGTCGACCCGGTCGCCGGGCTCGCCGGCCGCGGTCAGCATCAAGATCCGGGCACTGCCCGGGCGGCCGGCCAGCCGCGCGCAGACATCGTCGCCGTGCACCACCGGCAGATCGCGGTCGAGCACGATGACGTCATATGACCACAGCGCGGCCTTGTCCAGCCCGGCCGCGCCGTCGCCGGCCACATCTACGGCGATTCCCCGGTCGCGCAGGCCCTCGGCGACGGCCCGGGCCACCACCTCGTTGTCCTCCACGACCAGCACGCGCACGCTTCCATCATGCCCGGCCGCGCATAACACCCCGATAACACGGCCCGCTGCTGGCGCGGGGCGGCCGCCCGGGTGTTAAGGCAGTGTTATCGGCCGGCCGTTACCGTCTGGCTCCATGACGGCGAGTCTGCTGGAACCGCGGCGCGTGCCGGAAATCTGCGGCCAAGGGTGCCGTGGGGGTCCGTGCGCTGCGCGGCTGGCCCGGTTCGGCCGGCCTGTCCGGCTGAGCGGGCACGGTGCTGTCCGGCCGGGTGCCCGCGGGGCAGTTCACTGCCGTGTCACTAAGTCAGGCTTGATCCTGCCCGTGCCTGGCGGTCGCGGCGGCAGGCCTGGCGGTCGCCTGGTATGCGATCCGTATCCGGAGGAGGACCTCATGAACGTCGAGATCAGCGGGGTGACCCGGCGGTTCGGCCGGAACCTTGCCGTGGCCGGGGTGGACGTGGAGACCGGCCCGGGGGTGTTCGGGCTGCTGGGCCCGAACGGCGCGGGCAAGACCACGCTGCTGCGGATGATGGCCACCGTGCTCACCCCGTCCGCCGGGACGCTGCGGCTGCTCGGCCGCGACCCGGGCAGCTACGGGCCGCGGCGGGACATCCGGCGCCGGCTCGGGTACCTGCCGCAGAACCTCGGCTACTACCCGGGGTTCACCGTGGTGGAGTTCGTCGAGTACTTCGCGCTGCTCAAGGAGATGCCGCCGGCCCGGTCCCCGCCGCCGTGGCGGCTGCGGTCGAGCGGGTGGATCTCGGCGGCAAGGCCAGGGCGAAGCTGCGCACCCTGTCCGGCGGGATGCTGCGCCGGGTCGGGATCGCCCAGGCGATCGTCAACGAGCCCGGCCTGCTGCTGCTCGACGAGCCGACCGCCGGGCTGGACCCCGAGCAGCGGGTCGCGTTCCGCGACCTGCTGCGCGACCTTGGCCAGCGGGCCACCGTGGTGGTCTCCACCCACCTGGTCGAGGACGTCGCCGCCGCGTGCACCGAGGTCGCGCTGATGGACGCCGGGAAGATCGTCTTCCACGGCACCCCGGCGGAGCTGACCGCCCGCGGCGAGGGCGCCGCCGCGGCAGGCGACGCCCCCCTGGAACGCGGCTACAGCGCCGTCCTGGCGGAGTCACGGTCATGACCGCCGCCGGCATCTCGCTCAGGCCCGGACGGGCCACGGCCCGGCGCATGGCCTGCCTGGCGGCCGCGGGGCGGTTGCTACGGCTGGAGTTCAAGCGCAACGCGGCGCCGTACGTGCTGCCGCTGCTCGCGGCGGTGTTCTTCTTCAACACGGTCCGCACCGCGGATGGGTTCCCGCCGGTCTGGACCCTGCGCGCGTCGGTGATCGGCGATCACATGCTGTTCGAGTTCAGCGCGTTCGCCGGCGGCCTGGCCGCCTGGGCGGGCTCGCGGGAACGCCGCCGCAAGACCCTCGACCTGGCCGCGACCACGCCCCGCGCGGCGTGGGCGCGGCTGAGCGTCACCCTGGCCGGGACGCTGTGCTGGCTGCTGCTGGCGTTCCTGGCCGGGATCGCAGTGCTGTACATCCAGACCGCGCTGCAGGCGAGCTGGGGCGGGCCGCCGCTGTGGCCGGTGTTCGTCGGCGCGGCCGGCGTGGTCGCGGTAACCATGATCGGGTTCACCTGCGGGGTTGTCTTCCCCGGGCGGTTGACCGCGCCGCTGGTCGCGATCGGCGTGCTCGTCCTTTACCAGACCGGGCTCCGCCAGGCGCTGGGCGTCACGCCGTTGTCGGGCACGTATGCGCTACTGTCGCCGGCCAGCGCCCCGCCCTCGGTCGATACGGGCGTCTACTTCCACGTCGCACCGGATCTGTCGATCACGCAGGTCATGTTCTTGGGCGGGATCGCTGTTGCGTTGTTCGGCGTGCTCGGCCTGGCGCTGGAGTTGCGCCAGCTCGCGTCGGCCGGCGGCCTCAGGCCGCTGCGCGCCGCACTCGCCCGTCGTGACGGCTGGCTTCTTCGCGCGGTCGCGGCCATCCTGGTCGTATGCGGCGTCGCCGCGTCCGGAACCGCGTTCGCGCTGGCCGGGACCGCGAAGCCGGACGCGGTCGGCGGGTGGCAGATCCCGGCGCTGCACTCGGCGGCCAGCGATCAGCCGGTACCTGCCACCCAGGACTGCACGTCCTCATCCGGGTTCGGTGTGTGCGTCCACCCAGCGTTCAGCTTCTACCTGCACGACGTGGCCGCGGCGCTCGGCCCGGTGGCCGCCGAGATCGCGGGCCTGCCCGGCGCGCCGGCCCGCGCCGAGGAAGTGGCCAGCGAAAACGGCGGGAAGGCCGTAATGAGCGGCATCTCAGGCAACCCGCCGGTGTTCGAGTTCACCGCCGAGCATGTGGGACACATGTTCGGCCAGTTCTACGGCATCCAGGTGGGGTGGGGCGAGGGGTTCCAGCAGGGGCTGCTCGACGCGTTCCTCACCGGGACCGCGCCGTCGCAGCAAGCGGGTCCCGCCGTGCTTAACGCGGCGCAGCAGGCGGTGGAGGACGCGCTGCTGACCGCAGCCAGCTCACAGCCGCCTAGTCCCAGCGTGACGCCGGCCGGCGTCTCCGCCGCCGCGCAACGGTTCGCCGCGCTGCCCGCCAGCGCGCGGCACGCCTGGCTCGCGGCGCACTTGGCCGCCCTGCGGGCCGGCACGATCACCCTGGCGCAGATCCCGTGACCGCCGCCGAGGTAGTGAAGCCGCCGGCCGCCCCGGCCGGGACGACGCGCCGGATCCCCGCGGGCATCCGGCTGACCTGGCTTCACCTGCGCTCCCGCCACGTCCCGACCGGGGTCCTCGCGCTCGCCGTGTGCAGCGGCGTGCTGCGCGCGGAGCTGTACTGGCACTGGGCGTTCAACTCCGGCCCCTACGCGCAGCAAGTCCCGATGATCATCGAGGCGGGCGCGGCGACGGTGATCGCGGTGACCGCGCACGGCCCGTTCGGCGAGACGGAACGCGCCACCGGCCGCCGGCTGCCATACCTGCGCCTGTTCGCCGCCGCCGGGCTGTGCGGGCTGGCGATCGCGCTGCTTCAGCTGGGCGCCGCCGGCGAGAGCCTCAACGAGGGCGTTCTGGTGCTCGCCAGGAACGTCATCGGGATCACCGGCATCGGGCTGCTGTGCTCGCTGGTCACCGGCGGCCTGCTCGCCTGGACGCTGCCGCTGGGATACCTGGCGTTCTGCCAGTACGCCCTGCTCGAAGGCTGGACCGCCCCGTGGACCTGGCCGGTCCGCCCGCCCGCCGACCGCGGCGCCTGGATCTGCGCCTGCGCGGTCTTCACGGCCGGCCTGCTCCTGTTCACCATCCGCGGCCCCCGCACCCGCCTCAGCGACCCCAGTTAGGAAATCCGCTGCTGCGGGCGCACCTCTCCCGGCAAATGAAATCTTTCCCACACTGGAGGTACATGATGAGAGATCTCCTCAAGCCCCTGCTCGTAACGGCAGTGATCGTGCTGACCAGCGCCGGGATCGCCGGGGCTGGCGCGCCGCGGACGGCCACGGCGGCCACGGCGGCCAGTACAGCGCCCCGGTCGGCCGCCGCCGCGACCGTGGCGCCGGTCGTCGCCTGCGGTCAGCTCGCCAGTGACGGCTTCAGCAACGTTCCCGACGCGCTCACGGTTGTCCTTTCCGCCACGCAGGCCTCCGGGTTCTGTCAGGTGGTTGGGTACATCGCGCCGCAGGAGCAGTTCCTGCTCACCCTCCCGGTCAGCGGATACACCGACCGGTACCTGGAGCAGGGCTGCGGTGGTCTGTGCGGCATCGCCATCCCCCCAGCGGGGTCCGGGGGTACCGCGAGCTCCACGGAATCCGGGTCCGCGGCGTCGGCCGCGACCTGCGCCACGGTCAGTGCGCACGCGGCGGCCGCCGGCGGGATGGCGATGGCCTTCGACAACCAAGGGCACATCGGCGGCGGAACCGACGGGGTGTGGGCCAAGGACGACCCGGCGCTGCGGGTCAGCTTCGGCTACGCATCCGAGCACGCCCTGGCCCAGGCGGCCAAGGCGATCATCACCGCCTACTACGGCAAGCCGCCGGCGTACTCCTATTACAACGGCTGCTCCGACGGAGGGCACGAGGCGCTCGTCGAGGCGCAGCGCTACCCACATGACTTCAACGGCATCCTGGCCGGCGCGCCCGGCAATATCGAGGCCCAACTGCTTGGCGTCGTGCCGGCCTGGCTGGTCGCGGCCAACACCGGGACCGACGGCCGGGAAGTTCTCACCAGTGAGAAGCTCCCCGCGTTGCACGCCGCCGTCATCAAGGCCTGCGGCAACGCCCAGGGCCTGATCGAGGACCCGAGGAGCTGCGACTTCAACCCGGCCACGATCCAGTGCCCAGCCGGAGCCGACAACTCCTCCTGCCTGACCCCGGCGCAGGTCACCGTCGTGCGGGAGTTCTATCTCGGACCGAACGACGGTCACGGGCACTATCTCTACCCCGGCGGCGAGCCCTACGGCTCCGAGCTGGCCTGGGCTGGGGCGGCGGTCGATCCCGCCGCCGACAGCAACTGGCCCGAAGACACGCTCGCCTACCAGATCGGGATCACTTACCTGAAGTACATGGGCTACTGGCAGAACCCACCGGCTTCGTTCAAACTGTCCGACTTCCACTTCACCGTGGCCCAGTACCACAAGCTGCTGCCGCTGGCCGGGATCTACGATGCGACCGACCCCGACCTGTCCGCGTTCCAGCAGGCTGGCGGCAAACTAATCATCTACCAGGGATGGGCGGATCAGGAGATTTCCCCGTTCGGCACCGTCGACTACTACAAGGCAGTCGTACGGCACGCCGGAGGATTCGCCGCCAGCCAGGCCTTCTCGCGGCTGTACATGATCCCCGACCAGAACCACTGCCTGAGCAACGGGAGTCCCCAGGTGAATCCCTCGGAAGCGATGAGCATGCTGCTCAGCAGCCTCCAGAAGTGGGCCGAACAGGGCGCCGCGCCCGGGTCGTTCTCGTTCCCGTTGCTCCACCCGACCGCAAAGCTGCCCGCGATCAACGTCCAGCCGCTCAACCCGCTCAGCCCGCCGCCAGGCGGGGCACGCGGCCTCAACACCCAATACCACTGGGTCGGCCAGTTCCGGCCCGGCGCCGAACGATGGTGCAGCACCCAGCGGATGGACCTGGTGTGCGGCCACCGGCGGCCGCCGATCAGCTACACGGCCGACACGGCGAGAAAAGCAGGGATAGCTCCAAGCTCACAGTAACGGGAAGGTTTTTCACGTCCAAGATCGTGGACATTTACCTTCCCGATTCGGGAGTAATGTCCATGATAATGAATCCGGGCCATGGCCAACGCCGCACAGCGGGGACTGCTGCTGCGTTATATCCCTAATGCCCAGCAAATGCGCCCAGGGATCAAGAGGTGATTGCCCAGCGATTACGACCTGATCGGAAGCTCGCCGCCGTCGGCCGGTGAAAGCACGGTCCGGTGGTCGCCCAGAAAGCTCGCTAGCAGGCTGCACAGATCACCTGGGACCGTGCCGTAACAGATAATCTGCGCGCGGCATCCGCCCCAGACGGGCAACCGGTAGATGAGCACCTATTAGGCGATCGGCGCGATTTGGAATCGCGTGTAGCACGAATCGCTGGCTACGTCCGGTTACGACCACGCATGCAGGGCTACTCCCGTCCGGCGACTCGGCCGCCACACCTGGGCAGCAGGCATTGGCCCGGGCCTGGGCTCAGTCTTGGTCTCACCCCCGTCCAGAGCCGTGCACCGGCGGACGCGATCTGCCTGCCGGACCAGGTCAGGAACGTTGGCGGCCGGTGGTGGATGGTGGTGCGCGGCCCTCAAAAGCGTGTGAAGGCGCAAGTCTTCCGTGGGTTCAAATCCCACCGCTCTGACCTGCAAGAACACCAATCTTGGCAGCCGCTAGGGGGGCGCCAAGGCATCCCTTGTCTCATTTAGTTGTCTCAGTTATGAGTCGCGTGCTGCCCCCGCCGCCCGAATCAGCAGCGGCTGTTGTGCCTGGTCACGGACGCCTTGGACGGGCTTGAACAGAGAGGAGCACGCCGCTGAGGCGTGCGCCCTGCCGTTCACGGTTGGCCGGGACCGTCTGCGCCCGGCCGGAGACCGCGAGCTCCCGACGAATTAACGGGCGCGACCAATTAGCACCACCTCCACCGCTGTTGACCAGAATCGACGGAGGCGGTGCTGGCCACGGTCGCGCTGGCTATGCGGGGGGTGTCCAGCGCGTGATGCGGGCGCCTGCCTTGAACGCGGGACCGGCGGGGACAAGGCGCAGGAGGGTGTTGCGGACCGACTGCCGCCAGCCGTCACCAAGTTCGAAGCCGAGCCGGGCGAGCATGCTGGCCTGGCGGGCGAGTCGCCGGCAGCGTGGTCGGCGGGCCTGGTCGAAGGCGGCCGGTGCGGCGGCCAGGTCGCCGCCGGCGCCGGCCGGTGCTGCGATCATGCGGCCCACGCACACTCCGTCCTCCAGTGCGGTGGCCGCTCCCTGCCCGATGGTGGGCAGCATGGCGTGCGCCGCGTCGCCGATGACGACCACCCGGCCGCGCACGTAGCGTGGGCATCCGCCCGGCAGGTGGTAAACGTCGTGGCGCATCAGCTGGCTGCCGGGGGTGGCGGCCACCATGGCCTGGAATCCAGGGCGCCCACCCGGAGAAGTGTGCGCGGGCCGCGGCCAGCTCGTCGGTGAATGATGTCCCCACAGGGTGGACGAACTCCCCGTACCAGTAGATCTCGCCTTCGCTGACCCGCAGCGCGCCGAACTCGGTGCCTGGTCCCCACACCTCGATCAGGCGGCCCGCAAAGGACGTGTCGCTGATGACCGCACGCCAGCTTGTGCTGCCCGCGTACCGCGGGCGGGCGCCGGGAAACAACTGGGTCCGGACCGTACTCCGGACGCCGTCGGCGGCCACCACCAGGCCGGCCTCCCCGGTGTGCTCGCCGGTGCTGGTCCGCCAGGTGGCGGCCGCGGGCTCGCCGCCGGGGGCGCCGGGCTGGACTGCGGTGACCTCGGCGCCAGTGACCAGCTCGGCGCCCGCCTCCTCGGCGGCCTGCCGCAGCGTGGCGTGCAGCCGCTGGCGGTGAATGCCGCAGATCGTCGTGCCCGAACCGGACCGGGTCTCTGGGATCCGCAGCAGCCAGCGGCCACGGCGATCCTGATCGCCGGCATGCGGGGCCAGGTGCCCAGCCGTGCGGACCGCCTCCTCCACACCCAGGGCATGCAGGGCGGCCATCCCGTTGCCGGTAAAGCCCAGGCCCGCGCCCACCTCCCCGAAGACTGGTGCCCGCTCCAGCACCGTGACCTGCCAGCCCGCCTGCACCAGCGCGAGCGCTGCGGCAAGCCCCGCGATCCCGCCCCCGGCTACCACCGCCGTTTGCCGGTCAGTCACCTGCCCACCTTGCCTTCCGCTCAGCGGCTGGCGGCCGATGAGGCCGCAGCCGTGATGGCTCCTCAATACAACAACGCTAATAGTACAACTTTAGTAGTACAATTGTCGTCATGTTATCCTGGGCCATGGCCCCACCGCGGAACCAGCGCCGCCGGGAGGCCCTCGCGGACGCCGCGATCGCGATCCTCGGCACCACCGGAATCCACACCCTGAGCCACCGCGCCGTGGACCAGCGGGCCGGGCTGCCCGCCGGCACCGCCGCCAACTACTTCCCGACCAGGGACGAGCTGCTCGCAGCAGCCGCCCACCGGGTCTTCGGCCTACACATCGCCGCGATGGAAGCCGCCGACAGCCAGGTAGCCGGGACGGTCGGCCCCGGCGACCTCGCACACCTGATCGGCGATGCCCTGTACGACTGGGTGACCCGGCAGCGCACCCGCTACCTGGCCCTCTACGAACTGACTCTGGAGGCCACCCGCCGCTCCGCACTCGCCCAGGCGCTGTCCGGGATGGCCGCCGCCACCCTGGACGTCACCATCGGCCAGCACCGCGCGCTCGGCCTGGCCACCTCCCCAGAGCAGGTGCAGATGCTGATCACCTTGTTCAGCGGGGTGCTGTTGACGCTGGCCGCTGGCCCGCCGGAGGCCATCACGCCGGACGCCACCCGTGCCCTGGCCCGCTGCTTGGTCGTGGGCGTGCTGGCAACGGTGCCCGGCCTGCCCTGGAACGCTGACTAGTTGCTCTGCCCGCGGGTGGGGACGCGGCTTCCGCTTCGCGGTGCTCCCACCGCGATGCCCCGCGACGCACTCCTTGACAGCGGCAACGATGGTGGCGAGCGGGCCGCGCCGGATCATGAGCGGGGCATGGTCGTCATTTGCCTGTCGGCGAGTCCCAGATCAGCTCTCCGACCTGGCTGGCCACCTGACTGCGCAAGGCGTCGGCCACGTGCTGGTACCGGGCCGGCGAAGCGGGCAAGGCATACACCGGGCCGCGCGATCCGCCTCACGAATCCCGGCTCCGCGCCCGATTCCCAGATGTCTGGGAAGGATGGTCGATGGGTCCGCGTGCCGCTCGCTGACGCCAGATCACGGTGTTGCGCCACCCCAGTTCGATGACGAGCTGATGACAAACGATCAAGGGGCTGACCGCTGTGACCAGCGATCAGCCCTTGACCTGCTACTTCGTGAGTAGCCCCGACCGGATTTGAACCGGCGCTACCGCCTTGAGAGGGCGGCGTCCTAGGCCGCTAGACGACGGGGCCAGCGACTGCACGGTAGCGCACCGACCGTAGCGACGCCAAACTGGCGCCGCTTCGGGACCTACCGCGCCTGGGCCGGACTGCGAGGGCACGCCCAGAACGGGGGTATCTTTCTTTGTATGTTGGCGTTCATCATCATCCTGCTGATTGTGGGTTTGATTGCCGGGGCTATCGCCCGGCTGCTGGTCCCCGGCCGGGACCCGATGAGCCTGCTCGGGACCATGGGCCTGGGGATCGTCGGCTCCTTCGTCGGAGGCTTCCTGCAGAACCTGGTGTTCCTCCACACCGTGTCGCTGTTCGCGCTGCACCCGGCGGGGATCCTGGGCTCGATCATCGGCTCC
Organism: uncultured Actinomycetes bacterium; assembly: GCA_963734725.1. Classification (GTDB taxonomy): domain Bacteria; phylum Actinomycetota; class Actinomycetes; order Streptosporangiales; family Streptosporangiaceae; genus DASXKD01. Next base: position 476,489 of record CAVTIX010000008.1, read on the forward strand.
ATCATCGTCCTGCTGGTCTCGCGGCTCTTCGGGCGCAGGCGCGTCCGCCGAGCCTGAGCGCGGCAGGCGCGAGGCCAGGAAGGCCGGCCCGGACCTCGGGCAGGCCCGCGCCAGCCGGTGGCTGGCCAAGGCACAAAAAAGCGCGCCCAGCAGCAGCGGACGCGCTATTCATGCCAAACGATCATGGCGTTGAGCTGGGGTACCAGGACTCGAACCTAGACTAACGGGGCCAGAACCCGTCGGGCTGCCAATTACCCCATACCCCACCGGACCGGGCCCACCGGCCCGCTCGCGCCTGTGCAGTGTAGCCGAAACACGTACCGCCCCCAAAGCGATCCCGGGGCTACCGCCGGCCAGCGGTCCGCGGGGGTCAGGCGTCGCCCTCGGCCAGCCTCACCGCCCGGGCCAGCCGGTCCAGCGTCTTCTCCCGCCCGAGCAGTTCGATCGAGTCGAACAGCGGCGGCGCCACGCGGTGCCCGGTGACCGCGACGTACACCGGGGTGAACGCCACGCGCGGCTTCAGGCCCAGATCGGTGATCAGGGCGGCCCGGAGCACCCGTTCGATCTCCTCGTGCGACCAGGCGCCGAGCCCGGCGAGCGCCTTTCCCGCGGCGGCGAGCGCCGACACTGCCTCTGGCGTCAGGACCCGCGCCGCGTCCTCGGGGTTCACGTGGAAGCCCGCCCCGTCGACGAACAGGAAGCCCAGCATCCGCACCGCGTCGCTGAGCTTGCTGATCCGCGTCTGGATCAGCGCGGCGCCGGCCGCGATCAATTCCGCGTCCGCGGCAGGCACGGGGTCGGGGACCAGCCCGGACCGGGTGAGGAATGGTGTGATCCGGGCGGCGAAGTCAGCGGGCGCCAGCGCCCTGATCTTGTCGCCGTTGATCGCTTCGAGCTTGCGCACGTCGAACTGGGCCGAGTTCTTGTTCACCCGGGCCAGGTCGAACTCCGCCGCCATCTCGGCCAGCGTGAACTCTTCCCGGTTCTCCCCCGGCGACCAGCCGAGCAGCGCCAGGTAGTTGCAGATCGCCTCGGGGAGGAAGCCCTCTGGCGGTACCAGTTGATGGAGACCACGCCGTTGCGCTTGGACAGCCGCTGGCCGTCGGGGCCGAGGACGTAGGGCAGGTGGGCGAACGCGGGGATCCGTTCCGCGGGGACGCCCATCGCGCCGTAGACCGCGATCTGCCGGGGGGTGGACGACAGCAGGTCCTCGCCGCGCACCACGTGGGTGATCTCCATGAGCACGTCATCGACCGCGACCGCCAGCGTGTAGAGCGGCAGGCCGTCGGCCCGGGCCAGCACGAAGTCCGGCACGTGCGCATGGTCGAAGGTGACCTCGCCGCGGACCAGGTCGGTGAACGTGGTCGAGCCCTCCGGCATGCGGAACCTGACCACCGGCTTGCGGCCTTCCGCCACGTACGCCGCGACCTGCTCGGCGGTGAGGCGCCGGCAGTGGCCGTCGTAGCCGCTCGCGCCGCCGGCCTCGCGCGCGGCCTGCCGCCGGGCTTGGAGCTCTTCCGGCGTGCAGTAGCAGTAGTAGGCGTGCCCGTCGGCCAGGAACTTGGACACCCACTCCGCGTAGACGCCCATTCGCTCGCTTTGCTGGTAAGGCCTGAACGGCCCGCCGACCCCGGGTCCCTCGTCCCAGTCCAGGCCCAGCCAGCGCAGCGTGTCCTGCGCGGAGGCGATGTATTCCGGCTTCACCCGGGTGGCGTCGGTGTCCTCGATGCGCAGCACGAACGTGCCCCGTTTGGCGCGGGCGAACGCCCAGTCGTACAGGGCGGTGCGGATGTTGCCCACGTGCAGGTCACCGCTGGGTGAGGGGGCGAACCGCACCCGGCTCCCGCGCTCAGTCACCTTTCTCCACCTTGTTAGTCAGGGTGCCGACAGCGTCGATCGACACCGATACCTCATCCCCGCAGACCAGCTCCTCCGCCGCGCGGGCGCTCCCGGCCAGCAGCACGTCCCCCGGCAGCAGGGTCATCACGCTACTCGCGGCGGCGATCAGCGCCGCCACGCCCCGGGCGGTCCCCGGGATGCTGGCGTGCCGCCGCTCCTGCCCGTTCACCGAGGTGACCAGCGTGGCGTCACCGGCCAAGGCGTCGGTCTCGATCCACGGCCCCAGCGGGCAGAACGTGTCGAACCCCTTCGCCCGCGCCCACTGGCCGTCGCTGGCCGCCACGTCGGCCGCGGTGACGTCGAGGGCGCAGGCGTAACCGAAGATCACCGCGGCGGCCTGGTCCGGCGGCACCTGGCGGCACAGCCGGCCGATGATCACGGCCAGCTTCCCTTCCGGCCTCAGGCGATGCGCCTGCGCCGGGTAGCGGATCGGGTCCGACGGGCCACAGACCGCGGTGGACGGCTTCAGATACATAACGGAATCATCGTCCAGCCCGTCAGCCACCCGCCCGGCTGGCCCGGGGCCAGCCGGGCTAAAGCCGATGACCTTGCTGGGCAGCACCGGCGCCAGCAGCCGGACGTCGGTGAGCAGGTAGGTGGCGCCGGTCAGCCGGATGCCGTCGCTGCCCCCGCCGAAGGGGTGACCGGCCAGCTCGGCGATGACCTCGCCACTGCCTGCCGTGCTGCCGGGCCGGGCGGTGCCCACCAGCCCGTAGGAGACCTCATCGCCCGCGGCGAACCTCGCAATGCGCACGCTCCGATCCCGGCGTTATTGCCGGTACCCCTCCACCTCGGTGACCGGCCGCGCCTGCGCCTCCTCCGGGTTCTGGCCGAACTCCCTGCGGGCCCGGCGCTGCCGCAGCAGGTCCCAGCACTGGTCGAGCGCCTGCTCGGCCGCGGCCAGCCGGGCATGCTCCTCTGCGCCGGAAATCTCACCGGACGCGAGCTTGGTGCGCAGCTCGTGCTCGGTCTGGATGAGATCGTCGATGTGGGCCAAGATCTCCTTGTCGTCCATAGGCTCCACCGTATCGCTGGCCCAGCTCAGCCGCGTCCGGCGGCTGTCTCGCCGGGCTGGTAGCCAGCCCGCAGCAGGGCATAGGTGACGGCTTCTTCCAGCGCGTGCCAGGATGCGGCGATGATGTTCTCGTCCACGCCCACCGTGCTCCAGGTGCCGTCCGGCGCGCCGGTGCCATCCCGGACTCGATGAGCACCCGGGTCACCGCGCCGGTGCCGTGCGAGTTCTCCAGGATGCGGACCTTGTAATCGGCCAGCTCCAGCATGGCCAGCTCGGGGTAGAGCCGCTCCAGCGCCAGCCGCAGGGCGTTGTCCAGCGCGTTCACCGGGCCGTTGCCCTCACCGGTGGCGACGATCCGCTCGCCCTTCGCGGTCAGCTTGACCGTGGCCTCGCTGGCCACCGCGGCGTCGGCCCGGCGCTCGACGATCACCCGCCACGACTCCACCTGGAAGTGCCGCAGCCGCTCCCCGGCCAGTTCGTCGCGCAGCAGCAGCTCGAAGGACGCGTCGGCGGCCTCGAATGTGTACCCGCGGGCCTCCAGGTCCTTGACCCGCTCCACCACCCGCCCGGCGCTGCCCGGCTTCCCGCCGGACAGGTCGTAACCGAGCTGCCTGCCCTTGATCTCCACCGACGCCCGCCCGGCCATGTCAGAAACCAGCATCCGCATGTCGTTGCCGACTAGCGCCGGGTCAACGTGCTGGTACAGCATCGGGTCAACCTTGACCGCCGAGGCGTGCAGCCCTGCCTTGTGCGCGAACGCGGAGAAACCGACGTTCGGCTGGTGCGCGAGCGGAGTCACGTTGGTGACTTCGCTGATCGCGTGTGCCACCCGGCTCATCTCGGCTAGGCACCCGTCCGGCAGCACCTGGCGGCCCTGCTTGAGTTGCAGGCCAGCGACCACGCTGAACAGGTTGGCGTTGGCTCGCTCCCCGTAGCCGTTTGCCGTGCCCTGGACGTGGCTGACCCCGGCCGCCACCGCGGTCAGCGTGTTCGCCACCGCGCAGGCGGTGTCGTCGTGGCAGTGGATGCCCAGCCGGGCCCCGGTGGCCGACGCGACCGCCGTGACCACGTCGCCGAGCTCGGCGGGCAGCATGCCCCCGTTGGTGTCGCAGAGCGCCACGACCTCGGCGCCTGCCTCGGCGGCGACCCGCACCACCTCCAGGGCGTAGGCGGGATCGGAGCGGTACCCGTCGAAGAAGTGCTCGGCGTCGAGGAACACCCGCTGACCCTCGGCGGACAGGTGCCGCACCGTGTCGGCGATCATGGCGAGGTTCTCGGCCGGGGTGGTCCGCAGCGCCGCGGTGACGTGCCGGTCGTGGCTCTTGGCGACCAGCGTCACCACCGGCGCGCCGGACTCGCGCAGCGCCGCTACCTGCGGGTCGTCGGCGGTGACCACGCCGGGCGCCGGGTGGACCCGAACGCCGCGAGGGTGGCGTGGCTGAGCTGGAGCTCGGTGCGCGCCCGGCGGAAGAACTCGGTGTCCTTGGGGATGGCGCCCGGCCAGCCGCCTTCGATAAAGCCGACACCGAACTCGTCCAGGCGCCGTGCGATGGCCAGCTTGTCGGCGACGGTCGAGGGTGAGGCCTTCTTGCTGGGCGCCATCGCGCAGCGTGGTGTCGTAGACGTGGAAGCTGTCGTTGGGCATCTGTCATCCGTTCTGTCTGGGACCGCGCCCGGCCGGACAAAGCAAAAGACCCCTCGCGGGATGCAAGAGGTCTGCGCGCCGACGGGTGCGGGCCTGAGGAAACTCCGGGGCCTGCTAGGTGCAGGCGCGCCTGCCGATAATAATCCGGCCGCACGTCACGGTCTTAGTCTGGCACATGCGATACGCAGCGGCGAAACGCATGTCTCACCATCCGAGACAGTGGCTGCGTGGCTGACGCCATGCGAAGGGGTGGCAGCCTGTCTTGGGGCTGCCCTGCCAGCCCGGCGGAGCACTCCGCCTTCCCGGGGGCAAGCCCCCGGACCCCCGCGGCCGGACCCCCAATGGCCTAGCGGCTCCCGTGACTCCGTCACGAGGGCCGGCCATGGTGGCTGGGCCAGGGGGCCTAGCCAATGTCACGCGGTACGTGGTCCGGCTGGCGGCCGCCAGCATGGCCACCGCGTCGCCCGGCCAGCACCAGGCGACCGCCAGGTGCCAGGACATTGGGCTGCTCGGGCGGGTTGGTCAGGCCGATGGACGCCCACACCGGGAACCACTTTGCCAGGCTGGGCGCCACGGTGCCCAGGGCGATCACCTCGACGAACAGCGCCCAGCCGACCGCCGCGATGATCGCGACGAAGGTGTTGCGGGTGAGCGCGCCGAGGGCGACGCCGATCATTCCGAAGCAGAGCACGGCGATGACCGTGCCGACATACATCCGGCCGGCCGCCGCGGGCAGAGTGTGCATTCCATGTGCTGCCAGCACCCCGGCGATGGCGCCCAGGCCCAGGCCGAAGATCACCGCGCTGAACACCGCGCCGAACAGGGCGATCACGGCAACCTTGACCGCGAACACCTGGGCCCGCCGCGGCGTGGCCAGCAGGGTCGGCACGATGGTGCGGTGCCGGAACTCGCCGCCCGCGACGAGGATGCCGAGGATCAGCATGGCCACCACGACGATGGGGCCGAACTTGAGCATCTGATAGGTCTCCGCGGCGCTGCCCAGGGGATGCTGGCCCGGCTTGCCTGCGACCGCCGCGTCGATGAGCACGCTGCCGACGGCGAACACGGCCGCGAGGGCGACGGTGACCGGGACCGCGAGGGTGGTGAATAGCTTACGGAACTCGGCTCGGGCGAGCCGCACGGTGGCGTTCATGGCATAACCTCCTGAGTTTTGCTGACCGGATCGGATAAGCGCTGCGGTGCTCATGCCGCCACCTCCGGCCGGTCGTTGACCATTTCGAAGAAGAGGGTTTCGAGGTCCTCGTCGTGCCGGGACGATTCGAGGATGGGCGGGCCCGCGCGGCGGCGGCCAGGCCGATCGTGTCGCCATCGGCGCCGCGGGCCTCCACGGTGGCGCCGTCCACCACGCGGACCTGGATTCCGGCGGCCAGCAGCACGTCGGCGAGCCTGGTCGCGTCGGTGGTGCGGGCCCGGGTTACCGAGCTGCGCTCGGTCAGGTCGGCCAGCGTGGTCTCGGCGATGAGGCGGCCCTTGGCGAGGACGACGACCTCGTCCACGGTCTGGGCGACCTCGGTCAGCAGGTGGCTGGAGACCAGCACGGTCCTGCCTTCGCCGGCGAGCGACCGCAGCAGGCCGCGCATCCAGCGGATCCCCTCCGGGTCGAGCCCGTTCAGCGGCTCGTCCAGGATGAGCACGCCGGGGTCGCCGAGCAGGGCGCCGGCCAGGCTGAGCCGCTGG